>NZ_JBICSP010000008.1:135276-299141 GCF_043197135.1 Actinoplanes sp. NPDC049265 | reverse complement strand
GGAGACCGAGGACGACGCCGCGGTCGAGGACGAGCCGGAGACCGAGCCCGAGGCCTCCGTCGAGACCGAGGCGGAGCCGGAAACCGAAGCCGAGACCGACGCCGCGGTCGAGACCGAGGCGGAGACCGAGGACGACGCCGCGGTCGAGGACGAGCCGGAGACCGAGCCCGAGGCCTCCGTCGAGACCGAGGCGGAGCCGGAAACCGAAGCCGAGACTGAAGCCGCGGTCAGGGACGACGAACCGGACGAAACTCATAAGACGCCCGAAACAGCCCCAGAAGAAACGGACGAAGCGGTCGACTCTCAACCTCAAGATGAGGCTGAGGTTGAGGGTCAAGTAGAGGTTGAGCATCCAACCGAGGTCATCCCGGCGATCGACGAGACGGTCCGGATCATCCCCGGCGAGGAAACCGTCAAGATCATCCCGGGTGAGGACACCAGGCGGATCATCCCCGGGGCGGAGGAGACGCGCCGCATCACCGTGATCCCGGGGCGCTCACCGCGTACCCAGAAGATCCCGGTGGCCGCCCCCGTCGCGCAACCAGCGGTCGACCGCCGCAAGGCGCCCCGCGGCGGCCCCTACGACCTGGGCCGCGCGCCCTGGGTCCTGCTCCTGTCCAGCCTCGGCGTCCTGCTCGTGGCCCTGTCCTACACCGGCGGCCGGTCCGGCGCCGAGAGCGCGCCGATCGCCTACTGGATCGGCCAGGTGGTCGTCTTCACGCCGGTGGTGTTGCGCCTGCTCAGCCGACGGATGGCCGGGGTCGCCGAGTCGTTCCTGCTGGTCATGGGCCTGGCCATCAACCAGTACCTGCTCAAGTGGATGTACAGCCCGGACCAGTTCCGCTTCCCCGACGAGCTGCAGCACTGGCTGGCGACCACGACGATCATGGAGACCGGGAAGCTGTTCCAGCCCAACCCGGCCCTGCCCCCGGCGGTGCACTTCCCGGGCCTGGCCGAGATGGGCGCCGCGATGTCGTCGATGACCGGACTGCCGGTCAGCGCGGCCGGCATCATCGTCGCCGGCGTGGCCCACCTGGTCTTCGTCGGCGTGCTGTTCGTCTGCGTGCTGCGGGCCAGCAACTCCCCCGCCGTCGCCGGAGTGGCCTGCGCGACGTACGCCACCGCCCTGCACTATCTGTTCTTCAGCTCGATGTTCCTCTACCAGACGGCCGCCCTGCCGTTCTTCATGCTGGCGATCTGGGCGACCCGGCGGTGGCGGGCCGAGGGTGGCAAACCGTTCCAGGTGGTCGCGATCGGGTCGATGGTGATGACCGCGGTCAGCCACCATGTGACCGCGTTCGCCCTGGTCGCCACGCTCACCCTGCTCGGGGTCACGGAACTGTTCACCGAGCGGCCGCGGCGCTGGTCGGCGCTGGCCATGCCGGCGATCGCGCTAGCCGTGGTGACGGCCTGGATCCTGCTGGTGGCCCGCGACGTCATCTCGTACCTGGAGGAGCCGGTCCAGCAGGTGGCGACCACGGTCGACACCCTGCTCGGGGGTAGCAGCGGCGCCTCCGCGGCCGCGCCGTCGGCCCCGCTCTACCAGCTCATCCTGCAGGGTTCCGGCCTGCTCGGCCTGCTCGTGCTGTTCATCGCGGTCGCCCGGGACATGGTCATCCGGCACGACCGGGACAGCTGGCGCTGGGCGGCGGTGATCGGCGGGCTGGTGTTCTTCGCCGGCAACGGGGTGCGGTTCCTCGGCCAGAACGGTCCGGAGATCGCCGGGCGGCTGTCCACCTTCACGTACATCCCGATCTCCATCATCGCGGCGATCGCGCTGGTCCGGGCGGTGCAGATCCTGCCGTCGCGGGACACCGCCGGGCGCCGGCACTGGGTGGCGCCGGCGCTGGCCACGCCACCGCCGACCGGGCGCAACCTGGTGGTCCGGGTGCTGGCCGGCTCGGCGCTGGTCACGTTGCTGATGATCGGCGCCCGGGCCGGGGGCTGGCCGCCGCTGGGGTCGCTGCTGCCGGGGCCGTACCTGGCCGGAGGGTTCGAGCGCTCGGTCGACGCGTACGGGGTGGACGCCGCGAAGTGGGAGCTCACCGTGCTCGGGCGGGGCAACCGGGTCGGCGGTGACGTGACGTCGGTGTCGCTGGCGTCCACCTACGGCCGGCAGGACCCGGTGCGCGAGGTCGGGCCGCTCTACTACGCCGACGAGTGGGGCCTGAACGAGGACGAGCTGGTCGCCCGGATCCGTGTCAACTACCTGGTGGTGGACCGCCGGTTGAGCACCCAGCTGCCGCAGAGCGAGGCGTACTTCGAGAACGACCCGCGGGCCGGCCGCATCACCGAGCCGCTGACCACCCGCCAGCTGACCAAGTTCGACGCGCTGACCGACGTGGACCGGCTCTACGACAACGGCACGGTGCGCATCTACCGGATGGGGGTCCAGTAGTGAACGGGCTTACCGTGCGTGAACGGGCTCGGCCCGTCCTTCGATCGACAGCGCTCCTGTTCGCGGTGGCCACGATCGCCGCGGCCGCGTCGGTGCTGGCCGGGCCGCGCGCGCTGGCCATTCCCGGCGGGATCGCGCTCGGCTGCCTGCTGCCCGGGCTGGCCCTGAACGCCCTGATCTTCCGTTACCGGGCGCTCAGCGCGGTCGAGCGGACCGTCCTGGTGCCGGGCCTGTCGCTGGCCACCATGATCGTCGCCGGGCTGGTGCTCTACGTGGCCGGCTTCAAGCTCGACCGGGTCTCCTGGTCGCTCGCCACCGCCGGGATCACGCTGGCGATGCTCGCCCTCAGGGCGGTGCCGGAGCGGGTCTGGCAGGGCGAGGAGGAGGACGACGAGGAGGGCCCGAAGACCGAGCTCATTCCCAGGATCACCGATGAGACGGCCACGCCGCTGCCCGGGCCGTTCGCGCCGCGGTCGCCCGAGCAGAGGGTCGAGCGGCGTACGGTCGTCAAGCAGCTCCTGCCGATGCTTCTGGTCCTGGCCGTGGTCGGCGGGGCCGGCTGGCTGTCGTACACCAGCTCGCAGGACAGTTACCGGGTCACCGTCACCACGCTCTACTCCGACCTGCCGGGCCCGGTCGGCAGCGACGGCGGCTGGGACGTCGACATCCGGGCGACCGGGCTGGTCGAGGCCGACGGTCCGTACTCGGTGGTGGTCACCGACCCGACCGGCAACCGGATCATCGAGCGGCGGGTGGCCGGCGGCGACGGCACCTGGGGGGCGACGCTACGGCTCCCGTCGGCCAGCCGGATGACGATCGGGTTGTATCGCGCGGGGGACACCGCCGCGTACCGCACGGTGATCGTCGCGGCCGCTCAGTCCTGACGCCGCCGCCCGGCCGCCGATCGCCGATTCAGTGGTAGCCCTGGGCGGCGTTCCGGTCGCGCATACCGCCCGGGCCTCCCACCGGCCCTTTCCGCGGGAGGCCCGGGCGGATACGCCCAGACTTACCACTGGCGATTCAGTGGTAGGCCTGAGCGGCATTCGGGTCGCGGATACCCCTCAGGGCTACCACTGGTCTGCAGGGTAGGTTGGAGATCCTCACGCGACTGGCGGCACCGAGGATGGCGACCACCATCGGGGAGCGCGGTCGTGGGTGCCGTCCGCCTGGGTGCCCACGCGGGAGAATCGCATGACTGACACAGCAAGGCTGCTGCCCGGCGCGCCGGTCGCCGAGGCGGTCCTGGCCGACGTGGCCCGCCGCGCCGCCGACCTGCGCGCCCGCGGTGTCGAGCCGTCGCTGGCGACGATCCTGGTGGGTGACGACTCGGCCAGCGCCGGCTACATCCGGATCAAGCAGAAACAGGCCGCCGAGCTGGGCTTCGTGTCCCCGCACGAGCACCTGCCGGCCGACGCCACGCAGGACGATCTGCACCGTACGATCGCCCGCTTCAACGACGACCCGGCGGTGCACGGCCTCCTGATCCAATACCCGATCCCCGGTCACCTGGACTACGACGCGGCCCTGATGACCGTCGACCCGGACATGGACGTCGACGGCATGCACCCGCTCAACCTGGGCCGGCTGTCGAGCGGCCGGCCCGGCCCGGTCCCGTGCACGCCGGCCGGCATCGAGGCGCTGCTGGCCCACTACGAGATCCCGGTCGCCGGCCACGAGGTGGTCATCCTCGGCCGTGGCGCCACCATCGGCCGGCCGCTGGCCATGCTGCTGGCCCAGAAGCGCCCGACCGCGAACGCCGCCGTCACCGTGGTGCACACCGGCGTGCCGGACTGGGCCCGCTACACCCGGCGGGCGGACGTCCTGGTCGCGGCGGCCGGCGTGCCCGGCATCGTCCAGCCCGAGCACGTCCGACCGGGCGCGACGGTGATCGGCGCCGGTGTCCGCTACGAGGGCCGCCGGCTGCTGCCCGACGTCGACGAGTCGGTGGCCGAGGTGGCCGGCGCGATCACGCCGAGGGTCGGCGGGGTCGGCCCGACCACTGTGGCCATGCTGTTCCGCAACGCGGTCGCGGCGGCCGAGCGGGCCGCCACCTGACCATCCCGCCCCGGCCGGGCGCCGCGCTGTTATCTTGCCCGCGTGAGTCAGCTGACGCTCGTCCATGAGTTCACTGTCGCGGCGCCGCCCGGTGAGGTCGGTGCGCACCTGTGCGATCCGGAACTCTACGTCGGGCTGAACCCCTATGTGGTCGCGGTGCGGGACATCCGGGAGAGCGACGGGGTCACCGAGTTCACCGCCGTGGAGCGGCTGCGGTTGGCCGGCCCGCTGCGGATGGACAACCCGATCGCGGTCCGGCTCTGGCCGGAGGAGACGGGCGAGGGCGCGCGGGTCGTCTTCGACATCCGCAGCCGGGGCGGCGTCCAGGTGCACATCGTCACCGGTCTGGTCGCCGCCGGGCCCGGTACCGCTGTCACCGATACGTTGACCGTGCGTGTGCCCGCGCTGCTGCGACGCACCGTGCGGACGACGGCGCGGGCCGGGCAGCTGAGCCGGGCGGCCGAACTCGCGAACCGGCTGAGCCGCCCCGCCGCCTGACCCGCGGCTCGGCCGCACGCATGGGGCGCCGGGTCAGGCGCTGAAGTGCGGGTCCTTGGCCATCGCGACGAACGCGGCGAGGGACTCCGGGTCGGTGTCGACGCGCCACTTCTCGTGGTAGTTGTAGTGCGTGTCGGTGTCGAACCAGACCACCGCGCCGACCGCCGGGTGCTGCTCGACCCAGGTGGCCAGGGCCGTCGTCCAGTCGGCCTTGGTGCGGCCGCCACGGTCGACCGAGCCCGTCTCCGTGATCATGATCGGTTTCTTGGCGCCGTACAGGTCGTAGATGCCCTGGAAGAGCTGGCCCGGAAGCTCCCGGTGCAGGTTGTAGCCCGACACACCGACCCAGTCGACCTGGTCGTCGCCGGGGTAGTACTTCGGCTTGGCGTTCCAGGCGGCGTCCGGCTTGTCGTTCCAGTTGGGGCTCCACACCCAGGAGACGTTGTCGGCCTTCTGGTCGGCGAAGATCTTCCGGAGGTGCTTCCAGCTGCGTACGTAATTGGCCGGGTTGTTGCTGTTCTGCGGGCCGCCCCAGCGGTACCAGTCGCCGTTCATCTCCCAGCCCCAGCGCAGCAGCACCGGCCGGCCGAGCCGCTTGAGCTGCTTGGCGTTGCGAGCGATGAGGTCGTCGAACCTACCCGAGAGGATCGAGGCGTGGTCGGTGCCGCGCCAGGAGATCATCGGGTACGAGTCGTCCGGCAGCCACGGCAACGACCGCGGCAGGGTGTCCTGCCAGGCATAGAAGGTGTGCAGGATCCGCGGGTCGCGCCCGGTCTGCCGGCGGCGCAACGCGATCGCCTGGGCCGCCGACATGCCTTCCAGATCCAGGTACGCGCCCAGCATCGTCTTGCCACCGCGGTAGGGCACCGGTCCCCCGCCCTTGCCCACCACCGCGGCACCGGACGGCTTCGACCCCTTACCCGGCCCGGAAGCCGCGGCCGACGGCGCGTGCGACGGTCCGGTGGTCGCCTCGGCCGGCAGCGTCCGGGTGCGCACCTGCCCGGCCACCACCGCGGCGGTCGGCACGACGGCCAGCGCGGCGATCCCGGCGATGGCCTGGCGCCGGCCGAAGCGGCTGGGCGCGCGGTGCGCTCCGCCGCTCACGTGAGCGTCCGTCCACTGCGCAGCGCCACCTTGCGCGCCACCCGCCAGGCCGGCTGGGCCAGGCGCTTCATCTGCGGTACGAGCTGCGACCCGCCCCCGGAGACCAGCGCGACCAGGTCCTCGCCGGTGTGCGCGGGCGTCGGCTGCAGGCGTGGCACCGCGAACCGGTTGTCGCCGGGCCGGTGCAGCCGCCGGCCGACCTCGGTCGCGTGGTCGTACCCGGTTTCCCGGACGACGTCCCGCACCCGCCGCCCGTTGTAGCCGTGGGGGTACGCGAACCCGCGCACCTTCCGCCCCAGCCGTTGCTCGAGTTCCCCGTGGCTGCGGACGATCTCGTTGCGCAGCTGGTCCGGCGGCAGCACGTCGAGCGGGTGGTGGACCAGGCTGTGGTTGCCGATCTCCACGCCGGCGTCGGCCACCTCGGCCAGCTCGTCCCAGGTCAGCAGGCGGCCGAAGTCCGGGGCCCAGCGGCCGAGCCAGCCGGCCCGGTCACCGAGGTGGCCGACCGAGGCGTAGAGGGTGGCGCGGGCGCCGGTCGCGGCCAGGACCGGCAGTCCCGCGGTGAGGAAGTTGCGGTAGCCGTCGTCGAAGGTGACCGCGACCAGCTTGTCGGTGCTGCCGGCGGCCTTACCCGGGCCGGCGGCGTTATCCGCGCCCGTGGCTAGGTCAGCGCCGGCCGCGAGCAGGTCGAGGGCCTCAGCCAGCCCGACCAGGCGGTACCCGGCCGCGGTGAGAGCGGTGAAGTGCTCGGTGAGACGGCTCGGTGGCACGGCGAGATCGCCCAGCGGCCCGCCGATGGCGGACACCGAGTGGTACATCAGCGCCGGCAGGGTCGCCCAGGCCGGCGTGGCCGTGTCGGTCACCGCGTTCCTTCCTCCTTCGCTACCGGACCACTCCCTTATCGGACGGCGGCGATCCGACTTTCGTAGATCACCACGCTAATGCTCAAATCCCAGGTCAACAGGCATCCGGGCCGGTGAGAGGCAAGCACCGCACCAACGGACGATCAAGCTTCGGCCTTTCCGCCGACCGGCCGACTCGGCCGAAAGTCATAGGCGTGGATCGGTCCCCGGGCCGAAGCGGCCGGACCGGCTCGGACGGCAGGGTGACTCACCATGACCGGAAACCGTGCGATCGATCCGTTGCGACTGGCCGAGTCGGCCGTCGAAGCGGCGGTGGTGCTCGGGATCACCGCGCTGCCGGTGGCCTGGCACGCTCTCGACTCCTCACTCACAGCGATCCTGACCGGGATGCTGGCACTCCTGACGTCTAGCGTGTACGCACTACACGCCGTAACCTTCGACTGCTTCCGGATGACGGGTCACCGCAGTAAGCGGAGTTTTTCGCTTACACAAAGTAAGGAATGAACCGCTACCGCCTGCCGCCCGTACCCCGGAGCAGAGACCCGCAGCACTACCCTCGGGAGCGGCCAATGTTCCGGCTCATTCAGCTGAACACCCACCTCGGTGTCCCCCGCATCGGCGTCGACCCGGACGGCTACGCCTCCGAGCGCGCCGCTCTGGCCCGCTATCGGGCGACGCCGGGCAGTTTCTTCGGCGTCGGCCGCTTCGACGAGGAGGGCACGCTCGCCGAGATCATCATGGACACGGTCTGCGGGCCGGTCGGTGACTGCCCCCGCCCCGCCACGGTCGTGCACGCGCGCACCTTCCAGCGCCTGTGTGACACGTGCGGTTTCGGCCTGGAGGTGCTGACCGTGCCCGAGCTGGCGTTACGCATGGGCATCGCGGTCCGCCTGGCCCCGGTGCTGGCCCGTTCCGGCCGGCACGCGGCGGCCGAGTTCGCGTTCACCGCCAGCAACCGCATCGCCCGCGAGTTCGCCACCCGGGTCGAGGATCAGGCCTGGCGCCACGAGCTCTGCGTCGAGCTGGCCCGCAACCCCAGCTCGGTGAACGGTCTCCTGATCGGGGTGGGCGCCCTGAGCCACCGTGACGTGCTCGACCTGTACCCGGCCCTGAAGACGCTGGGCGAACAGATCCCGGCCTGCGTACACGGCGACCTCCTGCGCGCCACGTCGCGCCCCCTCTCCCCCGCCGGCGTAGCCGCCCTCCGCCTAGGCATCTGACCCCAGCGGTAGGCCCCGGGCGACCTCCCGCCCCCGCCTGCCACCCCGAAACCCAGTGGTAGCCCCGGGCGGTATTCCCCGCCCGGAGACCGCCCGGGCCTACCACCCCAGACCCTGTGGTAGGCCCGGGCGGTATTTGTACCCGGAGGTGGCCGGAAGTGGATGGTTGGGGACGCTCGGTGAGGGAAGACGAAGGTGCGGACAACCCACCGAGTCGGAGGAGCACCCCGTGGCCGAGAAGACCGAGCAGGAGAAGCGGGAGACCGTCAAGGAACTGGTCAAGGAGGCCAGGATCTGCATGCTGACCACGATGACCGACCAGGGGCGGCACGTGAGCCGGCCGATGGCGGTACAGGACGTGGAGTTCGACGGCGACCTGTGGTTCTTCGCGTACGGTGACTCCGATCTCGTCGCCCAGATCGGCGTCCACCCGCAGGTGAACGTCGCCTTCAGTGACAGCAAGCACAAGGCCTGGATCTCGATCTCGGGCGAGGCGATGCGCACCGACGCGCCCAAGAAGGCCGAGGAGCTGTGGAGCCCGGCGCTGAAGGCCTGGTTCCCGGACGGCCTCGAGACGCCCGGCCTCACCCTGGTCAAGGTGCACGCCGAGACGGCGGAATACTGGGACGCCGCGCACAGCAGCACCGTGCTCACGCTGATCGGCTACGCCAAGGCCGCCGTCACCGGCCGGCAGCCGGACGCCGGCGAGAACGAGACGGTCCGGCTGTAGGTTCCGTACATGACCTTCGACGACCTCGTCCGGCGCGCGAGGGCGCTGGTCAAGGATGGGCGCCGGGCGATCCTGGGCATCACCGGCGCCCCGGCCGCGGGCAAGACGACGCTGGCCGAGGAACTGGTGAAAGCCATCGATTCGGCGTGGGTGGCCCACGTACCCATGGACGGTTTTCATCTCGCCGACGTCGAACTCGACCGGCTGGGCCGGCGCCACGCCAAGGGCGCACCGGACACCTTCGACGCCCTCGGGTACGCCGCCCTGCTCCAGCGGCTGCACGCCGACGAGGACGACGTGATCTACGCGCCGGGCTTCGAACGGGTCATCGAGCAGCCCATCGCCGGCGCCATCCCGGTCTTCCGCGACGCCCGCCTGATCGTCTCCGAGGGCAATTACCTGCTGGTCGGCGACGGCCCGTGGGCGGGCGTGGCGCCGCTGCTCGACGAGGTCTGGTACGCCGACCTCGACCACGAGGAACGCATCCGCCGCCTGATCGACCGGCACCGACGCTTCGGCAAGGACGAGAACGCCGCGGTCGAGTGGGCCACCGGCACCGACGAGCGCAACGCCCAGGTCATCCTGGCCACCCGGGAGCGGGCTGACCTGGTGATTCCGGCCGAGTTGCTGCACCGGCTGGGTCACCCGCCCGCATAGGCTCACCGGCATGGACCTGCCGGGCGGCGCGAGCGTCACGCCGGCGACCGCGCGCCCGGTGACCGAGGGCTGGTCGAACCGGATCGCGGTGAACCCGCGGCTGCTGCGCTGCACCGCCGACGACGGCCGCACGGTGATCGTGAAGATGCGCCGCGCGCCCGGTGACGTCCGCCGCCGGGACGGCTTCCACCGCGAGCTGACCGCGCTGCTGCTGCTCGACGAGCTGGGCTGTGACGCCGGCCCGCGACTGCTGGCCACCGACGACAGCGCCGGCCTGCTCGTGCTCGAGGACCTGGGCGACGGCCCGGCCCTGGAAGATCTTC
Source organism: Actinoplanes sp. NPDC049265 (assembly GCF_043197135.1). Lineage (NCBI taxonomy): Bacteria > Bacillati > Actinomycetota > Actinomycetes > Micromonosporales > Micromonosporaceae > Actinoplanes > Actinoplanes sp. NPDC049265. Next base: position 289,293 of record NZ_JBICSP010000008.1, on the reverse strand, counting down.
TGATGGGTACGGACGCGGCCGCGGCCACTGCCGGTTTCGTGGCCCTGGCCGAGGCGGTCGGCCGGATGCACGTGGCGACGCTGGGCCAGGCCGACGGCCTGCGGGCGTCGTGGATCTTCCTGGACATGCTCGACGCGGCGGAGGTACGCGAGATTCTCTGCTCCGGGCCGATGGCGCTGTCCAACGGCGACCTGGCCCCGCAGAACTGCCGGATCACCGGCGGGCGGGCCCGGCTGCTCGACTTCGAGGACGCCGCCGCGCAGCACCCGATGCTGGACGTGGCCCACTTCCGGCTCCCGTTCTACGGTGGGCCGTGCTGGGCGCGGGTGCCGGCGTTCGTCGGCGGGCGCGTCGAATCGGCGTACCGGAAGATCACCGGGCGGACCACCGACCGTGCGTGGGCCGAGGGACTGGCCGCGGCCGTCGCCGCCTGGACCGTCGTCCGCCTCGCCCGCCTGCCGAAGCTGCTGGCCGCGGACCCGCCCCACCCGATGGGCTTCTCGCGGCGGGGCCAGCTGCTGCACACGCTGCGGGTGGGCGTCGAGGCCACCGACGGAGTGCTGCCCCGGCTGGCCGCGAACTTCGCGGGCACCGAACGCGAACTGCGGGCGCGCTGGCCCGGCCTCGCTGCTTCGCAGGCTGTTTATCCCGCGTACGCTTCGCCTGGTGACCACTCCCGGTGAAACCGTCGAAACGCCGCCCCGCCCCCGGCGCAACGCGTCCCGCGCGGCGGTCTTCGGTCTGATCATCGCCGGGGCGAGCCTGCTGCTGTTCGGCACGTCGTGGTGGACGCTGGTGGCCGCGGGCAACGACTGGCCGACCCCGGTCTTCGTCACGCTGACGGTGCTGTGGGTGCTGTGGATGGTGGGCTTCCCGCTGCTGATGATGCGCGGCCACGGCGGCGCGCATCGCGACGGCGCGGCGGTCGCCGGCGACACCAGCCTGGGCGTGGTCTGGGTGCTGTTCACCTGGTCGGTGCTCAGCCTGTTGCTGCGCGCGGCGCTGGCGGTCGCCGGGGTCGCCGATCCGGTCCGGTCACGTGTCGTCACCGTGGTGGTCGCGCTGATCGCGCTGGTGCTGCTCCTGTGGGGGTACGCCGAAGCCATGCGCGTCTCGCGCGTCCGCCGGGTCGACGTGGTCCTGCCCCGCCTCGGCCCCGGCCTCGACGGGCTGCGCGTGGTGCTGCTGACCGACACCCACTACGGCCCGATCGACCGGGCGCGCTGGTCCCGCGGCGTCATCGACGTGGTCAACACCCTCGACGCGGACGTCCTCGCGCACACCGGCGACATCGCCGACGGTGACGTGTCCCAGCGCCTCGCCCAGGCGGCGCCGCTGGCCGACGCGCGGGCGTCGCTGGCCCGGGTCTACGTGACCGGCAACCACGAATACTTCTCCGGCGCCCTGCCCTGGGTCGAGCACATGGAGTCCCTGGGCTGGGAGACCCTGCACAACCGGCACATCGTGGTCGAGCGGGGCGGCGACCGCCTGGTCGTGGCCGGCGTCGACGACCGCACCGCCGCCGGTTCCGGCCTGCCCGGTCACCAGGCCGACCATGCCGCCGCGCTGGCCGGGGCCGACCCGTCCCTGCCGATCCTGCTCCTGGCCCACCAGCCGCAGATGATCGGCGGCGCGGTTGAGCACGGCGTCGACCTGCAGATCTCCGGCCACACCCACGGCGGCCAGATCTGGCCGTTCCACTACCTGGTCCGCACCGACCAGCCGTCCCTGCAGGGCCTGACCCGCCACGGCGAACGCACCCAGCTCTACACCAGCCGCGGCACCGGCTTCTGGGGCCCGCCCTTCCGAGTCTTCGCCCCCAGCGAGATCACCGTCCTCACCTTGCACACCGCACCCTGACCCACCCACCCGTCCGCTCCTCCTTGTGGTGCTGCCCTGGGCGGTGCCCGGTCGGTCTTTGTGGTGGTAGCCAGGGCGGTGTCCGGCCGGCGAATGCCGCTCGGGCTACCACTGGGCTTGGGGGCCAGCGGTCAACTGGCGGGCAGGCGGGTGTGGCGGGGAATGCTGCCGAAGGCGCCGGAGTGGAAATCGCGGTAGGCCTGCTGGATCTCGGCGACCGTGTTCATCACGAACGGGCCGCTGGACACGACGGCCTCACCGATCGGGCGGCCGGCGAACAGCAGCACCGTCGTCGGGGAGTCGCCGTCGCCTGTGTTCAGGGTCAGCGTGGACGGGACGCTCGGCTGGGCAACCGGGTCGGACCAGCCGATCTGCCCGGTACGCAGAACGCGGCCACCGACCGTCAGCCGGCCGTCGATCGCATAGGCGAACGCACGCTCGTCGCCGGCGAGCAGCTGCCGGTACGTGCTTCCCGGGTCGAGCGTGACCAGCATGCCCAGGATCGGCCAGTGGTTGACCGCGGGTCCCCGTACCGCTGCCGTCTCGCCGGAGATGAGCTGGACCAGAACACCCGGCTCGGTGTGTACGGCGTGCATGCCCGCCCGCAGATCCTGATAGCCGGTGGGCACGAACTTCTTGTCCGCCGGCAGATTGAGCCACAGCTGGATCACCCGGGCGCGCTCCGAGGGGGCCGCGACCTCACGGTGGATGATCCCTCGGCCCGCGGTCATCCACTGCACGTCACCGGGCCCGAGCACGCCCGCGTTGCCCAGGCTGTCGCCGTGCTCCAGCGCTCCCTCCAGGATCAGGGTCACCGTCTCCATCCCCCGGTGCGGATGCCACTCGAATCCCGGCTGATTGACCAGTTCCTCGCCCATCAGCAGGAACGGATCGGTGCGGGCGTCGTCACCCGGCGCGATGATCAGCATGCTGCGATCGGACATCGCGGTCGGACCGAGGTCGATCCGATCGGACACCCGGTCCACTCGTCGTTCCATGACGCTCCCCTTCCATGCCGGACAGGAAAAGCATCCGGCGCGCTGATCCGGGTTGGCAAAGCGCACCTAAGTTGCTTACTTTCGAGAAGTGGACGGGCCGATCGAGGACGAGAACTGCCGCCGCATCCTGCGCGCGATCGAGATCATCGGGGTTCGCTGGATCGGTCCGATCCTGCTCGCCGGTGCTCGTGGCGCCCGCCGTTTCACCGAGTACCGCCGGCTGGTCCCGGGCATCTCGGATCCGCAGCTGACGTTGCGGCTCAAGCAGTTGCAGGCGCACGGCCTGATCGAACGTACGGTCATTCCGAGTACGCCGGTCCAGATCAGGTACGCGCTCACGCCCGGGGCCGAAGAGCTGATCTCCGCGCTGCGGCCGTTGTCGGACTGGAGTGAACACCACGCTCGGTGAAACAGCCGTCAGGCGTGGCGGGACAACTCGTCGGCGGCGCCGAGCATCTGGCCGGCGATCTCCGTCCGGCCGATGCCGGCCAGCACCAGGCCCGTCGACACGCGTTCGACCACGCCCCACTCCCAGATCGCGACCGGGTCGGTGCCGGTGTGCCGGGCCAGCCAGTAGGCCCGTTCCCACGGGTCGCCGGCCATCAGCTCGAGCGGGTCCTCGCGCATCAGGACGCCCAGGTCGTACTCGGGCTCGGCGATCAGGCCGTCCGGGTCGACCAGCTTGAAGCCGGCGGCGGACTCGAGCACGTTCCACTGGTGCACGTCGCCGTGGACCAGGACGGCCCGGTCCGGGTCGTGGGCGCGGATGCGGCGCTCGGCGGCGGCGACGGCGTGGGCGACCGTGCGCGGCTGACACGGGCGGTCCAGCTCGGCCCAGCGGCGCTCGATGAAGTCGATCAGCCACCGGCCCTTCTCGGCCCCGGAGCGCAGGCCGGTGGCCGGTCGCCACACCGTCCGGGCGGCGTCGGCCAGGATCACCAGCCGTTCCTCGAACGGGCGGCCCAGCTCGTACAGTGATCGGCCCAGACGCTCCAGGAGCAACGCGCCGCACCCCTCGTCGGCCTCGAGCAACCTCGCACAGCCCTGGCCCGCGGCCAGCCGCAGCACCGCGATCTCGTCCCGCGCGGCCGTCCCAGGCCCGGGGACGATCAGTTTGAGTACGGCGGGCGTCCCGTCCGCGCGGGTAACCGCCATCACACAGGCCTCGGTGGCGTCGGGGAACACCGGGCCGACGGCCAATTTCCAGCGCTCGGCCAGCGCCGTGACCAGAGCGGGCAGACCGTCGAGCCACGCGTTCGAGGCCGCGAGCCGCGCCTTCGCCACAACCGCCGGGGGAACATCCACGCCCGTGAGGGTGACACGTGTGACAACGGCGGGCGACGTAATTCCGTTGAAGCGCTCACCCGTCCGCCGCAGGATGGAGGCACCGCCCGACCCACTTTCTGCGAGGAGTCCGCATGCGCCTGCTCCGTGACCTCTGGGACACGTCCGCGCTCCGGACCTTCCTGATCGGATTCCTGGTCCTGCTGGGTGCGATCGGCCAGGCGGGCGCGCTGGCGCTGGCCGGCGGCGTCCTCGTCGATCGATCCATGACGATGTTCACGCTGCTCGCGGCCGCGCTCGTGGTGTCCGTGCTGGGCGACGTCGCGGTCGGGCTGATCGCCGCCGGGCTGACCGCCGACTGGGCCGCCCGGGTCCGTCGCGGCCTCAACCGGGTCGCCTTCGGGCAAGATCTGCCGACGCTGGAGAACACCCCGGTCGGCGAGCTGCTCGACCGCATCGACAGCGACGTCTACCAGGTCGGGTCCGAGATGCGCGGCAGCGGCGTACGGATCGTCCAGTCGCTGGCCGTGGCCACGATGTCGATCTTCACCGCGTTCCTCGTGTGGTGGCCCGCCGGCGTCGCCATGGTGCTGGTGTCAGCGCTGCTGGTGGTCACCATGCGCGGGCCCATCGCGCGGATCGGACCGGCCCGGATCGCCGAGGAGGAGGCCTGGTCGGACCTGGCCGCGGTGATGGAGGAGGCGATCCATGGCCAGGACGATGTGCGTACGAGCCTGGCCGCACCGTACGTCCTCAAGCTCTACGCGCTGCGGGCGCGTGAGGTGCTGGTCCGGGGACGCCGGGTGTGGCGTCGGTCGTCGCGCATCACGATGGGGGCCGGCGCCATCACCCGTACCCTCATCGCGGTCCTGGTCGTGGGTGGTGCGATCGCGCTGGTCGCCGGGCTGATCGACGGGGCCCGGCTGACCGCGATCTGGCTGCTGGCGCTGGGCTTCGGCGGCACCCTGGAACACGTCACGCGGATGGTGCCCGAGCTGCAGAACGCGCTCGGTGCCTGGAGCCGGGTGCAGCTGCTGCGGGCGGTGCCGCAGGAGCCCACCGGCGGCGCCGACCCGCGCGACGGCGATCTCCAGGTGCGCGACCTGACGTTCCGGTACGGCGAGGCCGACTCCGGGCGGCCGCCGGCGCTGCGGGACGTCACGCTGACCTTCGAGCGCGGCCGGTCGTACGCGCTCATCGGCCGCACCGGATCGGGCAAGTCGACGCTGGCCAAGATCCTGACCCGGGCCGTCGACGTGCCCCGCGGCACCGTCTTCCTGGCCGGCGCCGACATCAACGACCTCGACATCGAGGGCCTGCGCCGGTTCACCGCGATCGTGCCCCAGCGCACCGACATCCTGGCCGGGACGCTGGCCGAGAACATCGCGCTGTTCGACCGGGAGCTGATCCACCGGGCCGGCGCCGCGCTGGCCGAACTCGGCCTGACCCCGTGGGTGGCGAGCCTGCCCGAGGGCGTCGAGACCAAGCTCGGCGAGGGCGGTTACAAACTGTCGGCCGGCCAGGAACAGCTGGTCGCGTTCGCCCGCATCCTGGTCCGCGACCCCCAGGTGGTGATCCTCGACGAGGCCACCGCCCGGATGGACCCGGTCACCGAGTCGTGGGTGCAGCGCGCCACCGACCGGCTGCTCGAGGGCCGCATCGGCATCATCGTCGCGCATCGGCTCTCCTCCGTGCAGCGCTGCGACGAGGTCGTCGTGCTGGCCGACGGCGAGGTGCTCGAAGCCGGCCCGCTGCGCACCTCGCGCCGCTTCGCCGAACTGCTCGCCACCAGCAACGCCGCCGTGCCCACGGGCGGTCCGACCGGCGGCGTCCTGCTGGCCGAGCACGACTGGGACGCCGCCTTCGAGGCCGAGGTCGGCGCCGACGCGCTGGTCAACAACCTGCCCAAGGCCGACCCGCCGCCGCTGCCCGAGGCTCCCCGGTCACGCACGCTGCGCGAGATCGTCCGGCTGGCCACCAACGACCCGAGGTACGGGCTGGGCGCCGTGGCGTTCTTCGCCGTGCTCGTCATGCTCGGCCTCGACGGCGCGATCCTGCCGCTGCTGTGGGCCAAGGTGGTGGACGGCGTCGGCGACCCGCTCTACCCCGCGATCGGCATCGCGGCCGGCCTGATCGTGGCCATCCCGACGCTTTTCTACACCGGCGCCTGGTTCCCCGAGTGGTGGGTCCGGCAGATGCTGCGGATCAGCCTGCGCCTGGTGCACGGGCAGATCGGCCCGCGCCGGGTCAGCAAGCACACCCCGGCCGAGGTGGTCGCCCAGGGCGGCGACACCGAACGCGTGGTGATGCTGGCCGACAACACGATCGACCTGTCCATGAGCGTGCTGATGATCGTGGCGATGACGCTGACGTCGGGCAGTTTCGTGCCGGCGATGTTCTTCATCGGCACGATGGCCGTCTCCGGCCTGACCGCCACACTCTTCGGTCCCCGGCTCGAGGCGGCTGCGCGGCGCACCGTGGCGGCCCGCGCGGCGTTCGCGACCGCGCTGGTCAGTTCGCTGTCGGCGGCGCGTACGGTCAAACTGGCCGGCGCCACCGAACCGGTGCTCGACCACCTCGCCGACCTGGACGCGCAACGCAGCGTCAAGCAGCGCAAAGAGATCTCCATCCAGGTGTGGGCGCGGTCCACGCCGTCGGTGCTGAGCGGGCTGATGCCGATCGCGGCATGGGCGCTCTACCTGACCGGCGACCTGTCCGCGCCGGCCACCCTGATCGCGGTGGCCACGCTCGGCAGCGCCCGCTGGTTCGCCTGGGTCGCGGCGTCGCTGGTGTCGCATTTCCCGTCGGCCCGGGTCTGGACCAGACGCACGGTGGCCATGTCGGGCGCCTCGCAATACTCCTCGTCGGTGCCCGGCGTGGACATCGCGACGGGTACGGCACCCGCGCCGCCCACCGCCGAGCGGAACCCGCTGCGCGACCTGGCCCTGTCCGGCTTCAGCGCGGTCCACGAGAACGGCACGGTCGGCGTTCAGGATGTCGACCTGACCGTGACCCGGGGCCAGCTGGTGCTGGTCGTCGGCCCGGTCGGCAGCGGCAAGAGCTCACTGCTGCGGGCGCTGGCCGGCATCGTGCACCACACTGGCCGGCTGTCCTGGAACGGGCAGGCGGTCGACCAGCCCGAGATGTTCCTGCGGCCCAACCAGGTCGGGTACGTCGCCCAGCTGCCCCGGGTGCTGTCCGGCACGGTGGCCGACAACATCCAGCTCGGGTACACAGTCGACGCGGCCGACGCGGTCAGCACGGCGCAGCTGTCGCACGACCTGGCCGCGGCCGGTGGCGGTCTGCAGCTGCTGATCGGCCACAAGGGCACCCGGCTCTCCGGCGGGCAGCTGCAACGGCTGGCGCTGGCCCGTGCGCTGGCGCCGCGGACCGAGCTGCTGATCGCCGACGACGTGTCCTCGGCCCTGGACGTCACCACCGAACTCGAGTTGTGGCGGGCCCTCCGCTCGCACGGCGTGACAGTGGTCGGCTCCACCTCCAAGCGCGCTGCCCTGGTCCAGGCCGACCACGTGGTCGTTCTGATCGGCGGGCGGGTCGAGGCCCAGGGCCCGTGGCGCGAGCTGGAGGACCGTTGGGGCCACCTGGCCGGCTGAGAATTCCATAGGATCACCGGCATGGCGCTGTGGGTGGTGCAGGCGAACCTCAAGGCCCGCGACGACGTGGCCCTGGGCCGGTTCTGGGCGGCGGCGCTGGGCTGGGCGGCGTCGTCCGCCCAGACCGGCGCCACCAGCGTCGTGCCGGCCGGCTTCCGGTGGCCCGACCCGAACGCCTTCGGCCTCGACATCATCGCCGTCCCCGACCCGGGCCTGGTCAGATATCGCGCCCATCTCGACCTGGCCACCACCTCCGCGGCCGAGCAGGAGGCGCTGGTCGGTCGCCTCGTGGATCTCGGGGCGACGCCGGCCGACATTGGCCAGGGCGACGTCCCGTGGACGGTCCTGGCCGATCCGGAGGGCAACCTGTTCTGCGTGCTGGAGCCGCGGGACGTCTACCGGGACACCGGGCCGCTGGCCGCGGTGGTCGTCGAGTGCGCCGATCCGCGGGCGATGGCCCGGTTCTGGGGCTCGGCCACCGACTGGTCCGTGCTGTCGGTGACCGACGAGATCGCACAGTTGCGGTCGGCCCAGCGTGTCGGGCCCTATCTGGAGTTCATTCGCCGGCCGGGCGACCCCGGCGCGGGCAAACGCGTGCACCTCGACGTGGCGCCCTATCCCGGCGAGTCGCAGGAGGCGGAGGTGGCCCGGCTGCGCACGCTGGGCGCAACCGACGCCGACGTCGGCCAGGGCCCTGACGTGTCGTGGAAGGTCCTGGCCGACCCCGAGGGCAACGAGTTCTGCGTCCTCGCCGTCAGCTCCTGAAAAGGGCACCGAGTTCTGCGTCCTCGCCGTCAGCTCCCGAGAAGGGCACCGAGTTCTGGGAACTCGCCGTCAGCTTCTGAAATCGGCGGCGTGCTCCTTCGCCCAGAGCTCGAACGGCAGCGGGGGCCGGCCGAGGATTCTTTCGACGGCGTAGGTCGCGGGTGAGTTTCCCGCGGCGGCGTCGTCCACGAAGCGCACCACCGCCGCGGCCTCGGTCGCGGGCATGAACCGTTCGAACCGCGCGATCGCCTCGTCCCTGGTGAGGGTGACGACGTCGATGCTCCGGCCGGCGGCGGCAGCGATCATTGCGATCTGGTCGCGCTGGCTCAACCGGGCCGGACCGGTCAGGAGTGCCGATGCATGATCTTCACCGTTCCTCCTTTCGCCGCCGCCGTCTCTCTCAGGGTGCGGTCTTGTCGAGGCTTCGGCAGAGAGTGCGGCTACGGCGACCGCGGCTATGTCGTGCTCGTGGATCGGTGCGGTCATGGCGTCCGGCCGGTAGACGGCGACCACGCCGGACTCCTTGAGCGAGTAGGCCCAGGCCAGCGCGTTCGTGGCGAGGACGAGCGGACGGATCGGCACCACGGTCAGATCCGGCGCCTCCGCGAAGGCGGACTCGATCGTGCGATGCGACTCGGTGATCGGGTTGCCCTTCGACGTAGGGTGGATGACGCTGCCCGAGGACAGGAGCACGATCCGTCGCAGACCGGCGGCGCGGGCGGCCCGCACCACGTCGTGCACGCCGTCGTGGTGGGCGTACAGGAAGGCCTGCTCGACCCCGTCGAAAGCGGGAGTGAGCGACGCCGGATCGGTCAGATCGGCGGCGTGGACGTCGACGCCCGGCGGGAACTGGCCCGGCTTCGGACGGCGGGCGGACGCGCGGACCGGCACACCGCGAGCGATCAGCTGATCGAGGACCTGCTTGCCGACGCTCCCGCGAGCGCCCATGACGAGGGTGACCATTGTCAGGCTCCAGACACGTAGTGACCACGCGCCACCAACCTGTCCACGACGAGGCGTTCCGACGCCGCACCTCGACGACCCGTACGGTAGCACCCGTCGAAGTTAATTGCGTGCCACGCATCTTTGCGTGACACGCAGTTTTTGGTACGGTGGTCGGCATGGGGTTGCGCGAGGACAAGAAGGAGGCGACCCGGGCCGCGCTGAGCTGGGCCGCCGTCCGCCTGATCGTCCAGCGCGGCTTCGACAACGTCCTGGTGGAAGACATCGCGGCGGCGGCCGGGGTGTCACCACGCACCTTCAACAACTACTTTTCCAGCAAGGGCGAGGCGATCGCGGCCCGGCATCTCGACCGCTACCTCCAGATGGTCGACAACCTGCGCGCCCGACCAGACGGGGAACCCTTCTGGGATTCGATCCGGGCCGCCGTCGTCGGCGTGGTGCAACGGCCACCGAGTTCACCCTTCGACCAGCCCCACGACCCGACCTCCGACGACCGGGAACGCTGGTTCGCCGGCGTCCGCACAATGTCCGAGCACCCGGCCCTCCAGGCCGAATTCCTGCGCGCCGGCGCCCGCGCCCAGGAAGCCCTGACCGGGGTAATCGCCCAACGCACCGGCGCCCAAGACCTCTACCCCCAGGTCGCGGCGGCCGCGATCCTGGCCGCCATCAACGCCGCGATGAACCAGTGGCAGGCCGGCCGCAACCCCGCCGCCCGCGACACCGACGCACCGGCGGTGCTCACGTCCCGAATCATCGAAGCCCTGACCCTACTGTCAGACGGCCTCCCGCCACCCCAGCGCCAAGGCCCCGACCTGCCTCCTCCTCCGCCGAACCCTGACCCCGCCACCCTCGACGCCACACCGTGACCCGACCCTCTCCGCCACTCTGACCCCGCCGCCTCCGCCGCCAAACCGGGACCGGCCTTCGAACGGGCCCCGCCGGAATCGTCCGAGTTCTGATCCACTTTCGAATCGTTCAGTGCTTACCGAATCGCCCCAACCACAAGACCCCGCCGACCGGCCGGCCGCCGCCGAAGTCGTCGCAGTCTCTGACCAGCTACCGACAGCCCGCCGTGGCCGAGATACCTGTCTCGCCCCGGGCTGCCCGCCGTCGCACTCGCTGACGACCAAACGCTCCGCCGCCGGCGGTCCCGCCCTGCCCGCAGCCACACCCGCACTTGCAGCCGCGCCCGCCAAGATCAAGACCAGCCCGCCGCGCCGCCCCCTCCCCCAAGCCGCACCCGCCAAGATCAAGACCAGCCCGCCGCGCCGCCACCTCCCCCACCCCGGCACTGGGTGGGTCAGAACGTAGCGCCCGAATTCGACGATCTGAACAACTGTCCACAAGCGGCACCACCTGTGGACAGCCACGCCCCCGGCCACAGCGCATCGCCGGCCACCCTGCCTGCCACCGAACACACCAGTGGTAACCGGAAGCGGCATCCCCGCCTCGCACAGCGCCCGTGGCTACCACCAGGCACCACGGCGGCAGCCAGAGGCGGCGCCCGAAACACAGAAGGCGCCACGAGCGACCACAAAGCGGAGACGGCGGCCCGAAGCTCAGAAGGCGCCCTGGGCTACCACCAAAACCGTAGGTCGGGGCGGGCGGCAGGCGCCCGCCGCTGCGAACGCGGGTGACCCATCGGGAGAACCCGGCGGTGGGTACGGGCTGGACCACCTACGGTCCGGGGCCGTGATGACGGAACTCCACTGTGCACGTACATGGAAATTGAAGTTGATCTTGAGGAGTGAGAGGCAATGATCGATGTGGTGGTGGCGGGGGCCGGCCCCAACGGGCTGATGACCGCCTGTGAGCTGGCGTTACACGGCGCCGGCGTGCTGGTGCTGGAGCGCCGAGCCGAGCCGGCGGCCGAGCAGCGGGCCAACGGGCTGGCCGGCCAGGTCGTCCGGATGCTGGACCGGCGCGGCCTGCTGGAACGGCTCACCGGCAGCGACAAGCCGCCCGAGCCGATCCCGCGGTTCATGTTCGCCGCGCTCCCCCTGCCGCTGCACCGGCTGGGCGCGGACAACCCGATGTACACGATCCTCGCGCCCCAGCGCCGCATCGAGGAGATGCTGGCGGCGCGGGCGGTCGAGCTCGGCGTGGAGATCCGGCGGGGCGTGGGCGTGGCCGGCTTCGAGCAGGGACCGGACAGTGTCACCGTCCAGACCGACCATGGGCACGAGGTGAGGGCCCGCTGGCTGGTCGGGGCGGACGGCGGGCACAGCGTGGTACGCAAGGCGGCCGGCATCGGGTTTCCGGGGGTGACGCGGGACGACTCGGTGTCGCGGGCGGCTCATGTGGGGGTGCCACGGCGGCTGGTGCATCGGAGCGGCGGGCTGGATGTGCCGGGCTTCGGGGTGATTCCGCCGTTCCGGCATACGCGTACGGAGCGGGGGCTGATCGCGTACGCACCCTTCCCGGACGGGCGCCGGCTGCTCAGCGTGAGTGACCGCACCCCGCCGGGGGACGAGCCGTTCACGATTGCGGAGCTGCGCGCGGCGGCCGAACGGGTGCTCGGGGTGCCGCTGGACGTCGGGGAACCGTCGGGGGACGGTCCGCACATGTTGCGCCGCACGGTCGGTGGGAACACGCGGCTGGCCGACGCCTACCGTCGCGGGCGGGTCGTGCTGGTGGGAGACGCGGCGCACGTGCACTCGGCGATCGGCGGGCCGGGCCTCAACCTGGGACTGCAGGACGCGGTCAATCTGGGCTGGAAGCTCGCGGCGCAGGTGCGGGGGCACGCGCCGGAGGCATTGGTGGACACGTACGAGTCGGAGCGGCGCCCGATGGCCGAACGCGTCGTCATGCACACCATGGCCCAGGCGGTGCTCGTCGGGCCGGGGCCGGAGGTGACCGCCCTGCGTACGCTCGTCGGCGAGTTGCTGACCGACGAGCCGGCCCTGCTCCGGGTGGCCAACCTGATCGCCGGCGGCCCGCAGGTGCCGGACACCGTCCTGGCCGACGGCACCCGCCTCGCGACGCTGGCCCGGGCCGGCGGTTTCCTGTTCGTCGACCGTGGCGGCCTCGGCCGGCGGGTCCCGCGGGACCGGGTGCGCGTCGTCGAGGACGCGGGGCCGGGTGAGTCGTTGCTGTTGCGGCCGGACTTCGAGGTCGCCTGGAGTTCGGCGCGACCGGTGCGGGAGCTCCGGGCGGCTCTCACACGCTGGCTTGGAGCTGCTTGACCACCTGAGTCACGGTGTCGGACGGAATCGCGAAGCCGACGCCGACGCTGCCGGTGGAGCCGTCGCCGGCCGTCGCGATGGCCACGTTGATGCCGATCACCTGGCCGGACGTGTCGACCAGGGCGCCCCCGCTGTTGCCCTCGTTGATGGCGGCGTCGGTCTGGAGCAGGCCGGTGAGGCTCTCGTCGCCGGTGTCGACCTTGCGGTCCAGCGCCGAGACGATGCCCGAGGTGACGGTGCCCTCCAGGCCGAGCGGGGCGCCGAAGGCGAGCACGGTGTCGCCGACCGCGACCGAGTCGTCGGAGCCGAAGGTGGCCGGGGTCAGCCCGGACACGTCGGTGGCCTGCACCAGGGCGAGGTCGTGGGTGGCGTCGGCCGCGACCACCTTGGCCGGTACGGTGCGCCCGTCGGAGAGCCGGACGCTGACCGTGCCGCCTCCGGAGGAGGACGCGATCACGTGGTTGTTGGTCAGCACCAGCCCGTCCGAGTCGAGGATCACGCCCGACCCCAGCGACGAGGAACGGGCGCCGTCGACCATGACGGTGACGATGCTGGGCGAGACCTTCGCGGCCACGGCGGCGAGGTTGTCGGTGGCGGTGCCGCTGTTGACGATCGGGGTGGCGGTGCCGGTGCTGGACGACGCGGCGGCCGCGGTGTCTGTGGTGCGGTAGTGGTCGGCGATGACGCCGCCGGCCACTCCCCCGCCACCGATCAGGGCGAGGAGCGCGGCGCCCCCGGCTACCCGGCGCGGCCACAGGGAGTCACGACGGTGGGAACGCGGCGGCTGGGTGAGCATGTCGGTCATGAGCCAACAGTCGCTCCGCGCGTTGTCCCGCCGTTGTGAGCGGCCTGTGAGTCCGCTGAATCGCACGTCCCGGCCCGCGGTCAGTCGGGTAGCCCCGCGAGGAACGCCGCGCTGACCGGCCGCGACTGCTCCCCGTCGTTGTCGTACACCGGAAAGCGGGCCAGCAAAGCCTTGGTGAGCACCCGGAACGTTGCCGGCGTGGGCCGGCCGATATCCGCGAGCGCTTCGAGGACCGGTGCGAAGTCGTGCCCGCAAACCACGTCCAGCACGACGCCCCCGCCCACGTCCAGATCTTCCAGCTCGACGATGGCGTTACCGCTGTCCCGGGTGAACGAGACCATCACCCGCGTACGGCCGTCGTCCCACACCACCGCCGGCGGCTGATGGCTACCGCCTTCCCGAATCCAGCCCGTCCGAGCGGCCCCTTGGCCGAGGCGCTCGGTCCAGCCTCGGTCGTCGGCCAGGGGTCTCCTAGAAGGTGAGGTTCCGCTCCTGGAACAGCTTCTCCGGCAGGTCCTGACCGAGACACAGCCCGGCCTCTTCACCGTTAACCGAACCGGGCATAACCCCACGGACCGCCGGTCAGGAAGGTCGGTTGCCGGCCTGCTTGACAGTCCGGATCACCGGGGCGGTCTCGACCCGCGTGATGCCGGGCAGTGCGGCGACCCGGGTGGTCATGTAGCGGTAGAGCTCGCGCTGGTCTGCGCACACGACGCTGCCGATCAGGTTCGAGGGGCCGGTCGTGGCAGCGGCGAAGGCGATCTCGGGATGTGCGGCCAAGGCGGCGCCGGCCTCCGCCAAGTGGGCGGGGAGAACCGAAAGCCAGAGCAAGGTGCGGGGGCCGACACCGAATAGGCGGCCGTCCACGTCTATGTCGAAGTACAGGACGCCGTGCCCGCGCAGCTCGGACATCCGACGGCGGACAGTGGTCGGTGACCAGCCGGTCACGGTGGTCAGTTGCTCCAACTCGGCGCGGCCATCAATGGCCAGAGCTGCCAACAATTTGCGGTCACCGTCATTGAGACGCACTGGACCCGGACGAGACGGCGCAGGCGGCGGGCGCAGCCGCTCGACCGCCGAAGGATCCAACAGGCCGATCTTGGCGACCAGGCTGTCCGAACCGCCATAGAAGGAATGCATCACGGAGTGGGCGGTGACACCCGCCACCCGAGGCGTACGAGGAAGCTTGGCCAGCAACAACGCCTCGCTGTCGGCTTCATTTTCGGTGCGGACCGTGCAAGTGATCTCGGTGCCGCCGGAAGTGAGACTGACCCAGGAGGTATCGGGCCGCCGGGCCAACGCCTCGGCAACCGGAACCGAGGCGGTCGGCGCGCACCGCACCCGCAGAAACCACCGCACCGCGCCCAACGCGGTCGGATCGACGGAGCCGAGCACCCGCAACGCACCCGCCGACCGCAACCTGGCATAACGACGGGCAATGGTCCGATCCGACACGCCCAGCACCTCGGCTATCGAGCTGAACGGGGCCCGGCCGTTGACCTGAAGGGCCGACACCAAGCGGCGGTCAAGCTCGTCGTAGTCGGATTCCACCGCCGCAATGCTAGCCAATGTCGGATACCGGTACAACTGGGCGGGAAACTGGCTGCGAACGACGGCCGGCGGGAACGTTGTCCCAGCAAGACCACCATGGAAAGGGACACACATGAACACGGATGTGCTGATCGTCGGCGCCGGACCGACCGGCCTGACTTTGGCCAACGAGATGCTGGTCGCCGGAGTGCCTACCGAGCTGGTCGACAAACTGCCGCAACGCAGCGACCTGTCCCGGGCCGGCGGCATGCAATCCCGCACGCTGGAAGCACTGGACCAGCGCGGCCTGCTGGAACCATTGCTGGCCAGCGGAAACTTCCCGACCACCGCCGGGCACTTCGCCCACGTCCACTTCCCCGTGGACAACACCCGCCACCGCCTGCCCTGGCGAGGCGTGCCACAGGCCGACGTCGAGGCCTTCTTCGAGGACCACCTTGCCGCCCACGGACTCCACGTCCGCCGCAACCATGACCTCGTTGCGCTCGAACAGAACGACGACAGCGTCACTGCCACATTCGCTGACGGCAGCACCATCCGCAGCCGCTACCTCGTCGCCGCCGACGGCGCCCACAGCACGGTCCGATCCCTGCTGCGGGCTGACTTCCCCGGCCGACCGGGCACGACGACCGACATCGCCGCCGACGTGCGGGTCAGCGGCGCCGACAAGAAGATGTCCCACAGGTGGAGCGAGGACGGCCACTGGGGCGCGTTGTACCCACTCGGCACCGACCCGCAGGGCCGGCCGCTGTACCGACTGGCCACGGGTGGCCCGAAACGGTCGCTGCCACGGGACGTCCCGGTCACCGAGGACGAGATCCGGGAAGCCCTGAACACGGTGTTCGGCTCCCAGGTGCAGCTGCTAGAACTCCGCTACGGCCGCCGCATCACCAACGCCGCCCGGCAGGCCGCGCAATACCGGCACGGGCGGGTGTTCCTGGCCGGCGACGCCGCCCACGTGCACCTTCCGCTCGGCGCGCAAGGCATGAACACCGGCATCCAGGACGCCCTCAACCTCGGCTGGAAGCTCGGCGCTGCCGTGCAGGGCTGGGCCCCGCCGCACCTGCTCGACACTTACCACACCGAACGGCACCCGGCCGGGGCGGCCGTGCTGCGCAACGTCCAGGCCCAGAGCCTGATCATGGACCGGGCCGGCTCCCGCGACTCGGACGTGCTGGCAGTCCAGGACCTCTTCACCGACCTGGTGCGGTTGCCGGCGGTGCAACGTTATCTCGCCGATCTGTTGTCCGGCATGGCCATCCGCTACCCGATGGGGGGCGCGGAAGATCACGACCTCGTCGGCCGCCCGGCGCCGGATCTCGACCTCGGCGCCGCCCGCGTGCATGGACTGCTGCGCACCGGCCGCGGCGTCCTGGTCGACCCCGGCGACCGGTTCGGCAAGGTCGCTGGCCCGTGGGCGGCCCGCGTGGACCACGTGACCGGCGGTGGCGAGCCGATGCTCCTCCGACCCGACAGCTATGTGGTCTGGGCCGGTGCCACGGACGAGCTGGAACCGGCGCTCCGCCGGTGGTTCGGCGAGCCCGAGCGTGCTGCTAGTGCTGTGACCAAGAACGTCTGAGGTGTTGGGGTCAGGCTGCCCGGGTGGCGGGTTGGCCCCGCGTCGTTGGCATTGCTGCGAATGCGGGCGCACGCATCGCCGCTCCTACGCGGAAAAGGCCGCCGCGGGCCCACCTCGTACATCAGCGCCCGGCCGAACTGCTCGATCGCCCGCTTCGACCCCATCCAGACGGCCGCGCCCGGCGCGCTCAGCCGTCGATCATCGCGCGCAGCAGCTGCTGCAGTTGCCGGGTCTGCTCCGGGCTGAGGCGCGCGGTCGCGGCTGCTCCGGCGGGCTTGGCCGCGTCAAGGGCGCGGTCGAGCACGTCACGGCCATGCTCGGTCAGGGTGACCGCCCGTAGCCGGCGGTCGCCGGGGACCAACTCGCGAGAGGCCAGCTCGAGACGCTCGAGGTCGTCGACGATGCGCACGATGGAGGCCTTGTCGTGGCCGGTCCGCGCGACCAGGTCACGCTGGTTGAGGGAGCCGTCGGCCTGCAGATGCATCAGGATCAGCAGGTGGCGCCGCTCGAAGCCGAACGGCGTCAGGGCTTGGTCCATCGCGGCGGCGACAAGATGATGCGCGCGGCGCAGGAGGAGGCTCAGCGCGAACGGCGAACCTTCCTGTGGGTTCTCGAGGTCTCGGCTGGGGGCTCCGCCAGGCGGGACAGAGTCGTTCAGTAGGCGCAATCGCTCAGTAGGCATAGTCGCATCGCTCAGTAGGGAGAATCGACTCGGATGCTATCTCAACTGAAACAGAGTCGCTAGAGATAGTTTCTCGTGCATCGATCTGTTGGTGGAGATAGTTTCGCGTGAAACGATCTGGTCATGAGCAACCTATCACCGGCGCCCGCCCGGCAAACTGGCTGGGCCGCGATCAAGCAGACCTGGAGTGATCCCCAGCGCTGGATCACCACGCTGATGGCCGCCGGGCCGAGCCTGGTATTCGTCGCGGTCAACGCGATGACCTCGCTGTACCCGGCGATCTTCGCCGCTGCCGGAACGGCGATCGCCGGGCTGTTGTATCGGTTGGTGCGCAGGCAATCGGCGCGGTCCGCGGTGATCGGCCTCCTGGTCGTCGCGGTCTGCGCGACGGTGGCCATGATTACCGGCCAGGCCCGCGGATTCTTCCTGGTACCGGCACTGATCCCGTTCGCCGGCTTCCTGATCTGCCTGACGACCATCGTGGCCCGGCGCCCGTTCACCGGGCTGTTGCTCAACCGGGTCACCGGCGGCCCCGTTGATTGGTACCGCAACCGCGAGCTGCGCCGGGTGCACCTGGCCACCACCGTCGCCGCCATGGCGATCAACGTCGTCAACGCCGTCGTGCAGGTGGTCTTCTACGGTCGCGGTGACACCGTCGTCCTGGCCGTCGCGCACTCCGTGGTCACACCGGCCTTCGTGACCCTGATCGCCGTCACCATCGTCGTGGCCCGCCGCACCGTGGCGCGGCAGCGACGGGTGCCGGCCTCGGCGCCCGGGCAGAGCTAGGAGACCGCTGAACAATCCCGGTTTGGACAGGGCGGCCACGAGAGCTCCTCGGCGAGTGCCGCATCGTCAGGCCCGTTGTCGGCGGCCAGGTCGAAGGCTCGGTTGAGAATGGCCGGTTGTTCCCCCGGGTGGGCGGCGGCAAGGTCGGCGCGAAAACCCGGCGTTGATCGGCCAGGAGGTGCAGGCGCTGTTCGCGGATCTGGGCGTCGCGGTTCCGGCCGGGGAGCTTGACGCGGCGGTACGCCGATTCCAGGCGCGCGCGGGCCTGCGTACCGACGGTGAGGCCGGCCCCGAGACCGTGCACGCGCTGGCCCGGTACGCCGAGGACGCCCGCGAGGTCCGCTTCCTCCTCGACGCCGCCCGAGCGTCAAGCGTCGTAGTCGACGACCACGACCTCGGTCAGCGGCGTGGCCTGACAGGTGAGGACGTAACCGGCCTCGACCTCGCGCGGTTCGAGGGCGAAGTTCCGGCGCATCGACACCTCCCCTTTGACCACGCGCGCCCGGCACGTCCCGCAGACACCGCCCTTGCAGGCGAACGGCAGGTCCGGCCGGGCCCGCTGCGTACCCTCCAGCACCGTGTCGCCCTCGGCGATCGTGACCGTCGTGGACCGCCCGTCCAGCAGCACCGTCACCTCGCTGCCGACACCGGCGGCGACATCGTCGGCCCGCACCACGTCCGGCGGCTGCTCATCGACCCAGAACAATTCCCGATGGATCCGCTCCGGCCGTACCCCCGCCTCGCTCAGCACCTCGGTGGCGTCCACGACCATCCCGAAGGGCCCGCACAGCCACCAGTGATCCACGGCCCCGACATCGATCAGGAGCGGCAGCAGGGTACGCAGCTTCGCGGCGTCCAGTCGCCCACTGAGGAGGTCGACCTCGCGCGCCTCGCGGGAGAGCAGGTGCACGAGTTCCAGCCGCGACGGATAGCGGTCCTTCAGGTCGGCCAGCTCCTCGGCGAACATGACGGTGTCGGCCCGCCGGTTGCCGTAGATCACCGACACCTGGGTCTCCCCGGCCGGGGGTTTCCGGGTCAGCAGCGAGGTGGCTATGGACAGGATCGGCGTGATCCCGGAGCCGGCCGCGATCAGCGCGTGCCGCCCCGGCCGCGTCAGGTCCGGGGTGAAGGTGCCCGTCGGCGAGGCCACATCGACGAGGTCGCCCGCGCGCACGTCATGCACCAGCCACGACGAGACGATGCCGCCCGGCACCTCCCGGACCCCGATCCGGGGCGCGGCACCGGCCGGGGCGCAGATCGAATAGGTGCGGCGTTCGTCGGCCGGGTCGTCCGGGCGGCGTACCGTCAGCGACTGCCCCGGCCGGAACGCGTACTGCCCGGCCAGTTCCCCCGGCACCTCGAAGGTGACCGCCACGGCGTCGGCACAGAGCCGTTCCACCCCGGCGACCCGCAACGCGTGGAACACCTCAGATCTCCTTCACATGCTCGAAGGGTTCCCGGCACACCGGGCATCGCCGCAGCTCCCGGCACGCCGTGGCGCTGAACGCGGCGATCTGTTGCGAATCCGGGTGACCGCACTGCGGGCAGGCGATGGCCGGCCGCGACGCCCCCAGCACCAGGGGCACCGGCCCGGCGGCCCGGCGCGGTGCCGGCCCGGGCGGCGAGATCCCGGCGGCGGCGAGCTTGGCCCGGCCTTCGACGGAGATCCAGTCGGTGGTCCAGGCCGGTGCCAGCACCGTGCGTACCTCGACGGCCGTGAATCCGGCCCCGGTCAGCGCCCGCCGGATGTCGGCCCGGATCTCGTCCATGGCCGGGCAGCCCGAGTAGGTCGGCGTGACCGTGACGACCACGCCGTCGCCGTGCTCGCGCACCTCACGAATGACGCCGAGGTCGGCCAGGGTGAGCATGGGCATCTCGGGGTCGGTGACAGTGGCCGCGACCTCGGCGGCGGTCGGGCTCACCAGACACCGCCGGGCATCGAGCGGGCCAGGGCCTGCATCTCGTCGAGGATCTCGGCCAGCGCCGGCGTGTGCACGCCGTCACGCCCCGCTTCAAGATCGAAATCCGCGACACGCGTGCCGCCACCTCCCCCACCCCGATGGGTGGGCGACAATGTAGCGCCCGACGCCGACAGTCCGGCGCCGTTGTCCACAGGCAGCAGCGTCGCGACGCCGAGAACCTGACTCATGACAGCGTCGAACTCGGGGCGCCAATCCCGCGGGGCCAGCGGCGACGGCTCATGATCGAGCTCACCGAGCAGCGGCCACAGTTCGTCCACAGCGGCCTTCACACGCTCATGCGACACGGCGGTTCCGTCGCCGAGGCGGACCACCCACTGCGCGGCGTACTCCCGGTGGTAGGTCAGCTCCTTGACCGCCTTGGCCGCCACGGCCGCCAGCACCGGGTCCGGAGCGGCCCGGAGGCGGTCCATCACCGCCAGCCGCCACGTCGCGAAGGCCAGCAGCCGCGCCACCAGGTGGGCGAAGTCGGCGTCGGCCCGCTCGGTCAGCCGCATGTTCCGGAACTCGGACGGGCCCCGGTGGTAGGCCAGCGCGTCCTCGTCGCGGCCGTCGCCCAGGGCCGCGCCGGCCCGGGACAACAGCAGCCGCGCCTGTCCCAGCAGGTCGAGGGCGATGTTGGCGATGGCCACCTCGTCCTCGAGCTCGGGCGCCCGCGTGACCCACTGCTGCAGGCGGTGCGACATGATCAGCGCGTCATCACCGAGCATCAGGCAGTACGCGGCCAGCGCGGGCCGGTCGGTCGCGGGGTCGAAGCCGGTGGGCACGTGCGCGAGCGGGTCGGCGAAGCCGGTTCCGTAGGCCCAGCGGGCGTCGTCGTCGTGGTCGGTGAGCGCACCGTACGCGTCGTCGAAGGACATCAGATGTGCGGAACCGAGTCGGGGATGGCGTAGTAGGTCGGGTGGCGGTACGCCTTGTCGCCACTGGGTGCGAAGAACGGCTCCTTGTCGCCGGGCTCGGAGGCCGCCACGTCGTCGGAGCGGACCACCCAGATGCTCACACCTTCGTTGCGGCGGGTGTAGAGGTCACGGGCGTTGTGCAGGGCCATGGTGTGGTCGGCGGCGCGCAGCGAGCCGACGTGCACATGGTTCAAACCCCGCTTCGCGCGTACGAACACCTCGAACAGTGGCCATTCGTGGTTCATGACGCCTTCTTCCGTGCGTGTGCCGCGGCCGCCTCACGGACCCAGGCGCCGTCCTCGTGGGCCGCCCGCCGGCGCGAGATGCGGGACGCGTTCATCGGCCCGTCGCCGGAGATGACCCGTTTGAGCTCGTCCCAGTCCGGCGTCCCGAAATCGAAGTGCTCGCGAGCGGAGTTCCAGGAGATCGACGGGTCCGGCAGTGTGACGCCGAGGGCCGCCGCCTGCGGCACGCTCATGTCGACGAAGCGCTGGCGCAGCTCGTCGTTGGTGTGGCGCTTGATCTTCCAGGCCATCGACTGAGCCGTGTTGGGCGAGTCGCCGTCGGGCGGGCCGAACATCATCAGCGACGGCCACCACCAGCGGTTGGTGGCGTCCTGGACCATCTCACGCTGGGCCTCGGTGCCGCCCATCATGGTCATCAGCAGCTCGTACCCCTGCCTCTGGTGGAAGCTCTCCTCCTTGCAGATCCGGATCATGGCCCGGCCGTAGGGGCCGAACGAGCTGCGGCACAGCGGCACCTGGTTGCAGATGGCGGCGCCGTCGACCAGCCAGCCGATCACACCGACGTCGGCGTAGGTCAGCGTCGGGTAGTTGAAGATCGACGAGTACTTCTGCCGACCCTCGATCAGCCGGGTGGTCAGGTCGCCGCGGTCGGCGCCCAGCGTCTCGGCGGCGGAGTAGAGGTAGAGCCCGTGCCCCGCCTCGTCCTGGACCTTGGCCAGCAGGATCGCCTTGCGGCGCAGCGTCGGCGCCCGGGTGATCCAGTCGCCTTCCGGCTGCATGCCGATGATCTCGGAGTGGGCGTGCTGGGCGATCTGCCGGATCATCGTCTTGCGGTAGCCGTCCGGCATCTCGTCGCGCGGCTCGATCCGCTGGTCGCGGGCGATGGTGTCCTCGAAGGTGCTCATACCCGCTCCACCAGCATGGCCAGCCCCTGGCCGACTCCGACACACAACGTGGCGAGGCCGCGCCGGGCGTCCTCGCGTTCCATCCGGCCCAGCAGCGTCACCATGAGCCGGGCCCCGGAACAGCCGAGCGGGTGACCGAGCGCGATCGCGCCGCCGTCGGCGTTGACCCGTTCGTCGTCGAGCTTGAGCCGGCGGATGACCGCCAGGGACTGGGCCGCGAATGCCTCGTTGAGCTCGATCGCGTCCAGGTCGCCGACGGTCCAGCCGGTGCGGGCCAGGACCTTCTCGGTCGCGGGTACGGGACCGATGCCCATGATGTGCGGTGGCACGCCGGCCGCGGCCGCGGTGACCACGCGGGCGCGCGGGGTCAGGCCGTAGCGTTCGACGGCGGCTTCGCCGGCCACGATCAGCGCGGCCGCGCCGTCGGACAGCGGCGACGACGAGGCCGCGGTGACGATGCCGTCGGCGCGGAAGACCGGCTTGAGCGAGCCCAGCTTTTCCAGGGTGGAGCCGCGCCGCGGGATCTCGTCGGCCGTCACGTCGCCGACGGCCACGAGTTCGGCGTCGAACCGGCCGGCGTCGATCGCGGCGATCGCCCGCTGGTGGCTGCGCAGCGCGAACGCGTCGCTGTCGGCCCGGGTGATGCCGTCCAGCGCGGCGACCTCCTCGGCGGTCTCGCCCATGCTGATCGTCGTCCTGTCCCGCTGCTTGAACACCGGGTTGGTGAACCGCCAGCCCAGCGACGTGTCGACCACCTCGCCCGGCCGCGCCCACGGGGTGCCGGGCTTGGCCATCACCCACGGCGCGCGGGTCATCGACTCGACGCCGCCGGCCACCACGATGTCGGCGTCACCGACCCGGACCGCGTTGGCCGCCGCCTGGATCGCGGTCAGACCGCTGGCGCAGAGCCGGTTGACCGTGAAGCCGGGCGTGGTGTCGGGCAGGCCGGCCAGCAGCGCGGCCATCCGGGCGACGTTGCGGTTGTCCTCGCCGGCCTGGTTGGCGGCGCCCAGGATGACCTCGTCAACCTCGTCGACGGGTACGCCGGCCCGCCGCACCGCCTCGCCGACCACGAGCGCCGCCAGGTCGTCGGGACGGACGCCGGCGAGCGATCCGCCGTACTTGCCCTGCGGTGTGCGTACCCCGCCGATCAAGAAGGCTTCAGACATGTTGTGAATCCAACTCCGCGTGTCGCCTCGACTGGAGAACGAAGAACCGGCCACTGACGAACCAGTCGTCGGTCAGCGCCGCGGTGGCCGCCGGGTTGGCGCCGGTGCCGTGCAGGTCGCTGAAGGCGGCGGTCTGGTTCACGAAGACGCCGCCGGTCAGGTTTTCCGACAGGTGCACCCCGGCGTCGAGCGCGGCGTCCCGGGCGGCGTCGATCACCTCGGGCGAGGTCGAGTAGACCGACGCGGTCAGCGCGCCGTGGTGCCGGACGGTCTCGACGAACAGCTTCAGGCTCTCGGCCGTCGACTCGGTGGTGATGACGAACGACACCGGGCCGAACCACTCGCGGGTGTAGACCTTGTCATCGGCCGCGTCCAGCTTGACCACGACCGGGGTGCGGATCGTGGCGTCCGGCCACTGCGGGTCGGCCACCTCGCCGGACGCCCGCACCACGCCGGCGCCGCCGCCGGCCTCGGTGAGCCGGGACAGCACGCCGTCGTTGACGATCGCGCCGAGCGTGCCGGAAGCGCGCTGCGGGTCGCCCAGCAGCTTGTCGACGGCCGCGGTGAGGTCGGCGGCGAACTCGTCGGGTGTCCTGGTGCCCGTGTCGGTGCGTACGCCGGTCGCCGGCACGAGCAGGTTCTGCGGGGTCGTGCACATCTGACCGCTGTACAGCGACAGCGAGAACGACAGGTTGCGCAGCAGGCCCTTGTAGTCGTCGGTGGAGTCGACGATGACCGTGTTGAGGCCGGACTTCTCGGTGTAGACGACGGCCTGCCGGGCGTTCGCCTCGAGCCAGTGGCCGAACTCGCTGGAGCCGGTGAAGTCGACGATCCGCACGTCGGGGTGGGTGGCCAGGGTGGCCGCGATGCCGTCGCCGGGCGACTCGACCGCCAGCGACACCAGGTCGGGGCTCTGGCCGGACTCGGACAGCACCTCGCGGGCGATCGACACGGTCAGGGCCAGGGGCAGGACGGCGCCGGGGTGCGGTTTGACGATCACCGGGTTGCCGGTGACCAGCGAGGCGAACAGGCCGGGGTACGAGTTCCAGGTCGGGAAGGTGTTGCAGCCGATCACCACGGCGACGCCGCGGCCGGTCACGGTGGCCGTCTTGGACATGCGCAGCGGGTCGCCCCCGCGCTGCGGCTTGCTCCAGGTCGCTTCGGCCGGCCCGCGGGTGGTGGCGGCGAGCGCGGCGGCCACCGCCTCGAGGCCGCGATCCTGGGCGTGCGGGCCGCCGGCCTGGAAGGCCATCACGAACGCCTGGCCGGTGGTGTGCTGCACGGCCTGGGCCAGCTCGAACGAGCGCGCGTTGATCCGGCGCAGGATCTCGGCGGCCACGCCGGCCCGGCCCTCGGGACCGGCGGCGCGCCAGGCCGGGGTGGCGGCGCGGGCGGCGGCGATCAGCGCCGCCGGGTCGGCCTTGGGGTAGCGGATGCCCAGGTCGAAGCCCCACGGCGAGCGCTCGGTGGCGACCCGCTCGCCCCCGCCGGGCACGTCGATCGGGAAGTCGTGGTGCAGCAGGTCTTTGAACGCCTTCTCGCCCGCGGGGGCGGCCTCCGCGCCGTACACGGACTTGCTGGGCGACTCGGGGTAGGCGGACCAGTAGTCGCGGTGCCGGGTCGCCTCGACCGCCCGGTCGAGCAACTCGCGATGCGTCTCGTACCACTCGGCAGGGGTTGTCATCTGCGCTCCTGTGCGGTTGGCTGTCTCATTATCTACCGTCCGTTCGTTCGGTTATCAACCCCCTGGGAGCGTTGGTGGCACAAACCACGGCCCTGCGGAACACGGCCCCGCAGACGTTCGAGCACGCCCGATGACGGACGCTCCCCGTCGCCGCGGACGGCCGGGCCACGACCAGAACGCCGTGCTGGCGGCCGCGGTGCGGCTGTTCAACCAGCACGGGTACGAAGCGACGAGCATGGGCGACCTGGCCGAGGCGCTCAACATCACCAAGTCGAGCATCTACCACCATGTGACCAGCAAGCAGGATCTGCTCAAAATGGCCGTCGACCACGCCCTGGACGGGTTGCGGGAGGCGGCGGACGAGGTGACCACGCTGGAGGCACCGGCCATCGAGCGGCTGGAGCGGCTGATCCGCCGCAGTGTGCTGGTGCTGGCCGACCGGCTGGAATTCGTGACGCTGCTGCTGCGCGTACGGGGAAACAACGGGGTCGAAAGGGACGCCCTGAACCGCCGCCGGGTGCTCGACGCCCAGGTCACCGAGCTGGTCAAGCAGGCTCAGGCCGACGGCGACCTGCGGGCCGACGTCGATCCGGCCACGGCCGCGCGGCTGCTGTTCGGCATGGTCAACTCGTTGACCGAGTGGTACCGGCCGCGGCGGGGCGGGGCCACCACCATGGCCGACGCTGTGGTCGCGATGGCCTTCGAAGGGCTGAGAACCAGACAGGAGTAAGCCGTGGAGGACCGTACGCCCAGCCCGGACGACCTGGAACCGATCGAGCGCGCCTCGGTCGACGAGCTCCGCGCTCTGCAGCTCTCCCGCCTGCGGTGGTCGCTGGGCCACGCCTACTCCCGGGTGGCCGCGTACCGTGAGATGTTCGACGCGGCCGGCGTGCACCCCGACGACCTGCGCGACCTCGACGATCTCGCCAAGTTCCCGTTCACCGACAAGGCGACGTTGCGCGACAACTACCCGTTCGGCATGTTCGCGGTTCCGCGCTCGCAGATCTCCCGCGTGCACGCGTCCTCCGGCACCACCGGCCGCCCCACCGTCGTCGGTTACACCCATGACGACGTACGCACCTGGGCACGCCTGATGGCCCGCTCGATCCGGGCGTCCGGCGGGCGGCCCGGCGACCGGGTGCACGTGGCGTACGGATACGGGCTGTTCACCGGTGGTCTCGGAGCGCACTACGGCGCCGAGGAGCTCGGCTGCACGGTCATCCCGGTGTCCGGCGGGATGACCGAGCGGCAGGTCATGCTGATCCGCGACTTCGAGCCGGACGTCATCATGGTCACGCCCAGCTACATGCTGGCCATCGTCGACGAGATGCGCCGGCAGGGCGTCGACCCGCGCTCGACCTCGCTGCGGGTCGGCATCTTCGGCGCCGAGCCGTGGACGCAGGACCTGCGGCAGGAGATCGAGCAGACCCTGGACATGCACGCGGTCGACGTCTACGGCCTGTCCGAGGTGATGGGCCCGGGCGTGGCCAACGAGTGCGTGGAGACCAAGGACGGCCTGCACGTCTGGGAGGACCACTTCCTGCCCGAGATCGTCGACCCGGTCACCGGCGCGGTGCTGCCCGACGGCGAGTACGGCGAACTGGTCTTCACCTCGCTGACCAAGCAGGCCATGCCGGTCGTCCGCTACCGCACCCGCGACCTGACCCGGCTGCGGCCCGGCACGGCCCGCCCGATGCGCCGGATGGAGAAGATCACCGGCCGCACCGACGACATGATCATCCTGCGCGGCGTCAACCTGTTCCCGACCCAGATCGAGGAGCTGATTCTGCGTACACCCGCCCTGACGCCCCACTTCCAGTGCGTACTGGGCCGCACCGGCCGCCTCGACACGCTCACGGTCAAGGTGGAGCGCCGGGCCGGCCTGTCACCGTCGACCGCCGCCGGGGCCGGGAGTGATCTGGCCACCCTGATCAAGAACACGATCGGTGTCAGCGTGGCGGTCGAGGTGATCGAACCGGACGGCGTGGAACGCTCGATGGGCAAGATGAAGCGCATCGTCGACCAGCGCTGAGCCGAGCGAGTCTCAGCAGTGGATGTCGGCGTACGCGCTCATCGTGGCGCTGACCGCACCGTCACCTGGCGGAGAGGGCGGTGAAGGCGACGCTCAGCAGGCCGGCGCCGGTCTGGACCTGGTAGCGGGTACGGCCGCGTTTGACGACGGTGCCGGCCAGGCCGGCGTACTTGCCCGTGCCGGTGAGCCGGACCCGGGCGCCGACCTGAAGTGGCACCGGCGGGGGCGCGGTGGCGGGCCGGCCGGTGCGGATGCGCGCCAGCTCGGCGGCGTAGCGTGCGTCCATCTCGGCCGGCCCGCCCCGATGCGTCCAGATGTAGATCGCGGCCGGGTCGAAGCCGGTGGAGCAGGACCGGCACGACTTCACCCGGATCGGGCGGCGGTGGGCCGTCGTGCGGTGACCGGCGGGGCAGACCCCCGTCCACGCGCCGTCGACCGTGGGCGCGTCGGGCGGCATGCACCGCCGGCCCGAGCAGCCGATCCGCTGGGCGGTGGCCCGCCACACCCGGTCGTGGCCGTGCCGGGGGCCGGCCAGCGCGTGGGCGATCTCGTGCAGCACCGTCTCGGTGACCTGCTCGACGTCGTACCGCGAGACGAGGGGCCGTGACAGCCCGATCTCCTTCGCGTCGAACCGGCACACCCCGGCCCGGGTCTTGGCGTTGTCGAACACCAGTCGCCACCCGGTCAGCCGATGCCGCGCGAACAGCTCGCGGGCCAGCCGTTCCGCCGCCGTCAGATCCAACCCACCACTCCCGCCGACCACCAACGCCGGACAATCCTGCCACGACCGATGAACCGTTCCGGCCGTGCGGTACGACGAACAGGGCGTGAAGGAAAGGTCAGGGATGCCGACGGGACCGTCCGAGGCCCGGGAGGACGCGCGACTGCTCGCGGCAGTGGCCGACGGCGACCGGGAAGCGTTCGCCGAGTTGTACCGGCGGCACCTGCCGTGGCTGCTGGTCCGGCTGGGCCGGCGTTGCTCGTCGCCCGATCTGGTCGACGAGGTCGTGCAGGACACGTTCGTGGTGGTGTGGCGGTCGGCCCGGCAGTGGGACCGGCGCGGCGCGGTGGCCGCGTGGATCTGGGGCATCGGCGTCCGGCGGCTGGTCGACGCGCTGCGGCGGAGCCGGCCACCGGCCGACGAGCTGATCGAGTTCGCCGGCGTCGAGACGTCGGCCGAGGAACACGTGCTGCTGGGCGTCCAGTACGGCGACGTGGGCGCGGCCCTGGCCGGCCTGTCGCCCGAGCTGCGGGCGGTGGTGCAGGCGACCGTCCTGGACGGGCTGACCACCCGCGAGGCCGCCCGGCTGCTGGGCATCCCGCCCGGCACGGTCAAGACACGGATGATGCGCGCCCGCGCCCTGTTGCGGGAGCGCCTGGCATGACGGAGGAGGTGGGTATGACCGGGTGGCATCTGGATCCGGAGGCGGTCCGGCAATACGCGCGGGGCGCCGTACGACCGGAGGCGGCCGCGTCGGCCGAGGCGCACCTGATGGGTTGTGCCGCCTGCCGGGAGACGTTGACGCCTTTCGTCGACGCCCGGCGGGCGGAAGCCATCTGGCGTGAGGTGGCCGACCGCGTCGACGCTCCGCGGCGGAGCCGGTTCGAACGGCTGCTGGTGCGGCTGGGCGCCGGCGAAGCCACCGCCCGCCTGGTGGCCGCCACACCGACCCTGCGGGGGCCGTGGCTGCTGGCGGTCGCGGCCGTGCTCGCGCTCGCGGCCGGCGCGGCGCAGGCCGACGACCGGTTCCTGCGGATGTTCCTGGTCGTCGCGCCGCTCGGGCCGCTGGCCGGGGTGGCCGTGGCCTTCCTGGGTGGCCTCGATCCGACCCGGGAGATCGGGCTGGCCGCGCCGTATTCGGGGCTGCGGCTGCTGCTCGTGCGTACGGCCGCGGTCCTGACTGTGACCGTACCCATCGAGGCCGTGGCCGGTGCCGCCCTGCCCGGCTCGCACTGGCTGGCCGCCGCCTGGCTGCTGCCCACGGCCGGGCTGACCGGGGCCGCGCTGGCGTTGACCGGCCGTCTGGCCCCGGTCGTCGCGGTCGGCGCGGTGGCCTCGGTGTGGGTGCTGGTGACGGTCCCGGTCACCCTGGCCGGCCGGCTCGATCTCGCCTTCGGCGCCGGCGCTCAGACGTTCTGGCTGGCGGTAGCGGTCGGCTGCGGCGCCTGGCTCACTGTCGCCCGGTCGGCCGTCTCGACCAGATTGGGGAGAAAAGCATGATCACCGTACGCGTCCAGAGCGCGACCAAGGCCTTCGGCCGTACGACGGCCCTGGACGGCGTCGACCTGACCGCCGGACCGGGCGTGACCGGCCTGCTCGGGCCCAACGGCGCGGGCAAGACGACGCTGCTGCGGATCATCGCCACCGTCCTGGCCCCGGACCGCGGGGAGGTGACCCTGCTCGGCCGCGACCCGTCCGGCCCCGGCGACCGCACGTGGATCCGTCAGCGCCTGGGCTACCTGCCGCAGGACGCCGGCTTCCACCGCGGTTTCACGGTCTTCGAGTTCATCGACTACGTGGCCATCCTCAAGGAGATGACCGACCGCCGGGCCCGGCACGACGAGGTCCGCCGGGTGATCGCGCTGACCGGGCTGACGCCGGTCAGCGGCAAGCGGATCCGGGCCCTGTCCGGCGGGATGCGCCGCCGCGTCGGGCTGGCGCAGGCGCTGCTCGGCCGGCCCGGCCTGCTCGTCCTCGACGAGCCGACGGTCGGCCTCGACCCCGAGCAGCGACTGCGCTTCCGGGAGATGATCTCGCAGGCGGGCGAGGGCCGCACGGTCATCCTCTCCAGCCATCAGACCGAGGACGTCACCGCCCTCTGCACCCGGATCGCCGTGATCCACCAGGGCCGGGCCCGGTTCACGGGTACGCCGTCCGAGCTGACCGCCACGGCCGAGGGCCGGGTGTGGACGGACTCGGAACGGTCGCCGGCCGCGATCACGGCCTGGCGCACCGGCGACGGCACGTACCGCAACGTGGGTGATCCGCCCGCCGGCGCGGAGCTGATCCCGCCCACCCTGGAGGACGCCTACCTGCTCCTGATGGCCGCGCCGGAACGGGAGGTGTCCTCGTCATGACGTCACTGATCGGCCGGGAGGCCGCCCGCCTGGCCCGGCATCCGGTGCTGTGGCTGGCCCCGGTCGTCGTCGCCGTCACCTCGGCGCTCGACGGCGCCAGCGACGGCCGGACGGCCGGCTACTGGTACGGCACCGTCTTCGTCGCGGTCGCGTTCTTCGGCCCGCTGATCGTCCTGTTCGCCGCGAACCTGGTGGCCGGCGGCGCCCGCCGCGGGCGGGCCGAGGAGATGCTGAGCGCGACCCCGACGACGGACACCCGCCGGACCTGGGCGATGTGCCTGGGCGTCGCGCTCCCGCTGGCCGGGGCGGGCGCCGTCGCCGTCGGTGGCATGGCCCTCCTGGACCTCCTCAACACGATCCCGGCGGCCGACCGGATGACCGCGGGCGAACTCGCCCAGCTGCCGTTCGTCCTGGCCGGGGCCGGGCTGCTCGGTGTCCTGGCCGCCCGCTGGCTGCCCTTCACCGGCGGCGTGCTGATCACCTTCATCGTCGCGACGCTGGGCGCGCTGGTCGTGTTCGGCCGGTTCGACGACGGCGTCTGGTGGATGTGGTGGTCGACCGGGCAGACTCTGGCCGACCGCCCACCGGTGCCGGGCAACCCGTGGTTGCACGCCGCCTACCTGGCCGGGCTCTGCGTCTGCGCCGCCGTCGCCGCCGTCCACCGTCATCAGCGAACCCGTCTGGTCGTGGTCGGTGCCCCGGTGCTGGCCGTCACCCTGCTCCTGGGCTGGCTCCAGCTCTCATGACACCGTCCGTCGGGTGGGAGCTGGTCCGCCGTGGCCACCTGCGACGCGGCCTGCGACTGACACCGTTGGCGGCCGGCGCCGTGTCCGTCGTGGCGTTCCTGGTGTCTCGCCGCGGCGGCTCGCCGGACGCCCTCGGCGACCTGCGTGTGGCGGCCCTGCTGCTGACCCTGGGCAGCGGGTACGTGCTCGACGACGGCGCCGCGGGCATCCTGCAGGCGAGCCCGTACGCCCTGGCCCGCCGGGTCCGGCTGCGCATCGCCGCCGCGGCGGTCCTGCTGGTCCCGGCCTGGGCGTCGTTGCTCGCCGGTCTCCTCCGGTCGGCCCGGCCCAGCGACCGGTGGACCCTCGGCCTCGGCCTGACCGTGGAGTTCGCCGCCGTCCTGACCGTGGTCTGGGCCATCGCCGCGGTGGCGCGACGCCGGGGAGTCGATCATCCGGGGGTCGTCACAGGCCCGGCCCTGCTGGCGTCGCTCTTCCTGATGTCGTCGTTGGCGCGGGCGCCGATGCTGGTCGGGCTCGGCCCGGACTGGGTGCCGGCCCACCTGCGCTGGTCGGCCGTCCTGGCCGGCGCGGCGGCGGTGCTCGCGGTGGCGGTCGGTGATCCGGCCGCGGACTGGCGGCGCTCGGGAGAGCGGTATCTGAAGAAGCTGGGAGCTTCCTGAATTGGTGATCTTGCATATGCGGGGCGGGCCACAGGTTTGCGGGCGGATTGCCTAAGCCGGGGTTCGTAGCGTCCTGATCCCTGAACGGACGTTTACCCCGAGACGGAGACTGCCTCATGTCGGATCGGAATGTGAGCCGCCGCAACGTGCTCAAGGGCGCCGCCGCGCTCGGTGGCGCCGGGCTGGTCGTGGCGACGGCCGGCGGCGAGGTCATGGCCGCCTCGAGCAAGCTGGCCAGCAAGAACACCCCGCAGCCGTACACCAGCATGTTCCGGCGCCCGCCTGTGCTCCTGCCGTCCGAGCAGGGGGTCGACGAGAAGGGGCCGTACCAGAAGTACTGCCTGACCCAGAAGGTCGGCCGGGCCAGCATGGTGCCGGGGCTGACCACCGAGATCGCCGGCTACAACGGGATCTTCCCCGGGCCGACCATCTCGGTGCAGCAGGGCACGCGGACCGAGGTGCGGATCGCCAACCACCTGACCGTGCAGAAGATCAACGGGCTGCCGTTCCGCACCGTCACGCACCTGCACGGCTCGGCGTCGCTGCCGCAGTACGACGGGTACGCCAACGACTGGACCGTGGCCGGCAACTGCAAGACCTACAAGTACCCGAACTGGCAGCAGGCCCGCACGCTCTGGTACCACGACCACAACCACCTGAGCACCGCGCAGAACGTGTTCTCGGGGCTGGCCGCGCAGTACCACCTGCACGACCCGTACGAGCAGGCCCAGCTGCCCCAGGGTGAGTACGACGTCCCGCTGGTGGTCAGCGACATGGCGTTCAACGCGGACGGCTCGGTGGCGTTCGACGACTCCGACCACGCCGGCTTCATGGGTGACACGGTGCTGGTCAACGGGGTGCCGTGGCCCAAGATGCGAGTCAAGCCGCGGGTCTACCGGTTCCGCATGCTGGCCGCCGGCATCTCCCGCTCGTGGCGGTTCACGCTGAGCAGCGGCGAGCCGATGTACATCGTCGGCAACGACGCCGGCATGACGCCGAAGGTGACGCCGGTGCAGTCGTACCGGCACGGGGTGGCCGAGCGCTACGAGATCCTGATCGACTTCCGGAAGTACAAGGTCGGCACCAAGGTCGAGCTGCGCAACCTCAGCAACAAGAACAACGTCGACTTCGCCAACACCGGCAAGGTGATGCAGTTCGAGGTGGTCGCCGACTCCGGCGCGCCGGACCCGTACAAGATCCCGACGACCCTCGATCTGGGCCCGCAGCCGTTCACCAACCGGGGCGCGATCGAGGTCAACAAGCTGACCCCGGACATGGCCAAGGCCCGCCGCCGGGTCCGGGTCGAGCGCAAGCACGGCCTCTGGACGGTCAACGGGGAGACCTGGGAGGACGTCGAGAACTCCAACTTCCAGCGCGTCCTGGGCAACCCGAAGCCGTACGACGTGGAGATCTGGGAGCTGGTCAACGAGTCCGGCGGCTGGTTCCACCCGCTGCACATCCACCTCATCGACGCCAAGATCATCGGCCGCAACACCACCCCGGACGGCAAGGCCCACCCGTGGGAGGGCGGCGGCAAGGACGTCTTCTACCTCGGCGAGAACGAGACGGTCACCGCGCTGATGCAGTTCACCACCGGCGACGGCAACGAGGGCGGCCGCTACATGGTGCACTGCCACAACCTGGTGCACGAGGACAACGACATGATGATCCAGTTCGCGGTCGGGGACGTGAACATGAACGACCCGGTCACCTCGGACCGCCCGGCCGGCGACGACCGCGACGAGCAGCCCGCCGTGTACGCGCCCGGTTTCCCCCTGGGTTCGTGATGCGGGCCCGGATCTGCCTGGTCCTGATCGTGCTCGTGGCCGGCACCCTGCTGGTCGGGCGGGCGGCGGGATGGTTCGCGAGCCCGGTCGCGGCCACCACGCCGGTCGCCAAGGTGTTCAGCGACGACACCGGTGACAGTCAGGCCGTCACCACGTTCGACAAGGCTATGGTCCGCAAGCGGGCGGCGATCGGGATCCACCCCGGTCCCGGCGCCGACCGCGCGCGGATCGCCCGGGAGATGCGGCGGATCGCCCGGGCCGACAAGCTGGGTACGCTCGAACCGGCCACGTTCGCGGTGTTCAGCCAGTCGATGCTGGAGTTCCTGGTGCCCGAGATGACGTTCGTGGCGCCCGAGGGCGTGTCGGTCGAGCGGACCGAGGCGATGATGCGCGACCACCAGCCCGCCGACGTCGCGTTCTACCTGGTCCAGCCGGTGTACGTCCACGACATCACGTTCGGCCTGGTCACCGCGGGCGAGACCCCGGACCGGGTACGGGCCGCGGAGGACGCCGAGGGCATCATCACCGACGTCCTGGGCCGGTACGACACCAAGGTGCAGAGCACGGGCCTGACCATCCGCTACTTCGGGGCGGTTCTCGGCGACTCGTCGATCGCCTCGGTGCGTGCGGCGATGGGCCGGGCGGCCGGCGTGCCACCGGACCGCGTCCAGGTGTCGGCCAACCTGCCCGGACCGGGCGTGGACCTGAGCAACGGCGCGTATCTGATCGACGACGAGGCAGCGCACCACACCCATCGATAGCCGTACCTCTCTGAGGCCGCCCTGAACCCGGTTCAGGGCGGCCTCAGCGTGTGGTCAGGCTCTCGCGAGCCCGGCCAAATGCCGCAAGACGACCATGTACGAAATTCCCGGTTCTCCTCCGCTCCCAAGGAGTCACCGCATGAAGCTCCGCACCGTCGCCGCGGTCGCCGCCCTCCTGGCCGGCTCGCTCGTCGCCACCCCCGCCCCCGCCCAAGCCGCCCCGATCGGCCAGGGATTCACCATCACCCCGGCCGACCTCGCGTACATCCTCAAGCAGATCAAGATCGCTGAGGCCCACGTACGCAACACGACCAGCGCCACCGGCCCGTGCGGCGCCCTGCTCGGCGACGGCCCGGACCAGCTGCCCAGCCCGCTGCTGGCGTTCGGCCTGCGGACCGTCGACGGCAGCTGCAACCACCTGACCAAGGGCGAGGAGACCTACGGCGCCTCGGACCAGATCTTCCCCCGGCTCGGCGGCAAGAACTTCAAGGCGGCGGAGAACGCGCCGGCCGGTCTCTTCGGCCCCGGCAGCCCGAGCTTCCCGACCACGTACGCCGACAAGAGCGCCGGCAACACCGTGGTCGACTCGCAGCCCCGGCTGATCAGCAACCTGATCGCCGACCAGACCTCGAACAACCCGGCCGCCCTGGCCGCCGCCGGCCACCCGGTCCGCAGCCAGACCACCGGCACCGGCGACGTGGTCATGGACGGCGGCACCGTGTTCATCCCCAACGTCACCACCGACGTCGGCCTCAGCGCACCGTACAACTCGTGGTTCACGCTCTTCGGGCAGTTCTTCGACCACGGCGTCGACCAGACCGTGAAGGGCGGCGGCACGGTCATCGTCCCGCTGCGCGCCGACGACCCGCTGATCGCCGGCCCCGACCGGATCCCCGGCAACGGCGACGACCCCAAACCGGGCGACGCGAAGTACGTGCCGGCGTCGATGCGGTTCATGGCGCTGACCCGGGCGGCCAACCAGCCCGGCCCGGACGGCAAGCTCGGCACCGCCGACGACGTCCAGGACGCCACCAACACCGACAGCCCGTACGTCGACAACTCCCAGACGTACACCTCGCACGCCTCGCACCAGGTCTTCCTGCGCTCGTTCACCGGCAACCCGCCCGTGGCCACGGGTGAGCTCCTGGCCGGCGCCAACGGTGGCCTTCCCACCTGGGCCGACGTCAAGAAGCAGGCACACGACGAGCTCGGCCTCGCCTTGGCCGACAAGGACGTGCTGAATGTCCCGGCCCTCTTGACCGACCCGTACGGCAAGTTCGTGCCCGGCCCGGCCCGCGGCCTCCCGCAGTACGTCACCAAGCACGGCCTGGTCGAGGGTGACCTGGCCGACCCGGTCGCGGTGCCGGCCGACGTGCTGTACTTCGGCACCCCTTTCCTCACCGACATCGCGCACAACGCCGACCCCACTCCGGTCGACACCGACCACAACCCGGCCACCCTGCCGGTCGCCCCGCGGCCGGACGACGACAGCACCGCCTCGGCCGACTTCGCCGCCCAGCCGACCGGCACCTACGACGACGAGATGCTCGCCGCGCACTACATCGCCGGCGACGGCCGGGCCAACGAGAACATCGGCCTGACCGCGGTGCACCAGATCTTCCACTCCGAGCACCAGCGGCTGGTCGGCGACATCGAGCGGGTGCTGACCGACGACGGCACCACGCTGTCCGAGTGGCGCCTGGCCGACGGCTCGTGGAACGGCGAGCGGATCTTCCAGGCCGCCCGGTTCGTCAACGAGATGGAGTACCAGCACATCGTCTTCGAGGAGTTCGCCCGCAAGATCCAGCCGGCGATCAACCCGTTCCAGCCGTTCGCGTTCACCCAGACCGAGATCAACCCGGCCGTCACCGCCGAGTTCGCGCACGCCGTCTACCGCTTCGGGCACTCGATGCTGACCGAGCGGATCAGCCGCACCCTGGACGACGGCTCGGACGCGTCGATGCCGCTGCTCGACGGGTTCCTCAACCCGCCCGCGTTCACCCGTAACGGCACGCTCAGCCCCGAGGAGGCGGCCGGCTCGATCGTCATGGGCATGTCCGACCAGGTCGGCAACGAGCTCGACGAGTTCATGACCGACACGCTGCGCGACAACCTGCTCGGGCTGCCGATGGACCTGGCCGCGGTCAACATCTCGCGGGGACGGTCGGAGGGGCTGCCGACGCTGAACCAGTTCCGGCGGTCGCAAGGGACGGCCCTTCCGGCGTACACCAGCTGGGTTGATTTCGGCGAGCACCTCAAGCACCCGGAGTCCCTGGTCAACTTCATCGCCGCGTACGGGAAACACCCGTCCATCGCCTCCGCCTCTTCCATCTCGGCCAAGCGCGCCGCCGCTCAGGCGCTCGTCGACGGTGACGCCACCTTCATGAACGCGCCGGCCGCGAGTTCCGGGCTCGACGACGTCGACCTGTGGATCGGCGGGCTGGCCGAGGAGACCATGCCGTTCGGTGGGCTGCTGGGCAGCACGTTCAACTACGTCTTCGAGAACCAGCTGACCAACCTGCAGAACGGTGACCGGCTGTACTACCTCGCCCGTACCCCCGGGATGAACCTGCGCACCCAGCTCGAGGGCAACTCGTTCGCCGAGCTGATCGAACGCAACACCGACGCGCACACGCTCAAGGCCGACTCGTTCGGCACCGCCGACTGCAAGTTCCAGCTCGGGCACCTCGCGCGGATCGGCGGCAACGAGGTCGACGACGACCCGGCCACGTCCTGCGACGAGCACGCGCTGCTGATCCGGCTGGCCGACGGCACGATCGCCTACCGGGCCCGCAACACCGTCGACCGGCCCGGGATCAACGGTCAGTCGGTCTTCGAAGGGACCGAGGACGCCGACCGGGTCCGCGGCGGCAACGACAATGACACCATCTGGGGCGCCGAGGGCGACGACGTCCTCGAGGGCGGCGCCGGCAACGACGTCACCCTCGGCGGCGAGGGCGACGACATCATCACCGACCAGGCCGGCGACGACGTGCCCAAGGGCGGACCGGGCAACGACGCCATCGACGGCGGCATCGGCGCCGACATCGTCATGGGCGGCACCGGCAAGGACTTCACCGACGGCGGCGCCAACATCAACGAGACGTTCGCCGGCGAGGGCGACGACTTCGTCAAGGCCGGCGACGGCGAGGACGCGGTCTTCGGCGACTCCGGCGACGACTGGGAGGAAGGCGGCAACGGCCCCGACCTGCTGCAGGGCGACAGCGGCAACCTGTTCTTCCTGGACGACATGAACAAGCCCGGCAACGACGTGCTGATCGGCGACGGTGGCGATGACGACTACGACATGGAGGGCGGCGACGACATCGGCGTACAGGGCCCCGGCGTGGAGAAGAACGCCGGCGGATCCGGGTACGACTGGTCGGTCAACGGCTCGGACTCCGACCTGGCCCTGCCGCTGGCGCCGCTGGGCACCCTGACCATCGGGGTGCGGGACCGCTTCAACGAGGTCGAGGCCCTGTCCGGCACCGACGGCAACGACACGCTGCGCGGCGACGACCTGGTCCCGTCGGCGGTCGGCGGAGGCGGCTTCCTCGGCTGCGACGCCCTCGACGCGGCCGGCGTGGCCCGCATCCACGGCCTCGACCAGGTCGTCACGTCGCTGCCGACGCCGGTCACGGCCGTCGGGAATGTCACCGGCCGCCCCTGCGACCTGCACGGCGACGTCTGGGGCGACGGCAACATCCTGCTCGGCGGGGCCGGCGACGACCTCCTCGAGGGCCGCGGCGGCAACGACATCGTCGACGGCGACCGCTACCTCGACGTGCGGCTCAGCGTCCGGGACAGCGCCGGCAACGAGATCCGGTCGGCCCGGTCGATGACCGAACTGCAGCCCGACGTCTTCGCCGGCAAGATCAACCCCGGTCAGATCTTCACCGTACGGGAAATCCGCACGGCCCCCACCCCCGGAACCGACACGGCGGTGTTCTCCGGCAACCGCGCCCAGTACCTCATCGAGAAGGCCGGCGACGCCCTGGTCCTGACCGGCCCCGACGGCGTCGACACGGTCCGCAACGTGGAGAAGCTCCAGTTCGCCGACGAGACCGTGGACGCGTCGTTGTTCACCGCGTTCTTCGGTGTCACCGCGCTGGCCGGCGACGGGCAGGCCACCGCCCTGTTCACGCTGCCCGACGTCGGCGGGCCGGCGGTGACCGGGCTGACGCTGGAGCAGACGGTCGCCGGGACGAGCACACTGATCGACCTGCCGGCCTCGGCGACCAGCTTCGTGGCGCGCGGGCTGACCAACGGCGTGCCGGTCACGTTCCGGCTCCGCCTCGACACGGCCGCCGGCCCGGGGGTGTTCAGCGCGGCCTCGGACCCGGTCACGCCCCAGGTTCTGGCCCCCACCGACGGCGACGACGACGACGGCACCGAGAACGAGGGGGACGACTCCGGGACCACCGATCCGGCCGGTCCCACACCCACCCCCACCGGCACCTCCGACCCGACCGGCCCGGCCGGCCCGGCCGCCTGTGTGCCGCACGCGGCCGGAATCCCGGTCACGCCCTGTGCACCGGTGATCGGCACGGCCACCGCCGGGGACGAGTCGGCCACTGTCACCTGGACGGCGCCGGCTTCGGACGGCGGCAGCCCGATCTTCGGCTACGAGGTGCAGGAACTCGACGCGGACGGCATCGTGACCGACGTGGACGTGGCCGGTCCCGAGGCGACGTCGCTGACCTTCCACGGGCTGACCAACGGTTCCTCGTACACCTTCTGGATCCGCGCGGTCAACGCGGCCGGCGCGAGCGAATACTCCCTCGCTTCCAACACGGTGGTCCCGGTTCCCGCCCGGGTCGACCCCACCCCCATTCCCACGACTCCGACTCCGATTCCCACCACCCCGACGACCCCGGCCACTCCCACCCCGACCACTCCCGTGCCGACCACACCGCCGGTGACCACCGGACCTCAATCGCCGGCGACGGTGCCCGGCGCACCGCGGATCGGGCTGGTCAGCGCCGGTGACCGCCGAGCGACCATCCGCTGGACGGCCCCCACCGGCGGGGCCGACCTCTACGAGATCCAGGTCGTCGACGCGTCCACCGGCCGGGCCGTCGGCGCCATGCGACTGGTCTCCGACAACGCCTCCCCCGAGGTGATCGACAGCCTGGTCAACGGGCACGGCTACCGCTTCCGGGTCCGCGCCGTCAACGCCGTCGGGGCCGGCCCGCTCTCCGCGCTCAGTGCCACCGTGGTGCCGTACACCGTCGCGGGCCTCCCCGCTTCCCTGACCGCCCGGACCGGCGCGGCCGGCGGCCCGGCCACCGCCTCGGTGACCTGGACCCCGCCCGCCGGCAACGGCGGCGCACCTGTCACCGGCTACCGCGTCACCGTCCAGCGCCTGACCGCGAAGGGCGCCGCCACCGGCACCCCGGCCGTGACGACGGTGGGTCCGGCCACCCGCGTCTGGACCCTGACCGCGGCCCGGGGCGTCCCGTCGGGCACGAAATACCGGGTCATCGTCCAGGCCGTCAACCCGGCCGGCGCCGGCACGGGACGGGCGGTGACCGCCGTGGTCCGCTGACCGCCGAAACATCGAGCCCGGGCCGCGCTGACGGCCCGGGCTCGATCGCGTAACGCGTCGATCCGGCCGAGTCGACCGCGGCGGGCCGATCGCCGAGAATTCAGCAGATCGCGCCTTCCGTAAAGCCTGACAATCCAGATAGGACACTGTTCGATGTCGACGCTGATGATGTCGATGTAATCGGAGATCTCATGGATGATCGCGAATTCCTGGATCGCCAGGCGGCCCAGCCCGGAAGAGCGGCCGCGCGAAGGGGCGCAAGCCCGAGGGGATCGGCGCCATGTCGACCGACCGGCCAGGGGCGCTGCTCGGCGGTCAGCCCTGAGCGACCAGGAGAATCTTGCCGATGTGGTCGCCGGCCTCCATGGCCCGGTGCCCGTCGGCGGCCAGCGCCAGCGCCAGCGTCCGGTCGATCACCGGCCGGACCCGGCCCGCCGCGACCAGCGGCCACACCTCGTCGGCGACGTGCGCCACGATCCGGGCCTTGTCCGCCCGTGGCCGGTGCCGCAGCCCGGTGGCCGAGATCGAGCCGGACTTCGCGGCCAGCGCCAGGAAGTCGAGCTCGGCCGCCGTGCCGCCCTGCATCCCGATCGTCACCACGTGGCCGTCGCGCGCGAGCACGGCCACGTTCCGGGCGAGATAGGCGGCCCCGATCACGTCCAGCACCACGTCCGCGCCGCGCCCGCCGGTATGCTCCAGCGTGGCCGCCACGA
This sequence comes from Actinoplanes sp. NPDC049265, assembly GCF_043197135.1. NCBI lineage: Bacteria > Bacillati > Actinomycetota > Actinomycetes > Micromonosporales > Micromonosporaceae > Actinoplanes > Actinoplanes sp. NPDC049265. The sequence continues at coordinate 249,016 of NZ_JBICSP010000008.1, read as the reverse complement.
AGTCGTCGGTCGTGTAGTCGACGACCAGATCAGCGCCGAGTTCCCGGAGCCGCTCGTGCTTGGCCGGCCGCGCCGTCGTCACCACCGTGGCGCCGAGCGCCCGGCCGAGCTGGATGGCGAAGGTCCCGATGCCACTCGCACCGCCGTGGACGAGCAGCGTCTGACCGGCGCGCAGCCCGGCGATGTCGACCACGTTGGACCAGACCGTGCACGCCACCTCCGGCAGCGCCGCCGCTTCGACCAGAGACACCCCATTCGGTACGGGCAGCAGCTGACCCACCGGCACCGCGACCTGTTCGGCGTACCCGCCGCCGCCGAGCAATGCGCACACCTGTTCGCCGATCCGGCTCCGCGGCACACCGGGGCCCACCGCCGAGATCACACCCGAGCACTCCAGCCCGGGGAACTCCGGCTCGCCCGGCGGCACCGGATACCAGCCCTCCCGCTGGCCCAGGTCGGCCCGGTTGACGGCCGTCGCCACGACGTCCACGACCACCTCACCGGGGGCGGGCACCGGCCCGGGCACCTCGGCCCAGCGCAGAACATCCGGATCACCGGGCCTCTCGATCACGATCGCATGCATGGGAGCAGCCTGCGGCAGCCGGGCCGATCGGCGGTTACCGTGGCGTCCAGCATCCTTGACCGATCGTCCAGAAGCGGAGACCCTCCGATGTACGGCCGTTTTGTCGCCCACGGCCCGTGGGCCTTCACCGCCGACTCCGGCGCCGGTGTCTGGGTCCTGTCCGTCGCCGCGGGCCGGGCCGCGATCACGGCTCCGGAGGCCGGCGTCACCGTCGTCGCGGAGACCGGCGACCGTGTCGTCATCGGTGACCGCCAGCCGGTCGTGGTCACCGACGGTTCGACCGCGGCGGCGGCCGCCTGCCCCGCGACCGCGACACCGGTGGTGCGCGGCCTGGCCCGGCACGGCCGCACCGGCCCGCTGACCGACCTCCGTGCGATGCGCATCGGCGCCCCGGCCCGGTCGCGGCCCGGCCCGCTGCCGGCACTGCTCAGACTCGACCCCGATCCGGGTACGACCGCCGCCCTCGACGCCACCTTCGCCCTGCTCGAACACGAGCGGGACAGCGGCGCGCCCGGCGCCGGCCTGGTCCTCGACCGCCTCGCCGACGTGCTGATCACGCACACCGTCCGGGCGGTCGCCACCACGACCGCGGCCCGGCCGTCGACCCTGCTGTCGATGCTGAACGACCCGCAGATCGGCCGCGCCGCCCAGGCCATGCGCGGCGACCTCGCCCACCCCTGGACCGTGGCGTCACTGGCCCGCGAGGCCCGCATGTCGCGGGCCGGGTTCGCCGCGTCGTTCCGGCGGACGACCGGCTACAGCCCGTTCGCCCTGCTGCGCCACTGGCGGTTGTGCGAGGCGAAGCGCCTGCTGGGCACGACCGGGCTCACGCTCACCGAGATCGCGCTGCGGGTCGGCTACGAGTCCGCACCGGCGTTGAGCCGCGCGTTCAGCCGCCAGGAGCAGGTCACCCCCGGCGAATGGCGCCGTCGCGGCACCACCAGCGAGATCGCCGGGGCCGGCGCCAGGACGGGCGCGGCGGCGCTGACGGGCGGCTCCAAGACGAGCGCGGCGCGCTGACAAGCGGCGCCGCGACGGGCGGGCGCGTCAGCGACGAGCGGGCGCGTCAGCGACGAGCGGGTCAGCGACGAGCGGGTCAGCGGGCGGTCACGATGAAGGCGGCCATGGTGGAGTTGACGGGCCCGTCGCCGAAGCGCTCGGCTACCGCGCTCTCGACCGCGTCGGTGACCGCGGCCAGCCCGGTCTCGTCCCGCGCGACGATTTCGTGCCGGGTCGGTGTGCCCTGGCAGAACCCGACCGCCACGTCCCGCGCCGAGGGCGCCACGCTGGGCAGGGTCAGCGCCTCGACGCTGGTCTCGCCGAACCCGGCGGCGCCGAGCGCGTCACGGATCGCCTCCGGATCGTGGTATCCGTGCGGCGTACGGGCGATGAACCCCGGTGGATCGGCCGGGAACCGCCGGGCCAGCGCCGAGACCACCGTGTCGACGATCGGGCTGGTCTCGACGCGGTCCCAGACGCTGAACACCAGCGTGCCGCCGGGCGCGAGGACCCGGCGCATCTCGCGGTAGGCCCGGTCCTTGTCGGGCATGAACATGACCCCGAACTGGCAGAACACCGTGTCGAAGTCACCGTCGGCGAAGGGCGGATCCTGCGCGTCGGCCGTGCGGAACTCCACACCTGAGGTGTGCGGCCGCACCGCCGCGACCGCGAGCATGGGCTGGTTCAGGTCGGTGGCGACGATCCGGGTGCCGGCCGGAAGCGCCCCGGCCACCGCGGCCGTGGCGATGCCGGTGCCGGCGGCCAGTTCCAGCACCGACCGGCCGGGCCGGGCGGCCAGCCGCGCGGCGAGGTCCCGGGCGTACGGCTCGAACAGCAGCGGGCCCAGGCACCGGTCGTAGATCTCCGGAATAGAACCGACGAAGTCCTGATCAGCCATGTGGTCACGGTAATGCTCGGCGGGGCCGGCCGCGTCCACCTTCCGGGGGTCAGCCCTGACGGAAGCGCCAGGTCTTGCTGTCGAGGACGATGCAGACGCTCGGGGACATGACGATCACGCGCAGGGTGCCGTCGCCCTCCTGGTAGTCGATGCCCTCGGCCTCGAAGGTTCCGGAGCACGAGCTCTGCAGCGGCAGCTGGCGCAGGGCGGTCACGTGGCCGGTCAGGTTGCCGCCGTCCGGCGTACCCGAAAGGTCGATCCGCAGCAGCGGCTTGGTGATGCCGAACAGGGTGCCGGCCGGGTCGTCGGACGAGCAGAGCAGCACCGTGGCCGAGAAGAAGTCGCAGCCCTGCACGTCGCGGGCGGCATGGTCGAGCTGCACGGTGAACGCGAGCGGCAGCGGCGACGTGGCGGCGGGGTTGAGGCCGGGCGCGGCGAAGCCGAGGAGGCGGTTCATGGTGCCGTACTCGCCGGAGAGCATCCACGCGCCGGTCAGGGCGGTCCACGAGTTGTTGTAGGCCTCCCCGGACGCGAGGGGGTGGAAGTACTCGGTCCAGGCGCCGGTCGGGGACTGGGCCCGGAACATCTTGCCGTTCTGGTCGGCCCGCTGGTACGGCTCGACGTACCAGCCGTTGACCGAGTCGGGGTCGCCGACGTGGTCGTAGCCGCGGGACGAGACGTCGGCCGGGATGGTGCCGACGCCGGTGTAGCGGTATTCCACGGTGCCGTCGCGGCGGATGACGGTGAGTCCCTGGCTCTCGTCGAGCGCGCGGGCCCGGTCGGAGCCGACGGTCACCCAGGAGGTCGCCGCCTGGGCGGGGGTGGGCAGGCCGAGAACGAGCACGGCGACGGAGATGACTGCGGCAAGGAGGATTCGCATGGCGCGAACCCTGCCAGGCATAGATGGATATCGCTATAAGGCGGGGTGACGAGCAGTCGTGCCCCGGATCACCAGGCGCGGTTCGAGGACCACTTCGAGGCGATCGGTACGCCCGTCGTCCAGCCGTGACACCGCCGCCGCGACCGCGTGCCGAGCCTGGGCCGCCGCGTCCTGGTTCACAGTGGTCAGGTCGATGTGGGCGAGCCGGGCGAGCGTGCTGTCGTCGTACCCGATCACCGACATCGCACCCGGAACCTCCACACCGGCCCGGAGAAACGCGTCCAGCAGCCCCACCGCGCAGCGGTCGTTGGATGCGACGACGGCGGTGGGCGGCGCGGCCACCAGCTGCCGTCCGGCGCGGATCCCGCCCTCTTCGGTGTGGTCGCCCGGTATCACCCGGGCCGGCAGGCCGGCGCGACGCATGGCCGTCCGGTAGCCCCGGCGCCGGGTCGAGGCCACCGCTCCCTTGCCGCCGTCGACGAAGGCGATGTCGTGGTGGCCGAGGGCGATCAGATGATCGAGTGCGGCCGCGACACCGACGTCGTCCGCGGGCCGGACCACGTCGACCAGGGACGACGAGACCTGCCGGCCGACCACGACCACGGGCACCTGCTGGGCCAGGTCATCGAGCGCGGCCGCGGAGGCGTCGGGCCCGAGCAGCAACACCGCCTCGCACCGGAAGTCGAGCAGGGACGCGATGGCGCGCTCCTCGGAGTGGCTGCGGGTCAGGGTGGACAGCACCACCTCGTACCCGATCCGGTCGGCCTCGACCTGGATCTCCTCGACCAGCTCGGCGTGGTACGGGCTGCGCACGTCGAGCAGCACTCCGAGCTGATGCCGCCGGCGCCGGGCCAGCAGCGACGCCGCCCGGTCGGCCCGGTAGCCGAGCTCGGCCGCCGCCGCGAGCACCCGCTGCCGGGTCCGCTCGCTCGGCCCGGGCGCGCCCCGCAGCACGAGCGACACGGAGGCCGTGGACACGCCGACGCGGGCGGCGACATCCTCCAGCCGCGGCCGTTGATCCACTCCAGGCCTCCCTTGACACATCCGCGAAACACGGTCGATAGTACTCATGTTTAAAGCGCTTTAAAGAGGAGGCCCGATGACCGGAGAGATCGGCGTGGCGGTGATCGGCGCGGGCATGGTCGGCCGCGCCCACGCCGCCGCCTACCGCGACGCCGCGAGCCTCTACGAGCTCGGCGGCCCCACCGCACGACTGGTCGCCATCGCCGACCTGCACGAGCCGTTCGCGACCGACGCGGCCCGCCGCTTCGGCTACGAGAAGGCCGAGACCGACTGGCGCCGGGTCATCGACGACCCGGCCGTGCACGCGGTCAGCGTCGCCGTCGCCAACAACCTGCACCGCGAGATCACCGTCGCCGCACTGGAACAGGGGAAGCACGTCCTGTGCGAGAAGCCGTTGGCCCCGACGATCGCCGACGCCCAGGCGATGGTGGACGCCGCGTCCCGGGCGACCGGCAGCGTCGACGCGGTCGGCTTCACGTTCCGCCGCTCCCCCGCCGTCGCCGCGATCAAGCAGCAGGTCGAAGAGCGCCTGGGCCCGGTACGCCACTTCGTCGGCAACTACTGGTGCGACTACGGCTTCGACCCGCGGCGCCCGATCAGCTGGCGTTACCAGGGCGGGCCGGGCAGCGGCGTGCTGGCCGACATCGGCAGCCACCTGACCGACCTGGCCGAGTTCTTCTGCGGCGAGACCGTGGGCGTGCACGGCACCACGATGGCCACCCTGATCAAGGACCGGCCGCGGCCGCTCGGGATGGCGATGGGCCACGCCGGCGGGGTCGAGCTGTCCGACCTGCGCGACCCGGTCGAGAACGAGGACGTCTGCACGTTCACCAGCAGCTACGCCAACGGCGCGGTGGGCACGTTCGCGCTGTCGCGGGTCGCGTACGGCCACGCCAACACCCTGAGGTTCGACCTGTTCTGCGAACGGGGCACCGCGTCCTTCGACCTGAACCGGCCGGCCGAGTTCAGCATCATCGACGACGTCCCCGACCGGGCCGGCAACGGCGCCCGTACGGTGTCGATCGGCCCTTGGCATCCGTACGTCGGCGGTGGTCTGCCGATGGACTTCCCCACCGTCGGCCACGGTCAGAACGACTTCTTCGCCTTCCAGGCCCGCGCGTTCCTCGACCAGATCGGCGGCCTCGACCGGCTGCCCCCCTGCCCCGACATGGCCCACGGGCTGCACAACCTCCGTGTTCTGGACTCCGTCACGAAAGCGGCTTCAGTATGAGACTCGGTGCGTACACCGCCTGCCTGCACGACCGCCCCCTCGACGACGCGCTCGCCATCCTGGCCGAACTCGGCCTGACCAGCGCCGAGATCAACTCCGGCGGCTTCATCGCCGCGCCGCACCTCCCGATCGACGACCTGCTGGCCAGCAACGACGCCGGCCAGGACTATCTCGGCCGGTTCGCCGCGCACGGGATCACGCTGACCGGCCTCAACTGCAACGGCAATCCGCTCAACCCCGACCCCCTGGTCGGCCCCAAGCACGCGGAAGACCTGCGGCGGAGCATCGAGCTGGCGGCCCGGCTGGGCGTCAAGCGCGTCGTCACGATGTCCGGCCTGCCCGGCGGCCACCCGGGCGCGAAGACCGCCAACTGGGTCGTCAACCCGTGGGACAGCCAGTTCACCGACATGCTCGACCATCAGTGGGACGAGGTCGCGGTCCCGTTCTGGAAGGACATCCAGGCCCGCGCGGCGGACGCGGACGTCAAGGTCTGCATCGAGATGCACCCGCACAACCTCGTCTTCAACCCGCCGACCCTGGAACGGCTGGTCGAGCGCACCAACGCCACGCACGTCGGCGCCGAGCTGGACCCGAGCCATCTGTTCTGGCAGGGCATCGACCCGGTCGCCGCGGTCGAGCATCTGGGCGAGCTGGTCTTCCACGCCGCCGCCAAGGACACCCGGATCAACGCCGGCAACGTCAAGCTCTTCGGCGTACTCGACGATCGTTTCACCCGCACCCCGGCCGACGCCGGCCCGCTCAACCTGGGCGGCGGCAACACCCTCAACCAGTGGCCGCGGTCGCCGTCGTGGCAGTTCGTCGCGGTCGGCCGCGGCCACGGGGTGGACGAGTTCTGGACGCCGTTCCTGCGTGCACTGGCCGCCATCGACCCCGGCATGGCCGTCAACATCGAGCACGAGGACACCGAGCTCGACCAGATCGAGGGTCTGCGCCAGGCCGCCGGCAACCTGCTCACAGCCGCGAAAAACCTTTGACGGGTACGCCTTTCCTGCGGTCCCGTCTGTCGACGGCGAGGCCGCGGGTGGTCCCGCCTTTGCCGCCGGCGCCGGGCTCAGCTGCCGGGTCGCGCTCCTCGAACCGCAGTGGCCGCCCTGGGCGGCATCCGCGTCGCGGATGTCGCCCAGGCCTACCACCGAGTGGCCGCGGTGGATCAGTACGGCGACACTAGATCCATGACGGTAGTCAGAGAAAAACGCTGGGTGATCGGTGGGGTCGCCCTCGGCGCGGGCGTGTTCACGCTCGGTGGGCTTCTCCTCAAGGCGGGCCTCGAGCAGGCCGACCAGTGGGCCAGCGTCGGCGGCCTGTTCCTCAACATCATCGGCATCCTGATCAGTGCGTACGGGATCGTGCAATCCAAGCGGTCGTCGAAGCCGGAGCACGACGCGGGCGATTCGGCCAAGACCGTGAACAAGATCAGCGACGGCCGATTCGGCGGACCGACGTTCATGGTCCGCGACATGGACCAGACCGACCGGACGGCCGGACAAACCGGGTCGAGACCGGCGTCACCGCAACGGCCACCGGGCGACGTCGAGAACTGGGTCGAAGGCGGCACGTTCGACGAGACATTGATCATGGGGCGGGACGTCGTCTCCAAACCGCCGTCCCGATCACGGGACGCCGGCTCCGAGTCCGATGACTAGCGACGGCGTCTCGAACGAAATCCGCGGGGGCGTCTTCTTCAGCGACGTCATCATGGGACGTGACATCCAGATAACTCTGCCCGTCCCGGTTCCGCGGGCGCTGAACGGGCTGCCTCCGGCCTCGGCCGTGTTCACCGGGCGCGACAACGACGTCCAGGCGGTGCTCGAGACACTCCGACCGGAGCAGACGGACGCGCCGGTCCTCTCGGTCGCCGGTATGGCCGGGGTGGGAAAGACCGAGCTGGTCCTGCAGGCCGCCGACGAGGCCCGGCGCAACGGCTGGTTCCCCGGCGGCGTGTTGTTCGTCGACATGCTCGGCTACGACACGCGACGCGAGTTGTCCGCCGAAGCCGCGCTCGCGGGGCTCCTGGCGGCCCTGGGCGTGGCCGGAAAGTACATCCCCGGCTCGGAGGCCGACCGCAGCCGGCTCTTCCGCTCCGCGCTCGCCGCCCTGAGCGGGGAGAACCATCAGATCCTGCTCATCATCGACAATGCCGCCACGGCGGCACAGGTCACACCGCTGCTGCCCACCGACGACGGCACCAGGGTGCTGGTCACGTCCCGGCACACCCTGGACGTCGGAGCCCGCCTGTACGACCTCACCATCCTCGACCAGGCCGACTCGGTGCGGTTGCTGGCCGGCGCTCTGCATCAGGCACGAGGAGCCGCCGACGTACGGATCCGCGACGAAGCCGGCGCCGCGGCCGAGGTCGCCGCCCTGTGTGCCGGGCTTCCGCTGGCCCTGCGCATCTGTGGTGCCCTGCTCGCCGACCAGCCCACCCGGCCGGTGAGTTCCCTGGCCGGGCGCCTCGCCGCCGAACACACCCGTCTCGACAATCTGAGCAGGGAGAACAAGGCGGTACGGGCAGTCTTCGAACTCTCCTACCGCCACCTCGACGACCAGCAGGCCCACCTCTTCCGATCGCTGTCGGTCAACCGCGGCCCGGACATCGGCACCGACGCGGTCGCCGCCATGCTCGAACTGAGACCAGACGTCGCCGATCGGGCCATCCAGGGCCTGGCCCGCGCCCACCTCGTCGAACCCGGACTCCAGTGGGGCCGGTGGCGGACCCATGACCTGCTGCGGCTCTACTCCGACGAACTGTCCCGGGCCGCGGCCGACGAGCGCCGCCACGCGGTCGAGCGGTTGCTGGGCTACTACTCAGCAGCCGCCCGGGCGGCCGAATCACACTTGCTACCGCCTCCGGCCGAACGCTCGCCCTGGTTCCGCGGGCGGGACGAGGCGATGGCCTGGTTCGAGGACGAGCGACGAAACCTGGTCGAGGCCAGCTCCGCCGCCGCCGACGAGGGCAACGCCCGCGTGGCCTTCAACCTGGCGTTCACCCTGGGTCATTTTCTGCGCGACCGACGCTATTTCGACGACCTGATCACCGTCAGCGCGACAGCGCGGGACATCGCCCGGGCCCGGGGCGACAGCCACGGCGAAGGCGGCGCTCTCGGCAACATGGCGATGGCCCTGACCAACCTGCGCCGCTACGACGAAGCGCTCACCGTGCACCGGCAGGCCATCGACGCGCTCGGCGACGCGGGGGACCTCCAGGGCCAGGGCATGGCGCTCAACAACATCGGCCGGACCCTCACCGACCTGCGGCGCTTCGATGAGGCGGGTGCGGCCCACGAGGAGGCCGCCACCATCTTCCGGACCGCCGGCGACCGCTACCAGGAGGCGGCGGCGCTGACCCAGTTGGGCGGGGCGTTGCACGGACTGCGCCGCTTCGACGAGGCCATCAGCGCGAAAGCACGGGCCGCCACCATGTTCTCCGAGCTCGGTGACAGGCTACGAGCGGCCACCAGCATCGCCAATCTGGGGATCACCCTGATCGAGGCGCGGCGGACCGAGGCTGCGATCAGGGCATACCAGCATGTCATCGCCATCTTCCAGGCGCTCGGCGAACGACACTACCTGGGAATGGCGTTCAACAGTCTCGGCTCCGCGCTCACCGACGCCGATCGCCCCGATGAGGCCATCGAGGCGCACGAGCGCGCCGCCGTGATCTTCCGCGACACCGCGGAACGGCACAGTGAGGGCATCGCCCTCAACAACCTCGGCTCGGCCCTCCGCGCGGCCGGCCGCCCCGGCGAAGCGATCGAGGCCCATCGGCAAGCCGTGGCCATCTACCGCGAGACCAAGGACCGGCACCGCGAAGGAAGCGCCTGGAACAACCTCGGCATGGCCCTGTGGGACGCCGGCCGGCCGGAAGAGGCGCTGTCCGCCCTGCGGAAGGACCTCGAGATCTGCCGGGCGACCGGTGACCGGCACGGCGAGGGGACAACCCTCGACAACGTGGGTCTGGTTCTCGCCGACATGCTGCGGCTGGAGGACGCCGATCGACACTGGGCCCTTGCCGTCGACGCGTTCACGGACACCGGCGACCATGAACGGGCCGCCTTGGTGCGGCACCGCCTGCGCGAGCTGCCGTCGAGCTGAGGACGTTCACGTCAGCCTCGGCTCTCTTCCAGCCGGCGAATCACGGCTCCCTTCCAGCCGGCGAATCACGGCTCTCTTCCAGCTGGCGAGTCGCGGCCGCGAGGGAATCCCGGTAGCCGCCCGGGTTGGCCGCGGCGAGCCGCCGATACAGTGCGACCGCCTCGGTCAGCGCCCGCACCGCCTCGTCCCGGCGATCGGCCTCGGCCAACGTCGCACCGAGGTTGCGCAGCGCCAGGGCCAGGTCCGACTGAGCCGCCGGCACGATGGCGGCCAGCCGGCGAAACAGGCTCACCGACTCCGCACCGGCGTCGATGGCTTCCTCGTACCGATCCGCCGCCGCGAGCAGACCGCCGAAGTTGTCGAGCGCCGCCGCCAGGGCACCGACGCGGTCGGGTTCGCCGGTCGCCGCATGCCGGCGGCCGAGCTCGATCGCCTCGGCACCGACACTCAACGCTTCCTCCTGGCGGTTCGCCTGATCGAGGAGCGGGCTGAGGTTGGTCAGCGCGTGCGCCAGATCCGGTTCATGGGTTTCGGGATCGGCGGCGGCCAGGCGCCGGAGGACCGGGATCGACTCCGACAACAACAGCTGAAGAGCGTCCTCGGTCCGGCCCATCCCGGCCAGACGGTTAGCGAGGTTGCCCAGGACCGCCGTCAGCTCAGACTCGAACGCACCGGGTTCGGCCGCGTTCAACTGCCGGAAAACGGCCGCGGCTTCGTACGCCGCGTCGAGGCTTTCCTCCGCGCGACCCATCCGCGACAGCTGAGTCCCGAGCTCGTTGAGCGACTCGGCCAGTCTCACCAGCGTTTCGGGGACGGTCTCGTCGGCCAGGTCCCGCCGCAAACTCACGGCCCGTTGATAGTGAGGCAGCGACTCCGCGTGGCGTCCGAGTCGATCGAGGATGGTGGCCAGTACGAACGAGGAGAGCGCCAGGTCCTCGGCCGAGGCCAGATCGCCCAGCCCGTAGGCCTGGCTGTAGTGATGGTGCACTTCGGAGAGGTCGGCGGCCTGGGCGGCCGACCCTCGAGCCCAGGCCTGAAGGTGCCATCGCCAGTAGTCGGCGGCGCGGCCGTGCGCGGCGATGACATCGTCACGACGATCGTCCCGCACCGCACGGCGTGCGAGCTCGGCCGCGGTCCATCGCGGCACGAAGAAGAGACCGGCCGAGTCGGTGACCAGCAGCCCGGAGGCCAGGCAAGCGTCGAGGGCCGATTCGAGATCGTCAGCCCGTACCGGCGGGATCGGCTCGATGTCCCAGTACGGGGCCAGAGCGGTCCGCAGCGGCTCGGGTAGCTCTTCGATGTCGACCTCGCCGGGCGGAACGTCCGCTCGGGACAGGATCTCGTGGATCCGTTGCTCGGCGGTCCGCCACTCGTCCAGGTTGCCGGCCTCCGGGGCCGGCCGGCCCACCTGATAGAGCAGAGCAGCCTTCTCGACCGGCTCCCGGTAGACACTCGTACCCAGCAGCAACGTTTCGGCACCGGGGACCGACGCCAGGCTCGCGAGCGGGCCGTCGAGGGACACATCCCCCGCGGCCAGCGCGGCGCCCTCAGCGAGGGCGGCGTCGAGATAGTCCTTTTCGTGCATCTACTCACGATTCCTAACTAGATCAACCTCGATAGCTCCTCCTTACCCCCGAGCCGGCTTCCTGAACAGTTCCGCCCAGGTCAGGCCGCTGACCACGCGGCCGCGAACAGATTCATGATCTCGTCGACCGCGGCGACCGGGTCGGGCGCATCGCGGACCAGCGGATGGACGCCGAGCACGAAGCGGGCCAGCGCCCGGTCCGAGATCGTCACGTCGCCGGGCCGGCCCCGGTCGGCGGCGAGCGCGGCGGCCAGCGCGTCCGCGTGCCGCAACCACATCCGCGCCTCGTACTCGCGCAGGTCGGCCGAGTCGTTGACCATCCGCCAGAACGGCGACGACCCGTCCGCGGTGAACTCCCCCACCAGGGCGTGCAGCTCGGCCCGCAACGCCTCGGGCACCGACCGGCCGCTCGCCCGCCCGGTCAGCGCGCCGATCAACCGGTCCTGTATCCCCTGGTCGCGATCGAAGACCAGCGCCTCCTTGGACGAGAAGTGGGCGAACACCGTGGTGACCGCGACATCGGCCGCCTGGGCCACCTCACGGATCCCGACCGCGTCATAGCCCTTCTCCAGGAACAGCTGCAACGCGGTGTTGGCGATGGCCAGCCGCGTGGCGGCCTTCTTGCGCTCCCGGCGGCCCGGCTGCTGCTCACTCACGGCGATAACCCTATCAGTCCCGAAAAGCTACCCGTTTGGAAACACTAACGGTTAGGTTTATCGTGTGAGCATGACGACGCAACCTCAGTCGCTGAAAGCCGCGTGGGTCGCCCTCGCCGGGCTGTCCGCGGTGTTCCTGTTCGAGATGCTGGACAACTCGATCCTGAACGTCGCCCTGCCGACCATCGGCCGCGAACTGCACGCCTCCACCACCGCTCTGCAGTGGGTGACCGGTGCGTACGCGGTCGTCTTCGGCGGTCTCATGCTGGCCTTCGGCGCGGTCGCCGACCGGTTCGGCCGCCGCCGCGTGATGCTCACCGGCCTCGTCCTGCTCGGGCTGGCCAGCCTGGCCACCGCGTTCGTGACCAGCGCGGGCGAACTCATCGCGGTCCGGGCCACGATGGGCGTCGCCGCGGCCATGACCACGCCCGGTTCCATCGCCCTGGCGTTCCGCCTGTTCACCGACGACGGCCTGCGGGTCCGCGCGATGACCCTGATCTCGACCGTCGGGCTGGTCGGGCTGGCGGTCGGCCCGACGGCGGGCGGCTTCATCCTGGCCGTCGCCCCCTGGCAGGTCCTGCTCCTGGTCAACGTCCCGATCGCCGCCCTCGCGATCATCGGCATCCGGGCCGGCATCGCCGCCGACCAGCCGTCCGACCTGCACCGCGATCCCATCGACGGCCCCGGCGCCGTCCTCGGCACCGCGACGGTCGTGCTCGCCCTGGTCGCGCCGACCCTGTTCGTCAACGAGGGCACCGGATCATGGCAGCCGTGGGCGGCCACCGTCGCGGCCGTCGCGTCGGCCGTCGCCTTCGTCGTACGCCAGCGCACCGCCCGCCATCCGCTGCTCGACCTGAAGCTGGTCGCCCGCCCGCTGGTGTCGTCCGGGCTGGCCTACAAGGCGGCGACCGGGCTGGCTGTGGCCGGTCTCGGCTACCTGGTCACCCTTCAGCTGCAGCTCGACTGGGGCTGGCCGGCCGGGCTGGCCGCCATCGGCATGCTGCCGCAGGTGATCGTCCTGGTCGCGGCCGGCCCGTTCGTCAACCGTTTCGTCGACCGCGTCGGCCTCGACCGCGCGGCCTGGCTGGGCGCGATCGCCGTGGTGGCCGGGCTGGCCGTCTACGGCGCGCTCGGCCGCTACCACTACGTCTGGGTGGCGCTCGCCCTGGCCCTGGTGGCCGCGGCCATCCGCGTGGTCGGCGCCGTGGCCGGCGTCAACGTCCTGCGCGGCCTCCCCCAGAACCGCAGCTCGATCGGCGCCGCCCTGGTCGACACCGCGTCCGAGGTCACCTCCGCCGCCGGTGTGGCCGTCAGCGGCACCATCCTCGCGGCCATGTTCACCGGCACCATCGCCGCCGCCGACTGGACAACCCAGCAGACCCACGAGTTCCGCTCGGCCGTGACCATCGCCGCTCTGACCCTGACGGCCACCGCGGCGACCCTCGTCGTCTGGGGCTACACCCGCTCCCGCACCCCCACCCCCATCCCCGAACCCGCCTGACTCCCGCACCCCCGGCGCCAAGGCCGTCGGCCAGCCGCCAACATTGCCCGCTCCCGCCCCACCTACCACTGTCGATTCCAGTGGTAGCCCCGAGCGGCATCCAGGCCGCGAGCACCGTCCGGACCAACCACTGGCCTCGACAGTGGTAGGTCCGGGCGGTGTCCGGGGCGGGGGAATCGCTCGGGGCTATCAATGTGCGGGACGGTGGTGGGGCTGGGTCGGCCCACACGTAGCGGGTCCTGGTCAGGGGGTGGCCAGGTGGGGGTGGTTCCAGTTGGCGGGGAGGGTGACGGGCTCCCATGAGGGGTCGGGGCGGTAGTCGGTCCAGCGGCCGTCGAAGGGCGGCTCACCGGCGGCGGCCATGGCCATCAGGCTCTCCCCCGCGGCCCGGATCGACGGGACCTGGGCGGCGGTCCAGCGGCCGGGCGTACCGGTCATGGCCGCGAACTCGTCCTCGTCCTTCCACGTCGCCACCCGCGAAGGCGAGATCTGCACGTCCAGGGCGCGGTCGGACGAGTCGATCCCACCGGCCCAGCGGACCCGTGGCGACTCCAGGTTGCCGTACCAACCGGTGAAGCCGCCCGCCTCGTCGAAGAACCACCACACCGACCACTCGCCGACGACCGGGGCGAAGTGCACGACCCCGGGGCCACGCCACGTCGTCCGGTGATGCTGGAGGGGCGCGGTGGCCCGCTCGGACAACGGCAGGGCGCGCACCGAACGGCGGTCGGGCAGCAGGTATTCGACCTGGGGCGAGCCGGGCGCCACCCACAGCGTCGTCCCGCCGGCGTCGTCGGCGATCACCCGCCCGACCCGGACGAACCGGGCCACCCCGAACCGCCCGTACCGGATCATCGTGACGTCACCGTAGTCAAGCACGACGCTCACCGACCCGGTGCAGCGTGCCATCCGCGTCCACGTAGGAGAACTCGCGTACCCCCCAAGGTTTTTCCTCGGGTGGCACCAGATGCCCGCCCGGCGACCGCCCGGACCACTCGGCGAAAACGGCGTCCACGTCGTCGACGTAGAGGTAGACCATCGACGACGTGGACGCCGGATCGTGGCCGGGCGACTCGGCGAGGTGCAGGGACACCGCGTCACGGTCGGCGAAACCGTAGCGTTGGGGCCCGTCGTAGGCCCGTGCCGCGAAGCCCAGCCGCCGGTACCGGTCGAGCGCGGCATCCAGGTCGCGCACTGGCAGGATCGGCGCGATGCTCTCGAAGGCGGCCATCCCGGCAGCCTAGCCGCGTGCGGTGTCAGCATAATGTGCGCCGTGACACGGGTCCGACTGAGCGCCGCGCTCCTGCTGCTTCCGCTGGCGGCCTGCGTGGTGCCGTCGCCGGTGGCGTGCCCGAGCGGTGTGCCGCCTCGCCCACGACGACCGTGGCGCCGGTGACGCGCAGCTTCAAGCGCGCTCTGGACCACGCCGCGGCCCCGGCTGGACCGCGAAACACGGCCTACGGCCTCAGGCCGCTCAGGACGATCGATCGCAGGCGGGGGGCGCGGGCCGAACGCTCGCCCGGTGTGAGGTTGGACAGATAGCCGATCAGCAGGACGACGTCGCGCGGGTCGACGTCGGCGCGGACCGTGCCGGCGGCCCGCCCGGCGGTCAGCAGCAGGTCGAGCGCCTCGCCGATGCGGTGGTGGCTGTGCTCGGTGGCGTCGGCGCGCATCGTGGTCTCGACGGCGGCGAAGACGCCCTGCTTGACCCAGGCGTACTCCTCGACCCGCTCCAGCCATCGGGCCAGCGCCTCGCCCGCGGGCAGTTCCCGGACCAGGGTCGCGGCCTCGTCGCACATCTCGTCGACGTCGCGTCGGTAGACCTCGAGCAGCAGCGCCTCGCGGGTCGGGAAGTGCCGGTACAGCGTGCCCTGACCGACCCCGGCGGCCTTGGCGATCTCGTTGAGCCGGATGTCGCCGAGCCCGTCCGCCTCGCTCACGACGTCGCGGGCCGCCAGCAGGATCCGGGCCCGGTTCTCGGCCGCGTCGGCGCGTGGGGGCATCGTCACATCCTCTCCGCTCGCATAACCGGACACGTGTCCGCTACGGTCGAGGGAAGCGGACACGCGTCCGCTTTCATCCTGAGGAGGGTACGCCATGGCACAGCACGTCGTCGCGATCACCGGCGCCAGCAGCGGAATCGGGGAGGCGACCGCCCGGGAACTGGCCGGCCGCGGCTCGGCCGTGGTGCTGGGCGCCCGGCGTACCGATCGCCTGGAAAAGCTCGCGAACGAGATCCGCGCCGCCGGCGGGCAGGCCGCCACCCTGGCCGTCGACGTCACCGCCCGCGCCGACCTGGACGCGCTCGTCACCCTGGCCGTCACCGAGTTCGGCCGGCTCGACGTGCTGGTCGGCAACGCCGGCATCAGCAAGATCGGCCCGGTCGCCGACCTCGACGTCGACGGCTGGCAGGCGATGATCGACGTCAACGTGCGCGGTGTGCTGCACGGCATCGCCGCCGCCCTGCCGGTCTTCGAACGCCGGCGCCGCGGCCACTTCGTCACCACCGTCTCCACCGCCGGCCTGAAGATCACGCCGACGATGGCCGTGTACGGCGCAACCAAGAACGCCGTACGCACCATCCTCGAAGGTCTGCGCCAGGAGTCGACCGAAGGCTGGCTGCGCACCACGTCGGTGTCACCCGGCTACGTCCGCACCGAACTCGCCGACAGCATCGACGACCCCGGCCTGCGCGAGCAGATCCGCACCAACATGGACCGCTTCGCGCTCGACCCGGCTGCGGTCGCGCGGGCCATCGCGTTCGCCATCGAACAGCCCACCGACGTCGAGATCGGCGACATCACGATCCGCCCGGCCAGCCAGGACTGACCGTCCCCGCCGGCGGTTCCCCGCGACTCGGCTCGACCACATGCCGCCGTGGGTGCCGAGGTGTTCCTCAAGTCACCCACCAGCGCACCGCCCGGGAACGGCGGTGCGACCCGGCGGCTAAGGCGTGTGACTGACCCGGGTGAACGACTGGGTGGAACTGTCGTCGTCGCCGTAGATCGTCATGCGGGTCTCGGAACACGTGTACGGCCCTTTGTTGTCACCGTTGCCGAGGTCGCCGCCGAACTGGCGCTTGCCCTCGCGACGCATGACGAAAGTCAGCTGACCCGCGTACTCGCTGAAGTAGACGGTGCTGCCGCGGGTCTCGACGTGGTACTTGATCGTGCCGCGGATGGTCTCCTCCCACTTGCGGCCCTTGACTGTCGCGGTCAGCGGTTTGAGACCGGCGTGGCTGTCGATCGCCCGGCCATCCGGCCAGATCTTGGTGGTGGCGCCGCCGGTGCTGGTGAAAACCGCCTCGACGCCGTTCATCGGCTCGTTCTTGACCTGCATGGAGATCATCCGCCAGGAACCGACCAGGCAGGAGTCGAGCAGCGGGTTGGCCGGTGCCGACGGCTTGGCCGGGGCGGCCGAGGGAGCTACGGCCAGGGCGGCGGCGCCCTGGCCGGTGTTCTCGGTCCGCGGGTCGGGAGTGTCGCCGTGCGGCCAGGCGAACCAGAGGACCGGGGTGGCGACGGCTACGGCTACGGCGGCGCCGACCGCGGCCAGGACCCTGCTGGACACCGGGCGGCGGGGGTTGCCCTCGAGGGCGGCGGGGGTCATCGGGACCGGGCGCGGCTGCCTCGGGATCGGCGCCGCGGCGGGCGCGGTTCCAGGGGGCGGGAAGGCGGTGGGCGCGGTGGTGGGCACGGTTTCGGCGATGGAGGGTACGGGGGCCCAGGGATCGACCGGCGCGCGGAGCGTGGGCTCGGTGGCCGTCGGCTCCGAGCGGCTGGCGGCGGCGGTTGGCTCGGGCTTGACGGCGGCGGTTTCGGTCTCGTCGCCAGGGTCGGCGGTTACCGTCTCGGCCTGGTCCGGACTGGAGGCCGGGACGGTCGGGTGTTCGGGCTCGGCCTGGTCCGGGCTGGACCTCGCGACGGTGGGGCGGTCCGACCCGGAATGATCCGTGCTGGACGTCGGGTCGGCTGGCTGGGCGGGAGCTGGGGCGCTCGGGTAAGTGCCGTTCGGGGCGCTTGGGTGGCCGGGTGGTGGGGCGCTCAGGTGGGTGGCGTTCGGGGCGCTTAGGTGGCCGGGTGGTGGGGCGCTCGGGTGGGCGGCGGTTGGGGCTTCCTCGGGGAAGACGGCTGCGGTGGGCGGCTCGGGGGTGTCGAGCGAGGTGGGGGCGGCCAAGGTGGGTGGCGGGGCCACGGCGGTGGGGTCGCGGTCGGGGTCGGCGGGGCGGGGCTTGCGGGACTGGGGTGGCAGGAAGCGGGACAGGCCGCGGCGGGGGGCGGGGGGCGTACCCGGATCGGCGGTTTGGGCCGCCTGGACCAGCAACGGCAGGGCCTGGTCGGAGGTCAGCCGGCGCTCGGGGTCCTTTTCCAGCAGGCCCTTGACCACGGCCCAGAGGCGGCCGCCGTGCGCCGGCGCCTCGGGGCGGGACGACAGGATCGCGGCGATCGTGGCCTGCGTGTCCTCGCGGTGGAACGGGGAACGGCCGGTCATCGCCTGGTAGAGGGTGACGCCCAGCGCCCACAGGTCGGCGGCGGCGGTGGCCGGCTTGCCGTTGATGCGTTCCGGCGGCATGAAGGCCGGTGAGCCGACCATCTGGCCGGTCACCGTGATCTGGGTGGCGTCGTCGAGGGCCGCGATGCCGAAGTCGGTGAGCACGACCCGGTCGGTGTCGAGCAGGATGTTGGCCGGTTTGACGTCGCGGTGCAGCACGCCCTGCCGGTGGGCGGCCCGGAGCGCGCCGAGGACCCGGACGCCGATCTCGGCGGCGCGGTGCGCGGAGACCAGGCCGGCCTCGCGGATCAGGTCGGCCAGCGACTGGCCGGCGACCAGTTCCATCACGATCCACGGGCGCCCGGCCTCGGTGACCACGTCGTGCACGGTGATGATGTCGGGGTGGCGCAACCGGGCGGCGGCCTGCGCCTCGCGTAACGCCCGGCGGACCAGCGGGTCGCCCGGGTCGATCGGGCCCTCACCAGCGCCCGGGAAGTAGATCTCCTTGATCGCGACATCCCGGCCGAGCAGCTCGTCGTGCGCTTCCCAGACGGCGCCCATCCCACCCCGGCCCAGCCGCCGGACCAGTCGGTAACGCCCCGCCACGATCCTCGTCCCGCCGGCCATGCCGCGCAATCTACCGCCCTCTCCCCGATCGGCCGCCCGCGGTCCAGCGTGCGACCCGCGGTCAAGCCAACCCACGACGGCAGAGGCCGCGACGGAGAAGAGGGTCGATGACAGGCGGGCCGAGGCAGGCGGGCCGAGGCAGGCGGGCCGAGGCAGGCGGGCCGAGGCAGGCGGGCCGAGGCAGGCGGGCCGAAGAGCGGTTGGCCGAGAAGTAGGGGCCTGAAGGCACGGGCCGGAGGTGGACGCGCGGGACACGGCAGTGGCAGGGCGGGAACGCCACCCACCCTGCCACTGCGGGCGCGGTGGGGTCAGATGAAGGAACGGATCAGCGTGATGGTGAAGAAGACGACGATGAAGGAGAGGTCGATGCCCACGCCGCCGAGGCGGAGGGGCGGGAGGACGCGACGGACGGGGCCCAGGACCGGCTCGGTCACGGTGTAGACGCCGCGGGTCAGGCGGGAGCGGAACGAACCGGGCATGCTCGGGCCGGCCAGCGCGACGGACCAGTCGAGGATGGCCCGGGCCACCAGCAGCAGCTGGAACAGCAGCAACACGAAGCTCACGAGGGCGAGCAACAAGGGGTCTCCTTCGTCGGAACTGACCTCCAACTATGCGCCGGCTAGTTGTGAGAACGCTGAGTCGGTGCTGAGGGTTTCACCGGTACGGACAACGGGAGCCGCACCGTGAAGGTCGCGCCGTCGCCGGGCCGGCCGACGGCCGTGATCGTGCCGCCGTGGCCGGCGACCACCTCGCGCAGCAGCGCCAGGCCGAGGCCGAACCGCCGTTCGTCGCTGCCGCCGCGGTGGAAGCGGTCGAAGAGCCGGTCGGCGCCGGACGGGTCGAACCCGTCGCCGGTGTCGGCCACCACCAGTTCGACGTGGTCTCCGGCGGCGGCCACGAACACGGCCACCCGGTCGCCCGGCCCGGTGTGCCGCAGCGCGTTGGTGACCAGCTCGCCGACCACCCGCCGGAGCGCCGACTCGATTCCGGCGACCAGCAGCGGCCGGTCCGGCCGGGTCAGCGTGAGCAACACGCCCTGTTCGGCGGCGCGGTCGACGTCGGCGGCCACCTCTGTCTCGGTCAGCGCGGCCAGGTCGACCGGCACGGTGGGGCGGGAGGCGGGGCCGGCGGCGAGGCGGGCCGAGAGCAGCAGTTCGTCGACGATCTCGCCCAGCCGCCGGGTCGCGCCGACCAGTCGCTCCAGCTCGGCCGACTGGTGGGACGGGTCGGCGCGGCCGAGCCGGCGGGCGATCAGCTGGGCCCGGGTGTGCACCTGGGCGATCGGCGTACGCAGCTCGTGGCTGGCGTCGGCCACGAACCGCCGCTGCCGGGTGAGCGCCTCGGCCAGCGGCCGCACCGCCTGCTGCCCGACCACCATCGCGGCCAGCGCGGCCGCCACCAGTCCGGCCAGCGCGGCCAGGGCCAGGGCGACGAGCAGGTGCCGCCGGTCGGCCAACTGGTAGCGGGCGTCGAACACCACCTGCACGACCTCGTCGCCGCGGGGCTGGGTGCGTACGTGATAGACGGTTTCGCCCCGCGGCACCGCCGTGAGCCGCACTCCGCCGGGAGCCGCCGCGTCCATCTCGGCGAGCAGCGGGAATCCGGATGGCGCGGCGGTCCCGACGGTGGTGAGCGCCCCGTCGCGCCGGACGAACTGCCACACGCAGCCGGGCGGCCCGGACGGGTCGGCGCTGACCACGGCCGCGGCCAGCTCGCGTTGGATGAGGTTTTCCTGCGAACGGACCAGGGCGAGGTACGCCACGCCGCCGACCAGCACGACGCAGGCGCACACGATCAGCCCGACCACGACGCCGACCCGGAGCCGGGCCCGGCCGACGACGGCGAGTTCGTCGGGGTCGAGTTCGCGGGGCGGCCGGACGATTCTCATGCCAGTACCCCCAGCCGGTAGCCGAGCCCGTGCACCGTCTTGACCACGCCCCGGCCCAGTTTGCGCCGCAGGTAGTAGACGTAGGTGTCCACGATCGACGCTGCCGCGGCCTCGTCGAAGACGCGCCGCCGCAACTCGTTGCGGGAGTGCACCGCACCGGGCCGGGCGGCCAGCACCCGGAGCAGCTCGAACTCCCGCGCGGACAGTCCGACCCGGGTGCCGTCGGCCAGTTGCACGTCGCGCAGGGACAGGTCGAGCAGCCCGGAGCCGATGCGCAGCGCGTCGGCCGGTTCGGGTACGCGCCGGCACAGGGCGCGGACCCGGGCACTCAGCTCGTCCAGGTCGAACGGCTTGACCAGGTAGTCGTCGGCGCCGCCGTCGAGCCCGGCGATGCGGTCGCCGACGGTGCCGAGGGCGGTGAGCATCAGGGCCCGGGCGGGGCAGGCGCGGGCGCGCAGTTTGGTGACCAGGGCGAGCCCGTCGAGGGCGGGCAGGATCCGGTCGACGACCAGCACGTCGTAGTCGCGGGTCAGTCCCAAGTGGAGGCCGCGCTGGCCGTCGGCGGCGTCGTCGACCTCGTAGCCCTCGTCGGCGAACGTCTCGGTCAGCATTTCCCGCAGCTCGGCGTCATCCTCGACCAGGAGGAGTCGATGCGATCTGCCAGCGCCCAGCACAGATAGACAATCGCACATATCCCGTCATACTTGAACCTCTGAGTTTTGACGTGGCAAAGAGTCTGACTTCTCGCGGCGTTCGATCCAGCTCAGCAGCGGCGTCGTCATGATCGTGGTGACCAGGGCGACGAGAACCAGGACGGTGAACATCGCCCGGTCCACGATGCCCGCCTCGAGGCCGACGTTGAGGGCGATGAGCTGCATCAACCCGCGGGCGTTCATGAGGGCGCCGACGCGCAGCGCCACCGCCTGCGGTTCACCACGCCGGCGGGCGGCCAGCCAGCAGGCCCCGAACTTGCCGACGATCGAGAGCGTCACGCAGGCGATCGCGAAGAGCAGCACCCTCGGATCGGAGAGCAGGCCGAATTCCGTACGCAGGCCGGAGAAGGTGAAGAAGAGCGGCAGGAACACGGTCGAGGCGACCGGGGAGACCGTGTCCAC
The DNA here is from genome assembly GCF_043197135.1 of Actinoplanes sp. NPDC049265. NCBI lineage: Bacteria > Bacillati > Actinomycetota > Actinomycetes > Micromonosporales > Micromonosporaceae > Actinoplanes > Actinoplanes sp. NPDC049265. Next base: position 227,426 of record NZ_JBICSP010000008.1, on the reverse strand, counting down.
GACCTTTTCGGCCCGGGGCACGTGCGGCATCAGCACCCCGACGACGAAGGCGCCGAAGACCGCGTAGAGCCCGATCTCGTCGGTGTACCAGGCCACCAGGAACAGCAGGGCGACAGTGGCGAGCAGCCGGGTGCGTTCGTCCAGCCGGTCGCTGCCGACGAGCGCACCGGTGACCCGCCGGCCGAGAAACAGGGCGACGGCCCCGAACAGGATCGCCCCGGCGACGGTGATCACCGCGTCGGTGAACACGCCAGAGGCGAACGCCAGCACCACGGCCAGCGCGATCCACGCGACCGCGTCGTCGATCGCGCCGCTGGCCAGGGCGATCGAGCCGTGCCGGGTGCCGGCGTGTCCCCGCTCGGTGATGATGCGGGCCAGCATCGGGAACGCGGTGATGGCCAGGGCCACCCCGACGAACGCGGCCAACACGCCGACCGGCACCCCGGCCGGACGCAGCGGCACCAGGCGGTCGGTGGCGAGCACCAGGCCGACGCCGAGCACCAGCGGCACGGTGATGCCGGCCAGCGACACGGCGCCCGCCGTCCCGCCCAGGCCGGTGATCCGGTGGCCGCTGAACGCGTACCCGGCCTGGAACATGAACAGCACCAGGCCGACCTGGCCGACCACGTAGAGCACGGGCAGCAGCGGCGCCGGGAACAGCGCGTCCTGCACCGACGGCAGCAGCAGGCCCAGCAGCGACGGCCCGAGCAGCACGCCGGCCAGCATCTCGCTGACCACCGGCGGCTGGCCGGCCTTGCCCAGCAGCCAGGTGACCAGCCGGCAGAACAGCAGGATGACGGCCACCGCGATGAAGAATCGCGGGGCCAGTTCGGTCGGTGTCACCGGATTGCCTCCTCGAAGTAGCGCGCGCACAGCCGCTGCCGGCGGGCGTCGATGACCATGTACGTGCCGAGCACGAGCTGGACCACGCTGCGGCCGGCGTCGGCCCAACGGTCGCGGATCCGCAGCCGGGCCAGCCGCGCGGACGTCGGCGGCCGGGCCGCGGGTGGGGTGAGATAGGCCGGTCCGCGGGACGGGAGAGAGCGGGTGTGCGCGGCCGATGACACCGGCGTGAAGTGCCGCAGGACGGTACGGACGCAGGCCCGCAGCATCACCGGCGCCGACCCGCGCGCCGGGCAGGCCCGGTTGGCCGTGACGCCGAACGGGATGAAGTGCGCGTCCGTCCGCCGCAGGGTGAGCCACCGGCCCGGCCGGAAGTCCGGATCGGCCGCCGCGCCGGTGCGCTGGAAGGCCAGGTAGTTGAAGAGGAGCACCGAGCCGGCGGGCAGGACCCGGCCGGACGGCAGCACGATCTCACCCGAGGTGATCCGGTGCGCCACGCCGAACAGGGGATGCACGCGCAGCGTCTCGTCGATCACCCGGTCGATCGCGTCGTCGTCGTCGAGCGCGGCCATCAGCTCGCCGCGCACGTCGTCGTGGGAGGCGATGGCCAGCAGGATGTGGGCCGTCGCCTCGGACATCTGCACGACCGCGGTGTTGAAGAACGCCCCCTGCACGTACCAGGCCGTCTCCCGCGCGGTGAACGGCGCCGGCAGGGTCACCGGGCAGGTGCCGCCGGCGATGCGGCCCAGCAGGTACCGGGTCAGCCGGTCGCGCCGGTCCATGTGCCGCAGCCGGATGCCCTTGAGCGCGCTGACCACGTCGTCCGCGTTGGCCACGATCATCGCCCGCACGTCCGGTGGGCAGCGCGTGCCGAAGACCAGCTCGTAGTAGACCTCGGCCCAGACCGGCATCATCAGGTCGCGCAGCCGCACCAGGGTCGTCCGGTCCCGCGGGAGGCCGGCCAGGATCCGCCCGGTGGCCGCGGCGGCCAGATCGGAGGAGCGCTGATGGGGTACGGCGAGCACCCGGCGCGTGGTCCGGGCGACGGTACGGTAGCGCTCCCCCGGCTCGAGGTGTTCCTGGTGCATCTGCGGCCCGGGCGCCAGCCAGTACCAGAACAGGTCACTGAGGCCCGCGCCCCGGCTGCGGCCGTCGGCGGCCGGGTGGGCGTACACCAGCTCGAAATCCTCGGCGCCGACCTGCGGGCCCGGCACCGGAACGCCCTCCTCGCCGTTGACCCGCGCGAAGATCCACTCCCGCAGCCGGACGACGGTCAACATCCGGCGGACACCACCATCGACGGGTCCAGATCGGCCGGTGTCCGGGCCCCGGCCAGCGCCAGCACGTGATCGAGATCGGCTCTGAGGAGATCGAGCACGTCGCGTACGCCCGCGGCCCCGCCGGCCGCGAGCCCCCACAGCACAGGCCGCCCCACCAGCACCGCGTCCGCGCCCAGGGCCAGAGCGACGAGCACGTCGGCGCCCCGGCGCACGCCGCCGTCGAGCAGCACCGGCACCCGTCGCCCCACAGCCCGGACGACGGCCGGGAGCGCGTCGATCGTCGCGACGGCCCCGTCGAGCTGGCGTCCGCCGTGATTGGAAACGATCAGCCCGTCCACCCCGGCCTCGACCGCGGCCGTCGCGTCGGCCGGGTGCAGCACGCCCTTGACCAGGATCGGCAGGCCGGTCACGCCCCGCAGCCAGGTGACAATCTCCCAGCCGAGCGTGCCGTCCATAGCGATCGGCTGCACCCGGCCGGTCTCGTCGCGCATGTTCTCGCAGGCCAGCCCGGCCGGCAGGTCGTGGAAACGGTTGCGCTGGTCGCGTTCACGGCGGCCGAGCACCGGCGAGTCGGCGGTGAGCACCAGGGCGCGGCAGCCGGCCTTCTCGGCCCGGCGCACCACGTGAGCGGTGAACGCGCGGTCGGGCTGCGGATAGAACTGGAACCACAGCGGGCCGCCGGCCTCGGCGATCCGCTCGACCGGTTCGGTGGCGGCCATGCTGACCGTCAGCACCGTTCCGGTTCCGGCCGCCGCCCGAGCCGTGCCGGATTCGCCGTCCGGGTGCGCGAGCCGGTGGAAGGCGGTCGGTGCGATCAGGACGGGCGTGGCCGACAGGGCGCCGGGCAGAGCGGTACGCAGATCGCGCGACCCGGTCGAGCGCAGGACGCGCGGCACGATCCGGCGGCGTTCGAAGGAGGCCGTGTTGGCGAGCAGGGTGCGCTCCTCCCCCGCCCCGCCGGCGAAGTAGTCCCAGTGCACCGGGTCGAGGGTGCGGCGGGCCCGTTCGGCCAGGTCGGTCAGCGTCCGCACGGCTCAGCCCTCGGCGCCGCTGAGGCACCGCCGCACGAACTCGACCAGCGGTTTGACGTGCACCTCGGGGCGGTTCCACTCGTTCTCGAGGTTCTCGGCCAGGTGATGCGTGGCGACCAGCGCCCCCTCGCGGTGGTAGCGGACGACCGGGTGCAGGTAGGCGGCGTCGTGGGCGCGGCTCGGGTCGTCCTGCTCGATCCGGTTGATCGTGACGTCGAACGGGTCGACCTGGTCGTGGCCGGGGCCGTATTCCAGGGTCACGGCGAACGCGTGGTCGTAGTCGTGGCCGGCGCTCCCCAGGCCGGTCTCGGCGAAGTAGGCGACCGGAACCTCCTCGTGGTGCCGGGCCTCGCTCCGCGACACGGTGACCACGTCGGCCAGGAACCCGAACTGCTGCCACAGCCCGGAGCTGCGGTTCACCCGCTCGATGACGGACCCGGCGATCGCCTCCGGCACTGGGTCATGGGTGGCGGACGGCCAGGGCCGTCCGGCGTACTTCCGCTCCAAGATCTTGTGAAGCGCCCGCACCGCATAGCGGAAGCCGTGGATGAAACCGCTCGTCGATTTCTTGAAATCGCGTTGCTGGGTGATCGTCCCGGCGAAATAGAGGCCGGGTACGTTGACCGACTCCCATTCCGGGGTCTGCGCGGGGAACCGACCGTTGACGGCCAGTCGCGGGCGGCACGACTCGTCGAAGATGCTCGCGTCGAACGCGAATCCGGTGCAGGCCAGTACGCGGTCGTAGCGCAGTTCCTTGAGCACCTCGCCGGACCGGGTGAACCCGAACGTCACCAGGAATCCGTCGCCGTCGCGTTCGATGTTGCGGACGTGGCCGTCGAGCACGGCGTTGGCCGACTTGAGCTGATAGGTGTCGAGGAAATTGTTGTTGACGGCCCGCAGATGACCGACGTAATGCGTACGCCAGGCGAAACGCACCGAGTGCGGCCCGGCCACGTGAATCTGGGTGGTCGTCTCCATCAGCGCGTCGGCGGTCTCGAAGGCCGAGTTGCCCTTGCCGATGATGAGCACCCGCTGATCGACGTAATCGCGCGGGTCGACCGACATCTCGGTGTAGTTCTCGGCCAGCTCGTAGCCGGGGATGTCCGGCCGGTAGGGAATCGAGACACCGGTGGCCACGACGACCCGTTTCGCCTCGATGTCGCCGTTGACGACGAAGACACCGTCCCGCCGGGCGATCGACGTGACCCGGTTGTTGTAGCGGACCTTGACGCCCGTGCGGCCGGCGAAGTCGGCGAGATACCGGACCATCACGTCGGCGTCCGGGAAATAGCGCTCGGTGTAGCGGGTAAGCAGCAGATCGGGGTCGTCGGAGAGCAGCGAGTTCCAGTCCAGCCGCAGATTGAGTTCCTCATCGGCGGTGCCGGTGTGTGGCTTGTTGATCGAGATGAGCTGCCGGTGCCGCGGGAACCGGGTGAAGAACGCCCCCGGCCGGTCGGCGCCCTCCAGGACCAGATAGTCGCTGTGCCCGGCCGCTTCCCGCAGCGCCGCGAGCTGGAGACCGGCGGGCCCGGCCCCGATGATCAGATAGTCGATCGTCACGGTCGGGACGCTAGGGAACATAACTCAGAGAAATTTCAGCCGCGATGCGCACGTCGGCCTCCAGCGGGCGGTCCGGGTCGATCGGCGGGATCGCCGCGGCCAGGCGGTCGTACAGCCCGGCGCAGGCGGGGGCGGTCGGGATCCGGGCCCCGGCATGTACGGCCTGCCGCAGCCCCAGCGCCAGCGACCCGGCGATCAGCCGCAGCAATCCGGCCTGGTCCAGCGCGCGCAGGGCGGCCTGGGTCCCGAGCGGAATCACGTCCTGGTTGTGCAGGTTGGTCGGCACGCTCTGCACACTGGCCGGGATCACGTCCCGGCGGATCTCGGTGACCAGCGCGGTCGACGCCAGCTGCACCCCCTGCAGCCCGTGCTGCTGTCCCGGGCCGGCGGCCAGCATCGGCGGCAGGCCGGTGTTGCGGTGCGGGTCGACGAGCAGGTCGAGCTGGCGTTCGGCCAGGTTGCCGAGCTGGGCGATGACCATGGTGAGCAGATCGGCGGCGAAGGCGGCGGGCTGGCCGAAGAAGTTGCCGCCGTGCCGGACCACGTCGTCGTCCGGGAAGAACAGCGGGTTGTCGCTGACCGCGCCGAGGTCGGCCGCCACGACGTTGTCGATGTGCGTGAGGGCGTCCTCGGCCGCTCCGAGCAGCTGCGGGGTGCAGCGGATGCTGTAGGGCTCCTGGAGCGGGCGGTTACCGGTGGGCGTAGTCCCGGTCAGCAGACGGCGCATCGACGCGGCGGACTCGCGGGCGCCCGGATGGTTGTAGCGGTCGATCAGGCGGGGGTCGAGGAACTGCGGGTCGCAGCCCAGCAGATCGGACAGCAGGCAGGTGAGTCTCCGCAGCGCCCGGTGGACGGCGCGGGTCTCCAGCAACGCGAGCCCGAGCGCGGCGGTCGTCACGGACGTGCCGTTGACCAGGGCGAGCGCGTCGCGACCGTCCAGCGGCAGCGGTGTCAGACCGGCCTGGGCCAGGGCCTCGGCCGCGGGCATGCGCTGGTCGCCGAGGTACGCGTACCCCCGGCCCCGCAACGCCTGGGCGGCCGCGCCGAGCGGAATCAGGTCCCCGCTCGCCCCCACCGAGCCGTAGCGCGGCATCACCGGGGCGAAGTTCGTGCCCAGCATCGCGATCAGCGCGTCGACCACGTGCGGCGAAACCCCCGACGCGCCCTGAGCCAGCGACCAGACCCGGACCAGCATGGCCGCGCGGGCCACCCCGGGCGGCAGGTCCGGGCCCTGACCGGCGCCCAGATGCGCGAGCGTGTTGTCGGCCTGATCGGCCAGGTCGGCCCGGCCGGCGTAGCCGACCAGCGCCCCGAAGCCGGTGGTCGCGCCGTACACCGCGCGGTCGTCGCCCAGCGCCTTGCTCAGGAACGCGCGCGAGGCGGCCACCCGGTCGCGTACCCCGGCGCCGGCGTTCACCGTGGCCGGGGCGGCGACCGCGGCCAGGTGGGCGGTGGTGAGCGGGGCGCCGAGATCGATCCGTGTCGTCATGGCCGCACGCTAGACACGGTTTCTCAGAACGCTCTGATTTGCGACGCCTACGGTCCGTGCGCATGACCCACGAGTACGTGATCGTCGGCGCCGGACCGGCCGGGCTCCAGCTCTCCGCACAGTTCCGCCGGGACGGCCGGGACCACGTGGTCCTCGAGGCCGGTCCGACGGCCGGCACCTTCTTCCGGACGTATCCGAGGCACCGCACGCTGATCTCGATCAACAAGGTGCACACCGGGTCGGCCGACCCCGAGTTCAACCTGCGGGCCGACTGGAACTCGCTGCTGGGCGGCGATCCGGCCGAGCTCTTCGGCCGATACAGCACACGCTACTTCCCGGCCGCCGACGATCTCGTGCGCTACCTCACCGACTATTCGCGTGACCTGCCGGTCATCTACAACCAGCGCGTCGCGCGTGTCTCCCACGACCGGGAATTCGTGGTGACCACGGCCGACCGCACCTTCCGGGCGCGGCGCGTCGTCGTCGCCACCGGGGTCTCCCGGCTCTACCTGCCGGCCGGTATCCCCGGCATCGAACTGTGCGAACGCTACGACACGTTCGACACCGACCCGGCGTCGTTCACCGACCAGCGGGTGCTGATCATCGGCAAGGGCAACTCCGGCTTCGAGACCGCCGACGCTCTGGTCGAGCGGGCCGCGGTCATCCACGTGGCCGGACCGCACTCGGTGCGGCTGGCGTGGCAGACGCACTACGTCGGGCACCTACGGGCGGTCAACAACAACTTCCTCGACACCTATCAGCTCAAGTCGCAGAACGCGGTTCTGGACGGCACGATCGAACAGATCAGCCGCCGGCCGGAGGGCGGGTTCCGGATCCGCTTCCGCTATGCGCGGACCGTCGAGGCCACCCGCGAGATCGAGTACGACCGGATCATCGTGTGCACCGGTTTTCGGTTCGACGCGTCCATCTTCGACGAGTCGGCTCGCCCGGCCCTCGCCATCGAGGACCGGTTCCCCGCACAGACTTCGGCGTACGAGTCCACGAACGTGCCCGGCCTCTATTTCGCCGGGACGGTCACGCAGCAACGCGACTTCAAGAAATCGACGAGCGGATTCATTCACGGCTTCCGGTACGGCGTACGCGCGCTCTCGAAGATCCTGAACCAGCGGCATCACGGCGTGCCGTGGCCGTCCCGGGACGTGGACGGCACCCCCGAGGCGATCACCGACGCGATCATCGCCCGGATCAACGTGACCTCGGCCCTGTGGCAGCAGTTCGCGGTGCTCGCCGACGTCGTGCCGCTGACCGCACCGTCCTATCTGGAGGAGGTGCCGGTCGCCTACCTGAAGGACGGCGGCCTCGGCGACGGCCCGGTGCTCGCCGTCACCCTCGAATACGGTCCCGGCCACGACCAGGTCGACCCGTTCGACATCACGGTGCCGCGGATCGCCGAGAACGACGCGGCCGCCGCGCACGACGCCAGCTACCTGCACCCGGTGGTCCGCCTGTACCGGGCCGGCCGGGTCCTGGCCGCGCACCACCTGGCCGAGAACCTGGAGAACCACTGGGACCTGCCCGCCGTGCACCATCAGCCGCTCGCCCAGTTCGTCAAGTCCGTCCTCGCCGACCATGTCTGACCTGCTGAACCTGTTGACGCCGGCCGGCCGCCCGGTCTTCGAGCACCGCGGCCGCACGGTCACCGCGGGCGAGATGCTCAGCCTGACCGGTCGCATAGTGGCCGGGCTGCGCGCCACCGGCATCGGCCCCGGTTGTGGCGTCGCGGTGCGGCTCGGGGTGCACCCGGCCGCGTTCGCCGCGCTGCTGGCCTGCTTCACGCTCGGCGTACGGGTGATCGGCGTACGCGCCGGACTCAGCCTCCCCGCCGACCTCGACCTCGACGAGGAGCGGCTGGCCTCGCTGCTGTCGCATCCCGACCGGGGCCTGACCGTCACGGCCCGGCCCGGCGACGTCGCGCGAGTGATCCTGACCAGCGGCAGCACCGGCCGTCCGAAGGGCTGCCGGCAGACGTACGCCGCCCTGAACGCCGGCTGGGCCGCCGTGCCGTCGCGCTGGCCGCCGGCGATCCGGGAACTGGCCGGCCGGCTCGACCGTTTCCTGGTCTTCGGCTCCCTCAACAGCCAGGTCATGTGGGAGTACGCCACCCTGACCCTCGCCGCCGGCGGCACCCTGGTCACCGCCGACCCGCCCGGCCTGCCCGCGGCCGCCGCCCGCCACCGGGCCACCGCCCAGGTCATCACCGTCGGCAAGCTCAACCAGCTGGTCCGCGCGGCCCCGCCCGACGTCGGCCCGCTGCGCGCCCTGCTGGTCTCTGGCTCCCCGCTGCCGCCGGCCCGCCTGGCCGCCGCCCTCGACCTCCTCGGCCCGATCGTCTTCCACGGCTACGGCCAGACCGAGACCGGCATGATCAGCATGCTGACCCCCGCCGAGACCGGCCACCTGGACACCGTCGGACGCCCGCCGCCCGCGGTGTCGACCCGCCTGCGCGACGGCGAACTCCACGTCCGCACGCCCACCCAGGCGATCGGATACCAGGACGACCCGTCCGAGACGGCCGCGGTCTTCCAGGACGGCTGGGTCCGCACCCGCGACCTGGCGACCCTGGACGCCGACGGCTACCTGCACCTCACCGGCCGCACCCGGGACATCATCATCGTGCACGCCACCCTGGTCCACGCCGCCGCCGTCGAGGCGGCCCTGTGCTCGCACCCGGCCATCGCCGAGGCCTACGTGACCGGCGCCCCCGACGACGACACCGGCGAGGCGGTGCATGCTTTCATCGTGCCCGCCGGCTCTCCTCCGCCGTCGCCCGCCGAGCTCCGCGCCTGGGTGGCGTCCCGGCTGGGCGAGGCGGCCGCCCCGGCCACGGTCACGGCCATCGACGAGGTCCCCGTGACCGCCGCCGGCAAGCCCGACAAGCGCGCCCTCCTCGGATCGACCACTGACGACTAGGCCGGCCGGCGCGTCCACGGTCAACGATGATCGAACCGGGCTGCGCCCGCGAGGCGTCAAACCGAACCGACGCGGAGATCCGGGACCGTCGGCAGCGAGGATCTCCTCAGCGCGTACGCCGGGTGATGCCGAGCAGGCCGGCGCGGGGTGATGCGACCTCGTCGAGCATGAGGCGAGCGACGGTGGCCCGCGGGGCGCCCATCGGCCAGAACCGGTGTGGCAGGTCGGCCAGGCGGGCCAGGGTGATCTCGGGATTGTCGGGGCCGTCGCCGAGCATGCCGGAGTGGACGACGGTGCCGCCGGCGTCGAGGATCGCGGTGTCGGCGGCCTCCTTGTCGGGTTGTTCGGGGCCGAAGGCGGTGCGCAGCAGGCGCCGGGTGAAGGCGCTGATCTTCGGCGCGGACCGTCCGACGCCCATGGCGCCCAGCCAGATGATGTGGCGGGGGCGGGCGGCGAGCACGGCCCGGGCGCCGGCGGTCAGGGTGCCCGCCTCGGCCCGTGCGCTCACGCCGAGAGCCGACACCACCACGTCGTCCGGGCCGATGAGCGCGGCGATCGACGCCGGGTCGTGCACGTCGGCGCGGACCATGTCGGGCGCGGGCCGGCGGGAGGCGGCGCGCACGTCGAGGCCGCGGTCGAGCGCCTGGCGTACGAGATGACGCCCGGTCCCGCCGGTTGCGCCGAGGATGACGATCGCCATCAGGCCACCGTCGCCAGGGCGTCGCGGACCGGGCCGTGCACGCCGGGGGCGGCGAGCAGGATGGTGTCCTCGCGGGCGGTCCACGGGCGGCCGTCGACGGTGGTGACCACGCCGCCGGCCTCGGCCACCATCAGGGCGCCGGCGGCGACGCCGGGCAGGACCGTGCCGTACTGCCAGAAGGCGTCCATGTGGCCGGCCGCGACCAGCAGCATGGGGAAGGTCGACGGGACGGTGGCGCGAACCAGCAGCGCCTGGTCCAGCATGGTGGTGATCGAGCGGCCGATCCGCTCGTACGTGCCGGCCTGCCCGGCCTCGGCCTGCCCGGTGCCGACCACGCCGATGTCCAGGCCCTGCTTGGCCGACACGGTCAGCTCGCGGCCGTTGAGCCAGGCGCCGTGGCCGCGCCGGGCGGTGTAGGTGAGGTCGCCGATCGGCTGCCGGAACACCGCGAGCACGGTCTCGCCGTCCTCGACCAGGGCGATGCTCACGCCCCACTCGGTCAGGCCGTGTACGTGGTTGACGCTGCCCTCGGCGTTGTCCACCACCCAGTAGGCGCCCTGGCCGGGCGGTTCCTCCTCGTCGATGAAGGCGGCGTCGGGGCGCAGGGCGGCCAGCGCCGCCTGGGGCCGGGACAGGTTCTCGTTGCGCTCGGCAGCCTCGATCATCTGCTGCCGGTCGGCCGGGCGGGCGTCCGGGGACCACACGGCGAGAAGCCGGTCCGCGGCGTCGGTGGCAATCCTGGTCACGTCGTCGATCAAGCTCATGACATCGACGCTAGGCACCCCGCTGACATGAGTCCAATGCATGTTCAGCAGCATCACCATTACTGTGGCGCATATGGATCTCAACTTGCTGATCGGTCTGGACGCCCTGCTCGAGCACCGCAGCGTGCAGGACGCCGCGGCCCAGCTGCACCTGACCCAGCCGGCCGTGAGCCGCATCCTGGGCCGGCTCCGCGCGACCACCGGCGACGCGATCCTGGTCCGCAACGGCCGCGAGATGGTGCCGACCGCCCGCGCCCTGGAGTTGCGCGAGGAGGTACGCGACCTGGTCGCCCGCGCCCGGACGGTGCTGGGCCCGGCCCAGCGGCTCGACCTGGCCACGCTGGAGCGGACGTTCACCATCCGCAGCCACGACTCGCTGCTCGCCGCCCTCGCCGCGGCCCTGGTCGCCGCGGTCGCCGAACAGGCGCCGGGAGTCACGCTGCGGCTGCTCGGCGAGGCACCGGCCGACGACCGCGGCCTCAGCACGGGTGCGATCGACATCGAGGTCGGCAGCCTGCCCGAGGGGAACGGCTCGATCGCCGGCCGGGCCGTCGGCGACGACGAGATGGTGCTGATCCTGCGCCGCGGCAACGCCATCGACGTCGACCGGCCGAGCCCGGCCCAGGTCGCCGCCGCGCCGCACGTGGTGGTGTCCCGGCGCGGCCGCCCGCACGGCCCGGTCGACCGGATGCTGCGGGCCGACGGGCTGACCCGGCGGGTGGTGGCGACCGTGCCGACGGTGGCGGCGGCGCTGGAGGTGGTGGCCGCGTCCGAGACGGTGTCGGTGATGCCCAGCCGGCTGCGTGACCCCCTCGACCCGCGGCTGCGGACCCGCCCGCTGCCCTGGCCGATGCCCACGTCGCCGGCCGGGCTCAGCTGGCATCGGCGGCACACCACCGACCCCGGCCACGCCTGGATGCGCGATCTGGTGGCCGAACACCTGCGGACGGTGCTTCAGAACCCGATCGGCAGCCCGGCATAGTTCTCGGCCAGCCCGGCCGCCCCGGCCTCGCTGCTGGTGACCCAGCGCAGCTGGGAGAGCTGGAGCTGGGCGTCGAACGGGTCCTCACCGATGTGCAGCATGGTGGTCATCCACCAGGAGAAGTGGGTGCAGCGCCAGACCCGGCGGGACGCGGTGTCGCTGTAGCGGTCGGCCAGGGTCGGGTCGTTGTGCCTGAGCAGGGCGGTCAGCGCGGGCGCGAGCAGAGCCACGTCGGCGATGGCCAGGTTGAGGCCCTTGGCGCCGGTGGGCGGGACGATGTGCGCGGCGTCACCGGCCAGGAAGAGGCGGCCGTGGCGCATCGGCGTCTGCACGAAACTCCGCATCGGCAGGACGCTCTTCTCGGTGATCGGGCCGGGCGTGAGCTTCCAGCCGTCCTGGCCGTGGCCGAGCCGGGTCGCCAGTTCGTCCCAGACGCGCTGGTCGGACCACGAGCCGGCGTCGGTGCCGTTGGGGACCTGCAGATAGAGGCGGCTGACCGTGGGCGAACGCATCGAGTGCAGCGCGAAACCGTCGGGGTGCCACGCGTAGATGAGCTCGTCGGTGGAGGGTGCGACGTCGGCCAGGATCCCCAGCCAGGAGTACGGGTACGTGCGCTCCCACGTCTGCCCGGGGACGGACGCCCGGCTGGGACCGAACGAGCCGTCACAGCCGGCGATCGCGGCGGCGTCGACGCGACCCGGCGTGCCGTCGGCAGAGGTGTAGGTGACATGGGGGGATCCGGTCAGATCGTGCAGGGCGACGTCGCTCACCTCGTACACCACTGTCGCGGTGTTGGCATCGACCAGGTCCTTCTGCACCTCGGTCTGGCCATAGACCCAGACCGAGCGGCCGGTCAGATCGACGAAGTCGAGGTGGTGGCGCTCCCCCGGCCACTGCAGGTGGATGCCGCGGTGCGGGTGACCCTCGGCGTGCAGGCGGTCGCCCAGACCGGCCGCGGTGAGCAGGTCCACCGAGGACTGTTCGAGGATACCGGCCCGGATCCGGGCGGCGACGTACTCCTGCGAGCGGGTCTCCAGCACGACGGATTCGACGCCGGCCCGGCGCAGGAGGTGGGCCAACAGGAGGCCGGCCGGTCCCGCGCCGATGATGGCGACCTGGGTACGCATACCCGCCAGCCAACGGTCGCCCGGCGCGGCCCGGCAAGCAGCGCCTACCGCTGAGCGGAAATGCTCCGGCCGATCCCGCGTGCCGCCACCTGCAACGCCGACACCAGCCGGGCCTTGTCCCGCTGGAAGCCCGCGACCACGATCCCGAGCGCGGCGACCACCTCACCGTCCCGCCCGCGCACCGGCACGGCCACCGAGCAGGCCCCCAGGCTCATCTCCTCGCTGGTGGTCGCGTAGCCGTCGCTGTGCACGCGGCGGATCTGGTCGAGCAGCCGGCCGGGCTGGGTCACCGTGTACGGCGTCACCCGATGCAGGTGGGCCAGCACCTCGGTGCGTACGTCCTCGGGGGCGTAGGCCAGCAGCACCTTGCCCACCCCGGTCGCGTGCAGCGGCAGTCGCGAACCGACCTGGCTGACCACCGGCACCGACGCGTGCCCGGAGACCCGGTCGATGTAGAGCACCTGGCCGCCGTCGCGCACGGCCAGGTGGACCGTGGCCAGCGTGGCGCCGTACAGGTCGTGCAGGAACGGCGACGCCGCCTGGCGCAGCCCGGCCTCGACCGGGGCGAGCAGCCCGAGGTCCCACATCCGGCGGCCGATGACGTATTCGCCGTCCGGCCGGCGGACCAGCGCGTCGCCGCGGACCAGCTCGCCGACCAGCCGGTGGGCGGTGGCCAGGGGCAGGTGGGCGCGGCGGGCCAGCTCGGTCAGGCTCAGGCTGCGGTGCTCGTCGTCGTACGCGCCCAGCAGGTCGAGCACGCGCGAGGTGACACTGACCCGGGGGTTCGCGCTGTTCCCGGCCACCGGCCTCCCCTTTCGCTGAACGGAAGGCAAGTCTCGCTCATGTCCGGTGATCCTGCCTAGCGTCGCTGACGTGAGCGAGACGCAGGCCGAGATCACCGCGGAGATCCAGCGCATCGAGGCGGGCGACGCCGGGAGGGAGGTGGAGCAGCCGCGGCGGGACTATCCGCCGTACCGCAGCAGCCTCCTGCGCCATCCCACCAAGAGCATGGTGCACACCGACCCGGAGACCATCGAGTTGTGGGCGCCGTGCTTCGGCCACCAGGACGTCGCCGCGGCCGAGGCCGACCTGACCATCCAGCACGCCGGTGAGCCGCTGGGCGAGCGGATGGTCGTGGCCGGGCGGGTCACCGACGGCGAGGGGCGGCCGGTGGTCCACCAGCTGGTCGAGATCTGGCAGGCCAACGCCGGCGGCCGCTACGTGCACAAGCGCGACCAGCACCCGGCCCCGCTCGATCCCAACTTCACCGGGGCCGGCCGCTGCCTGACCGACGCTGAGGGCCGCTACCGGTTCCAGACGATCAGGCCGGGCCCGTACCCGTGGCGCAACCACACCAACGCGTGGCGGCCCGCGCACATCCACTTCTCGCTGTTCGGCCGGGAGTTCACCCAGCGGCTGGTCACCCAGATGTACTTCCCCGGCGACCCGCTGTTCCCGCTGGACCCGATCTTCCAGTCGGTCACCGATCCGGCCGCCCGGGCCCGCATGATCGCCACCTATGACCACGACCTCACCCAGCCCGAGTACGCGACCGGCTACCGCTGGGACATCGTGCTGACCGGATCGCACCGCACACCCGCGGAGGACGCGTGACGACACCCGGGCAGACCGTCGGACCGTTCTTCCACTACGCCCTGCCGTACGCCGGCGGCGGCGACCTGGTGCCGCCGGGCCGGGCCGGGGCGACCCGGTTGCACGGTCACGTCTACGACGGCGCCGGCGAGCCGGTGCCCGACGCGCTGCTGGAACTGTGGCAGGCCGGCCCGGACGGGCGCGTGCCCCGCGACGGTGGCTCCCTGCGCCGGGACGGCTGGACGTTCACCGGCTTCGGGCGGGCCGGGACCGACGCGACCGGGCACTACTCGTTCTCGACGCTGATGCCCGGTCCGACCGCGCCCGGGCGGCTGCCGTTCTTCGCGGTGACCCTGTTCGCCCGCGGGCTGACCCACCGCCTGTTCACCCGGATCTACCCGCCGTTCGACGACGCCGCGGTCGAGTCGGAGCCGCTGCTCGCGGGACTGGACCCGGAGCGGCGACGGACGCTGGTCGCCACGCCGGACGAACAGGGACTGGTGTTCGACGTACGCCTTCAGGGTGACAATGAGACGGTGTTCCTGACCTTCCCCGGGCACCGGTGACCGGCCTGCTCTGGCCCGGCGACGCCCGCTGCGACGGCCTGCTCAGCGATGACGCCCTGCTCACGGCCATGGTCCGGGTGGAGTCGGCGTGGCTGGCGGCACTCGCTTCGGCGCACGTCGCCCCGGCCACCGTCGCCGTCGACCTGACCACACTCATCGAGCCCGGTGACGCCGCCACCGTCGCGGCCGCCTCGGAGTCCAGCGGCACCCCGGTCCTGCCGCTGCTCGAACTCCTGCACTCGCGCCTCGACGGGCCGGCCGCGGACTGGCTGCACAAGGGGCTGACCAGCCAGGACACGCTCGACACGGCGCTCGTGCTGGAGTTGCGCGAGGCGTGCGACCGGATCCGCCACGACCTCGCGGCGCAGGTGTCGGCGCTGGTCCGGCTGACCGCCGAGCACCGGGGCACCCCCCGGGCGGCCCGGACGCTGACCCAGCCGGCCGTACCCATCAGCTTTGGTCTGACCGTCGCGTCCTGGCTCGGTGGCGTGCTGGACGCGGCACCCCTGCTCACCGCGGGAGCCCGCCTCCCGATCGCGATCGGCGGCGCGGCCGGCAGCCTCGCCGCCGTCACCGCGCTGGCCGAGGGGGCCGACCTGGTGTCGCACGCCGCCGACCACCTCGGCCTGCCGCCGGCCCAGCCGTGGCAGACCCGGCGCGGCGCGATCACCCGGCTCGGCGACGCGCTGACCGGCTGCACCGACGCCTGGGCGCACATCGCCAACGACGTGCTCACCGGCGCCCGCCCCGAGATCGGCGAACTGCGCGAGGGCACCGGCGGTGCTTCCTCGGCGATGCCGCAGAAGCACAACCCGACGCTGTCCGTGCTGGTCCGGCGGGCCGCGCTGGCCGCGCCCGGCCTGTCCGCCACCCTGCACACCGCGGCGGCCGAACAGCGGGACGAACGGGCCGACGGCGCCTGGCACGTCGAATGGGACACCGTGCGTACGCTGGCCCGGCGTACCGTGATCGCCGGTTCGCAGACCGCCGCGCTGCTGGCCGGCCTGCGGGTCGACACCGATCGGATGGCCGCCAACCTCGCCGCCGCGCGCCCCGGCATCGACGCCGAACAGGAAAAGATCACCGGTTCGGCCGACGGGTCCTACCGCGGCGCCACCGACGCGATCATCGACGCCGCGACCCGGCGGGCCGACGTGTTCCTGGCGGCGTCACGATGATGCCGGCCCTGGCCTCGACCCTGCTCGCGGACGCTCCCGGCCGGCCTCTGCTGCTGGTCGGGCCGTCGATCGGTACGTCGGTGGAGACGCTGTGGGGGCGCTGCGTGGCCCGGCTCGGCGGCCGTTTCCACGTGGTCGGCTGGGACCTGCCCGGCCACGGCCGCAGCCCCTCACCGGCGGGGCCGTTCACCGTCGCCGAACTCGCCCGCGCCGTCCTCGAACTGGCCGGCGACACCCCGTTCCGGTACGCCGGCGTCTCGATCGGCGGCGCGGTCGGGCTGGAACTCCTGCTCCAGGCGCCGGCCCAGGTCACCGCGGCCGCGCTGATCTGCACCGGCGCCCGCATCGGGATCCCGTCGGACTGGACCGAGCGGGCCGGCCTGGTCCGCGCCTCCGGCACCGCCGTGATGATCGACGGTTCGGCCAAACGCTGGTTCGCGCCCGGCTTCCTCGATCGCGATCCCAGCGCCGGGTCGGCCCTGCTGCACGCGCTCCGGGACACCGACCGCGACGGGTACGCCCAGGCCTGCCTGGCCCTGACCACCCACGACGTACGCTCCCGCCTGGCCGAGATCACCACCCCGGTCCTGGCCATCGCCGGCGCCGCCGACCAGCCGACCCCGCCGTCGTCGCTGGCCGAGATCGCCGCCGGGGTACGGTACGGCCGCCTCGCCGTCCTCGACGACACCGCCCACCAGGCCCCGGCCGAACGCCCCGGCGAGGTGGCCGCGCTGCTGCTGTCGTTCCTGGCCGAACCCGGCCTGGCCGTGCGGCGCAGCGTGCTCGGCGACGCGCACGTGGACCGCGCGCTGGCCGCCCGGACGCCGTTCACGGCCGGTTTCCAGGACCTGATCACCCGGTACGCCTGGGGCGAGATCTGGACGCGGCCCGGCCTGGACCGGCGCAGCCGCTCGATGATCACGCTGACCGCGCTGGTGGCCCTCGGGCACCAGGAGGAACTGGCCATGCACGTGCGGGCGGCCCGGACCAACGGCCTGACCGACGCCGAGATCGAGGAGGTGCTGTTGCAGACCGCGATCTACTGCGGCGTGCCGGCGGCCAACACGGCGTTCCGCATCGCGCAGCGGGTGCTCGCCGAGAATCCACAATCCACCCCACCTGTGGATGGCGCCGGCGAGTCGCCCGCTCCGCGCGCTACATTCCCGCCCACCCACAGGGGTGGGGGCGGGGGTGGCGCGCCCGAGGACGGAAAACGATCTTGAGCCGCACGCGGATCTCGACCGCCGCCGACGCGGTCGCCTCGGTCGGTGACGGCGACACGGTGCTGGTCGGCGGCTTCGGCATGGCCGGCATGCCGGTCGCCCTGATCGACGCCCTCATCGAGCACGGCGCCAAGGAGCTGACGATCGTCAGCAACAACGCCGGCAACGGCGACACCGGCCTGGCCGCGCTGCTGAAGGCCGGCCGCGTACGCAAGGTCGTCTGCTCTTTCCCCCGGCAGTCCGACTCCTACGTCTTC
Source organism: Actinoplanes sp. NPDC049265 (assembly GCF_043197135.1). Lineage (NCBI taxonomy): Bacteria > Bacillati > Actinomycetota > Actinomycetes > Micromonosporales > Micromonosporaceae > Actinoplanes > Actinoplanes sp. NPDC049265. The sequence goes on along the minus strand of NZ_JBICSP010000008.1, from coordinate 209,902 downwards.
GACGAGCTCTACCGGGCCGGCCGGATCGAGCTGGAGGTGGTCCCCCAGGGCAACCTGGCCGAACGCATGCGCGCGGCCGGCGCCGGCATCGGCGCGTTCTACTCACCCACCGGCGTCGGCACCCCGCTGGCCGAGGGCAAGGAGACCCGCACGATCGACGGCCGCGACTACCTGCTGGAGTTCCCGATCCACGGCGACGTCGCGCTGATCGGCGCACACACCGGCGACCGGGCCGGCAACCTGGTCTACCGCAAGACCGCCCGCAACTTCGGCCCGGTCATGGCCTCCGCCGCCCGGACCACGATCGCCCAGGTCAGGCAGATCGTCGACGTGGGCGCCCTGGACCCCGAGGCGGTCGTGACGCCGGGCATCTACGTCGACCACCTGGTAAAGGTGAACACGTGAGCGGGCCGCTCGACCGGGACGCCATGGCACGGGTCGTCGCGCGGGACATTCCCGAGGGCGCGTACGTCAACCTCGGCATCGGCCAGCCCACCCGGGTCGCCGACCACCTGGACCTGACCAAGGTGGTCCTGCACACGGAGAACGGCATGCTCGGCATGGGCCCGATCGCCGGCGCCGGCGAGGCGGACACAGACCTGACCAACGCGGGCAAGCAGCCGGTGACCGAGCTGCCCGGCGCCGCCTACTTCCACCACGCCGACTCGTTCGCCATGATGCGCGGCGGGCACCTGGACATCTGCATCATGGGCGCGTTCCAGGTGTCGGCCCGGGGCGACCTGGCCAACTGGCACACCGGTGCGCCGGACGCGATCCCGGCCGTGGGTGGCGCCATGGACCTGGCCACCGGGGCGCGCGACGTGTTCGTGATGATGAACCTGTTCGCCAAGGACGGCTCGGCCAAGCTGGTGCCCGAGTGCACGTACCCGCTGACCGGTCTGGCCTGCGTCAGCCGGGTCTACACCGACCTGGCGACCTTCCACCTCACCCCGGACGGCGTGCTGGTCACCGAGACGTTCGGCATCACGTTCGAGAAACTGGCCGAACGTCTCGACGTCCGCCTCCGGCGCCGGGAGGTCTGACCGCCCGCGCCGGAGAAGCCGGTCAGGCGGCCGCCTGACCGACGAGGTACGAACGGACCGTGGCCAGCACCCGCACCCGGGCCGGCCCCACACTGCTGATCGGAATGTCCAGCGCCCGGCTGATCTCCACGTCGGGGCAGGGCGGCTCGGCGGCCAGCATGGTGAGCAGGTCCCGGTCGGCCGGCGACAGCATCTCCAGGGCGTCTCGCAACGCCTGATGCCTGGATGCGGCCCGCAGCACCTCGTCGCTCTCGTCCGGACGGAGGCGTTGCACGCGTGTGCACTCCGCACGCGTGGTCGCGGCCAGCCACACCGGCAAGGTGTCGGCCGGCACCCGGTCGAGTTGTTCGACCAGACGCAGCCACACCACCCGCGCCACGGCCTCCTCATCCGCCCGGGACAACCGGTAGCTCCGCACCACGAACAGCACGAGACCGGCGTACCGGCGGACGAGCTCGTCCCACGCGAGCGAGTCGTGGGACAGGCTGGCGGTGACCAGTGTCGGCAAATCCCAGCCTTGACGTTGCATTTACGTGCCCCCCACACAGGATGGATCTATCGTGCGACAAGGGTGATCGATGGTCCTGGGTTTCGACGACCAGCTTGCTGCAGCGATGCCAGCAGCCGTCTGTTCGCGCTGGTCAACGATTTGTTCGGAGCTACTTCTCGAACAATTCGAACCTCCCGACGATCGCGGCGGCGGCCCAGAGATGCCGGAACTCCCCACCCCCCGTACGGGTTCGGCGGCCGGAACGGTTCTCGGCATTCGCCGCGGTGAGGTGGCCGGCGGCAGCGCGTGTCCCTCGGCACCGAACGGAAAAGCCGGCGGATGACGGTAGTACGCCATGGTATGAGGTTACGGACGCGGGGCGGCGGCCTCGACCCGATTAACCGGGCCGACGAGCGCGGCGAAGGCCAGCCCCAGTGCCGCGACGAGAGCGAAGACGTAGAAGCCCCAGGGGTAGCCGCTGTCGGCCGTGAGCAGGGCGCCGATGATGATCGGGCCGACGATGGCACCGATCCGGCCGACGCCCGCGGTCCAGCCCAGCCCGGTCGCCCGGTTCCCGGTGTCGTAAATCAGACCGACGTAGGCGTACACCAGGGCCTGGGCGCTGAACACGAACGCGCCCGTCACGAACACCGCGGCATAGAGCGGCGCCGCCGGCAGTTTGACGCTGAGCAGCGCCAGGAAGACCGCGGCCAGGCCGAACCAGCCCAGCGTGGCCGGTCGCACGCCGGTCCGGTCGGCCACCCGGCCGGCGACGAGCAGGCCGCCGATCGCGCCCAGGTTGAGGGTCAGGAGCAGGCCGAGGCCCTGCTCCAGCGGGTAGCCGGCGACGATCATCAGGTTGGGCAGCCAGGTGTTCAGCCCGTACACCAGGATCAGACCGAAGAACGACGTCAGCCAGAACGCGACGGTGGGCCGGGCCATCCGTCCGGCGAACAGGGCGCCGACCGGGTTCTTGGCCGGCGCCGCCGTGAACGCGGCGGACTCGGGCAGGTAACGGAACATCAGCGGGGCCACGATCAGCCCGGGGACGCCGCCGATCAGGAACATCCAGGGCCAGCCGTGCCCGCCCCGGCCCATCACCAGCAGGCCGAGCACCGCGGTCAGGATGGCGCCGACGTGGTAGCCGGTCATCACCAGCGTGGTCGCCCCGGCCGCCCGGCCCCGCCGGGAGAACTCGGTGGCCAGGGTGATCGCCGTGGGCAGGCAGCCGCCCAGCCCGAGCCCGGCGAGGAACCGGAACGCGCCCAGCATCCCGATCGACGTGGCCGCCGCGCAGGCCAGCATGAACACCGAGAACAGGCTGACCGAGAGGATCAGCACCCGGCGGCGTCCGAAGTAGTCGGTGAGCGTCCCGATGGCGAGCGCCCCGATGGCCATGCCGGCCAGCCCGGCGGTGGCGACCGCGGTGGCCCCGGCCGGCGTGATGCCCCAGACCTTGTCGCGCAGCAGCACCGGGATCACCGTGCCCAGCACCACGAGGTCGTAGCCGTCGAGCAGTACGGCGGACCAGCAGAGTACGGCGGCCACGGTCGCGGGCCGGCGATCGGTCGTCGCGGTCATCGCCTCAGGCTAGGAAGACCTTGCCTAGGCGGACATCAATGCCTTCCGCTGACCGGAACGAGAGGCCATCAGCACGACCGCATCCGGGACGGTACGGTTCCGGCGTGCGTACCAAGAAGCAGCTGACGGAGGACATCCGCGGGCACCGGCGGGCGGCCCTGGTGGTCAACGCGCGGTCGCGGCGCGGGCGGCGGCTCTACGAGGGGGTACGCGCACGGCTGCTCGCCGCCGGCGTCACGCTGGTGGCCGACCTGCCGGTGGAGGGCGACCTCGAGGACGCGCTGGCGCGGGCCCGGGATTCCGGCGCCGATCTGGTCATCGCCGGCGGCGGCGACGGCACGATCAGCACCGCCGGGCGCATGCTGGCGCACCGGGACGTCGCGCTCGGCCTGCTGCCGCTGGGAACGACGAACAATTTCGCGCGTACGGCCCACGTCCCGCTCGCCCTCGACCAGGCCGTGGCCACGCTCGTCGGCGGCAAGGTGGTGGACGTCGACCTGGGCCTGGCCGACGGGATCCCGTTCACCAACCACGTCGGTGCGGGCCTGTCGGCCGACGTCATGCTCAAGGCGCCGCACCGGCTCAAACGGGTCTCCGGGCGGGTCGCGTACCCGATCACGGCCCTTGGTCTGCTGACCCGGCACCGGCCGATGCGGGCCGTGGTGCGGGCCGGCGGGCGCGAGCACGAGTTTCACACCCATCAGCTCTACGTGGCCAACGGCGGCTTCCACGCCGGCCGCCCGATCACCGCGGACGCCGACGCGGACGACCGGCTGCTGGTGGCGTACGCGGTCGGTGGCCCGGGCCGGGCCGGCCTGCTCCGCGAGACGGCCCGCAACGCGGCCACCGGCCACCGCCGGTCCCTGCGCCACGACCCGTTCCTGGCCGTCGGCGAGCTCACCCTGGAGACCGACCGCCCGGCCCGCGTCGAGGTCGACGGCGAACTGCGCGGCGAGACCCCGGTCCGCATCGGCCTCGACCCGAACGCGCTGCGCATGATGGCCCCGCCGGACACCCCCGACCGCTAGGGCGCATCTGACGGAACACCCAGGGCTGCGGCGTGGCCACCGGGTGCCGGCCCGACCAGGTCGAGCGGGGCGAACAGGTCAATGTGGATCATCGCTCCGCCCCGGCCAGCGCGGCCAGCTGGTCGGTGACCAGGCCCCAGCCGTCGGCGAAGCCCATCTTCTCGTGCTGGGCGCGGGCCGACGGGTCGCCGTGCCGGACCACCACGCGGTAGCCGGTCCCGTCTGGGTGGTCGGCCATGGTGATCTCGGCGCTCATCGGGACCGGGTGCGCGTCGGCCGGGCGCCACGAGCTGTCCAGCACGTTGGTGAAGACGATGCGTTCCAGCTCGTCGACGACCAGGTAGGTGGCGTCCAGGTGCGGGACGAAGGCGACGCCGTCGTCGCTCATCCGGGTGACCAGGGCGCCGCCGGGGCGTACGTCGAGCCGGTCGACCTTGAGCACCGACGGCGCCGGCAGGAACCATCGGGCGAAGCGCTCCGGGTCGGTCCAGGCCCGCCACACGTTGGCGCGCGGCGCGCGGATCACCCGGTCGAGGGTGAGGTCGAGGTCAGGGTCGGGGTCGGGGTCGGGGTCGGGGTTCACTGTTCCTCCTGGTTGAGAAAGTCCTCGAGACGGTCGGTGCGTTCGTCCCAGATGCGGCGCTGCTCGGCCAGCCAGTCGTCGACCAGGGCCAGGCGGGCGCGGTTGAGCTCGCAGGTGCGTACCCGCCCGCTCTTGCTGGTTTTGATCAGTCCGTTGGTCTCGAGCGTCCGCACGTGTTTCATGAATGACGGCAACGTCATCGGGAACTCCCGGGCCAGGTCACCCACGCTGGTCGGCCCGCGCCCGAGCCGCCGCACGATCCCCCGCCGGGTCGAGTCGCCGAGGGCGACGAACACACCGTCGAGCTGAGCCGCATACTGTGCCACATGGCTAAGTATCACGTCTGCGGAAACTTAGCGCAAGGGCTAAGTGTCAGGCCGAATGGCCGAAAGTACGACGCTTCCGGACCGGCCTGGCCGGACGACCGAGGTTTCGAGGCACCGCTCCGGCCAGGCTCGGACGCATGCCGATCCCGGTCCGGCGACGCATCGTCGCCCTCGACGTGCTGCGGGGCTTCGCCCTCGGCGGCATCCTGCTGGCCAACGTCAAACCGATAGCCCACCGCGGCGCCCCGCTGGGCCCGGCCGGTCCGCCGTCGTCGCACGCCGCCGACATCCTGCATCTCTTCGTCGACCAGCGGTTCTTCCCGATCTTCGCGCTGCTCTTCGGCATCGGTTTCAGCCTGCTGGCCCGGTCGGCGCCGCGGATGGTGCTGCTGCGCCGGCTGCTGGCCCTGCTCGCGCTCGGACTGTTCCATTTCCTGGTGCTCTGGAAGGGCGACGTGCTCAGTGTGTACGCCGCCGCCGGCCTGCTCGTGCTGCTGCCGTCGACCTGGCTGCCGCGTCGCGTCGTGGCCGTCGCCGCCGGGGTGCTGATCGTGGTGTCGGTGGCGTTCCTCGGCGGCTGGTACTCCGTCGTCCCGGGGCTGTTCCTGCTCGGGTCGGCCCTGGTGCGCTACGGAGTGGTCGACGCGATCGAGTCCCGGGCCCGGGTCGTGCCGATGCTGTTCGGGCTCTTCGCGCTGGCCGCCGTGCCGGTGACCATCCTGCAGCTGGGCGGCGGCCCGGCGTTCCGCATCGCCTATCCGGCCGCCGGGTTGCTGACCGCCGGGGCGTACATCTGCGGGCTGTTGATCCTACTCCGGACCCGGCTCGGCGCGACGCTGACCGCGGTGTTCCGGCCGCTGGGACGGATGGCGCTGACCAACTACCTGACCGCGACGGTGCTGGTGCTGGCGATCGCCGGCCTGGTCGAGGGCTCGGACCGCTGGCCGGTCGGCGCGGTGGTCACGGTGGCCGCGGCGGTGCTCCTGATCCAGTGGATCTGGTCGGTACTCTGGCTGCGCCGGTTCCGGCAGGGACCGATCGAGTGGCTCTGGCGGTGGGTGACGTGGTGGCGACGGCCCGTCTGGTGACGACGGCGATCCTGGCCGCGGGTCTGCTCCTCGAGACGGCGGTCCAATGGCACCGCGGGTTCCTCGGTCTCGTGCTCGTGCTGCTGACCGCCGGTGTGTGCGTGGCCGCCGGGCTGCGGCGCCGGTTCCCGGCGTGGGCGGCACTCACGGCGACAGTGCTGTGCGCGGCAGCCGAGGTGATCGACTGGCGGACCGACCGGCTGGGTCAGCCCGCCCCGATCGCCGCGCTGGCCCTGCTCGTGGTCGTGGCCTCGGCGGTGCGGCTCCGGCCACCGGCCGAGGTGGTCGCCGTCGCCGCCGGGTCGGGGGTGGTCGCGGCCGGCACGATCGAGCGGTACGCGACCGAACTCGCCCGCGGTGTTCCCCAGGCCACGTCGGCGACGCTGGTCATGGTCATCGGCTGGGCCATGGCCGTCACGGCCGGGCTGTGGCGGCGGTACGCGGACGCCCGGCGGCGGGCGGCGGTCGAGCTGGCCCGGCGTACCGAACGCCTGGCCCTGGCCCGCGACCTGCACGACGTGGCCGGCCACCACCTGACCGGGCTGGTCCTGCAGGCGCAGGTCGCGCAGCTGACCCCGGCCGCCGACCCGGCCGCGGCATTAGCCGGCATCGAGGCCGCGGGCTCCGAGGCGCTCGCCTCGCTGCGGCAGGTGGTGCGGCTGCTGCGCGACGACCGGCCGGGTGCACTGGAAGAGCTGATCGAGAGTTTTCCGGGTACGGGTGTCCGCGCACGCCTCGACCGGCCCGACGGTCCGCTGCCGGCCGGCTGGCCGCCCGAGATCTCGGTCGCCGTCTACCGGATCGTGCAGGAGGCGCTGACCAACGTCGCCCGCCACGCCCGCGACGCCCGAGAAGTAGTCGTGACCCTGGCCCACGACCGCCGGACGGTGCTCCTGCGCATCGCCGACGACGGACAGCCCGGCGCGGTGAGCGACGGCGGTGTCGGCCTGACCGGGATGCGCGAACGGGCGGCCGCGCTCGGCGGCACGCTCACCGCCGGTCCCGGCACACCGGCCGGGTGGGTCGTCGAGGCCGCCTTCCCCGCGCCGGAGGGCTCGTGACCATCAGCGTGCTCGTCGCCGACGACCAGGCGATAGTGCGGCGCGGACTGCGCCTGTTGCTGGAGAGCCACCCGGACATCACCGTGACCGGCGAGGCCGCCGACGGCCCCGAGGCGATCCAGCTGGCCCGCGAGCTGCGCCCGGACGTCTGCCTGGTCGACATCCAGATGCCCCGGCTGACCGGCCTGGACGTGACCCGGGCGCTGTCCGGCAGCACCCGGGTCGTGATCATCACGACCTTCGACCTCGACGAGTACGTGTACGGGGCGCTGCGCGCGGGCGCCGTCGGCTTCATCCTCAAGGACTCCGGGCCGGCGCTGCTGGCCGAGGCGGTCCGGGCCGCGCACGCCGGCGACGCGATGGTCTCCCCGTCGATCACCATGCGCCTGCTCAGACACTTCGCGCCCCGCTCGCCCCGCCCGTACGTACCGCTGACCGACCGCGAGGTCGAGCTGGTCCGCCGGGTGGCCCGGGGCCGCACCAACCAGGAGATCGCCGACGAGCTCTTCGTGTCGCTGAGCACCGTCAAGAGCCACGTGGCGAACGTCCAGGACAAGCTCGGCCTCCGCAACCGCACCGAGGTCGCCGCCTGGGCCTGGGAGACCCGGATCATCACGTAGGAGGCGGTAAACACTTCTCCCGGCCGCGCTTTCGCCGATCTGAGCGTTCAGTCAAGCGGATGAGGGAGGCGCGATGCCTCGCGGACGGCAGGTCGCCGGCGGTGCACTACTGGGCTTCTCGCTGGCCTGGCTGGCCGTCGGGCTGGTGCACGAGTGGAGTCATCCGGTCGCGGGCTGGGTGCCGCTGCCGCTGATGGCCCTGCTCGCCGCGACCGAGTGCCGGCGCGTGGCCCGCGGGGCGGGGTTCGACGCGGGCACCCGGCGGTTCTGGGGTCAGCTGGCTGTGGCCTGCGCGCTGCTGGGGGTGGCCGTCGTGGCCAACGCCGTGGACGCGGTCGGCCGCGGTGCGCCCTCGCAGCGACTGGGCCCGGTGACCCTCACGCTCTATCTGGCCGTGCTGGCCGTCGCGCTGTGGGCGCTGCTGCGGCTGCCGGCCTGGCAGCGCGGCCGGGCCGACTGGATCCGGGTCGGGCTGGACGCGTGCATCGTGCTGGTGACCAGCGGCGCCTTCGTCTGGCACTTCTCGTTGCGCGAGCACGAGGTGTGGATGCGGCAGACCGGCTCGGCCGCCGCGATGCTGACCATGTGCGTGGTCGGGTTCGTGGCGCTGGCCGCGTTCACCAAGGTGGTCGTGGCCGGAGCCGGTCACCTCGACCGCCGGGCTGTCACGATCATGGCCACCGGCACCGCGGCCAGCACGGTCTTCGGCGGGCTGACGCCGTTCCTGATCGACCGGCCGTACCTGTCGACCAGCTTCGCCGCCGTGTCCGTGGTCGCCTTCAGCATCCAGGTCAGCGCGGGCCGTCAGCTCCGCAGCGGTGAGACCGAGCCCCGGCCGCGGCGCCGGTCGCGGCGGATGAACATCGTCCCCTACGTCGCCGTGGGCGCGGCCGACGCGCTGCTGCTGCTGACCGGAACCACGGACGGCTCGGAGATCCGGGTCATGGAGGTGGTCGCCGTCCTGCTGACCGCGCTGGTCATCACCCGGCAGATCATGGCGCTGCGGGAGAACCACCGGCTGGTGGGCCGGCTCGAGGAGTACCACGAGGCACTCGCCCACCGGGCCACCCACGACTCGCTGACCGGGATTGGCAACCGCGCCCACGTCGAGCAGGCCGCGGCCGGGATCCTCGGCGGGGAGGCGCCGGTGCACATCCTGCTGTTCGACCTGGACGACTTCAAGGCGATCAACGACCGGCTCGGCCACGCCCAGGGCGACGTGCTGATCCGCCACCTCGCCACCCGGCTCGAGGCGGCCCTGCCCGCCCCGGCGGTGCTGGCCCGGCTGGGCGGCGACGAGTTCGTCGCCCTGCTGCCCGGGGTCGGCACCGGCGCGGTCGGCGGCGTGCTCGACGGCCTCCTCGCCGCCCTGCGCAAACCGGTGAGCCTGGACGGCGCCGAGGTGCTGCCGAAGCTGAGCATGGGCGTGACCGTGGGCGGCCCCGGTTGCTCGTGGGAGGAGCTGCTGCGCCGCGTCGACGTGGCCATGTACGCGGCCAAGGCGGCCGGCGGCAACCGCTGGACCTGGTACGACCCGCTGATGGACACGGTGGCCGAGGAGACCGCCCGGCTCGGCGCCGACCTGCGGACCGCGTTGCGCGACGGCCAGCTGTACCTGCTCTACCAGCCGATCGTGGCGCTCGCCGACGGCGCCGTGACCGGCGTGGAGACACTGCTGCGCTGGCGCCATCCCGAGCACGGCCTGGTGTCACCGGACGTCTTCATCCCACTCGCCGAACGCAACGGCCTGATCGTCGAACTGGGCGAATGGGTGCTGGAGCAGGCGTGCCGGCAGGCCGCCGGGTGGCAGCGCGACCACGGCGCGGCCGCACCCGGACGGGTCAGCGTGAACGTCTCGGCCCGGCAACTGGCCGAGCCCGGCTTCGTCGCGGTGGTCGAGGGGATCCTGGACCGCACCGGCGTCGACCGCGGCCGGCTGCTGATCGAGGTGACCGAGACCGCGGTGCTGAGCACCGACACCTCGGCCGCCGCGATCGCCGACCTGCGCCGGCTCGGCCTGCAGATCGCGCTGGACGACTTCGGCACCGGCTACTCGTCGCTGAGCATCCTGCTCGACTGCCCGGTCGACGTGCTCAAGGTGGACAAGTCGTTTGTCAGCGGCGCGTCCGCCGACGGGGCCGGCGCGGTGATCGTCGAGCAGATCCTCGGTTTCACCGAGGGCCTGCGGATCCAGGCCGTCGCCGAGGGCGTGGAGACCGCCGAGCAGGCCGCCCGGCTGCATGCGGCCGGTTACCAGTACGCGCAAGGCTTCCATTTCGCCCGCCCGATGACCGCGGCCGACCTCGAGAAGCTCCTGACCACGGCCGCGGCTGTCAGCACGCGCTAGTCGTCGTCCTCGTCGTCGAGGCCGTAGGTGGCCGGGAACTCCTCGAGGGCCTCGCGCCGCTCGGTGTCGGCCTCGTCCTCGGCCAGCTCGGCCGCCACCTCGGCGACCAGGTGGCGCTCCTCGTCGCTCATGGCGTCGAAGGCGGTCGCCGCGTCCTCCTCCAGCGCCTCCGCGAACTGCGGTTCGATCTCGTCGTCGGTCGCGAGGTCGACGGCGACGAGGAGGTTGATCAGTGCGGTGGCGATCCCTCTGTTCACGGTGACATGAATACAGCACGCCTCCGGGCGCCCGCTGACCGGCCTTGCGCCTCGCCCGCGGTACGTGTCACTCGTCACCACCGGCCCGCTGGTGATCGGGTATCCACGCAGGTCAGGATGGTTACGCCTCGTCCGCGTGGGCGGCGCGGCCGGTGCGAAACCCGGAAACCGGCTGCTCCGGACCGCGTCAAGTGGCAGCATGATCGCCTGCCTGGGCAGGCTCACCTGCACAAACGTCATACCGAAAGCTGGAGTTGTGATGACCGAGCAAGCCGCCGCGTTACCGGAGAAGCTGGACGGCGCGGTGCTGAAGATCGCCGGCGTGGTGGTCCTGGGCGCGATCATGTCGATCCTGGACATCACCGTCGTCAGCGTCGCGCTGCCGACCTTCCAGACCGAGTTCGACGCGACGTACGCGCAGGTCGCCTGGACCATGACCGGTTACACGCTGGCGCTGGCCACGGTGATCCCGCTCAGTGGCTGGGCCGCCGACCGGTTCGGCACCAAGCGGCTCTACATGCTGGCCCTGCTGCTGTTCACCCTGGGCTCGGTGCTGTGCGCGACCGCCGGCTCGATCGAGCAGCTGGTCGGCTACCGGGTGCTGCAGGGCCTGGGCGGCGGCATGTTGATGCCGCTGGGCATGACGATCATGACGCGGGCGGCCGGGCCGCAGCGGATCGGCCGGCTGATGGCCGTCCTGGGCATCCCGATGCTGCTCGGCCCGATCGGCGGCCCGATCCTGGGCGGCTGGCTGATCGAAGCGGCGAGCTGGCACTGGGTGTTCCTGATCAACCTGCCGATCGGCGTCATCGCCCTCGTCTACGCCCAGTTCGCGCTGCCCAAGGACAATTCGCAGCCGGGTGAGTCGTTCGACTTCGTCGGCATGCTGATGCTGTCGCCGGGCCTGGCGCTGTTCCTGTTCGGCGTCTCCTCGCTGCCCGAGACCGGCACGATCACCGCCCCCAAGGTGTGGATCACCATGCTGATCGGTCTCGCGTTGCTGGTCGCCTTCGTCGTCTACTCGTTCAAGCCGGCGCACCCGCTGCTCGACCTGCGGCTGTTCCGCAACCGCAACCTGGCTGTCTCGTCGGTCTCGCTGTTCGTGTTCGTGATCGCGTTCATGGGCGCCGGCCTGCTCTTCCCGAGCTACTTCCTGCAGGTGCGGGGCGAGTCGACGCTGCACGCCGGCCTGCTCATGGCTCCGCAGGGCCTCGGCGCGATGATCACCATGCCGATCGCCGGCACGCTGGCCGACCGGATCCCGGTCGGGCGGACGGTGCCGTTCGCGATGGCGCTCATCGCGGCCGGGTTCTTCACCTTCACCCAGGTCGGCACCGACACCTCGTACCTGCTGCTGTGCGGTTCGCTGTTCGTGATGGGCCTGGGCATGGGCGGCACCATGATGCCGATCATGACCTCGGCGCTGCGGACGATGACCAGCCACGAGGTGGCGCGCGGCTCGACCCTGGTCAACATCCTGCAGCAGATCGGCGGCTCGATCGGTTCGGCCATCATGTCGGTGATCCTGACCAGCCGGCTCAACGGGTCCGACCCGATCCCGGGCCTGACCTCCCGCTCCGGCGAGCCGGTCACCGAGGCGGGCGCCGCGATCGCCCACCAGCGGGGCGCCGAGCTGCCGTTGCCGCCCGACCTTCTCGAGCGTGGCCTGCGGTTCGTGGCCGACTCGTTCGGAACGACCTTCTGGGTCGGCTTCTTCCTGGTGCTGGCGACCTTCATCCCGATCGCGTTCCTTCCGCGCAAGCGTCAGCCGGCGCAGGTCGGCGAGCTCGGCACCAGCGCCGAGACGCCGGTGATGATGCACTGACCGGCACGAAGCCGCCCCTCTCGACGAGGGGCGGCTTTGGCCGTGGGGAGGGCTTTAGAAGACGATGCCCTGGGTGTCGGTGCCGTCGCCGTTCCAGTCGCCGGTCAGCGGGATCTCGTTGCCGTCGCCGTTGCCGTACGCGACACTGCTGGTGATCTCGGCCGGGTCGGTGATCTCGCTGGTCCGGAAGAAGTACGTGTTGCCCATCCGCACACCGATGTTGTCTTTGCCGTCGTGGTTCCAGTCGCCGACCAGCGGGACCGCGTTCGCGTCGCCGTAGGCCACGGTGACCGCGCTGCCATCGGCCGCCCGCAGGAAGAACTGACCGGTCGAGGGCCGGTACACGCCGATCTCGTCGGTCCCGTCGCCGTCCCAGTCACCGGCGATCGGCTGGTCGGTGGCGTCACCGAAGGCGATCGAGGTCGCGGCCTCGGCGCCGTCGGTCACCTCGGTGGTCCGCAGGAAGAACGTGTTGCCCATCCGGGTGCCGATGTTGTCCTTGCCGTCACCGTTCCAGTCCCCGACGAACGGCGTACCCTCACCCGGATTGCCGAACATCACCACCCGCTGCGCCTGCCCGTTGGTCGGGTCGTCGCTGATCAGGAACTTGGCCGACGCCTTGTCGAAGGTGGACACGGTGTCGCTGCCGTCGCCGTTCCAGTCACCGCGGATCGGGGTCATCGGGCTGTTGCCGTACGCGAAGGCCGGCCGGGTCGCGGTCGACGAGCTCAGGCTGTCGGACAGGTGGAACTCGAAGACGCCCAGGTTCGGCGCGCCGCCCCAGAGGGCGTTGACGAGCAACTGCGCGTCGTGGACCTCCTTGGCGTACGCGTCGGGCACGGCCGAGACCTGCACCCGCTGGCAGATCGCGCCGATGTCGCCGCTCATCCATCCGTTGTTCGGGTACTTGCGGAGCATCGCGTTGACGAACGCGTTGGTGGCGTAGACCGGGTCGATCAGCTGGGCCGGCGTGCCCCAGCCCTGTGACGGCCGCTGCTGGAACAGGCCGAGGCTGTCGTGGTCGACCGCTTCGGTGTAGTTGTGCAGCGTGCTCTCGGTGATCGCGGTGGTCACCGCGATCACCGCGGCTCTCGGGTCGAGCCCGCGACCGCGGACAGTGCCGGCGATGATCCGGGCGCAGGACACGTTGTAGCCGGTGATCGCCCGGCCCAGCCGGGAGCCGTTCATCTGCGGGCGGAGCTGGTTGGCTAGGGCGTTGTCGGCGGCGGTCGGGCCACCGGCGACGCACTGGTTGTAGGCGATCAGGGCGTTGAACGGGATCGGGTCGTCGGTGCGGGCGGCGTGCGCCGGGGTGGCGGTGACGGCCAGGGCCGCGGCGGCGGTCAGGGCGGTGGTCAGGATCTTGCGCATGGCGGGGCTCCTTGAAGATCAGCGGGTACGAGGTCAGAAGACGATGCCCTGGGTGTCGGTGCCGTCGCCGTTCCAGTCGCCGGTCAGCGGGATCTCGTTGCCGTCGCCGTTGCCGTACGCGACACTGCTGGTGATCTCGGCCGGGTCGGTGATCTCGCTGGTCCGGAAGAAGTACGTGTTGCCCATCCGCACACCGATGTTGTCTTTGCCGTCGTGGTTCCAGTCGCCGACCAGCGGGACCGCGTTCGCGTCGCCGTAGGCCACGGTGACCGCGCTGCCATCGGCCGCCCGCAGGAAGAACTGACCGGTCGAGGGCCGGTACACGCCGATCTCGTCGGTCCCGTCGCCGTCCCAGTCACCGGCGATCGGCTGGTCGGTGGCGTCACCGAAGGCGATCGAGGTCGCGGCCTCGGCGCCGTCGGTCACCTCGGTGGTCCGCAGGAAGAACGTGTTGCCCATCCGGGTGCCGATGTTGTCCTTGCCGTCACCGTTCCAGTCCCCGACGAACGGCGTACCCTCACCCGGATTGCCGAACATCACCACCCGCTGCGCCTGCCCGTTGGTCGGGTCGTCGCTGATCAGGAACTTGGCCGACGCCTTGTCGAAGGTGGACACGGTGTCGCTGCCGTCGCCGTTCCAGTCACCGCGGATCGGGGTCATCGGGCTGTTGCCGTACGCGAAGGCCGGCCGGGTCGCGGTCGACGAGCTCAGGCTGTCGGACAGGTGGAACTCGAAGACGCCCAGGTTGGGAGTGTCCTGCACCCGGACGTAGCGCATCGGCTTGTAGTTGCTGCGCACCCGCCCGCTCGTCTCCGACCACTTCCGGTGCTTGGTGTACGGCTTGACCTGCTCGTACATCCAGAAGTCGCCGCCCACCGCGCCGACCCACCTGTCGAAGAGCACCACGTGCGAGCCGTTGTTCGGGTCGGCCGCGTTGTGGTAATTCAGGAAGTCGCCGGCCTTGAGGTCGTTGAAGGCGATGGGTACGCCGATCTCGTTCAGGTTGCCGGTCCAGTAGCTGCCGTTGGTGTGCAGCGCCATCGACACGAAACCGGAGCAGTCAGTGCGGTACCCGTTGTAGTAGGCCTCCTGGCTGTATGGCACCTGAGCCGCGACCCAGGTCTGGGCCCGCGTGATGATCTCGGCCCGGCTGATCACCGGCCCGGGGCTGACCGCGGCGGCCGCGGCCACGGCGGCCTGCGGCGTGGCGTCGCCCTTGGCCGGGGCGGCCTGGGCCGGGACGCTCAGCGCGGCGGCGGTGGTGACGCCGGCCAGGGCGGCGATCGCGGTGCGGATCAGAGTGCTGGTCATTTCTCCCCCTCGGGTGGTGCCGCCGCTGTTCGGCGGGCACCGATGACATTCCGGGAGGGCGCCAGAATTCCCCTGTAGAACTACTGCAAGCCGGTAACCGGCCCGTAGCGGGCGTGCGACGCTCCGACCGCGTAGGCCCAGAAGCGGTCGCCGTACGACCAGTGCCACCAGCGCGCCACGTCGTTGACCAGCCCGGCGGCGGTCAGCGCCTCGGTCATCAGCCGCACGCAGGCCGGCGACGCCGGGGTGACCGGATCGCAGTCACAGCAGGGCAGTTCGGCCGGCGGTTCGCCGCCCGCGTCGAACAGCGCCAGGTCGACGGCGCCGCCGGTGGGATGCGCGTCGCCGTCGTCGCCGGGGCGGTGCCCGGCCACGATGACCAGGTGCACGTCGCGCGGCAGCAGGCTCTGGGCCACCACCAGCCGCTCGACCACCCCGAACCGCAGCATCGGGCCGGACCCGGGGCCGGCGACCCGCAGCGGCGCCGAGGTCTCGACGTCGATCAGGGGTTCGACGGATTCACGGACGGGCACCTGCACGAGGCTCGGATCGGACATGGCGGTCTCCAGGGATCGGTGGGCGGCTATCACCACCGTCGCGGAGTCGGCTGCAGAATCGCTGTAACCGGATTACAGAGCGGCCGTCATCTCGGCATATTCACGGGCGCCGAAGGTGCGGAAGGTCCGGATCGCCTCGGCCCGCGCCACCTCGGCCGCCTCCTCGTCGCCGCGGGCCCGCTCCACCTCGGCGATGTCGCGCAGGGTACGCGCGCAGAACAGCGCTGCCTCCTGCCCCCGGAAGATCTCCAGCGCCGCCGCGAGGGCCTTGGCCGCGTCGTCGAGCCGCCCGGCGGCCAGGTCCAGTTCGCCCATCGTGCGCAGCACCATCGCCTCGCCCCACCGGTCGCCGACGGCCCGGTGCGTGGCCAGCGCCCCGTCGAGCGGCTCGCGGGCCTCGGCCAGCCGGCCCATCCGCACGTAGGTCTTGGCCAGCGACCGCCGCGCGAACGCGATCAGCGCGACGTCGGCCAGTTCCTCGAAGATGGCCAGGGCCTGCTTCAGCGCCGTCTCGGACTCGGCCAGGCGGCCCTGGGCGCGGTGGGCGAGCCCGATCGTCCGTAGCGCCAGCGCCTCCCCGCGGCGGCTGCCGGTCCGGCGGTACGCGTCCACCGCCGCCGCCAGCGCCTCGTCGGTGGCGGCGAAGTCGCCCCGCTCCAGGTGGACCGAGCCGAGCACGCGGGCGCAGTGCCCGGCCGCGCGGTCGTCACCCAGGGTCCGGGACAGCTCCGACGCCTGCCGCAGGAAGTGCACCGCCTCCGGCAGGTAGCCCTGTTCCCGGCAGGCCAGTCCGAGCGCGCACAGGGCGCTGGCCCGGCCCCGGGCGTCGTCCAGGTCGCGGAACCGCTCGGCCGCCTCGGCCAGGTGCCGGCGGGCCTCGGTGAACTCGTCCTGCTCGTAGCGCACCTGACCCAGCTCGGCCAGGAGGACGGCCTCGCCGTGCGCGTCGCCGGCCGCCCGGGCCGCGGTCAGCGCCGCCCGGTGGGCCCGGTCCCAGAGGTCGGGCACGTTGCCCAGCGCGTACCGCGACGCGCACAGCACCGCGGCCACGGCCACGGCCCGGTCGGCCAGGCCCATCTCGGCCGCCCGTTCGACCGCGAGCACCAGCAGCGTCTGCTCGGCGTCGAGCCAGCCGCGCGGGTCGGTGACAGCGGTGCCGAGCACTTCCGGGTCGACGTCGCTGACCGGGGCCGGGGCCACCGGCAGGATCGCGCCCGAGGTGACGTGGTCGACGATGTGCTGGGCGAGCCGGCCCAGTGCGGCCGACCAGGCGTCGACGACGCGGGCGGTGGCGGCGACCAGGTCGTCGCGGGACTCGTGCCGCTCGGCCTGCTCACGGGCGTAGATCCGGATCAGGTCGTGCAGGCGGTAGCGCACCTGGCCGGTGTCGTCGACGTAGGTGTAGTCGACCAGGTGGGCGTCGACGAGCTGTTCGAGGATCTGTTCGGCCGCGCCGATGTCGGTGTCCAGCGCGTACGCCAGCACCCAGGACCGGAAGTCGGACAGGCCGAGGTGCCCGAGCCGGCAGATCGCGGCGTGGGCGGCCGGGTCGAGGCTGTCGAAGCTCAGCCCGATGCTGACCCGGATCTGCTGGTCGCCGGCCGCGAGTTCGTCGAGCCGGCGGCGCTCGTCGCGGAGCCGGGTGGCGAGCAGCCCCGGTGTCCACTGCCGGCGGGTGGCCAGCCGGGCCCCGGCCACCCGGACCGCGAGGGGCAGGTTTCCGCAGGCGGCGACGATCTCAGCGGCGGCCTGCGGCGCGGGCGCGAACCGGTCGGCGCCGGCGATCCGGGTCAGCAGCGCTGTCGCCTCGGCGGTGGAGAGCATGTCGAGCTCGACCAGCCGGGCCCCGGCCAGCCCGCCGAGCCGGTTGCGCGAGGTCACCAGCACCGAGCTGCCGCCGCTGCCGGGCAGGAGCGGGCGGATCTGCTGTTCGTTGGCCGCGTCGTCGAGCACGATCAGCATCCGGCGCCCGGCCAGCAGGGTGCGGTAGGCGTCCATCCGCTCGTCGGCGCCATCCGGGACGTTGGCCGGGTCGGGTTGCAGCGCCCGCAGGAACCGGCCCAGGACCTCGGCCGGCGACGCCGGGGTGTCGCTGTTGCCGCGCAGGTCGACGTGCAGCTGCCCGTCGGGGTACGCGGTCGTGACCCGGTGGGCGACGTGCACGGCGAGTGCCGACTTGCCGACGCCACCCGGTCCGAGCAGCGCCACCACGGCCGGTCCGCCGCCGCTCAGGGTGCCCGACAGCTCGCCGGCCAGGGCGTCCCGGCCGGTGAAGTCGGCCGAGTCCGGTGGCAGCTGGGCCGGCACCAGCGTGCTCGGCCGGCCCGGCGTGGTGGCCGGGCGTGGGCTCGGCACCGCTTCCGGCGCCGGCTCCGGCGGCTGGAGATCGGGGTCGTCGCGCAGGATCCGTTCGTGCAGCCGGGTCAGCTCGGGACCGGGTTCGATGCCGAGCTCGTCGATCAGCGCCGCACGCCCCTGCCGGAAGACGGTCAGCGCGTCGGCGGTCCGGCCGGCCCGGTACAGGGCGAGCATGAGCTGCCCGCGCATCGCGCCGCGGGTCGGGAACTGCTCGACCAGGACGGTCAGTTCGCCGATCAGTTCGTCGTCGCGGCCCAGTTCGAGGTCGGCGGCGATCCGCGCCTCGGTCGCCGCGACCCGCTGCTCGTCGAGCCGGGCGGCCTCGGCGGCCAGCACCCGGCTGCGGACGCCGCCCAGCGCCGGCCCGCGCCAGAGCGTCTCGGCGGCCCGGAACGCGGTGGCCGCCGCCCGGTGCCGCCCGGCCGCCGCGGCCGCTCGTCCCTCGGTGGTGAACTGCTCGAACCGGTGCCGGTCGAGCGCTTCGGCCGGCACCTCGGCCCGATAGCCGGGGGCCGCGGTCAGGATCATCGCGGGCGGGTCGTCGCCGATCGCCCGGCGCAGCGTCGACACGTAGGTCTGGATCAGCGCGCGCCCGGTGGCCGGTGGGTCGTCGTCCCACAGGATGTCGATCAGGCGGTCGGCCGGCACGATCCGGCCGGGCTCGACCAGCAGCGCGGCCAGCAGGGTACGGATCTTGGCCCCGCCGAGGCTGAGCGGCGCGCCGCCACGTGTCACCTCGACCGGCCCGAGCAGCCGGAACTCCATCTACGCATCCCCCGTCATGCACCGTCGTAGATGTCTCGCCCAGCACTCTAGGACCTGTCTCGAATTCAGTCCCAGTTGACGCGCCCCGGAAAGCGAATTGAGACAGGTCTCAGAGCAGCTTGTTCTTCTTCAGGTACTTCGCCAGTTCGCTGTAGGCACCGTCCTCGTTGGCGAACATGGCGACGTTGCGGGCGGTCTGCAGCCACGGGCCGGTGGACGGGCGTACCTCGCGCAGGGCCGCCTCCATGTCGCGTTGCTCGATCATCCGGACGTTGCCGCTGGTGACCGAGTCGTGCATGGCGTACTCGGCGGCGGTCTCGCACAGGTGGGCCAGGTCGGCGCCGGAGAACTTGTCGGTCGCGGCAGCCAGGCGTTTGAGGTCGATGCCGGCGATCGGGCGGTCGCGCAGGTGCACCTCGAGGATCGCGGCGCGGGCCTCGGCGTCGGGCGGGATGACCAGGACCGTGCGGTCGAGGCGGCCGGGGCGGCGCAGCGCCGGGTCGACGTCCCACGGCGCGTTGGTCGCGGCCAGCACGAACACCCCGTCGTTGGAGCCCTCCATGCCGTCCATCTCGGCCAGGAGCTGATTGCCGAGGGTACGCATCGACGAGCTCTGCATCTGGCTGCGCTTGTGGCCGAGCGCGTCGACCTCGTCGAGGAACAGCACGCAGGGGGCGTTGCGCCGGGCCGCCTGGAAGATGTCGTGCAGGTTGCGTTCGGACTGGCCGATCCACATGTTCAGCACGTCGACCAGGGACACGCTGACGAATCGGGCGCCCATCTCGCCGGCCACGGCCCGGGCCAGGAAGGTCTTGCCGCAGCCGGGCGGACCGTAGAGCAGGAGGCCGCCACGCAGGCTCTTGCCGTACATCGAGCGCAGTTTCTCGTTCTTCATCGGCGCGAGGAACGCGAGCTCGAGGCGCTTCTTGACGTCCTGCATGCCGCCGACGTCGGCCAGCTTGACGCCGGACAGCTCGATGTCGACGGTCCGGTCGTCGTCGCCTTCGATCGGGTCGGGCTCGTCGTCGGCGCGGGCGTAGCGCGGAGGTACGGAGCCTTCGAATTCCTTCTCGTACGCCTTCCAGTTGACGTCCGGGGAAGGCGCGGGTGGTTCCGCCGCGGATGGGCCGCCGAGGGCCTGGGTCATCAGGGCCTGGGTCTCGGCGTGAGCGGGCTCCTGGGCGAGGGCCACGGCCAGATGAGCGACCGCTTCCGGACCACGCCCGGCCCCGATGAGCAGCTCGGCCAGGTGGCGCCGCAGCGGCAGGTCGTCGGGGCTGGCCTCGACCGCGGCCAGCATGCTCTCGATCAGCGGGTTGCTCATGGCTGGCCATTATGCTGTGCCCGCCACCACGAGACGGGGATCTACCATGACCGACGACCTGTTCCGCCCGACTGTCCGGGAACGCCCGGTTTCCGGTAGGCGCCCGTGGCGGCCGGAGTCGATCTTTTACGCGTCGTTCTTCGGCGGCCCGCTGACCGCCGGCCTGCTCGGCGTGGTCAATGGGCGGCGGCTGGGGCTGCCGGGGTCCAAGGTGCTGCTGATCGCGCTGGCCGCGGTGGCCGGGTTCGGGTTGTGGATCGTGGCGGCGCTGCTCACCGACGCGAACAACCTGGTCCGGCTGTTCGGGTCGATCACCGGGTCGCTGGCGTGGCTGGTGGTGATCGCGTTCCAGCGCGGGCCGTTCCGGGCCTACACCTACGGCGACGGACAACCGGCCAGCCTGGTCTGGCCCGGCATCGTGAGCGCCGTCGGGCTGGTCCTGTTCCAGGTCATCGTCATCTTCGTGGTGGCACGGTGAGCATCGAGGTCTTCCAGCGGGCCACCGCCCTGATCAGCGCCGGCCGGCCCGAGCAGGCGCTGGCCGAGCTGACCCGGCTGCCGGCGAGCGACGCGATCAGCGCCCGCGCGCACTATCTGCGCTGTGTCGCGCTGGCCAACCTCGAGCGCTGGCCCGAGGCGGCCGAGTCGGCCCGGCAGGGGCTGACCGCGGGCGGTCCCGACGCCGACCTGTTGCGGCTGCTGGGCCGGGCCGAACAGGAGATGGGAAACCTGCCGGTGGCCGAGCGGGCGCTGCTGGACGGGCTGGCGCTGGCACCGAGCGATCCCGACCTGCTCTGTGCGTACGCCCGGCTCTGCATCGCCGACAACCAGATCGACAAGGCGGCCAAGCTGGTGGACCGCGCGGCCGCGCAGGACCCGCACTCCCCCACGGTGTACGCGACCCGGGTGCAGCTGGCCTACGCGCGCGGCGACGACCGGGCGGCGCAGCGGATCGCCCGCGAGTTCGTGGCCGCCTATCCCGAGAACCCGGCCGCGCACGCCCTGCTGGGTGGCACGAGCGCGGCCCGCGGCCATGTCGGTGACGCCTACTCGGGGCTGCGCCAGGCGGCCGCCTCGGCGCCGGACGAGCAGGCGTACGCGGAGTCGGCGCTGGAGGCCCGGATCGCCAGCCACCCGCTGCTGGTGCCGATCCGGCCGATCATGCGCTTCGGCCCGCTGAAGACCTGGATCGCGGCGATCGTGATCATCTACGGCCTGCGGGCGATCGGGCTGGGCGCGCTGTCGGCGGTGTTCGCCGGTCTCTGGCTGATCCTCTGCGTCTACTCCTGGGTGGTCCCGCCCCTGGTCAGCCGGTGGATGAAGCGCCACTGGCGCTGATCGATGCCCCCGAACACAATGGACATCCCTGACACATTGACCAGGGTTGTTACGCCGCGGTAAACGCTTTTTCCGTGTGGACCTTTACTTTCGTCTATCGAGAACATAAGTTCTCCTCAACCACCGAAAGTTCTGAGTCAGCCGAGCCAAAGCCCCCGCGAGCACCTCTGGGCCCCACCCCAGACGAGAGGTGCGGATTTAGCGTGCCGGTCGACATATCCGTGCACGCCATTCTCTCGCGCGCCTTTCGCCCGGCCGCGAAACGGAGAGAGATGGACGAACCGTCCGGCCTGGACCGCAAACCCCGCGGCCGCGGCCTCACGTTCTCCCGCCGCACGCTGATCGCCGCGGGCGGGGTGGGTCTGGCGACCCCGGCCCTCGGCCTGGCGGCGTCCACTGTGCCCACCAGTCCGGCGGCCGCGGCGACCGGCGCGACGAAGAAGGTGACGATCTACGCCGAGCAGATCGGCACCACCAACCAGTACGGCTACGGGCTGGAGCCCGGCAAGCCCACGATCCCCGGTCCGCTACTCGAGATGTACGAGGGCGACACCATGGAGATCACGCTGGTCAACAACACCACGCAGCGGTTGTCCATCCACGCCCACGGCGTTGACTACGACACCGTCTCGGACGGCGCCCCCATCAACAACTCGTTCAACAACCCGGGCGAGACGCGTACCTACATCTGGCGGTCGCACGAGATGACCGCCGCGGCGGGCCGGCGCTTCATGCCCGGCAGCGCGGGCTACTGGCACTACCACGACCACGCGATGGGGACCGACCACGGCACCGCCGGCGTCCTGCGTGGACTCTACGGCGGGCTGATCGTACGCCGCCGGGGCGATATCCTGCCGGACAAGACATTCACGGTCGTCTTCAACGAAATGATGATCAATAACAAGCCGTCCGGCAGCACACCGCAGTTCGAGGCCAATCTCGGCGAACGCGTCGAGTGGCTCGCGATCGGCCACGGAAATCAGCTTCACACGTTCCACCTGCACGCACACAGGTGGGCCGACAATCGCACCGGAATGCTCGAGGGCCCGAACGACCCGAGCATCGTCACCGATAACAAGGACCTCAACCCGGGCAGTTCGTTCGGATTCCAGGTGATCGCCGGCGAACACGTCGGACCGGGCGCCTGGATGTACCACTGCCACGTCCAGTCGCACTCCGACACCGGCATGGCGGGGATCTTCCTGGTGCGCAACGCCGACGGGACGATCCCGGCCGCGGCGAGTGCGGACATCGCACGGTTCAAGGGCCACATGTCCCAGATGTCCACGACGCATGACCACACGAAGTAGGGGGCTTGCAGGAATGAGACGAGGGCTCGTATTCAGAACGGACCGAGCGGGGGGCCGTGTCAGACGGGCTCTCGCCGGGGCCGCGGCCGCCGTGGTCGTGGTGTCGCTCGCGCCGACGATGACAACGTTGGCACAGGCGGCGCCCCGGGCCGCGGCGGCGGCCGACGTCAAGGTGCTGGTCTTCCACGGCGCGGCCGCCGACCAGCAGGATCCCGTCGCGACCGCGGCGCAGACCATCAAGGATCTGGGCGCGGAGGCCGGAGCCGACGTCACCATCAGCAGCGACCCGGGCGTGTTCACCACGGCCGGGCTGTCGGCGTACCGGTCGGTGGTGTTCCTCTCGGCCAACAAGGCGGCCCTGAGCCGCGACCAGGAGAGCGCGCTGCAGGCCTACATGAAGGCCGGCGGTGGCTTCCTGGGCATCGGTGACGCCGCCCAGGCGCAGCTGGACTCGGCCTGGTTCACCGGCCTGATCGGCACCCGCCCGGTGGGCGCACTGCCGAACGCCGAACCGGTCTCGGCGGTCACCGCCAGCGCGGAGAACCCGCCGAACGAGACCAAGGAGAAGCTGACCGACGGTGACGCCAACACCAAGTGGCTCACCTTCAACCCGACCGGCTGGGTCGCCTACGACCTGGGCAGCGCCAAGACCATCACCGGGTACGCGCTGACCTCGGCCAACGACTTCCCCGGCCGCGACCCGAAGGACTGGACGCTGCAGGGTTCGACCAACGGCTCGGACTGGCAGAACGTCGAGACCCGCGCCGGTCAGAGCTGGGCCGAGCGCTTCCAGAACAAGCGCTTCGACCTGGCCACGCCGGCCTCCTACCGCTACTGGCGGCTGAACATCACCGCCAACAACGGCGAGCCGCTGATTCAGATCGCCGACTGGCGGATGTTCACCGGCAGCAGCACCGCACCGACGCCGCCGGCGCCCGCGCAGTCCGTGGTCGACGTCCTCGATCGGCAGCACCCGTCCACCAAGTCGCTGCCGCTCAAGGTCACCCGGACCGACCGCTGGTACAACTGGGACCCCAACCCGATCGGCACGGTGCACACCGTCGCCCAGGTCGAGGAGCGGCACTACACCCCGGGTCAGGGCGCCAACGGCGCGTTCCACCCGGTCTCCTGGTGCCGTGACTACGAGGGTGGCCGGTCCTTCTACACCGGCATGGGCCACACCTCGGGCAGCTACGGCGAGGACGCGTTCAAGAAGCACCTCACCGGCGCCCTGCAGTGGACCGCCGGCCTGGTGCGCGGCGACTGCCAGGCGACCATCGCGGCCAACTACAAGACCGAGCGGCTGACCGCGCGCAACGCCTCCGGCCAGCTCGACCAGATCGGTGAGCCGCACGGCCTGACCATCGCGCCCGACGGCACGGTGTTCTACGTCGGCAAGGCGGCCTGCCCGTCCGGGCCGATCGTCGAGTGGACCAACCCGAACGTGGGCAAGGGCTGCGGCACCATCCACGAGTGGGACCCGGTGACCAAGAAGGTCAAGCTGCTCACCACCCTCGAGGTGATGGGCAACCGGGGCAGCGGCGACGAGCTGCAGAAGAACGAGGAGGGCCTGCTCGGCATCGTGCCGGACCCCAAGTTCTCCGACAACCACTGGCTCTACGTCTACTGGATGCCGCACAACAGCATCGACCGGGAGAAGCGGATCGGTCAGCGGACCATCTCGCGCTTCACCTACGACCCGGCGGCCAAGACGATCGACCAGGCCACCCGCAAGGACCTGCTGCAGTTCCCGGTGCAGATCCACAGCTGCTGCCACGCCGGTGGTGGCATGACCTTCGACGCCAAGGGCAACCTCTACGTCGGTTCGGGCGACAACAACTCGTCCGAAGGCTCCAGCGGCTACTCCGGCAACAACTGGACCAAGGAGTTCGCGGGCATCTCGTTCCAGGACGCCCGGCGTACCGCGGGTAACTCGAACGACCTGGCCGGCAAGATCATCCGGATCCACCCGGAGAACGACGGCACGTACACCATTCCCGAGGGCAACCTCTTCCCGCCGGGCAACGACAAGGCCCGGCCGGAGATCTACGTGATGGGCGTACGCAACATCGCCCGTCTGCAGATCGACCCGGTGACCCAGTGGCTGACCGCCGGCTGGGTCGGCCCCGACGCCTCGTCGCCGAACCCGGAACTGGGCCCGGCCAAGTACGAGACCGCCACGATCATCACCTCGGCGGGCAACCAGGGCTGGCCGTACTGCATGGGCAACAAGCAGCCCTACCGGGACCGCAGCAACACCGACGCGACCGTCCTGACCGGCTGGTACGACTGCGACAACCTGAAGAACAACTCGCCCCGCAACACCGGCCTGGTCGACCTGCCGGCGGTGCGGAACAACATGATCTGGTACGCGCCCGACGGTGGCGGCCCGGTCTTCCCGCCGCGCGCCGACGGCAGCGGCATCCCGTCCTACATCGCTTCGCAGGCCACCTACACCGAGCCCTACCTGCGCGGCGGCGGCCAGGCCGTGATGTCCGGCCCGACCTATCACACCGAGCTGGTCGACCAGAACAGCGGCGTGGCCTGGCCGGCGTACTGGGACAAGAAGTGGTTCATCGGTGACGAGTCGAACTCGCAGAACCGCATCGCGGTGACCGTCGACCCGGCCGGCGTGCCCAGCCAGTCGCCGCCGCCGTTCGCCGAGTCGCTGCGGGCCATCCTGCCCGGCGGCAGCGGCGACAATCGGCTGACCGACTGGATGGACGCGAAGTTCGGCCCGGACGGCGCGCTCTACACGCTGGACTACGGTGGCGGATTCTTCAGCCTCACGTCGAACCAGAAGCTGCTGCGGACCGTCTACACCGGCGGGCCGGCGACCCCGGTACCGGCGGCGAGCTCGGTGGCCGTGCAGAACAAGGCCCTGACCTACGCGTTCAACGGTTCCAAGTCGGGCGGCGTGAGCTGGAGCTGGGACTTCGGCGACGGCACGACCTCGGACGAGGCGAACCCGCGGCACACGTACGCCCGGACCGGTTCCTTCACCGCCAAGCTGACCGTCACCTACGCCGACGGCACCAAGTCGACAGTGACCACGGTCGTCAACGTCGGCTGCGCGGTGCCGGACAGCCGCGGCACGGTCTTCTTCGAGGACACCGACACCGGTGTGCCGAACAAGGCGACCAGCGGCGGCTGCACGATCAACGACCTGATCGACGACGAGGCGGCGTGGGACAACCACGACGGCTTCGTCCGCCAGGTCACCGCGGTGGCCAACGCCCAGCAGAAGGCGGGCAACCTGACCGCCCGGGAGGCGGGCACGCTGACCCGGCTCGCGGCGGCGTCGCCGATCGGCCGGCCCGACCACAAGGGCACCGAGGCGATCTACGACGGCACCTCGCTCGACGGCTGGGAGATGGCACCGGACGGCCGGTGGAGCATCCAGCCCGACGGATCACTGCGGTCCTCCGGCGGTCTGGGCATGCTCTACTACACCAAGAACTACGCCAACTTCTCGATGAAGGCGCAGTTCAAGGACATCGCGCCGGGCACCGCTCGGGCCAACAGCGGCCTGTTCGCCCGGTTCCCCGACCCGCGGATCCCGCTGGCGCAACGTCCGGCCGGCAGCTGTGGGACGGTCGGGTCGGCGCGTACCTCGCAGGCCTGGGTGGCCATCTACTGCGGGCACGAGATCCAGATCTACGACGGTGACACGGGCGAGCCGCAGAAGACCGGGTCGATCTACAACTTCGACCCGAACAACCTGACCCAGGCCCGCCCGACGGCCAAGAACGTGTGGAACGACTACGAGCTCCGCGTTGTCGGCCAGCACTACACGATCATCCGCAACGGCGTGGTGATCAAGGAGTTCGACAACACGCCGGGCAAGCAGTCCTCCCGGGCCGGCGACCCGCCGACGGATCTGCGGCAGTTCACCGAGGGCTTCCTCGGGCTGCAGAACCACAGCGACACCGATCTGATCGAGTTCCGCAACATTCGCGTGAGGCCTCTGTGACATCGAAGATCCGCGCCGCGTTAGCCGCGCTGGTCCTGCTGGTCAGCACCTTCGTCGTGGCGGGGGCTTCCCCCGCCGCGGCGGCGGTGCAGACCTTGACCTGGACCGCTGACAACGACATCACCCGCTACAAGTCGGCACCGACCAGTGCCGTCGCGGGCGAGACCACGATCGTGTGGGAGAACAGCGCGGCCACCGGCAACGACACCGGCATGCCGCACACGCTGACCTTCGACACGTCGACCGAGGGCTACAACCACGACGTCACCGTCAACCAGCTGGCCAGCCCGTTCGACCAGAACGACGGCCGCTGGGTCCTCACCGTCACCCTGACGCCGGGCAAGTACCGCTACTTCTGCACCATGCCCGGACACAGCTCGATGGTCGGTGAGTTCACCGTCACCGGCGGCAACCCGGGCCCGGACACCACCCCGCCGACGGTCAGCGGCGCGGTCTCCGGCAACAAGGACAGCAACGGCGACTACGTCGGCTCGGCCACCGTCACGGTGACCGCGTCGGACACCGGCTCCGGCGTCGACACGATCGAATACCAGGTCGACGACACCAGCTACCAGCCGTACACCGCGCCGGTCGTGGTGAACGAGCTCGGTGACCACTCGGTGCAGTTCCGGGCCACCGACAAGGCCGGCAACACCTCGGCCGTCGGTTCGGTCTCCTTCACGGTGGTCGCACCCGGCCCGGAGGACGTCACCCCGCCCACGGCCACGCACACGGTCGCCGGCAACAAGGACGCCAACGGCAACTACATCGGTACGGCCACCGTCACGGTGACCGCCACCGACGAGGGCTCGGGCGTGGCGCTGATCGAGTACAGCGTCGACGGCGGCGCCTTCCAGCCGTACACCCAGCCGGTCGTGGTCACCGGCGCCGGGGCGCACATGGTGCACTACCGGGCCACCGACAACGCCGGGAACCGGTCGGCCGAGCAGATGGCCGCGCTGACCATCGTCGACCCGGCGCCGGCCGACACCACTCCCCCGGCGACCAACGCGGCGGTGTCCGGCACCAAGGACACCAACGGCAACTACGTGGGTACGGCCACCGTCACGGTGACCGCCTCCGACTCCGGTTCCGGAGTCGCCACGGTCGAGTACGCGCTGGACAACGGGGCCTGGACGGCGTACACCGCGCCGGTCGCGGTGACCACCGTCGGCGCGCACACCGTCAAGTACCGGGCGACCGACCAGGCCGGCAACGCCGCGGCCGAGAAGTCGGTGACGTTCACCGTGGTGGCGCCGCCGCAGCCGGACACCACGCCGCCTGCCACCAACGCCGGCGCGGCCGGTGAGCAGGACGGCAACGGCAACTTCGTCGGAGCGGCCACGGTCACGGTCACCGCCGCCGACACCGAGTCGGGCGTCGCCCGGATCCAGTACGCGCTCGACAACGGGGGCTGGACCACCTACAACACACCGGTGGTGGTCCGGTCGGCCGGTGCGCACACGCTCAAGTACCGGGCCACCGACAACGCCGGCAACACGGCGGCGGAGAAGTCGGTGACGTTCACTGTGGTCGCGTCGGGTGAGGACGCCTGTCCCGCCTCGGACACCCGGCCCACGGTGATCATCGGGAGCGACAACACCGGAGTGCCGAACTCCGACACCGGCGACGGCTGTACGGTCAACGACCTGGTCGCCGAGTTCGCCCCGTACCCCAACCACGCCGCGTTCGTCCGGCACGTCGAGACGGTCACCGCGCCGCTCGTCCCGGGCACGCTCACGCCGCGGCAGCAGGGGGCCATCGTCCGGGCGGCCGCCCGATCGGCGGTCGGCTCATGACCCTCTTCAGCACCAACGACGAATCAGGGAGATCTGGAATGCGCAGGCGTTTAGTCGTCCACCTGGCCACCGCCACGGCCGTCGTCGCTGCCGGTGTGGTCGCCGGCGCCGCGCCGGCCAGCGCGGATCTGGTCACTTACTGCATCGGCACCGGTGGCGCCGTCACCGTGCCGAACGACCTCTACGTGCCGCCGAACGAGTCGTGCGCGCTGACCGGCACGATCATCACCGGCAACGTCAGCGTCGCCGCCGGCGCCAACCTGGTCGTGGCCGGCGGCCGGGTCAGCGGCAACGTGCAGGTCGCCGCGAACGGCTACCTGGACGCCAGCAACTCGAACGTCGGCGGGACCGTGACGGTCGCGTCCGGAGGCTACGGCGTCTACCTCAAGTCGGCGCAGACCGGCGCGGTCACCGTGCGGGCCAAGGGCTCCTCGACGATCGATTCGTTCCTGTTCGTCGAGGGCTCGACCGTCTCGGGCTCGGTCGCGGCCAACGCCGGCGAGATCCGCCTGGACCAGAACACCCAGGTCACCGGCTCGGTCAACAGCTCCGGCTCGTACTACACCGACGTGCACGACTCGTTCGTCGACGGCCAGCTCTCGGTGCTCAACAGCGCCACCGGCAGCGTGGTCTGCGGCAGCGCGGTGCGGGGCAAGTCGACGTTCGCCGGCAACCTCGGCGGCGTGCAGCTCGGCCCGAACGGCGGCCTGGACGGCTGCGCGTCCGGCGGCTACTTCGGCAAGGACGTCAGCGTCACCAACACCACCGGTGGCGTCAACGTCGACGACAACATCATCGACGGCGTCCTGACCGTGCAGTCGAACAGCCCGGCGGCCGTGGTCGCGGCGAACAACCGCATCCGCGGCGGCGTGGTCGGCGACCAGGCGGCT
Organism: Actinoplanes sp. NPDC049265; assembly: GCF_043197135.1. Classification (NCBI taxonomy): domain Bacteria; kingdom Bacillati; phylum Actinomycetota; class Actinomycetes; order Micromonosporales; family Micromonosporaceae; genus Actinoplanes; species Actinoplanes sp. NPDC049265. Next base: position 180,657 of record NZ_JBICSP010000008.1, on the reverse strand, counting down.
CCGGCGGCGGCCAAGCGGTCGGCCAAGGCGCTGACCGCCGACCGCGAGCGTGCGGGCGACGCCCGGGCGACCGAGCGGCGTACCGGCGCGGTGGCCGAGGCCACGGCGGCGGGGCCGGCCAACCTGTAGTCACGGGAGCGTGAACGAGCCCGGCGGCCGACCTGGTCGCCGGGCTCGTTTCTTTGGTGGAATTTCCCGCTGTCAACTAATGTCGGTCGCATGGCTTCGTTCAACGACACGATCATCGACCAGTACCGCGAGAAGAACGGTGACCTCGGCGGGCACTGGGCGGGCAAGACCGTGCTCCTGCTGCACGCCCCCGGCCGCAAGACCGGCAAGGTCACCGTCAACCCGCTGGTCGCGGCCCCGGACGGCGACACCTACATCGTCTGCGGCAGCGCCGGCGGCGCCCCCTCCGAGCCGGTCTGGGTGGCCAACCTGGAAGCCCTCGACGAGCCGGTCACCATCGAGCTCGGCGCCGACACCCTCAAGGCCGACCACCGCGTGGTCCGGCCCGGCCGCGACGACGACTGGGAGCGCCTCTACGGCGTCTGGCGCGCGTACTGGCCCGACGCGGCCGGCTACGAGACGAAGACCGACCGCGAGTTCCCGGTCGCCGTCATCACCGTTCGCTGACCTCCTTCAGCAGCAGGTCACGCCAGTGACCAGATCGATGCGACGGGTACGCGCGGCCACCGCACCCAGGCACCGTCCACAAAGCTTCCCCCGCCGTTCGCGGGCAAACCCGGCTCGCCGATCATGGACGCGTGCCCCTCGACAACTTCAGCACCACCTTCCGGCTCGGCGCCCCGCCGGCCCCGGTGATCGCGTTCCTCAACGACCCGCACAGCTACATCGGGCTGGCCCCGCTGGTCGTCGCCGTGCGCGACATCCGGGTGACCGGCGACGAGACACGGTACGTGTCGGTGGAACGCTTCCGCCTCGGGCCGTTCCACTGGGACAACGCCATCGACGTGACGATCCAGGTGGCGCCGGGCCGGGTGGTCAACACGGTGCGGTCGCCGGGGTGGGTACGCCTCACCGCGACCGTGACGCTCACCGAGGCCGGCGACGGTTGCGACGGCACCGAGACGATCGAACTGCGCGCGCCGTGGTTCCTGCGGGCGTTCGCCCTGCGTAAGGCCCGCGAGGCGCAGACTGCCCGGGTCGCCGGTCTGACCGCCCGCTTCCCGGTCCTATAGTCGCGGGGTGCGACTGCTGATTCTGGGTGGAACCTCGTTCGTCGGCCGAGCCATCGTGGACGCCGCCCTGCGCGACGGGCACGACGTGACCCTCTTCAACCGTGGGCGGACCGGCAGCGGGCTCTTCCCCGGCGTAGCCCGGCTGGCCGGCGACCGCGACAGCGGCGACTACCGGTCCCTGGCCGGCACGTCGTGGGACGCGGTCGTCGACGTCGCCGCGTACGTGCCCCGGCACATCCACGAGGCCACCGACGCGCTGGGCGACCGGGCCGGCCGCTACCTGATGATCTCCACCGGGTCGGTGTTCCAGCCCGCGGCCGGCGAAAACGCGATCGAGCGCCGCGCTCCGGAGTACGACACCGAGGAGGTCACCGGCAGCACTTACGGGCCGCTCAAGGTCGCGTGCGAGGACACCGTCGTGGCCCGGTACGGCGAACGGTCCACCATCGTGCGTCCGGGCGTGGTGGCCGGCCCGCACGATCCGACCGACCGCTTCACCTACTGGGTCCGCCGGGCCGCCCGCGGCGGACGGGTGGCCCTGCCCGGCTCGCCCGACGCGCCGGTCCAGGTGGTCGACTCGGGTGACCTGGCCGCCCTGGTGGTCACCCTGCTCGCCGGCGACCGCTCCGGCGACTTCAACGCGGTCGGCCCGGCCGAACCGGTGACCATGGCCGGCCTGATCCAGATCTGCGCACAGGCGGCCGGCCAGGAGGCCGAGGTCGTCACCGTGCCGTCGTCGGCCGCGAGCCTGCCCCTGGCCCTGACCGACGAGCACCACTGGATGTTCCGGCTGAGCCCCGACGCCGCCCACGCCGCCGGGATGCCGGCCACGCCGCTGTCGGCGACCGCGGCCGCCGTCCTGGCCTGGGACCGCGACCGCGGCGAGCCGCCCCTGAGCACCGGCCTCTCCCCCGCCGACGAGGCGTCATTGCTGACAAAGTGGTAGCCCCGCGCGGCATCCGCCCCGCGAACACCGGCCCCGCCTACCACTGGCTCGTGCAGTGGTAGCCCAGCGCGGCATCCGCCCCGCGAACACCGGCCCTGCGTACCACTGGCTCGTGCGGTGGTAGGTCAGAACGGGTAGGCGGGCAGGTCGCCGCGCAGGGTCACCCACTGCGTCTCGGTGAACGCCTCGATGTTGGCCTGCGGGCCGCCGTGCCGGGAGCCGGTGCCCGACGCGCCGACGCCGCCGAAGGGCGCCACCGCCTCGTCGTTGACCGTCTGGTCGTTGATGTGCACCAGGCCGGACGGGATGCGCTCGGCCAACTCCAGCCCCGCGTACACGTCCTTGGTCAGAATGCCCAGTGACAGCCCGTAGTCGGTGCCGGCGGCGAGCTCGGCGACCTCGTCGATGGAGTCGAACGGCGTCACCGGGGCGACCGGGCCGAAGATCTCCTCGGCGTACGCAGGGGCCGACACCGGCACGTCGCCCAGGACCGTGGGCCGGTAGAAGAGATTGTCGTACGTGCCACCCGTGCGCACCGTGGCGCCGCCGGCCACGCTCGCCTCGACCAGCCCGTGCACCCGGTCACGCTGCGCCGTGTCGATCAGCGGGCCCAGCGCCACCTCGTCCCGCCACGGGTCGCCGACCGGCAGCTTCGCGACCCGCTCGGCCAGCTGAGCCGTGTATTCCTCGGCGATGTCGCGGTGCACCAGGTGCCGGGAGGTGGCCATGCAAATCTGGCCGGAGTGGGCGAACGTACCCCAGGCGCCCACCGACGCCGCCGCTGTCACGTCGACGTCCGGCAGCACGATCAGCGCCGAGTTGCCGCCCAGTTCCAGGTGGGCGCGCTTGAGGTGCTTGCCGGCCAGTTCGCCGACCTGACGGCCGGCGCGGGTCGATCCGGTGAAGGCGATGATGCGTACGGCCGGCTCGGTCACCAGCGCCGCGCCGACGTCCGCCCCGCCCGGCAGCACCTGCAGCACGCCGGCCGGCAGCCCGGCCTCCTCGAAGATCCGGGCGAAGACGACGCCGCCGGCGACCGCGGTCCGCGGGTCGGGCTTGAGGATGACCGCGTTGCCGAGCGCGAGCGCCGGGGCCACCGCCCGGATGGCCAGGATCGTCGGCACGTTGAACGGGGCGATCACGCCGACCACGCCGGCCGGGACGCGGCGCGCGAAGCTGAGCCGGGGCAGGCCGGTGCGCAGGAGTTCACCGTACGGGTGGGATGGAAGCGCCGCGGCCTCGTAGCACTCGGCCGCGCTGGTGTGCACCTGGAAGCCGCCGAACGGCCGGATCGCCCCGGTCTCGCGGGCCAGCCACTGGAGGATCTCGGCGGCGTTGGCGTTGAGCAGGTCGCCGGCCCGGCGCAGGACGGCCGCGCGCTCCTCGTAGGGCGTACCCACCCAGGCTCTTTGTGCCTCTCGGGCGGTTGCCGCGGCCGTGGCGACGTCGGCCGGCGTGGCCAGGCCGGCCGAGCCCAGCGTTTCCCCGGTGGCCGGCTCGACGACGTCGTAGGCGCCGGCACCGCCGTCGGTCCACGCCCCGGTCCAGATCTTGCCGTGCCACGCACCATCGCCGACGAGAGTCATGCCCGGGACGCTATGCAGCCGCCTCGACCGGCGGGAGATCCGCCTTCCGCTCAGCGGAACGATCGACCGTACGATCCATGCCGAGCCGCACGAACACGATCCCGCCGACGATCAGCACGCCGCCGACCAGCTGCAACACGGTCGGAAGCTCGTCCAGGAACAGCCACGCGAAGAGCACCGCGAACAGCACCTCGGTCAGGCCGACGAATGACGACAGCGATGCGCCGAGCAGGCGCGCGGCGCCGATGCCGGTGGCGTACGCGACGGCCGCGGCCACCACCGCCAGCCCGAGGATCGGCACCAGCCAGCTCATCTGAAGCCCGGCCAGGGTCACCGGGGCGGACGAGAACCGCATCGGCAGCAGCCCGGCCGCGCCCAGCCCGAACAGCAGCACCGCACCGACCGCCATGCCGCCCGAGGCCAGCACGATCGAGGGCAGTTCCGGGTCCACCCGCGCCGACAGCACGAAGTATCCGGCCAGCCCGACCGCCGCGATCAGACCCCACATCACGCCGATCGGGTCGAGGCGGGCGCCCCCGGTCAGGTCGAGGACCAGCACCAGGCCGGCCAGCGCGGTCACCGCCCCGGCCACGGTCAGCCGGGCCGGCCGCTGGCCGTGCACCGCCCACATCCACAGGACCACGAGCAGAATGCCGGAGTATTCCAGCAGCAGCGCCACGCCGATCGGCAGGTGCTGCACGGCGTTGAAGTAGCCGACCTGGGCGGCCGAGATGGCCAGCACGCCGAACAGGCCCATCAGCCCGAGCGAGCGGCGCAGCGCCGACCAGCGGCCGCGCAGGGCGATCAGCGCCGGTACGGCGAGCAGCACCGCGCCCAGGCCGACACGCACGGCCACGGCCGAGCCGGCGGTCCACCCGGCGTCGAGCAGCGAGCGGGCGAAGATGCCGGACGTGCCGAACGTCGCCGCGGAGAACAGTGCAAGCATCAGGCCGAGGCGCATCGCATTCTCCTGTCATTAGTCAAAGCTTGCTATGCTCATGACAGTAGAACCTAAGGGTGAAAGGAGTCAAGATGATTTTCGCCCATGACACGGAGATCGCCCTGGCCGCCGCGGCCGCCCTGGTGAACACCACCGACGGCGGCGAGCAACTGCCCGACCTGGCCGCCCTGGACGACTTCTACCGCAGCTGGGGCTGGACCGGCCGGCGCGCGTCGACCGCCCCCGAGCTGCAGGCCGTGCACCGCCTGCGCCCGCGGCTCCGCCGGATCTGGTCCGTCGCCGCCGACGAGGCCGAGGTCGTCGACCTGGTCAACGAGTTGCTCCGCGAGGGCCGGGCGCTGCCCCAGCTGGTCCGGCACGACGAGTTCTCCTGGCACCTGCACGCCGCCCCGTCGGACGCGCCGCTGGCCACCCGGATGATGGTCGAGGCAGCCATGGCCTTCGTCGACGTGATCCGCGACGGCGAGCTCAGCCGCCTGCGCCGCTGTGCGGCCGACGACTGCGACAACGTCCTCGTCGATCTGTCCAAGAACCGCTCCAAGCGCTTCTGCGAGGCCGGCTGCGGCAACCGCGCCGCCGTCAACGCGTACCGCGCCCGCAAGGCCGCCCGGGCGGTCTGACATGGCAGGATGATCCGGTGGCTGAACGAATCGTGCGCCCCACCGGGCGAGGTTTCCTGTTGCTCGACTCGCACCCGACCGGCTGTGTCGCGACGGTCGAGCAGATGCGCGTCCCCCCGGCCGGCAAGACGGGACCGACCGCGCTGATCATCGGCTCCAGCGCCGGCTACGGCCTCGCCGCCACCATCGCCGGGCTGGCCCGCCACGGCATCCGGGGCATCGGCATCGGTTTCGAGCGCCCGCCCGGCCGGCGTACCGCCACCGCCGGCTGGTACCGCACGATCGCCACCGCGGGGCTCGCCACCGAGCTGGGCAGCGACTTCACCTTCCTCAACGCCGACGCCTTCGCCGACGAGACCAAGCAGGAAACCCTCGACCTGATCGCCAAGCGGTTCGGCGGCATCGACTACCTGATCTACAGCGTCGCCGCGCCCCGCCGCACCGATCCCGACACCGGCACCACCTACTCGTCGGTCATCAAACCGCTGGGCGCCCCCCACACCACCAAGACCCTGGAGTTCGACAGCGACGGCACGCCGGCCCTGCGGTCGCTGAGCGCCGATCCCGCCGACGAGGCCGAGACCGAGTCCACGGTCAAGGTCATGGGCGGCGAGGACTGGTCCCGCTGGATCGCCGCGCTGAGCGACCGCGGCCTGCTCCGCGACGGCTTCCAGACCGTCGCCCTGACCTACATCGGTTCCCGCCTGACCAGCGCGATCTACCGCGACGGCACCATCGGCGCGGCCAAGGCGCACCTCGAGGCCACCGCCACCACCCTGACCGAGCGCCTGAGCGGAGTCCACGGCCGGGCCTTCACCTCGGTCAACGGAGCCGCGGTGACCCAGGCGTCCACCGCCATCCCCGGCATCGCCCTCTACGTGAGCCTCCTCCGGGCCGTCCTGGGCGACCGGCTCCAGTCCCCCATGGAACAGTCGATCCGCCTGTGGGACCAGCTGACCGGCGCCGCTCCCCTCGACCTCGACGAGCAGGGCCGCATCCGCCTCGACCGCTGGGAACTCGAGCCCGCGGTCCAGGACGCGGTGGCCGAACGCTGGTCCGCGATCACCCCCGACACCATCACCGAGCACGCCGACGTCGACTGGTTCCGTTCCCAGTTCCGGGCCCTCTACGGCTTCGACGTCCCCGGCGTCGACTACGACCGCCCCGTCGAACCCGACCTCCCCTGGCCCACCTGACCGCCCCGCCGGGGCTCCCCGCCCGCGCTGTGAGCGGATCGCCGTGATCTCGGCGATCCGCTCACGCTCAGCACGGGGTCCCGCACCCACCGCACCCATTTAAAGAGGGTGACCCATCACGCACGTGGAGCGAAGCGACCTCGGCGGGAGCGACGGTCAGCACCACCCACCCAGCCACGACATCCCGATCCTGAATTTCAGCTCCACACCTGGTTGGGCTGGTTGTGGCAGGTCCAGATGATGATGCCCGTGCCCGGTGTGGTGGCGCCGCCGTTGACGTCGAGGCACAGGCCGGACTGGACGGCCGTGATGGTGCCGTTCGCGTTGAGGCGGAACTGCTGGTTGGCGCCGCCGTTGCATTCCCACTGGAGTACGCGCGTGCCGGCCGCCGTGTTGCCGTTGAAGACGTCCAGGCAGCGGGTGCCGTCGTAGACGCGCAGTTCGCCGGCGGGGGTGAAGTTCCACCGCTGGTTGGCCCCGCCGTTGCAGGTGAAGATCTCGACCGGCCCATCGTTGACGACGACATTGTCGTGCACGTCGAGGCACTGCCCGGAGGCCTGGCTGACCAGCTGACGCCCCGCGTAGGCCGAACCGCCGGACACCCGGTAGACGGCGGTTCCATGGGCCGGAACGGTCACACTGATCGCACCGCTCGTGGTTGACGAAGACCCGGTCCACAGGTCGCGTAGCCCGTAGGAGGCGGCCGCGTTCATGCCGACCTGCGCCGCACTCGTCGTGATCGTGGTGGCTGTGGCGTTCTCGTTGAACAGGGCCACCGCCCGGTCCCCGTTCGACAGCACCTTGCTGAACACCCACTGACCAGAGGAGTTGCGCACGACGTAGGCCTGGTGCCCCAGCGGATCCTGGTCGACGGCGATCAGCCCGGCGTTGGTCAGGATGTCGAAGGTGGCGTTCGAGGCGGTCCGCAGGTCGGAGCCGATCAGCAGTGGCGCCGACATCATGGCCCACAGCGCGAAGTGGGTGCGGTATTCGGTATCGGTCAGGCCGCCGTTGCCGACCTCGAGCATGTCGGGGTCGTTCCAGGCGCCGGGACGGGCGTAGGGGGCGAGCACGCTGTTCTGGCGGATGATGTTCAGCACCGAGTTCCAGTTGTCCTCGATGTCGCCGGTGGAGCGCCACAGGTTGCCGACCGGGCCGGCCCACAGCCATGGGCGGGTCGAGCCCCACTCGCAGATGGCGAAGACGATCGGCCGGCCGGTGCGGGCCAGCGCGTCGCGCATCCGGGTGTAGCGCTCGACCGCGTCCCGGCCCTGGTTGTTGCAATTGTCGTACTTGAGGTAGTCGACACCCCAGGAGGCGAACAGTTTCGCGTCCTGGTCCTCGTGGTCGAGGCCGCCCGGGAAACCGATCGGCGAGCAGGTCATCGTGCCGGCGCTGGTGTAGATGCCGAACTTGAGGCCCTTGCCGTGCACGTAGTCGGCGACGGCCTTGATGCCGTTGGGGAAGCGGGCCGGGTCCGGGACCAGGTTGCCGCTCCCGTCGCGCTGCGGGCGGGCCCAGCAGTCGTCGAGGTTGACGTACTGATAGCCGGCCGCCTTGAGGCCGCGGCTGACGAACAGGTCGGCGATGCCCTTGACCATGGCCTCGTTGAATTCGGCCCGGCACTGGGTCGAGTTCCAGTTGTTGAAGCCCATCGGTGGGGTGCGGGCCAGCCCGTTGTCCAGCGCGAGCGCGGGGCGAGCCGGCGAGACAAGGAAGGTGACCAGCAACAGAGCGACGACCGCTATCCGCTTCACATAGACGAACATCCATGTCTTGGAGGGCTTTGTCAAGAGCGCGAGGTCGTAGCCGGGTGGGTGGTGCAGACCGTCGCTCCCGCCGAGGTCGCTTCGCTCCACGTGCGTGAGCGGTTGCGCCTGAAGACCCCCTATTCGTGCCAGCTCGGCCCTCCGCACCACCGCCGGTGCCGGGCCCTCGGCAGAGTCGACTCGTCCGTTCCTTGATCCAGGAGGGTTGACGATGAACATCCGGCTTATGGTGATCGGCGCACTCGGTATCGGCCTCGCGTTGAGCCAGGCGGCCTGCGGCCCGGTCACGCCCAGCGGGGCACCGGCACCGTCCCCCGCCAAAACGACGACGACCAACAAGGCGAAGACGAAGACAAAGACGGAGGCGCCCAAGTCCAGTGGCGGCGGCGGTAGCGCCCAGAGCAAGGACTGCCGCAACGACGACCTCGCGGCGACCGTGACCCTGCAGCCGGCGCGTGCCGACGGGGCGATGCGCGGGCTGGTCGCGGTCGTCAACACCGGCAAACAGAGCTGCAAACTGGAGGGACGCGCCGCGATCACGCTGGTGAACGCGGCCGACGAGGCGGTCGACGTGCCCACCCGCGAGGTCGACGAGCCCGGCGCCGCCGTCAGGATCACGCTGCGCCCGGGGACCAGCGCCTTCGAGGGCATCAAGTGGACGACGTGCGACAAGGGCGACGAGACCTGCGGCGTCGGCAACACCCTGCGTTTCAACGTGCAGGCCTCGACCGACGGTCCGCCGGCCCGGCTGGACGGCTTCCCGGCGCCCGAGAAGAGCGCCATCACGATGAAGTCCCTGCAGGTCGGCACCCTGCAGCCGCTCACGCAGGGCGTCGTCGCCTGGTAACGAACATCCCTGTTCGTGGCATGGTTCACGGTCAGTGACCATTGCCCGGAAGCGGTCCGATTTCTACGGTCGTCGGCATGACTTTCGTTCTCATTCCGGGGGCCTGGCACGGCGCCTGGGCCTGGCATGGTGTCGCCCGCCGCCTCATCGAGGCCGGCCGGGCGGCCCTGCCGCTGACCATGCCGGGCATGGCGATCGGCGACGATCCGCGTACGCCGAGCCTCGACGACGCCGTGGACTACCTGGTCGACGAGATCGTGCGGCGCGACCTGCGCGACGTGGTGCTGGTCGGGCACAGCTGGGGCGGCTACCCGATCACCGGCGCCGCCCACCGCGTCCCGGACCGGATCGCGAAGATCGTCTACTACAGCGCCGCCGTGCCGGCCCGGGGCGTGTCGATGAACGACGAGAACCCGCCGGAGAACGCCGCCTACGTCCGATCGATGATCGACCAGCAGGGCTTCGTGCCGCTGTACTTCGAGGCCGTGCGCCAGTTGCTCATGCAGGACGAACCCGAGCCGCTGCAGCGGGTCGCCTTCGACCTGATGACGCCGCAGCCGGGCCGGTACATGCTGGACCCGCTCGACGCCGACCCGATCCCGGAGAAGTCGACCTTCATCCTGGCCGACCGCGACCGGGCGCTGGCCCGGCCGGGCGACGAGTTCGCCAAGCGCCTCGGTGTCACACCGATCATGGTGCCGGGCACCCACGAGTCGCTGCTGACCCACCCCGACGAGCTGACCGAAGCACTACTCCGCGTCGAACGCTGACCGGCTGGCCACGATGTGCGGGGCATGCCGGTCGGCCCAGCCGACGATCCCGAGGTGCAGCGCGGCCAGCGAGCGGCCGGTGCCGGTCAGCGCGTACGACGACTCGCCGGCCCGTTCGACCAGGCCGTCGCGTTGCAGCGACCGCAGCGTCCGGGTGAGCATCCGCTGGGAGATCCGGCTGCCCCGATCCAACGACGAGTACGGTCGGGGCCCGTCGGCCAGCTGGACCAGCACCAGCCCCGACCACTTGCTGCCGATGTGACCGAGCACATCCCGCCGGAGCGCGCACAGCCCGTCAGACGTGGGTGAACCCGATGCCGAGGAGCCCGGCGGCGGCGCGGTAGTCGGCGGCACGGTGGCCGAGGGAGAGCGACCAGTGATGGCCGACTCCGGAGGCGCTCCAGTCATCTACCCACTCCCCTGGGTCACGGTCGAAGGACACCCGGCTGGTGGTGTTGCCGATCGCCAGCAACGGGCCGGGCACGACCGTACCCTCCGAGGCCACGAACGACAGACTGCCGTCGCGATCCTGGCCCAGGCCAAGGAGGGTGACGGGCCCTTCGCGTACGTCGAACTCGACGCTCACGCCCCACCCGCGCTTGCCGTGGTAGACGCCGAGCCCGCGTAGCAGCGGATCGCGGGCGCTGACGGCCAGGTGCGCCGGTCCGTCGTGACCCATCTCGACGACGTTGTCGGAGAAGTTGAGCGCCTGAATCTCGCAGAACGACCCGCCGGCCCCGACGACCTGGGTGGCCAGCTGCGCCACGGTCGTCCTGAGCTCGTACTCGCCGGTCGTCGGAATGCCCCGGGCGGTCAGCAGCGACGCGCCCAGGATCATGCCGGCGCCGAGCCGTTCGTGCTGTTCACCGGCCAGGCCGCGGTGGTAGTAGGCGATCGAGTCGAGGTCGAAGTCGTCGACCAGCCGGTCCAGCCCGACCGACACCCGCGCACCCCACGCGAAGTCGTCCTCCTGGACCGTGTCGTCCAGCGTGAAGATGCCGCGAGCGAGATCCATGCGCTCTTTGACGAGATCCGGCGTAACGGCCAGGACCCGCTCGCGCAGGTCGTCGAACTCGAGCACCTCGACGTGCGAGCCGAACGTGACCGGGAGCAGGGTCAGGTCGGTCGACACGTCGAGCATGCCCGGGTAGACGTGGCCCATCAGGCCGTGCCGGGCGTGGCGCAGGGCCGCCCGCACGTGCGCGGCCCGGATCCAGGTGCCGATGCGCGCCCACGCCGATTCCTGCCGCAGCCAGCCGGACACCGACCGGAACGGGATCCCGGCCCGGCGGAACGTGTTGCCGACCTCGGGCACCGGGCACTGGCCGCAGTAGGCCAGCCACGCCCCGGTGTCGAACGACGCGTGGTCCATCCTCTCGCTCGGCTGCAGGTCGATGACGAGTACGGGCGTGTTCGACCGTTGCGCGATCGGCAGGACCATCGAGGCGGTCAGGTACGTGGCCAGGAACATGACGATCAGGTCGCAGTCGGCCGCCCGGAGCTTCTCGGCGGCGATCGCGCCCTCCTGGGCGTCGGAGATGAACCCGGCGTCGATCACCTCGGCGTCCATGTCCTGGAACCGCTGCGACACGTAGCGGGCGGACTCCTGGAGTCGCGGCAGCAGGGCCGGGAACTGCGGCCAGTACGTGCCCAGTCCGCCGGCGACGAGCCCGATGCGGGTCTTCCGGCGGACCTTGGGTGCCAAGAGCATTACTCCTCCAGGAGGATCACGTGCAGGTTCCGTGGACCGTGCACCCCTTCGACGCGATCGAGTTCGATGTCGCTGGTCGCCGACGGGCCGCTGATCCAGGTCTGCGGACGGCCAGGCGTGAGCCGGGCGATGGCGTCGGGCACGCCGGCCACCACCTGTTCCGGGCGCAGCACGCAGATGTGCAGGTCGGGCAGGAGCGAGATGATGCGCCGGCCCTGGTCGGGCGAGCCGTCGAGCACGATGGTCCCGGTCTCGGCGATCGCGACGGCGGCGGCCGTGACGACCCCGTCGGCGGCGGCGATCGCGTCGGCGGGCAGGCCGTCGTCGACCAGGGCTGACGCCGAGGACGGGATCCAGCCGAGATCGATTCCCGGGGGTACGACCAGAGTCCCGCCCACGATGCTCTCGACCACGGAGGCGACCGAGGCGGCCCGGTGCACGACCGCCTTGTAGTCGACCAGCCGCTCCACCAGCAGTTCCAGATCGGCGGGGGCACCGGCGGCCGGCCGGTAGTCGCGCGGCACCTCCGGCGAGGTGGAACCCTCGATCGCCGACCGGATCCGGCCCAGCACCACGTCTCGTGAACTCATCGCTTCGCCCACCAGTCTCGGAAGGATTCGGGCGGCGGCGCCGGCAGGTCCCGGGCGGCGGTCCAGCCCTTGACGAAGGGTCCACCGAGCCTGGCCAGCTTGGCGGCGTGCTGCGCGGCCTCGTACAGGCGCGGGTGGTCCATCGTGTACGAGGCGGCCCTCATCGCCGCGCGTTCGGTCCGCGGGTGCGGCGCCTGGTTGCGCAGGTGCACCAGGATCTCCGGGATGTCGATCCGCACCGGGCAGGCGTCGAAGCACGCCCCGCACAGCGACGACGCGTACGGCAGCGACGCGTTGTCCTCGACCCCGGTCAGCTGCGGCGACAGCACCGCACCGATCGGGCCCGGATAGACCGAGCCGTAGGCGTGCCCGCCCGTCCGCTCGTACACCGGGCAGACGTTGAGGCAGGCCGAGCACCTGATGCAGTGCAGCGCCGACCGCCCGACCTCGTCGGCCAGCACGTTGGTGCGCCCGTTGTCCAGCAGCACCAGGTGGAAGTTCTGCGGCCCGTCGCCGGGCGTGACCCCGGTCCACATCGAGGTGTACGGGTTCATCCGCTCGCCGGTCGACGCCCGCGGCAGCAACTGCAGGAACACCTCCAGGTCGCGCCAGGTCGGCAGCACCTTCTCGATGCCCATGACCGTGATCAGCGTGTCCGGCAGGGTCAGGCACATCCGCCCGTTGCCCTCGGACTCGACCACGGCCAGCGTGCCGGTCTCGGCGATCCCGAAGTTGGCGCCGGACACGGCCACGGTGGTGCTGAGGAACGTCTCGCGCAGGTAGCGCCGGGCCGCCGCGGCCAGCACCGCCGGGTCGTCGGTGAGCCCCGGGTCGACGCCGGGCATCTCGCGCAGGAAGATGTCCCGGATCTCGGTGCGGTTCCGGTGGATCGCCGGCACCAGGATGTGGCTGGGCTGGTCGTTGCCGAGCTGCACGATCAGTTCGGCCAGGTCGGTCTCGACCGGCTGGATCCCGGCGGCCTCGAGGGCCTCGTTGAGCCCGATCTCCTGCGTCGCCATCGACTTGATCTTGATGACCCGCGGGGAGCCGGTCGCCGCCACCAGGTCGGTCACGATCTGGTTGGCCTCGTTCGCGTCCGCCGCCCAGTGCACCACGCCGCCCGCCGCCACAACGCCGGACTCCAGCTGTTCGAGCAGCTCAGGCAGCCGGGCCATGGTGTCGGTCTTGATCGCCGATCCGGCCGCGCGCAGTTCCTGCCAGTCCGGCAGCTCGGCGATCACCTTGCCCGACTTCTCGCGGATCGTGGTGGTCGCGTGGCGCAGATTGCGACGCAGCTGATCGTTCGCCAACGCCTTGTGCGCGGCCGCCGGGAACGGTTCGTCGCCACGGAGGTGGCCGACACCGCGCGGGGCGGGCATGCCGAGGAACGTGGTCATTCGGTCGCCGCCAGGATCTCGGCGAGGTGGATGGTGCGTACCCCGGTCTTGGCCTTGGAAAGACCCCCGCCGATGTGCATCAGGCAGGAGGCGTCACCGGCCGAGCAATAGCCGGCTCCGGTGGAGAGGACATGGCCCATCTTGTCGGCCAGCATCGCCGCCGAGGTGTCCGCGTTCTTGATGGCGAACGTCCCGCCGAACCCGCAGCACTGCTCGGCCGCCGGCAACTCGACCAGGTCGATGCCGCGCACGTTGCGCAGCAGCCGCAGCGGCTTGTCGCCCACCCGGAGCACCCGCAGTGAGTGACAGGTCGGGTGATAGGTCACCCGGTGCGGGAAGTACGCCCCCACGTCCTCGACCTTCAAGACATCGATCAAGAGCTCGGAGAGTTCGTACGTACGCTCGGCCACCGCCGACGCCCGCGTGGCCAGCCGCTCGTCGCCGGCCGCCGAGGCCACCATGGCGTGCTGGTAGCGGACCGACCCGACACACGACCCGGACGGCGCGACCACCACGTCGTACGGCTGAAAGGTCTTGACGTGCCTTTCCACCAGCGGCAACGCGGCCCGCTGGTAGCCGGTGTTGATGTGCATCTGCCCGCAGCAGGTCTGCCCGGGCGGGAACACCACCTCGTGCCCGAGCCGTTCGAGCAGCCGGACCGTGGCCTTGGCCGCCTCGGGGAACATGGTGTCGGCCAGGCAGGTCACAAAGAGCGCTATGCGCACCGCAGGATCACCCCCACAACTGGTTCTCCAGCTCGGCCCAGCGGTCCTGGTCGCCGCGCGGCTCGTAGCGCCGGATCTCCTGAGTCTGACGCAACACGCCCCGTAACGTCGGGAGGCCACCGTCGAGCGCTCCCGCCGCGCGCGCCTGCACCAGCACGTTACCGAGCGCGGTGGCCTCGACCGGCCCGGCCAGCACCGGCCGGCCGCACGCGTCAGCGGTGAGCCGGCACAGCAGCTCGTTGCGGGCGCCACCGCCGACGATGTGCACCACGTCGACCCGCCGCCCCGACAATTCGGACGCCTGCCGGACCGCACGCCGGTGCGCGAGGGCGAGGCTGTCCAGGACGCAGCGCACGATCGCGCCCCTCGACGTCAGGCCGGAAGCCGCGGCGATCCGGTCGGGCATGTCGCCGGGCGGCAGGAACACCGGCTGGTCGACGTCGATCACCCCGGCGAACGGCTCGGCCTCGGCCGCGGCGAGCAGCTCACGCACGTCGGACACCCCCCACGCGCGCTGGCACTCCTGGAGCAGCCAGAGGCCCATCACGTTGCGCAGATAGCGGATCGTCCCGTCGACCCCGCCCTCGTTGGTGAAGTTGGCCTTCCGGCTCTCCTCGGTCAGCACCGGCGCATCGAGCTCGACGCCGACCAGCGACCACGTCCCGCACGAGATGTAGGCGAAGTCCGGGCCGCCGGCGGGTACGCCCACGACGGCCGAGGCGGTGTCGTGCGACCCGACCGCGAAGACCGGAGTCCCCTGGTACGCGCCGATCACCGAGCCCGGCTCGCGCAACGGCGGCAGCAGCCGGCCGGGCAGCCCGAGCTGGTCGATCAGCCCGGTCGCCCACATGCCCGTCCGCACGTCCAGGAGCTGGGTGGTGGAGGCATTGGTGAGTTCGGCGCCGACCTCGCCGGTCAGCCAGTACGCGATCAGGTCGGGGATGAGCAGCATCCGGTCGGCACGGTCGGCGAACGGCTCGACACGAAGCTGATAGATGGTGTTGAACGGGAGCTTCTGGAGGCCGGTCAGGGCATACAGCCTGTCGTCACCGATCGGCAGCCGCAGCCCGTCGGTACGCGCGTCGCGGTAGTGGACGGGGTTGCCGAGCAGCCGCCCGTCCGCGTCGATCAGGCCGTAGTCGACCGCCCAGCTGTCGATGCCGATGCCGTCGACCGGGCCGGCGGCGCGCAGCCCGTCGAGCACGCCGCGGTAGAGGGCGAGGATGTCCCAGTGCAGCGTGCCGCGTACCCGGACCGGCTCGTTGGGGAAGCGGTACACCTCGGTGAGGTCGAGACGGCCGTTCCGGTCGAGGGCGCCGACCATGACGCGCCCGGAGGACGCGCCCAGGTCGACCGCCGCGAACCGTTTCACCGCAGGAACGCCGCGGCCACGCCGGCGTCGACCGGGATGTGCAGGCCGGTGGTATGCGAGAGATCGCCCGCGGTCAGCACGAACACCGCGTTGGCGACGTGCTCGGGCAGCACCTCCCGCTTGAGCAGGGTGCGCTGGGCGTAGTAGGCGCCCAGCTCCTCCTCGGGTACGCCGTAGACCGCGGCGCGCTGGGCGCCCCAGCCGCCGGCGAAGATGCCGGAGCCGCGTACCACACCGTCGGGGTTGATGCCGTTGACCCGGATGCCGTATGCCCCGAGTTCGGCGGCGAGCAGCCGGACCTGATGGGCCTGGTCGGCCTTGGTGGCGCCGTAGGCGACGTTGTTGGGCCCGGCGAACAGCGAGTTCTTGCTCGAGATGTAGACGATGTCACCGCCCATGCCCTGGGCCAGCAGCACCCGGGCGGTCTCCCGGGAGACCAGGAACGAGCCCTTGGCCATCACGTCGTGCTGCAGGTCCCAGTCGGCCTCGGTGGTTTCCAGCAGCGGCTTGGAGATGGACAGGCCGGCGTTGTTGACGACCAGGTCGAGGCCGCCGAAGGCCAGGACCGCGTCGCGTACGGCGGCCGCGACCGCCTCGCCGTCGGTCACGTCGGCGGTGACCGCGACCGCCTGGTCGGGGCCGCCGATCTCCGCGGCCACCGCCGCGGCCGAGCCGGCGTCCCGGTCGGCGACCACGACGCAGGCGCCCTCGGCGGCCAGGCGCAGCGCGATGGCCCGGCCGATGCCCGAGCCGCCGCCGGTGACGAAGGCGATCCGGGTGGCCAGCGGCGCCGGCTCGGGCATCCGCCGCAGCTTCGCCTCTTCCAGGGCCCAGTACTCGATGCGGAATTTCTCCGACTCGTCGATCGGGGCGTAGGTGGAGATGGCACTGGCGCCGGCCATGACGTTGATCGCGTTGACGTAGAACTCGCCGGCCACCCGGGCGGTCTGCTTGTTGGCGCCGAACGAGAACATGCCGACGCCCGGGACCAGCACGATGGCCGGGTCGGCGCCGCGGATGGCCGGGCTGTCCGCGGTGGCGTACCGGTCGTAGTAGGCCTGGTAGTCGGCGCGGTAGGCGGCGTGCAGCTCGCGCAGCCGGGCTTCGACCTCGTCCAGCGGGGCGTCCGGCGCGGTGTCCAGGACCAGGGGCTTGACCTTGGTCCGCAGGAAGTGGTCCGGACACGAGGTGCCCTTCTCGGCCAGGGCGGGCATGCCCTCGCGCCCGACGAAGTCGAGAACGACGGCGGTGTCGGTGTAGTGGCCGACCTGGGGACGATCGGTCGAGGCGAGGCCACGGATCAACGGGAGAAGAGCCGCCGCGCGCCCTTTCCGGTCGGCCAGCGGTGGGTGCACCAGCTTCCCGAACGGGTCTTTCCGGCCGTTCGCCGCGATCCACGCCGCCGCCGTGTCGATGATGAAGCGGGAGTTGGCCTCGCACTCGTCGCTGGTGGCGCCCCACGCGGTGATGCCGTGCCCGCCGAGGATGACGCCGATGGCCCGCGGGTTGGCCCGCTGCGCGGCGGCGATGTCGAGGCCGAGCTGGAAGCCGGGCCGGCGCCACGGCACCCAGAGCACCTGGTCGCCGAAGATCTCCTTGGTCAGCCGGGGACCGTCGGCCGCGGTGGCCAGCGCGATGCCGGCGTCGGGGTGCAGATGGTCCACATGCGCGACGTCGACCAGCCCGTGCATGGCGGTGTCGATCGACGGCGCGGCGCCGCCCCGGCCGTGCAGGCAGTAGTCGAAGGCGGCGACCATCTCGTCCTCGCGGTCGACGCCGGGGTAGACCTCGGGCAGCGCGCGGAGCCGGTCGAGGCGCAGGACGGCCAGGCCCTTGGCGGTCAGCGTGCCCAGGTCGCCGCCGGATCCCTTGACCCAGAGCAGGTCGACCGGGCCGCCGGTGACCGGGTCGGTCTCCGAGCCCTTGGCCGAGGTGTTGCCGCCGGCGTAGTTCGTGGTCCTCGGGTCGGCGCCCAGGCGGTTGCTCCGGGCCAGCAGGTCGTCGACGACACTCATCGATGCCCCATCCGTGAAACGTTTCATGATGTTGCGCCCACGTTACGGGCGGCGGCGGCGCGTGGTCAACCCCCGCAATGACCGCCGAGCGCCCCAATCCAGTCTTTGGGGGCGACCAGATCTCGAACCCAGCGGGGCGGGCGCGGCGGGACCCAGCAAGGCAGGAACCGGCGGAGCGGGCGGCGGGGACTCAGTGCGCGGCGGAGGACGCCCGGGCGATCAGCTCGGGGGTGAAGATGGCCTGCTCGTGGACGTGGGCCGGGTTGGTCGCCTCGTCGAGCACCAGGTGCGCCGCGGCCCGGCCGAGCTCCTGCCGGGGCTGACGGACCGAGGTCAGCGGCACCGCGGCGGCCGCCGCGAACTCGATGTCGTCGAAGCCGACGATGGCCAGGTCTTCCGGCACCCGGCGGCCGGAGCCGATGGCCTGTTGCAGCAGCCCGAGCGCGACCAGGTCGTTGGCGCAGAAGGCGGCGGTCGGCCGGCGGCGCGCGGGCAACCCGGCCAGCCGCTCCCCGGCCTCCCGGCCGTCGGCCACGGTCATCCCGTCGGTGGGCAGGAAGACCAGGTCGTCGGGCGGCAGGCCGCTGTCGGCCCAGACCTGGCGGGCGCCCTGGAGGCGTTCACGGACCTGGCCGATCGACTCCGGCCCACCGGCGAAGGCGACCCGGGTGTGCCCGTTCTCTATCAGGTGCTCGACGGCGATCCGGCCGCCGTACACGTCGTCGACCGCGACCGAGCAGAAGCCGCTGTCGCGGACCCGGTCGACCACCACCACCGGGATGCCGCGCCGGCTGACCTCGCCCAGGAAGGCCGAGTCGGGGTCCACCGGCGTGATCAGGATGCCCTGCACGCGCTGCTGGAGGAGCCGGTCGAGGTGCATCTCCTCGCGGGCCGCGCGGCCGTTGCTGTTGCAGATGAACAGCGACAGCTCGGCGTCCTCGGCGGCGAGTTCGATGCCCTGGGCGACGTCATGGAAGAACGGGTTGCTGCCGTCGAGCATCACGTAGGCCAGGGTGCGGCTGGTCCCGGCCCGCAGTTGCCGGGCCGACTCGTTGCGGACGAACCCGAGGTCGGCCATCGCCCGCTCAACCCGCTCCCGGGTGGCGGTGGCCACCATCTCGGGCCGGTTCATCACGTTGGACACCGTGCCGAGCGAAACCCCGGCCGCGGCCGCCACATCCTTCACCGAGGGTGCTTTGCCTGCGACCACCTGTTGCTACCTCGATCTTCTCTGCGTTTCACACAAGTTACGGGTTCGTTCTTGACACGTGTGACGGGGGCCACCTACGTTCGACCCTACGCCGACTGAAACATTTCAACAACTACCCGGAGGTGGCTGTGGCGGCTACCGAAGCCGTGCTGGATGTCGTCGACGTGACCAAGTCCTTCGGGGCGGTCGCGGCCGTCCAGGGCGTCAGCTTCTCCCTGTTCCCGGGCGAGGCGCACGCGCTGGTCGGCGAGAACGGCGCCGGCAAGTCCACCATCGTCAAGATGCTGGCCGGCGTGCACCGGCCCGACACCGGCCGGCTCGTGGTCAACGGTCAGGCGGTCGACTTCGCCGGGCCCGGCGACGCCAAGGCGGCCGGGCTCGCTGTCATCTACCAGGAACCGACGCTGTTTCCCGACCTGTCGGTGGCCGAGAACATCGCGATGGGCAACCAGCCGCTGACCCGGCTGCGGCAGATCGACCGCAAGGCGATGCGGGCCGCCGCGACCCGGCTCTTCCAACGGCTGGGTGTGCAGCTCGACCCCGACCGGCCGGCCCGCGGGCTGTCCATCGCCGACCAGCAGATCGTCGAGATCGCCAAGGCGCTGTCGAGCCAGGCACGGATCCTGGTGATGGACGAGCCGACCGCCGCGCTCTCCGGCGTCGAGGTCGAGCGGCTCTTCGCCGTGGTCCGGTCGCTGCGTGAGGAAGGCGCGGCGATCCTGTTCATCTCGCACCGGTTCGAGGAGATCACCCAGCTTTGCCAGCGCGTGACCATCATGCGCGACGGCAAGCACGTGTGCACCGAGCCGGTGGCCGACCTCAGCGTCGACGACATGATCCGCCGGATGGTCGGGCGTGACCTGAGCGCCCTGTTCCCCAAGCAGGACGTGCCGGCCGGCGACGTCGTCCTCGAGGTCGAGGGGCTGTCCCGGGAGGGCGTCTTCAAGGACGTGTCCTTCTCGGTCCGGGCGGGCGAGATCGTCGCCCTGGCCGGCCTGGTCGGCGCCGGCCGCTCCGAGGTCATGCAGGCGGTGTTCGGGGTCGACCCGTACGACTCGGGCACCGTCACCTTCCTCGGCCGGCGGCTCAAGCCGGGCTCGCCGCGGGCCGCGATGGCCGCCGGCATGGCGCTGGTGCCCGAGGACCGCCGCCAGCAGGGCCTGATCATGGACCTGTCGATCGAACGCAACGTGACCCTGCCCCGGGCCCGCCAGCTGGCCCGGCTCGGGCTGCTGTGGGGCGCCACCGAACGGGCCGAGGCGTACACCTGGACCCGGAAACTGCAGACCAAGCTGGGCCGGCTCACCGACCCGGTGGGCACCCTGTCCGGCGGCAACCAGCAGAAGGTCGTGCTGGCCAAGTGGCTGTCGACCGCGCCCCGGCTGCTGATCGTCGACGAGCCGACCCGCGGCATCGACGTCGGTACCAAGGCCGAGGTGCACCGGCTGATGTCGTCGCTGGCCGCCGACGGGATCGCGGTCGTCATGGTCTCGTCCGAACTGCCCGAGGTGCTCGGCATGGCCGACCGCGTCGTCGTGCTGCGCGAGGGGCACGTGACCGCCGAGCTGACCCGGGCCGAGGCCACCGAGGAGACAGTCATGTACGCGGCCATGGGCCAGCCGGTCGCCGCGTCATGAGACACCTACTCAAGGCCCGCGAGCTGGGCATCGTCCTCGCCCTGGCCGCGTTGGTGGCGTACACCGCGATCGGCAACACCCGGTTCCTGTCCGGCCAGAGCATCCGCGACATCCTGCTCAACACCGCGATCCTGGCCGTGATGGCGGCCGGGCAGGCGGTCGTGGTCATCACCCGCAACATCGACCTGTCGGTGGGCTCGGTGCTCGGCCTGAGCGCGTTCGCCGTCGCGACGATGATGAGCCGGAACCAGGACCTGCCGATGATCGTGGCGATCCTGGCCGGCATCGCCGTCGGCGCGGTCTGCGGCCTGCTCAACGGGGTGCTGGTCCGCTACGGCCGGGTGCCGGCCCTGGTGGTCACCCTGGGCACGCTCTATATCTTCCGCGGCGTCACCTACTCCTGGGCCGGCGGCGCACAGGTCAACGCGGACAAGCTGCCCCGGCACTTCCTGACCTTCGCCAACGACTCCGTGCTGGGCATCCCCTGGCTGGTCCTGATCGCGCTGGTCGTGGTCGGCGGCGTGTCGCTGATGATGCGCGACTACCGGGTCGGCCGCGAGCTCTACGCCATGGGCTCCAGCCCGCAGGCGGCCGAGCTGGCCGGCATCAGGGTGGCCCGCAACCTGCTCGGCGCCTTCCTGCTCAGCGGCAGCCTGGCCGGGCTGGCCGGGGTGCTGTTCGCGGCCCGGTTCGGCACGGTCGACGCGGCTGCCGGCACCGGCTACGAGCTCAACGTGGTCGCGGCGGTCGTGGTCGGCGGTGTGGCCGTGTTCGGCGGCTCGGGCTCGGTCTGGGGCGCCGGCCTGGGCGCGCTGCTGCTGACCGTGATCGGCAGCGCCCTCGCGGTGCTCGACATCAACCAGTTCTGGCAGCAGGCCATCGTCGGCGCGCTGATCGTGCTGGCCATCGGGGCCGACCGCCTGGTCGCGGTCCGCCTGGCCCGCTCGCTGAAGAAGAGGGACTCCCATGTCTGAGCTGCGCCGCCGGGTCGGCTGGGACACCGTCATCGTCGCGCTGACGGTGGTCGTACTGGTCATCGCGTCGCTGGCCGTCGACAACTTCGGCACCAGCCGGAACTTCACCTTCCTGGTCCTCGACCTGCTGCCCATCGCCCTGGTCGCGCTGCCGATGACGTTCATCATCGTGACCGGCGAGATCGACCTGTCGGTGGCCAGCACGCTCGGCTTCACCAGCGCGCTGATGGGCACGTTCTGGACGCACGGACTGAGCATCGAGGCGATCATCCCGCTCTGCGTGGCCATCGGGGCGATCCTCGGCGCGGTCAACGGTTTCCTGGTCACCGGGCTCGGCCTGCCGTCGCTGGCGGTCACCATCGGCACGCTCGCGTTGTATCGGGGGCTGGCGTTCGTGGTGCTGGGCGACAGCGCGGTGGCCGACTTCCCGGCCAGTTACACGGGCTGGGTCACCGGCACGATCGGGGGCGGGAGCATCCCCAACGTACTCATCGTGCTGGTGGTCCTCGCTCTGCTCTTCGGTGTGGTCCTGCACGCGACGCCGTTCGGCCGCTCGCTGTACGCGATCGGCGCGAACGACAAGGCCGCGCACTTCTCCGGCATCCGGGTCGCCCGGACCAAATTCTGGCTGTACGTGGCCAGCGGCGCCGTGGCCGGCCTGGTCGGCGTGCTGTGGACGCTGCGCTACTCGAGTGCCCGGGCCGACAACGGTGCCGGGCTGGAACTGGCCGTCGTCGCGGCCGTCCTGCTCGGCGGCGTCTCGATCTTCGGTGGCAAGGGCACGCTGCCGGGCGTACTCGCCGGTGTCGTGCTCCTCGCCGCGCTGCAGAACGCGCTCCGCCTGGAGGACGTCTCCGGCCAGGCGCTCAACATCGTCACCGGCGTCCTGCTGGTGGCCTCGGTCCTGCTGCCCAACATCGTCACCTCGATCCGCACCAGCTGGCAGCGGAGGCGCCTGCGTTCCGCCGCCGCCACCCGATGAGATATCCCCCTCCCGTCAGGAGTTGAGACCATGAGCATCTCCACCCGCCGCCGTGTGCTCGCCGCCGCCGCGGCCTCGATCGCGCTGTTCAGCGCGGCCGCCTGTGGCGGCACCACCCGCGACAATCAGGCTGACGGGGGCAACCCGGCTCCGGCCGGCGGCGCCAGCGCCGACCCCAACGCGAAGCTGAAGGAGGGCGTCAAGATGGCCTTCCTGCCCAAGCAGCTCAACAACCCGTACTCCGACGTCGAGACCAGCGGCGGCGAGGCCGCGATCAAGGAACTCAAGGGCGAGTACAAGCTGGTCGGTCCCAACGACGCCAGCGCGTCCTCGCAGGTCAGCTACATCAACACGCTGATCCAGCAGCAGCAGGACGTGATCGCGATCGCGGCCAACGACCCGAATGCGGTCTGCCCGTCACTCAAGCAGGCCAAGCAGGCGAAGATCAAGATCGTCGGCTTCGACTCGGACGCGGCCAAGGACTGCCGGGACGTCTTCATCAACCAGGCCACCACCCAGGGCATCGGTGAGAGCCTGGTCAAGATGGCCAACGAGCTGGCCGGCGGGGCGGGCGAGATCGCGATCCTGTCGGCCACCCCGAACGCCACCAACCAGAACGCCTGGATCGAGGTGATGAAGACCGAGCTCGCCAAGCCCGAGTACAGCAAGCTCAAGCTGGTCAAAACCGCGTACGGCAACGACGACGACCAGAAGTCGTTCCAGGAGGCCCAGGGTCTGCTGCAGTCGTACCCGAACCTGAAGGTGATCGTCGCGCCGACCACCGTCGGCATCGCCGCCGCCGGCCGCTACGTGAGCAGCTCCGCGTACAAGGGCAAGGTCCAGGTGACCGGTCTCGGCCTGCCCAACCAGATGCGCGAGTACGTCAAGGACGGCACGGTCAAGAAGTTCGCCCTGTGGAACCCGGCGGACATCGGCTACCTGGCCGCGTACGCCGGTGTCGCCCTGTCGTCGGGCCAGATCACCGGGGCCGAGGGTGAGAAGTTCAAGGCCGGCAAGCTCGGCGACTACACCGTCGGCAAGGACGGCGAGATCGTGCTCGGCCCGCCGACCGAGTTCACCCCGGAGAACATCGACAAGTTCAACTTCTGAGCCGGATTCACCGCATGCCACGATATTGCTTCCAGCTCCAGGTTCGCCCCGAACGGATCGGTGAGTACGTGGAGCGGCACCAGTCCGTGTGGCCCGAGATGCAGGACGCTCTCCGGGCCACCGGCTGGCGCAATTACTCGCTCTTCCTCCGCTCCGACGGGCTGCTGGTCGGCTACGTCGAGGCGGACGACCTCGCGGCGTCCCGAGCGGCGATGGAGGCGCTGGACGTCAACACCCGCTGGCAGGCCGAGATGGCGGAGTTCTTCGCCGGCACCACGCCGGTCGAGGGCTTCCCGCTGCTCACCGAGGTATTTCATTTGGAGTCGTCATGACCGACGTCAAGCGCGCGCTCACGGCCCAGCGCATCGAGACACCGTCCTGGGCCTTCGGCAACTCGGGCACCCGGTTCAAGGTGTTCGCCCAGCCCGGTGTTCCGCGCTCCCCCGAGGAGAAGATCGCGGACGCGGCGGTCGTGCACAAGTTCACCGGGATCGCGCCGACCGTCGCCCTGCACATCCCGTGGGACAAGGTCGAGGACTACGCGGCGCTGTCGGCGTACGCCCAGGATCAGGGTGTGAAGCTCGGCGCGATCAACACCAACGTGTTCCAGGACGACGACTACAAGCTCGGCTCGGTGACCAACCCCGATCCCGGGGTACGCCGCAAAGCCACCGACCACATGCTCGAATGCGTCGACATCATGGACGCCACCGGGTCCCGTGACCTGAAACTGTGGTTCTCCGACGGCATCAACTACCCCGGCCAGGACGACCTGCGCAACCGGCAGGACCGGCTGCACGCCGCGCTCCGGGAGGCGTACGACCGGCTCACCGGCGACCAGCGCATCCTGCTGGAGTACAAACTGTTCGAGCCGGCCTTCTACGCCACCGACGTCCCCGACTGGGGCACCTCCTACGCGCACTGCGTCGAGCTCGGCGAGCGGGCCACGGTCTGCATCGACACCGGCCACCACGCGCCCGGCACCAACATCGAGTTCATCGTCGCCTTCCTGCTACGGCAGCGGAAGCTCGGCGCGTTCGACTTCAACAGCCGGTTCTATGCCGACGACGACCTGATGGCCGGCGCCGCCGATCCGTTCCAGCTGTTCCGGATCATGTACGAGATCGTCCGCGGCGGTGCGCTCGACCCGGCGTACGGCATCAACTTCATGCTCGATCAGTGCCACAACATCGAGGCGAAGATCCCGGCGATCATCCGCTCGGTGATGAACATCCAGGAGGCGACGGCCAAGGCGCTGCTGGTCGACCGGGACGCGCTGACCAAGGCACAGAACGACGGCGACGTGCTGGAGGCCAACGCGGCGCTGATGGACGCGTACAACA
The DNA here is from genome assembly GCF_043197135.1 of Actinoplanes sp. NPDC049265. Taxonomy (NCBI): domain Bacteria; kingdom Bacillati; phylum Actinomycetota; class Actinomycetes; order Micromonosporales; family Micromonosporaceae; genus Actinoplanes; species Actinoplanes sp. NPDC049265. The sequence goes on along the minus strand of NZ_JBICSP010000008.1, from coordinate 155,694 downwards.
CCGACGTGCGGCCGCTGCTGGCCGAGGTGCGCGCCGACGCCGGACTGGACCCGAACCCGGTCGCTGCCTACAAGCGCAGCGGCTACCAGGAGAAGATCGTCGCCGACCGGGTCGGTGGGCAGCAGGCCGGCTGGGGCGCCTGACCCACCGGAAGTCGCAACCCCTTTCGACCGGAGCCGAAAGGGGTTGTGTCATTTGCGCGGTCGGGTATTGACTCATTCCTATGCGATGGAATCGTGTCGCCGCGGCCCTCAGCGCACTTCTCCTGATCTCGATCGGCGCCTGCGGAAACAATCAGCCGAAGGCCGGTAACGGGCTGGAGAAAAAGTCGATCACGGTCGCCGCGCTCCCCCTGCTCGACGTGGCCGCCCTGCACATCGCCCAGGAGCGCGACCTCTTCGCGGCCGAGGGGCTGCAGGTCCGGATCGAGCCGGTCGCACAGAGCCTGGCCGCCCTGCCGGCGCTCAAGAACGGGCAGGTCGACGTGATCGCCGGCGGCAACTACGTGACCTTTCTGCAGGCGAACCAGCAGGGCGCGATGACGCTGCGCGTGCTGGCCCCGGCGTCCGCCGTGGCCCCGGGCTTCATGCAGCTGGTGGTGCTGCCCGAATCACCGATCAGGCAATTGTCCGATCTCACCGGCAAGACCGTCGCGGTCAACATCCTGAACAACATCCAGTCGTTGACCTTCAACGAACTGCTCACCGCGGCCAAGGTCGATCCGGCCGGCGTGAAATACCGGGCCGTGCAATTCCCCCTGATGGACAAGGCGCTGGCCAACTCCGACGTCGACGCGATTCTGACGGCCGAGCCCTTCGGGACCGTGATCACCACGAAGCTGCCCGCCCGGACGGTGCTGGACGCGGGGACCGGGCCGGCGGCCGGGCTGCCGATCAGCGGCTACGTCAGCACCGCGCAGTGGACGTCGAAGTACCCGAAGACCGCCGCCGCGTTCCAGCGGGCGATCCTCAAGGGTCAGGCGCTCGCCGCCGGCGACCGGGCGCTGGTCGAGCGGGTGCTGCCGGGTTACGCCAAGGTCGACGCCACCACCGCCCGGAACGCGCGGCTGCCCGCGTACCCCACCGCGAACGACCGGGCCGGTCTGCAGAAGCTCGCCGATCTGATGGCCGGCCAGCGCCTCCTGCCGGCCCGGGCCGACGTCACGCCGGTGATCTTCACGCCGCCGGCCGCATGATCACCCGCTCCGGCCGGTGGCTGCGCGGGCTGGCCGGTGTCGCGGCGGCGGTCGCGGTCAGCGAGGTGCTCGCCGCGACCGGGGTCGTCCCGCGCGCCTTCCTGCCGCCCGCGTCGGCTGTGCTGCGCCGCGCCGCCGAGCTTCCCGCCGACCCCGCGTTCCGCACCGACCTGGCCACCACGCTGGGCGCCTGGGCCGCCGGGGTGCTGCTGGCGGTGGCCCTCGGGGTGGCCCTGGGCCTGCTGCTCGGCGGCCTCCCGGGCGTCGGCGCGGCGCTGCGGCCGGTGCTCGAGTTCCTCCGGCCGATCCCGTCGGTGGCCCTGATCCCGCTGGTCAGCCTGATCCTCGGGGCCGGCCTGATGACCGAGGTCACACTGATCGGGTACGCCTCGCTCTGGCCGGTGCTGTTCAACACCGTCTACGGGCTGGGCGAGGTCGACCCGGTCCCCCGGGAGACGTTGCGGGTGTTCGGGTTCGGGCCGGCCGAGGTGATGTGGCGGGTGTCCCTGCCGGCCACCGCGCCGTTCATCGCCACCGGGGTACGCCTGGCCGCCGCGATCGGGCTCATCCTCGCCGTGGGCACCGAGATCCTGGCCGGGTTCGGCGACGGGCTGGGCGTGTTCATCGCCCAGGCCCAGCTGGCCGTGGCCGGCACCGTGGACGTGCTGGCCGGCACGGTCTGGGCGGGCACGATCGGGGTGCTGGCCAACGCCGGGCTGGCCGGGTTGTCCCGGCGCGCCTTCGGATGGCACGGGCGATGAGGCTCCGGCCGCGCTGGGCGGTGCCCCTGCTCGTCGTCGCACTGTGGGAACTCGCCGCGCGGCGTACCCATGACGTATTCTTCCCTCCGCCCTCGACCATCGTGCCCCTGCTCGCACAGCCGGACGCCGTCGCGAGCCTGTGGCCGAGCCTGGCGCGGATGGCGGCCGGGCTGACCGCCGCCGCCCTCGTGGGTGTCACGCTCGGGCTGGCGCTGGGCCGGTCCGAACGGCTGACCGCCTACCTCGACCCGTTGCTGCAGTTCGCCCGGGCCATCCCGCCGCCCACCCTGGTGCCGGTGTTCATCGTGCTGATGCGCCTGGGCCCGCCCATGCAGATCGTGTCGATAGCGGCCGGCGCGGTCTGGCCGATCCTGCTGAACGCGGCCGACGGCGCCCGCGCGGTCGACCCGGTGCAGACCGCGATCGCACGGGTCTTCCGGCTCTCCGCGGCCGACCGGCTGACCCGGATCATCCTGCCCTCGGCCCTGCCCAAGATCTTCGCCGGGCTGCGGCTCAGCCTGTCCCTGGCCCTGATCCTGATGGTCTTCTCGGAGCTGCTGCCCGGCAGCGCGGACGGGATCGGCTTCCGGCTCACCGACGCGCAGAGCCGCTCCGACCTGCCCACCGTGTGGTCGGCGATCGTGCTGCTGGGCCTGCTCGGCTACCTGCTCAACACGCTGCTGCGCGCGGTCGAACGCCGCGCGCTGGGACGACCTTCCGGGGGTGTCTAGATTGGACGGGACGACCGTACGCGACGCGGTGTTCGACTTCCTGCGCCGGCAGGGCGTGGACACGATCTTCGGCAACCCCGGTTCGACCGAGATCCGGCTGCTGCGGGACTGGCCCGCCGATTTCACGTACGTGCTGGCACTGCAGGAATCGATCGCGGTGGCCGCGGCGGCCGGGCACGCGATCGGGACCGGCGTGGCCGGGGTGGTGCAACTGCACTCGGCCGGCGGCGTCGGGCACGGGCTGGGCGCGGTGTTCAACGCCTACCGGGACCGGGTGCCGCTGCTGGTGATCGCCGGCCAGCAGACCCGGGCGATGCTGACCACGCGGCCGTTCCTGGCCGCCGACGAGCCGGCCACGTTCCCCCGCCCCTATGTGAAGCTGTCGGTGCAGCCCGACCGGGCCGAGGACGGGCCGGCCGCGGTGGCCGAGGCCTACCGGGTGGCGATGACGCCGCCGCGCGGCCCGGTCTTCGTGTCGATCCCCGAGGACGACTGGGACCGGCCCGCCGGCCTGGTGCCCGGCCGCGAACTGCACACCGATTTCACCGCCGGCCCGGTGACGCTGGCCGAGGTGGCGGCCGAGCTGAACGCCGCCCGCCGCCCGGCCCTGGTCATCGGCGCCGGCGTCGACGAGGACGACGCCCAGGATCTCGCGGTCGAGCTGGCCGAACGCCTCACCGCCGCGGTCTGGATCACGCCGCTCTCGGCCCGCTCCGGGTTCCCCGAGGACCATCGGCTCTTCCAGGGCTTCCTGCCGCCGGTCCGGGACCAGATCACCGCCCGCCTGCGCGAGCACGACGTGGTGCTGGCGCTGGGCGGCCCGATCTTTAAATATCACGTGCACACCGAGGGGCCGGTGCTGCCGCCCGGTGTCCGGCTGATCACGCTGGACTGCGACCCGGCCCAGGCGGCGTGGGCGCCTGGCGGGACGAACGTGCTGTCCACCGTACGGGCCGGGCTCGGCGCCCTGCTCGACCTCGTGGACAAGCGCCCCCGGCCCGCGCGGCCCGCGCGTACCCGCCCGCAACCGGCCCGGCGCGGTGACCCGATCGAGCCCGAACTGGCCATCGACACGTTGCGGGCCCTGATCCCGGCCGACGCGATAGTGGTCGAGGAGATCCCGAGCCACCGGGAGACCTTCCACGCCCGGTTCCCGATCACCCGGCCCGGCGGCTTCCTGACCACCGGGAGCGGCGCGCTGGGCTGGGGGCTGCCGCTCGCGGTGGGCCGGGCACTGGCCGCCGGGCGGGACGAGCGGGTGGTGTGCGTGGCCGGCGACGGGTCGAGCATGTACTCGATCCAGGCCCTGTGGACGGCCGCGCGCTGGCGGGCGCCGGTGACCTTCGTGGTGCTCAACAACCACGGATACGAGGCGGTCAAGGAGCTCGGCCGCCGGCTCGGCGCCGCCACGCTGGTCGGGACCGATCTGCACCGCCTCGACTTCGTCCAGCTGGCGGCCGGGCTGGGTTGCCCCGGTGCGCGGGTGGCGGGCGCGGCGTCGCTGACCCGCGAGCTGAACACGGCGCTGGCCGCCGACGGGCCGTACCTGGTGGAGATCCCGGTCGCGTCGGGCTCGGCGTCGGCCTACGCCGAACCGGCCGGTTGAGATGCTGACGATCAAGGGCTTCGGGCACGCGTACGCCGGGCAGCCCGTCCTGCGTGACGTCGATCTGACCATGGCCGACGGTGAACTGGTGAGCATCGTCGGGCCCTCCGGCTGCGGCAAGTCGACGCTGCTGCGGTGCGTCGCCGGGCTGATCGCGCCGGGCGAGGGTGAGATCCGGGCCGACGGGGTGCCCGACGACGTGGCGATCGTGCTGCAGGAATACGGGCGCTCGCTGCTGCCGTGGCTGTCCGTACTCGAGAATGTGGCCCTGCCGTTGCGGCACCGCGGTCTCACCACCGCGCGACGCCGGGCCGCCGCGCGAACCGCCCTCGATCAGGTGGGCCTGGCCGGCGTCGAGCGCAAGCACCCGTGGCAGCTCTCCGGCGGCATGCAGCAGCGCGTGTCGATCGCCCGGGCCCTGGCCTACCGGCCGCGGCTGCTGCTGATGGACGAGCCGTTCGGGTCGGTGGACGCGCAGACCCGCGAGGACCTGGAGGATCTGCTGCTGGCGGTGCGCGGCGACGACACGACGGTCCTGTTCGTCACCCACGACATCGACGAGAGCGTCTACGTCGGCGACCGGGTCGTGGTGCTCGGCGGGTCACCGGCCACCGTACTGGCCGACCTGCCGGTGGGCCTCGGCCCGGGCCGCTCCCGCGACCAGATCGTCACCCGCGAGCAGCCCGGCTTCGTCCGGCTCCGTTCCGAGGTCGGCCGCCTGATCCGCCACCCCAGTCCTCAGCGGTAGCCCCAGGCGGTATCGGCGCGGCGGATCCCCGATTTGCCTACCACCGCGGTTCTCAGTGGTAGGCCTGAGCGGTATCGGCGCGGCGGATCCCCGATTTGGCTACCACTACCGGTAGAAGCGCTGGATGCTCTGGGCCACGCAGACCGGCTTGGGCGAGCCCTCGGCCTGGACGGTGAAGTCGAAGACGGCCTGCACGCCACCGTCGACCGGGTCGACGCTCACCACCGTGCCGAGCATGCGGATGCGCGTACCCACCCGCACCGGCGCCGGGAAACGCACCTTGTTGAGGCCGTAGTTGATGCCCATCGCGACGCCCTCGACCCGCAGCAGCTGAGTGAAGAGCGGGATCACCAGCGACAGGGTCAGGAACCCGTGCGCGATAGTGCCCTTGAACGGGCCGGCCGCCGCGCGTTCGGCGTCCAGGTGGATCCACTGGTGGTCGTCGGTGGCGTCGGCGAAGGTGTTCACCCGCTCCTGGGTGACCTCCATCCACTCGGTGGCGCCGAGATCCTGGCCGGCCAGGGCGATCACCTCGTCGACCCCGTTGGCGACTGTTGTCATGCCGGTGTCCCTTCGCTGGATCCGCCGTACTCGCGGCGGAGACGTGCCTTCAGCAGTTTGCCCGACGCGGTCCGGGGCAACTCGGCCACGAACTCCACGTACCTCGGGACCTTGAAGCGGGCCAGCCGCCCGTCCAGCCCGCGCAGAACGTCGCCGGCGGTCACGTCCGGGCCGGACCGTACGATCAACGCCTTGCCGACCTCGCCCCACTTCTCGTCCGGCACCCCGATCACCGCGCACTCGGCGACGCCCGGACAGCCCAGCAGCGCGTTCTCCACCTCGGCCGGATAGACGTTCTCACCACCAGAGATGATCATGTCTCTGGCCCGGTCGACGATGCGGTGAAAGCCGTCGCCGTCACGCACCCCGATGTCGCCGGAGCGGAACCAGCCGTTGTCCAGCACCGCCGCGGTCTCCTCGGGCATCCCCCAGTAGCCGCCGAAGACGTTCGGCCCGGCGACCATGATCTCGCCCGGCTCGTCGTCGGCGGTGTCCCGGCCGTCCGGGGCCACCACGCGCACGTCGGAGAAGAACACCGGCACACCGGCCGTACCGGGCTTGGCCGCCGCGTCCTCGGCGGCCAGGTAGAGCACGCCGGGCGCGGCCTCGGTCATCCCGTAGCCCTGCAAGAACAGGACGCCGCGATCGGCGTACTCCCGGATCAGTGGTTCGGGCACCGGCGCGCCGCCGCACTCCAGAATCCGCAGGCTCGCGAGTTCGGCCCCGGCGAAGTCGGACGAGCGGGCCATCAGAGCGAACATGGTGGGTACGCCGAACATCACCGTCACCCGTTCGGCGGCGATAGTGGCCAGCGCCCGCCGCGGGTCGAACGACGGCTCGAGCACCGCCCGGCCGCCCTTGACCAGGATCGGCAGCAGCGACTGGGCCAGCGCCGCGATGTGGAAGAGCGGCGCCGCCACCAGCACCACGTCGTCGCCGCGCAGATCGATGTCGATCAGGTGATTGCAGACGTTCCAGGTCAGGTTGCCGTGGGTCAGCATGGTGCCCTTGGGGCGGCCGGTCGTCCCCGACGTATACATGATCACGGCCAGGTCGTCCAGCCCGACCAGCTCGTCGATCGGCTCGCCGGTCTCGTCACCGGACACCACGACCGCGGGTACGCCCAGGCCGGCCGCCATGCTCTCGTGACCCGGGCCGGCCACCACCACGGCCGGCTCGGCGTCGCCGACGATGACCATCAGCTCGTCGCGCGTCAGCCGGGCGTTGAGCGGCAGGTGGACCGCGCCGAGCAGGCCCGCGGCGAAGAGCGTGAGCACGGCGTGGGGATGGTTCACGCCGAGATAGGCGATCCGGTCGCCCCGGCGTACGCCCAGCCTCCGCAACCGGTGCGCGAAACCCTGGGCCCGGGCGGCCAGGCCGGCGTAGGTGATGTCGACGCCCTGATGGGTGAGCGCCACGCGGGCGGGTGACATCCGCGCCCGGCGGGCCGGCCAGGATCCGAGTCCCTGATTGCGCATCGCACCCCTCAAAGCCAGTCGGGCAGCTCCGGCTTCTCGCCCTCGACGTCCGCACCGGCGGAACGCCCCGTCAACCAGGCCGCCACCGCGGCCGGTGGGCCCGACACCGACGCCGTGCCGGCGCCCGTCGTCCAATGCCGCCCGGCCGCCTCGACCCGCAGGCCGGGGCCCTTCAACGCGCCCATGACGTCGCCGATCAGCTCGACCAGGAAGTCCTCGGGGAAGCCGGCGAAGGTGATGCCGGTGCCCAGGTCGGCCTGGTGCACCCAGACCTCCCGCGAGCGCATCCACAACACCTCGGCGCCCGGGATCCGCCGGCCCTGCCGGGTGCGGACCTCCGCCCGCCACGCCTCGGGCGGCATCTCGGCCACCCGGGTCGCGAACCGCTCATCGGCCCGGAGCAGGTCGGCGCGCAGCTCGGCGGCGGGCAGCTCGGCGCCCCGATCGATGTCGTCGTCGCGCTGGCGCGGGCTCGCGTACATCGGGGTCTCCACCCCGGTGCGGGCCCACTGCATCAGGTTGACCAGGGCGTCGGCGTTGCGGGCGACATGGGCGACGACGTGCGCCCGGCTCCAGCCGCCGAGGGCCGACGGTTCCCGTAGCTGGTCGTCGGTCAGCCCGGCGACCGCCGCCACGAAGCGTGCTGTCCCCTCCCGGGCCCATTTCTCGCTCCATGCGCGCGACACAACGGGATTCTACGGGCATCGGGCTGACTAGTGTGGACTTCGTGGTCGACTCCTCGACGCCCCACCCCGCCCGTCGCTACAACTACCTGCTCGGCGGCAACCTGCATTTCGCCGCCGACCGGGCCGCCGGTGACGCCCTCGCCGCCTTCGTGCCCGGCGTCCGGGAGGCGGTCCGGGCCAATCGCGCGGTCCACCAGCGAATGGTCCGGCACCTGGCAGCCGGGGAGGGCGTCCGTCAGTTCCTCGACGTCGGCACCGGGCTCCCGGCCCCGGACAACACCCACGAGGTGGCCCAGGCGGCCGACCCGGCCGTCCGGGTCGTCTACGTCGACAACGATCCACTGGTCACCGAGCACGCCGGGGCGCTGCTGACCGGCGGCGCCACGGCCTATCTCGAGGCCGACATGCGCGACCCCGCCGCCATCCTCGGCAGCGACGCCGTCCGCGGGACCCTCGATCTCACCCAGCCGGTCGCGGTCCTGCTCATCTCCGTGCTGCACTTCGTCCGCGACGACGACGAGGCCGCGGCCATCGTCCGGGGCCTGACCGGGGCGCTGCCGGCCGGCAGCTTCCTGGCGGTCACCCATGCGACCTGGGACCACTACAACGCGGCGAACCTGGCCCAGGTCAGGGCCATGACCGAGGCCGCCCCGGTGGACGCGTGGCCGCGTACCCGTGAACAGACCTTGCGGTTCTTCGACGGGTACGACCTGATCGCACCGGGCATCGTGGAGCCCACCCGATGGCGTCCGGACGCCGGCACCCGGCCGTACGACGTGCAGAACACCCCAGGCTGGGCGGTTGCCGGCCGGCGGCGCTGAAAGTGGGCAATCGCGGATCCGGCGGCGACAATGTGGCAGGCGAGGTTCACAAAGCTCTTGGCGGAGGGTGACGGGTGGACGAGGACTGGCCACAGACCGGGACGCTGCTGTCCCACCGCTACCGACTGGCCGAACGGCTGGCCACCGGTGGCATGGCGGAGATCTGGCGTGCCGATGACGAGCTGCTCGGGCGGGCGGTCGCCCTGAAGTTGCCGACCCCGCGCGCGGCCGAGATGCTGCACCAGGCGTGGACCGAGGCACGGACCACGGCCCGGTTGTCGCACCCGCACATCGCCGCCGTCTACGACTACGGCGAGTCACCGCGGCCGGACGGTTCGCTGGCTCCGTTCGTGGTGATGGAGCTGCTCGACGGGGAGTCCCTGGCGGCCCGGCTGGCCGGCGGGCCGATCCGGTGGCCGGTGGCGGCGCGGATCGGCGCCGAGGTGGCGTCGGCGCTGGCCGCGGCGCATGCCCGGAGCGTCGTACACCGCGACATCAAACCGGGCAACGTGATGCTCACGCCGACCGGCACGAAGATCCTCGACTTCGGGATCAGCGCGGTCACCGGGGCGCCGGACGACGACGACACCGGCGCGACCTTCGGCACGCCGGCCTACGTCGCCCCGGAACGCTTGGACGGACGCCCGGCCGAACCCGCCACCGACGTGTACGCGCTGGGCACGGTCCTGTTCGAGATGGTGGCCGGTGAGCCGCCCTACCCGGTCGACACCTGGGAGGAGTACGCCGCCGCCCGCGCCGCCGGCCCGCAAGAGCTGCCCGACGAGTTGCCCGCGGCGTTCCGTGACGTGGTCGAACGCTGCCTGCGGGACGACCCGGCCCGCCGCCCGCCGGCCGACGAGGTCCGGGACCGGCTCACTCCGCTGGCCGGCGAACGCCCGTCCGCGCCGGCCGCCGCCGGGCCGTTCACGTCGGGCCGCGCCCCCGCGCACACGGTGCCGATCGTCCGCCCGGCCGGCCGCACCGCGGGCCGGGTCGCCATCGTGGTGGCCCTGCTCGCCGCGGCCGGCGTGGCCGTGGTCATCGGTTCCTGGTCCTCCCCCGACGACGACCCGGACGCACTCCCGTCGCCGCCCCCGGCCTCCTCCGAGCCGGCCGTGACGCAGACGGTCACCGTCGAACCGGAGGTGCCACCGACCGCGCCGCCCGAGCCGGAGAGCCGCGACGACGCCGTCCAGAACGTGACGGCCGCGGTCGAGGAGGGCCGCTCGACCGGCCGGATCCGCGACGACGTCGCCGTCGACCTGCTCAACCTGCTTCAGCAACTGGACAACGCGCCCGCCGCCGAGGTGCCGGGCCGGGTCGACGCCTTGCGGCAGAAGGTCCGCCAGCGCATCGGCGAGGGCGGCCTCGACGCCGCCCAGGCCGACGTCCTCCAGGCCCGCCTCGACGAGGTCAAGCAAACCTGACAGTGCAGCCACAGGCGGTGTCCGGGCCTCGAACGCCGCCCCCGCCCACCACCGGTTCGGACAGTGGTATCCACGGGCGGTGTCCGGAGCGCGAATGCCGCTCCTGGTTACCACCGGGGGATTTCGCTCAGGCTGAGCCGCGGGGGACGAGGCGGGTGGGCAGGACGACCTCGTGCTGGTCGAAGTCTATGCCGTCGATCTTGGCCAGCAGGAGCCGGACCATCTCCTCGCCCATCTCCTCGATCGGCTGATGCACGCTGGTCAGCCCCGGATCGGTGTGCCCGGCGATGGCCGAGTCGTCGAAGCCGACCACCGCCACGTCGGCCGGCACCCGACGGCCGTTCTCCCGCAGCACCCGCATCGCACCGGCCGCCATCAGGTCGGAGGCGGCGAACACGGCGTCCAGGTCGGCGTACTGGTCGAGCAGCCGGCGCATGGCCGCCTCGCCGCTCTCCTCGCTGAAATCACCGATCGCGATCGCGCCGCGGCCCACGACGTCCTGGTAGCCGGCCAGCCGGGCGATGCCCGGCGGCATGTCCTGCGGCCCGGCGATGCAGGCGATCCGCCGGCGGCCGCGCGCCCGCAGGTATTCGGTCGCCGCCCGGGCCCCGCCCCGGTTGTCGGCGTCGACGAAGGTCTGCCCGCCGACGGCGCCGGTCGGGCGGCCGGCCCGGACCATCGCCACGCCGCGCTCCTCGAGCTTGGCCGGCAGGATGTCGTCGCCGTGCAGCGAGAGCAGCAACGCGCCGTCCACGTGCTGGCGGGTCAGGAAGCCCTCGGTCCGGTGCCGTTCCTCCGGTGACTGGGCGATCATCAGCAGCAGCTGGAGGTTGCGGCCGCCCAGGGCCGAGGCGATGGACTGCACGATCCGGCCGAAGAACGGCTCGGCGAAGAACCGGCGGCCGGACTCGAAGATGACCAGCGCGATCGAGTCGGTGCGCTGGGTGACCAGGGTGCGGGCGGCTCGGTTGGGCACGTACCCCAGCTCGGCGATAGCGCTCTCCACGGCGCGCCGGGCCGAGGCGCTGACCTTGTCCGAGCCGTTCACCACGCGGGAGACCGTGCCGCGACCGACCCCGGCCCGGCTGGCGACCTGGTCCAGGGTCGGCCGGCCCGAGGCACGGCTGCGTTCCGTCGTCATGTCCCCCGCCTCCCCAACCCCGGGTGGTTGTCGCTGCACAAGCTACAACCACCGGGACGGGGAGTGGATCACGCGGGCCTGTGGGAGCACTCCCACCACCATCGACCGTCGTGGACGGGACCGGCCCCTTCGGCCCCGGGCCGTCCCATCGCTATCGCAGAGCCCGTTCGAACAGGGCGCGATGGTCGCGGGTCCAGTCGTGGGCGGCACGGACCGCGTTCACGGTTCCGAGGCGGCGGAGCCGGATCATCGCGGCGTCGCCCGCGTCGGCCGCGGCGTCGATGCCCCGCCAGCACCGGTTCTGCCACCACAGGATCGTGTCGACGAGGGCGGAGCGGTCGGCCAGGCCGTAGGCGTCGGCGACCACCCGCACCAGCCGCGCCGCCGCGACCGGGTCGGCGAGGCCAGGGCCGAGTCCCGGGTACTGCCAGCAGACGTGGGCGACGTCGTGGATCCGCCGGCCCGGCCCGGCGATGTCCCAGTCGATGAACGCCACCGGCAGCAGCACGCCGTCGTCCTCGCGGTAGACCGTGTTCCGGGGCGAAAGGTCGTTGTGGCACACCACCTCGTCGGCGCCGGCGAGGGCCGTACCAGCGGTCAGGTCGTGGAAGCGCCGCACCTGCCGGGCCACCGCGGCGAGGCTGGGTTCCGACCGGACCGACGGCGGCTCGCCTTCCTGCCGCCATGGCACGACGCCGTCGACGAAACTGAGCATCTCGCGGCCGCGGTCATCGGCACCGAGGAACCGCGGCGCACCGTCCCAGCCGCGCTCCTCGAAGTGCCGCAGCAGGCCGCGAACGAAATCCCGATCTCGTGGCGGCGGTTTGCGCACCGTGCCCTCGACCAGGACGGCGTCGCTGACGAAACCGCCGGGTAGCGCCTGCTCGTTCATGACCCCACTCGCGTCGGTCGGGTGGCCCGGACCCGGACGGATCCGCGGCCCGCGGTCAAAGGAGGACGGGCGGAAGGTCGGTGAGCCGCCCGCTCCTAATGATGCCCCGCGACACCATGGCTACGAACGACGGGAACCGGATCCGACAGCAGCGTGCACGGACCTGACAGGATCGGGCCGGTGCGACGTCGTGTCTGGATACCGCTGGCCGTCATCACTCTCGTTCTGCTCGGCGGCGGGCCCTGGTTGTGGACCGAGTTCGGGGCCCGCGGGTACGAGCACGACGTGGCCGACGCGCCGGTCGCCGACGTGACGATTGTGCTGGGTACCGGGGTCGAGCCGGACGGGCGGCCGTCGCCCCGGCTGGTCGGGCGGCTGCGGACCGCGGCCGAGCTGGTGCGCGGCGGGCGTACGCGGGTGGTTCTGGTCTCCGGCGACGGCGGCGGCGACTCCGGTGACGAGACGGCGACGATGTCCGCGTACCTCGAAGGTCTCGGGGTGGACAAGGCCAGGATCGTGCAGGATCCGCACGGGCTGGACACCTACGACAGTTGCGTACGGGCGCGGGACGTCTACGGGGTCCGCCGGGCGTTGGTCGTCACCCAGGACTACCACCTGTCCCGGGCGGTGACGCTTTGTCGCGGCGTGGGCCTGGACGCCGAGGGGGTACGGGCCGGCTGCCCGGGCTGCGGGCGGCTGTTCCTGGCCGGTAAGGCCGGACGGGACTTCTTCGCCTGCTTCAAGGCCGCCTGGGACCGGGTCAGCGGCCGCCCGCCGGCCGTGGAGTCGCCGGCCGATCGGTCGGTCGAGCAGGCGCTCACGAGCTCGTAACAGACCGGAAATCAGAACGTCCCGTCGAGCCGGTCTAGGATTCCGGCGTCTGTACGGTTGCCCGGTCAGCAACTGAAGAGAGAAGAAACATGGAAGCTCCGGTCCTCTACGGCACGATCGAGCATCCGGTCGTCTACTTCGACGACCTGGACAGCATGGGCATGGTGTACGCCTCGCACTACCTGACGCTCGTCGACCGGGCCGCCGCCGACTTCTGGGGCCGGCACGGCATCCGGCCCAGCCACCCGGACGCGATCCACGTCTTCCGGAAACAGTCGATCGACTACCACGCCCCGATCCGCGACATCGGGCCGCTGCGGGTGCGCCTGTGGGTGGAGCAGCTCGGGCGGACCAGCTGCGAGTACGGCTTCGAGATCCGCTCCGGCAACGGCCGGGTGCTGCACGCCGACGGGCGCCGGACGATCGTACGCGTCAGTCTCGCGACGGGGCGCCCGGCGCCGTGGACCGCTCAGGCCCGCGAGGGCGCCCAGGAGATCCTCAAGCCCGGTGCGGAGCAGCGCGCCTAGAGATTCTTCGTACGCGGTGGCGACCGCCGGCGACACCCCGAGTGACGCCATCTGGGCGCGGCCTTGGTTCCTACGCCGCTGTTCGATACGCTGAGCGACATATGGGAGCGCTCCCATGAGCGTACTCCCGGGCGAGCCTCACCAATTCGCCTTTTCGTCCCGACCGCAGGCACACGCGCCACTGGCCGTCGGCCGGCGGCGGGACGTTCGACCTCGCGGCGGCTCCCGCGGGGTCACCGCGCGGGGCGCGGGGACCGCCATCCCCGTCCCCCGCGCACCCCTCTCACCCTCCGGGTGTGAAGATCAAGTTATGCCCTGGAGCGCCGCCACTCCCCCGCGCCCGCCGAACCGGCCGGTGCTGTTACGACCGGTCGACCGCCGGCACCGGGCCGTCCTGCACAACCTCGGCCAGCTGTTCCGCTACGACCTGTCCGAGCCGTACGGCATGCTCCCCAACGACGACGGCACCTTCAACGACCGCATGGTCGACCGCTTCCTGGCCGAGGCCGACCCCGGGCACCGGGCCTGGCTGATCACCGCGGCCGGCCGGCTCGGCGGCTTCGTGATGACCCTGCCGCTGCCCGGCGGCGGCAGCACGATCAGCGCGTTCTTCGTGGTGCGGGCACTACGCCGGACCGGGGTGGGCCGGGAGGCCGCGCTCTGGATCATCGACCAGTTCCCGGGCCGCTGGCGGATCGCGTTCCAGCGCTACAACCCCGGCGTCGAAGGCTTCTGGAGGGGCGTGGCCCAGGCCGTGGCCGGTCCGAACTGGACGATCGAGGACGGCCCCATCCCGGAGAACCGCCCGCCGGACACCTTCATCGAGTTCACCACGTACGCCTGACCGCCACTTCAGCCCCTCACAACCGGGCGCGCCGGCGGGCGACGTAACGCTGCACCTTCTCGACCGTGCCGCAGTCGGCCATGTCGCACCAGCGGCGGCTGTGGTTGCGCGACCGGTCGACGAACAGCCACGGGCAGCCCGCGCAGCGTTTGACCAGCCTGAGATCGGCGCCGGTGAGCAACTCGGCCGCGGCCACGGCGACCGGGTGCAGCACGGCCACCGGGTCGTCCGAGCCGGCCCACGACCATCGAGCCCCTACAACGACCGTCGTCGCCGCCCCGCCCGCACTGCTCGCGGCTTCGGGAGCGGCGGCCCCGTCACGACTCGCGGCTTTGGGAGCCCGGCCTTCGTCGAGGCTTGCGGCGGCCATGGCCTCGGTGACGAACGGGCGCAGACGTGGCCATCGATCCGCCAGGTCACCCGTACCGTCGGCCGCCGCACCGAAGACGTCGTTCAGGGCGTCGCGCAACTTGTGCGCCCGGCGCAGCACCTCCTCGGGGTCAGGCGCGGGCCGCAGGCGGGCGGGCAGCGTACCCGCGCGCTCGGACCAGGCCAGCAGATCGTCATAGCCGCCCAGGTGATCGTGCCGGGTCGGCCCCCACGGGTTGTCGACCGTGTTGGCGAAGTCGAGGGCCAGGTTGCCGCCGACCACCGGGAGAGGACGCGGTGCCATGTTTCCACCGTATCGCCTTTCACCGGTTGCGGCGGTCCAGCCCCGATGCGAGTGTTTCCGGTATGAGGTCGATAGCCGGTAACACCCGCCCGTTCGTCGCCCTGGCCGGCGCGGTCCTGCTCCTGGGCATCGCCGATTCGATGGCCGGCGCGTACCTGGTGTTGTTCGCCTCGCGCCACGCCGGTCTCACGCCGGTGCAGATCGGGCTGTTCACCGCCGCCCCGGCCGCCGGCGGCATCGTCGTCGCCACCCTCATCGCCCGCCGCTTCGACCGCCGGCCCACCCGCGGCTATGCGATCGGCGCCGCCACGCTCGGGGCGCTCGGCCTGACGCTGCTGACCACGACCAGATCGGCACCGCTGCTCATCGTGATCGCCGCCTTCCTGCTCGGCGCCCACCAGGCCGTGTTTCCGCAGCTGTTCGCCCTGGCCCGGGTGGTGACCAGCAACGAGCGGACCACGCCGCTCCTGCGCTCGTTCTGGTCCCTGGCGTGGGCACTGGGCCCGCTGGCCGGCGCCGTCATGCTCGGCCACCTGGGATTTCCAGGGCTGCTCCGGGCGTCCGCGGTCGTGCTGGCCCTCGCGGCGCTGACGACCGCCGCCGTCCCGGCCCCCAGGCCCACCCAGCCCCAGGCCGCCCTGGCCGCACGCCCCGACCGGCCCTGCGCCGGGGCCGCCGGCCGCGCCATGCCGGCCGCCTCGCCTCCCGGCGGCGAGCAGCCGGCACCGCATCGGGACCGGCCACCCGGTGCCGGCCTGTGGATACGTCTCCGGACGTTCACAATCTCGCGCTACGGTTCGCGCCCACCCACCGGGGAGGGGGTGGGGGTGGCGGCCACGACCGGCGTGATCCTCTTCTTTCTGGCGATGTTCGCGGGATCGATCGCGTTGCCGCTCTACGTGACGGCCGGGCTGCATCAGCCTGACAGCACGGTCGGCCTGCTGTTCAGCGCGTGCGCCGCCGTCGAGATCATCGTGGCGCTCGGTCTGGCCGTGCTGCCGGACCGCGTCAACCAGCGCCTCCTGATCGCGGCGGCGATGATGGCGCTGGCCGTGTTCTACGGCATCAGCCTGCTCGCCGACGACCTGACGCTGCTGCTGGCCGGTCAGGTGGCCCGGGGCATCGCGATCGCCGTGGTCAGTGCGGCCGGGATCCGCTACTTCCAGGATCTGATGCGGCCGGCCACCGCGCGGGCGACGACGCTGTTCGCGAACGCCACCGCCGCCGGGTCGCTGCTGGCCGGGGCCCTGGCGGGGCCGGCGATCCAGCATTGGGGTCAGGTCACCACGCTGGTCCTCTGCGGGGGCGCGGCGATGCTCGGAGGGGGTGTCTTCTGCATACGGCAACGAAACCGGTCGGCTACCCGACAGGACGCTCGTCCGGTTACGGTCGGTGACCAGGCCCCCTGAGCACTGGGTGATCACGGGTTGGCCGTACGCGAGGTCGGGTGTGGACGGTATGGACATGACACAAATGCGACACCCCTCGACCTCGGGCGCATGGTTGGGGTTGCACGTGAACGGATACCGTGACCACCGTGCAGCCTCGCGATCTTCAGCCGGTGAGATTTCACCTGCTCGGGTCCCTGCGCGTCACTCGCGGTGACATTGACATCGCTCTCGGCCCCCGGCAGCAGCGGCTGGTCCTCGCCCTGCTGCTCGCGCGGGCCGGCGCCCTGGTCACGATGACCGAGCTGATCGACCTGCTGTGGGAGGAATCGGCGCCGGCCTCGGCGTCCAACGTGGTGCACCGGCAGATCGGGGCGCTGCGCCGGCTGCTGGAGCCGGGGCTGGCCACGCGCGAGACCGGGCGGTACCTGACCCGGCAGATGTCCGGCTACCAGCTGCACGTGGACACCGACTCGCTGGACCTGCTGGAGTTCCGCCGGCTGTGCGCGCGGGCCCGGGCCACCGACGACGCCGACACCCGGCTCGACCTGCTGCTCGCCGGGCTGCGGCTGTGGCGCGGGCGGGCCGCCGCGGGGCTGGAGCCGATCAGCCGTACCCATCCGGCTTTTACCTCGATCGAGGCCGAGCACGCGCTGGCCGTGCGAGACGCGGCGGACGCGGCCGAGCGGTGCGGGCGGGCCACGGCCGTGCTGGCGCCGCTGCGGGACGCGGCCGCGCGGCACCCGCTCGACGAGGCGCTGCAGAGCCGGCTGCTGGTGGCGCTGGCGGCCGACGGGCGGCAGGCCGAGGCGGTCGACCTCTACCACGCGGTGCGCCGCCGGATGGCCGATGAGCTGGGTATCGACCCGGGCGAAGAAATGCGTGACGCGTACGACCGGGTGGTTCGGCGGTCGGGGCCGCGTACCCCATCGGGAACCTCCTCCGCCACCCCCCTGCCCGCGCCGGCGCAGCTTCCCCCGGACCTGCCGTTCTTCGCGGGTCGGGCCGGACCGCTGGCCGAGGCCTACCGGGTGGCCGGAGCGGCGGGACCGGACGGCGCGGGGGTGCTGGCGATCGACGGCATGCCCGGCGTCGGCAAGACCACCCTGGCCGTGCACATCGCGCACGCGCTGGCCCCCCGCTACCCGGACGGCCAGCTCTACGTCGAGCTGCGCGGCTTCGACGGGCAGGGACCGGCGATGAGTACGGCCGAGGCGTTACGCGGCCTGCTCGGTTCGCTCGGCGTACCGCAGGACACCATCCCGACCGAACTGCACGCGCAGGCCGGCCTGTTCCGCAGCACCGTGGCCGGTCGCCGGCTGCTGATCGTGCTGGACAACTGCCGGGACACCGAACAGGTCCGCCACCTGCTGCCGGGCACCCCGGGCGGCCTGGTCATCGTGACCAGCCGCAGCCGGTTGACCGGACTGATGGCCGGCGTCGGCGCCCACCCGATGCCGGTCGGCCTGCCAACCGTCGAGGAGGCGCGGGAGGGCTTCATCCGGCGGCTCGGTCCGGCCCGGGTGAACGCGGCGCCGGCCGCCGTCGACGAGATCATCGAAAGTTGCGGGCGGCTGCCGCTGGCCTGCGCGGTGGTGTGCGCGCGGGCGGCGGGCCGGCCGGACACCCCGCTGGACCGGATCGCGGCCGAGCTCACCCAGGCCCGGGGCAGCCTCGACGGGTTCTCCGGGGATGACCCGAACACCGATCTGCGCGCGGTGTTCTCCTGGTCGTACCGGGCGCTGACGCCGGACACCGCGCGGCTGTTCCGGCTGCTCCCGGCGCATCCAGGCAAGGACGTGTCGATCGCCGGGGCGGCAGCGCTGGCCGGGGTGCCCGCCCGGGTCGGACGTCAGCTGGTGGGCGAGCTCAACCGGGCCCACCTGACCGTCGAGCACCGGCCGGGCCGCTATCAGACCCATGACCTTCTCCGCGCGTACGCCACCGAGCTGCTGGACGATGCCGGTGCCGACGAGCGGGCCGCCGCCGAGGACCGCTGCCTGCGCTTCTACCGGTCGACGGCGGCCGTCGCGCATCAACTGTTCGCCACCAGTGCCCAGCAGCACGACGTACCCGACGTGGGTCCGGATGTCACCCCGCTGACCTTCCCCGACCGGGTGGCGGCGATGTCCTGGCTCGAGGCCGAGGCGCAGGTCCTGATCGACCTGGTGCAGTTCGCCGCGCGTACCGGCCGGCACACCGCGGCGTGGCAGCTGGCCATCGGCATCCAGCACTACTTCGAGCGCAGCGGCCGGTCACTGGACTGGGTGGCGACGGCCCGGGTCGCCCTGGAGGCGGCCGAGCGCGGCGGTGATCTGGCCGGTCAGGCGCGTACCCATCGCAGTCTGGCCGGTGGTTACTACTTCCAGCGTGACTTCGACGCCGCTGTGTACCACCTGGAACGCAGCCGGTCACTGTACGTGGCGCTGGGGTTGGGGCCGGAGCTGAGCCGGGTCGACTTCAACATCGCGATGGTGCTGCGCCAGCGGGGCCGCCACGAGGAGGCGCTGGCCGCGCTGGAGGGCCCGATCCGGCAGGCGACCGCCACCGGTGACCAGAAGCAGCTGGCCGACGCGGCCGTCGAGCAGGCCGCCAACCACGCCGCGCTGGGCCACCGGGAGATCGCGATGCGGCTGGTCGGCCCGTCGCTGGCGTACTTCCGGGAGATCGGCGACCAGTTCGGCGCGGGCGAATGCTGGGACGTGATCGGCAAGGTGCGCACCGCCGCGGGCGAACACGACGCGGCGGTCGCGGCGTGGCGGGCCGCGGCCGGGTGCTACCGGGAGGCGTCGGCCGGGCCGCAGACGGCCGAGGCGCTGACCGCGCTCGGGGACGCGCTCACGGCCGCGGGGGATGTGGCGGGGGCGGCCCGGGCCTGGGACGAGGCGTTGTCGCTGATCTCGTTCGCGCAGGCAGCGACCGCGCACACCCTGCGCCGGCGGCTGCGGCCTTCGGCCTGATCACGGGCAAGGCGACCACCGCACGGGGAAAGGTGGCCGCCTTGCGTCACTAAGGACGCGTACCGGGCGCCCTCGTTCACGTGTAGTCATGTGATCCAGGTCACTTCAAGC
Source organism: Actinoplanes sp. NPDC049265 (assembly GCF_043197135.1). Classification (NCBI taxonomy): domain Bacteria; kingdom Bacillati; phylum Actinomycetota; class Actinomycetes; order Micromonosporales; family Micromonosporaceae; genus Actinoplanes; species Actinoplanes sp. NPDC049265. The sequence goes on along the minus strand of NZ_JBICSP010000008.1, from coordinate 136,313 downwards.
ATCCAAATGAACAACGCCAGGCCACCCCCGTTCTTATCGAATGGAGCCGGCGTGTTGCCGCTGGGGGGTCAGGGACAGCGCCGCTCCCGTTGCGGGCGACGGCGGCGCCGCACGCTGCCCGCCGGCGGCCGGCCCGCCGTCGCCCGCTTTCGTGACAGTGCGTGACTTGTGTCCCGCGCGCAGCGACGGCACTTTTTCGGCACTCGCACGTCAGTGTGATCACACCGCGTACTCCTAGCGTTCTTCGGCAGACGGACCGGAACCCCGGCCCGCGACCTCATCTCGCCCTAGTTCGCCCGACGGGGGTTACGGATGCTTGCCGCACCACCACTGGACCTGTCACCCGACCAGCCGGACTCACCGGACCCCACGCCCGACCGCGAGGCCCGCATGGTCGCCCTGCACGCCGAACACGCGCGGGACGTCTCCCGGTTCCTGCTCGGCCTGACCAAGGGCGAACGGCAGACCGCCGAGGACCTGCTCCAGGAGACGATGCTGCGCGCCTGGCGGCACATCGACGCGCTGCCCGCCGACTCCGAAGGCATCCGGCGGTGGCTGTTCACCGTCGCCCGGCGGCTGGTCATCGACGTCGTGCGGATGCGGCACAACCGGCCCGCCGAGGTGGGCGCGGTCGACCTCAACTGGATCGCCGCCCGCGACGACACCACCGGGTCGGCGCTGGCCGGGGCGTCCATGCGGTACGCCTTCGACCGGCTCACGCCCGCGCACCGCGACATCCTGTCCCAGGTGTACCTGCGGGGTCGCTCGATCGACGAGGTGGCCGAGCGGCTCGGGGTTCCGGTCGGCACGGTCAAGTCCCGTACCCACTATGCGCTCCGCGCTCTGCGAACCGGCCTGGAAGCCGCGTAGCCACGCCTTCGCGTAGCCACGCCTTCTCGGGAGGTGCCCCTCCACCGCGGGGATTGCCTCTTGAGAGTCGCTCGGGAGGTGCCCCTCCACCGCGGGGATTGCCTCTTGAGAGTCGCTCGGGAGGTGCCCCTCCACCGCGGGGATTGCCTCTTGAGAGTCGCTCGGGA
>NZ_JBICSP010000008.1:47840-135179 GCF_043197135.1 Actinoplanes sp. NPDC049265 | reverse complement strand
GGAGGTGCCCCTCCACCGCGGGGTTTGGTGGAGGGGCACCGATTCGCCGGGGCCAGCACCACCGGAGGGGGGTCGCGGCGCTTGCGTACGGCCCCGGCACGGCAACCGGCTGGAGCACCGGTGCCGCAGCGAGAAGCGTGCATCGGACTCCACAACGGACCGCCGAGGCGGTGGTTCACCCGGTTCCTTGTTTTTTCGCGGCGTGAATTGATCTGGTCGCCAGTCGGACACCCGCTGTCCGGGAAAGAAGTGTGATAGGCGTGAAAATGTCCGGAGGCGTCGAGTGGGCGCTCCACTGCTGCGTGGTGCTGACCGCCGCCGACCGCCCGGTGCCCGCCGCCCGTCTGGCCGAGTTGCTCGACGTGTCGGCCAGCTATCTGGCCAAGCAGATGCAGGCGCTGTCCCGGGCCGGCCTGATCGAGTCGGTGCAGGGCCACTCCGGCGGCTACGTGCTGACCCGATCGTCGGCCGAGATCACCGTGCTCGACGTGGTCGAGGCCGTGGACGGCGCGACCCCACCGTTCATCTGCACCGAAATCCGCCAGCGCGGTCCGATGGCCACCCCCGCCGCGGAATGCACCACACCCTGCTCGATCAACCGCGCGATGATGAGCGCCGACCGAGCCTGGCGAATGGCGCTGCGCGCGGTGTCGGTGGCCGACCTGGCCCGCTCGGCCACCGTCGAAACCGGACCGGGCAGCCTGACCGACATCCGCGGCTGGCTCGGCGTACCCGCCCGCCTGTAGCCCTGCTCCGGCTCGCGCGCCTTCGGTGGCTGGACCGGTGTCCCCACCCGGCACTGGGTGGGCTGTGGCGGGCTTGCTGGCTGTCCACAGGGTCATATGGCGGCGCGGCGGGACGGGTAGTCCTGGCGGCCTCGGGACGGGTACTGGATCAGGTTGTCGGGGCGGGGCTCCGGCTGCGGCGGCTCCCAGGAGCGGCGGGTGTCGAGCGGGTCGACGTCGTAGGCCGGCGGGCGACGGAACTGGCTGCCGTAGTCCATCATGCCGTCGATCAGGCGGTCGACGTCGCGGCCCGGCCGCACCACCAGCCGCATGAACTGGCTGGTCATGCCCAGTTTGTTGCCGCACTCGCGAGTGTAGACGCCGTGGTTGGCCACCAGGAAGTCGCGCAACGCCACCCCGGACCACTCGGTCGGCAGTTTGACCAGGATGAAGTTGCCCTGTGAGGGGAAGACCGTCAATCCGGGTACGCGGGACAGTTCCCCTGCCATCGCGCGGCGGTCGCGGCTGAGCAGGGCGAGGCTTTCCTCGTACTCGTCGTCGTGCTCCTGAATCATGTAGACGACCTTCTCGGCCAGTGAGTTCAGGTTCCACTTGGGCAGCGCCTTGCCGATCTTCGCGGCGATGGCCGGGTTGGCCAGCAGGTAGCCGAATCGGATCCCGTGCAGGCCGAAGTTCTTGCCCAGGCTCTTCAGGACCACCGTGTTGGGCCGGATGACCGCGTCGGGGCCGACCGACGGGTACTGCTCCTCGTCGGAGAAGTCGATGAACGACTCGTCGATGACGACCAGGTCGAGGTCGCCGAGCAGGTCCATGAACCGGATCACCTCGCGGCGGGGCAGGTAGCCGCCGTCGGGGTTGTTCACGTTGCATACCACGGCCACGCGGGTGCCGCGTTCGCGGATGAACCGTACGTACTCGTCGAGGTTGAGCCGGAAGCCGTCGCGTTCCTGCAGCGGGTACATGTCGACCCGCTTGCCGGTCTCCAGCGGCTGGTCGGTCCACCGCCCGAAGGTGGGGATCGGGATGGCCACGCTCTCTTTGATCAGCAGGTGGTCGATCCAGGTGATCAGCTCGGTCGAACCGTTGGCCATGGCCACGGTCTGCGGGTGCAGGCCGAGCACGCTCGCCAGTTTCTTGGTGATGGTGGCCGAGTCGCTCGGGTAGTACTTCAGGATGTTCTTCAGCTCGCGGGAGAGCTCGTCGAACATCTCCGGGGTCGGGAAGTACGGGTTGCACGGGATGCAGAAGTCGACGATCTCGACACCGTCACCGGCGTTCCGGGCCAGGTCGAAGTACGACGCGCTGTGCGCACCTTTGTGCAGGATCGACGTGTCGATTCCCGTCCCGGCCATCCCGGCTCCCGTCCTCAGCGACATTGGCGTCTTTCAGTACGCACCGGCCGCGACGATCGTTCACCGATTTGGAATCCATCAATTCAACCTTCAATCCTCGCCGCTCGCCCGCGCGGCCGAGCGTCTGACCGGAGTTCAGGCCAGGTCGGCGGTCTTGAAAGTGAAACGGAAACCTCCTGTGATCCGACAATCCGGAGGAAGCTGGCAAAACCGCCTGAAAGGATCCTGTTAACGGCGTGTGGCCTGGGCCGGGAGATATTTTCGCGATGCGAAAGAATGGCGCGTGGTCCCCTCTTGTGGACGCATAGCCGTCCCGTTCGGAGCGGGCGCCGCAGCGGCCGGCGGGCCGCCGAAAAGGGGCAATCGCGCGGAGTGCGTCCTGCTCAGCGCGGTTCCGGAACAGCGGGAGACCAGTTCGGGCAGCAGGATCGGGCCAATCGGGCGATGGTACGCATGTGATGGGGCAAACAGGACCTGTCGCCTCCGGGGCGTGACCAGAGCGTCATCGTGTGTGCACGATGTGCTGATCGAACCCCGCACCCCCGAGGAGAACTTCGGTGACCCGACGCCCGCGCATCGACGACCTGACCTCGTTCGCCGCGCCGGAGGAGCCCGCCCTGTCGCCGGATGGATCGCTTGTCGCATACGTCCTGCGCACCGCCGATGCCACCGCCGACCGCGCCGTGACCTGCCTGTGGCGGGTGAGCGCGACCGGCGGCGAACCGGAGCAGTTGACCCGCGGACCGGCCGACACCGCACCGGCCTGGTCGCCCGACGGTACCCGGCTGGCGTTCCTGCGCGACGACGGCGAGAGCGAGCAGATCTGGCTGCTGCCGGTCGGAGGCGGCGAGCCACAGCGATTGACATCGTTGCCACAGGGCGCGGGGGCCCCGATCTGGAGCCCGTCCGGCGACCGGATCGCCTTTACCGCGGCGGCCGAGGTCAAGCGGCCCAACCAGCCGCTGGTCGCGGACCGGCTCGGGATCCGCGAGGCCGGCCAGGTGCACGTGCTCGACCTGGCCACCGGCACCACCCGGCCGATCACCGACGGCGACTGGCCGACCGGGGACCCGGCCTGGTCGCCGGACGGCACCCGGCTGGCCTACCCGGAGTGCACCGGGCCCGACGGCGACCTGAGCCTGAGCGAACCGGTGTGGGTGATCGACGCCGACGGCAAGGGCGAGCCGCGCCGGTACGGCCCGGCCGGCGGCGTAGCGACCACCGTGATCTGGGACGACGACGTGCTCCTGTCCACCGAGCGGCCGGACGGCCCGGGCGGCCACCAGCACCTGATGCGCATCCCGCTCGACGGCGGCCCGGTCGTCGATCTGGCCGCCGCGCTGGACCGCAACGTCTGGCCCTACCGCGCGCAGGTCCAGGGCCACCGCGTCTACTTCCTGTCCGTCAACCGCGGCTGCTTCCATCTCTTCTCGGCCGACCGGGACCACGGCGAGGCGGCCGTGGTCGTCGGTGGGACCGGGCGGAACGTGATCGGCTTCTCGGTGCGGGACACCACGGTGGCCGTCGCGCTCGAGACGCCGACGTCGCTGCCCGAGATCTACGTGGTCGACCTGGCGACCGGCGAGGAACGGGTCCGCACCGCGCACAACGACCCGGAGATCGAGTTCTTCCCGCGACGGGAACGCGAGTTCACCATCTCGGACGGCGCCGTGGTGCACGGCTGGGTGATCCGCGACGACGACGCCACCGGTCCGCAGCCGATGCTGCTGGACGTGCACGGCGGCCCGCACAACGCGTGGAACGGCGCTGTCGACGGCATCCACATGTACCACCAGGAACTGGCCCGGCACGGCTGGACCGTGCTGCTGCTCAACCCGCGCGGCAGCGACGGGTACGGCGAGGCCTTCTACACCGCGGTCTCCGGCGCCTGGGGCGAGGCCGACGCCAAGGACCTGCTCGAGCCGATCGACCAGTTGGTGGCCGAGGGGATCGCCGACCCGGACCGGCTGACGGTGACCGGCTACAGCTACGGCGGCTTCATGACGTGTTACCTGACCAGCCGGGACAACCGGTTCGCGGCGGCCGTGGCGGGCGCGCCGATCAGCGACGTGACCAGCATGACCGGCACCGCGGACATCGCGCAGTATCTCGGCGTACACGAGATCAGGGTGCTGCCGTGGCAGGACCGTGAGCGCGCCGCCGAGCTCTCCCCGCTGTCCCGCGTCGAACAGGTCGCCGCGCCCACCCTGATCCTGGTCGGCGCGGACGACCGCCGCTGCCCGCCGGACCAGGCCCGGCAGTGGCACACCGCCCTGCGGCAGCGCGGTGTGCCGGCCCGGCTGGTGATGTACCCCGAGGCCGGTCACCTGTTCCTGTTCAACGGGCGGCCGTCGTACCGGATCGACTACTACCGCCGGACCGTTGCCTGGCTGCGCGAACACACCGCGGACAAGCCGGCCACACTGGACCGGGTGCGCTGGGAGCGGCGGCTGCGCGCGCTGGCCGAACGGTACGGCGTGCCCGGCGCGACCCTCGGCATCTCGCAGCTGGACGGCGACACGATCGAGGTGGCGCACGGAGTCCTGAGCACACGCACCCAGGTGCCGGTCACGCCCGACTCGGTCTTCCAGATCGGCTCGATCAGCAAGGTCTGGACCACGACGCTGGTCATGCAGCTGGTCGACGAGGGCAAGCTGAGCCTGGACGCGCCGCTCACCGACGTGCTGCCGGAACTCAAGCTGCCCGACGCCGGCGTGACCATGCGGCACCTCCTCACCCACACCAGCGGGATCGACGGCGACGTGTTCACCGACACCGGCCGCGGCGACGACTGCGTCGAGCGTTACGTCGACCTGCTCGCCGACGTGGCCCAGAACCACCCCCTGGGCGCCACCTGGTCGTACTGCAACGCCGGTTTCGTCCTGGCCGGCCGGGTGGTCGAGCGGCTCACCGGGCTGACCTGGGACGCCGCCGTCCACAAGCGCATCCGCGAACCGCTCGGCCTGACCCACACCGGCACGCTGCCCGAGGAGGCGCTGCTGCACCGGGCCGCGGTCGGCCACCTCAACACCGACGACGAACAGTTCCCGACGCCGGTGTGGATGCTGCCGCGCGGCATCGGCCCGGCCGGCCTGATCCACTCGTCGGCCGGTGACGTGCTGGCCTTCGCCCGGATGCACCTGTCCGGCGGCGTCGCACCGGACGGCACCAGTGTGCTCGGCGAGAAAGCGGTTTCCGCGATGACCGAGCATCAGGCCGACGTCCCCGACGGGAACCCGCTGCACGACTCGTGGGGGCTGGGCTGGATGCGTGCCACCTGGGGCGGGCGGCTGGTGGTGGGCCACGACGGCCGGACCCTGGGGCAGTGCGCGTACCTGCGGATGATCCCCGAGCTGGGTGTGGCCGCGGTGCTGCTGACCAACTCGGACGAGTCCGCCGACCTGGCCGACGAGCTTTTGCGGGAGGTGTTCGCCGAGGTCGCCGGGGTGGCGATGCCGCGGCCGCCGAGCCCGCCGGAGCAGCCGGTCGAGGTCGACATCACGCCGCACGTGGGCGTCTACCGGCGGTCCGGTGCCGAGATCGAGATCCTGGCCGACGGGCCGGTGCTGCGCTACACCGCCACCGGCGAGCTGGCCGCGCTCACCGCCCAGCCGGTCACCGAGTATCCGCTGGTGCCGGTGTCCGACGACGAGTTCCTGGTGCGGGCGCCCAACACAGGGGTCTGGACGCCGGTCCGGTTCTACGCCCTGCCCACCGGCGAGCGCTACGTGCACCTGTCCGTCCGGGCCACGCCGAAGGTGGATCTGCCGTGATCGCCGACGTGCTGCGGCTGATCGAATGCGAGTCACCCTCGCGCGACCTGGCCGCCCTGGCGGAGTGCGCCGAGCTGGTCGCCGGGCTGGGCGAGCGCCTGCTGGGTGCGGCCCCGGAGCGGATTCCGATCGATGGGCGTACGCATCTGCGCTGGCGTTTCCCCGGCGGCGGCCCCCGCGTCCTGCTCCTCGGCCACTACGACACCGTGTGGCCGATCGGCTCGCTGGCCACCCACCCGGCCACCGTCCGGGACGGCGTGCTGCGCGGCCCCGGCTGCGTCGACATGAAGGCCGGCCTGGTGATGGCCATGCACGCGGTCGCCCAGTTGCCCGACCGGGCCGGCGTCGAGCTGCTGATCACGGCCGACGAGGAGATCGGCTCGCCCACCTCCCGGGCGCTCATCGAGCAGGACGCCACCGGATGCGCGGCCGCCCTGGTCCTGGAGGCCGCGGCCGACGATCGGGGTGCGCTCAAGACCGCGCGCAAGGGCATAGCGGGTTACACCGTCGACGTGTACGGGCGGGCCGCGCACGCCGGTCTCGACCCGGAGCGCGGGGTGAACGCCACCGTCGAGGTCGCACACCAGATCCTGGCCATCGCCGGGCTCGGGAACCCGGCGCTGGGCACCACCGTCACACCGACCGTGCTCAGTGGTGGGACAGCGGCCAACACCGTGCCGGCGCGGGCGAAACTCCTGGTCGACGTCCGCGTCCCCGACGAGGCCGAGGCGGCGCGGGTCGACCGGGCGATGACCACCGGAAAGACCGTTCTTTCGGGCGTACGGCTGGAGGTCAGCGGTGGCGTCAACCGCCCGCCGATGTCGCCGTCGGCCTCCGAGTCCCTGCACCGGCGGGCGATCGCGGTGGCCGGGCGGCTCGGTCAACCGGCCCCGGCCGGCGTCGCGGTCGGCGGCGGCTCGGACGGCAACTTCACCGCCGCGCTGGGTGTGCCCACCCTGGACGGACTGGGCGCGATCGGCGGCGGGGCCCACGCCGACGACGAACATGTGCTGACCGCCACGATGCCCGGGCGCGTCTCGCTGGTCGCGGGACTGATCGCGGATCTACGGTCAGACGTGTGACGGAAACCGAAGCCGAGGCGGCCGCCCGGGCCGCCGGGGTGCGCATCCGCGCGCTGGAGAGCATCACCGACCTGCTAGCCGCCGACGCGCTGACCCGGGCCATCTGGCAGCCGGTCGAACCCGGGATGATGCTGCCGGTGGACACCATGCGGGCGTTCGCGCACACCGGCAACTACCTGTCCGGGGCGTACGCCGGCGACGAACTGGTCGGGTGCAGCGTCGGCTTCTTCGAGGCCCCGGCGGCCAACGCGCTGCACAGCCACATCACCGGTGTCTCCGACCGGGCCGCCGGGCGGGGTGTGGGCCGGGCGCTCAAGATGCACCAGCGGCAGTGGTGCCAGGAACGCGGCGTCGCGGCGATCACCTGGACCTACGACCCGCTGGTGGCCCGCAACGCGTACTTCAACCTGGTCCGGCTGGGTGCGACGCCGACCACCTACCTGACCAACTTCTACGGCACCCTGCTGGACGGGCGGAACGGCAAGGACGAGAGCGACCGGCTGATGGCCCGCTGGGACCTGAACCGCTACCCACCCCGGCCGGTCTCCACCGACGGCGCCGAGGTGGTGCTGGGGCGTACGCCGGACGGCGGTCCCGCGTACGAGCCCGGCGGCGGCCCACGGGTGCTGGTGGCGGTGCCGCACGACATCGAGACGCTGCGCGACGCCGACCCGGACACGGCCAACCGGTGGCGGCACGCGGTCCGCGAGGCGCTGACCGGGCTGCTCGCCGACGGCTACTATTTCACTGGCTTCGACCGGGCCGGGTTCTACATCCTCGAGCGGTGATCGTTACACGTTTCCCGGTCGACGACGCCGTCCTCAGTGCCCTGCACGCGCGTGCCTTCGGCGTACCCGTCGCCGTGAAGGCCTGGGCGGCGCAGCTGGAAAGACACGCGCTGACCTGGGTGGGGGCCTTCGACAAGGGCGCGCTCGTGGGCTTCGTGCAGGTGGCCTGGGACGGCGGGGAGCACGCCTTCATCCTCGACACGGCCGTCGACCCGGCCGCCCAGCGCCGCGGGATCGGCATCGCCCTGGTGCGGGCGGCCACCGCCGAGGCCAGGGCGGCCGGGTGCTCGTGGCTGCACGTCGACCACGAACCGCACCTCGACCACTTCTATCGGGCCGGGTGCGGGTTCCGGCCCACTCAGGCCGGGCTCATCAGCCTCGACTCCCACGACACCTGACGCTGGAACACCGTGAACCCGAGGCGCCGGTTGATGGCCAGCATCGGGGCGTTGTCGGAGGCGTTCTGGGTGATGACGTAGCGGATGTCCGGGTGCTCGCGGATCAGCACGCTGACCATCGCGTCCTTGAGCCGGGTGCCCAGGCCCCGGCCCCGCGCGGCCGGCAGTACGCCGGTGAACTCCTGCTCGGCCACGCCCGGCGCCCCCGGCGACAACGTGATCTGGGTGAACGCGGTGATCACCCCGGCCTGGTCGCGGGCGCACAGGGTCAGCCAGCGCTCGCCGGCGAAGGCCGCCCGCTCCTCGATCACGCCGAGCGAGGCGGTCACCGAGGAACTGCCCCGCGGCGGGACCTCGAGCATGCGGTGGGCCTGCGCGAACGACTCCCGCAGCGCCGTCGGGCACGGGCCGACCCAGCCGGCCAGACTGTCGTCGGCCGGGCCGGCGCCCCGGCCGCGCAGGTCGAGCAGGCTCCACTCCTCCGCGCCGCGGGGCCGGTCGAACCGCGCGGCCAGGAAACCGTGGCCGGCCGAGTGCTCGGCGGCCCACGCGTGGACGGTGGCCGGGCCGTCGGCGAGCGCGGCCGCGCGTACCCACTGCAACAGTTCCGAACCGAGTCCCCGTCGCCGCCAGTCCGCACGCACGACGATCCGGAGCTTGCCCGACGGCATGGTCAGAACCGCGTACCCGATGGCGGTGCCGTCCCCGGCCCGCGCGACCCATCGGCGCTGCATCTCGCCATGCCGGGACCGCAGCGACCGCGCGTCCGGTGGCCTGGGGTCATACACCTCCGCGTCGGCGGTCCGGCACAGGTCGGCGAGGTCGTTACCGGCCTCCTCGACGATCTTCCACATCGGCACGGCGGAGAACTTACCCGGTTGACCGTGTTCACCGTGGACCGCCACGATGCCGTTGTGGATGAGTTGCGGGGGAATCGTCAGGCGTGGGAGATCGCGTCGGAGAAGTACGAGCGGGAGTACGACTGGGTGTCCGGTCTGGCCGAGGGCACCTACCCGCTCTTCCCGGCCGAGGTGTCGCTGCTGCGGCCGCTGCTGGCCGACGGCCCCCGGGTGGTGCACCTGCAGAGCGGGTGGGGCCTGGACGACATCGCCCTGGTCCGGGCGGGCGCGTCGTCAGTGGTGTCGGTCGACTTCAGCACGAAGGCCGCCGAGACGTCCCACCGCCGGGCCGCGGCCCTGGGCGTGCCGTGCCGGTACGTGGCCGGCGCCCTGCCCGGAGCCCCGCTGCGCGACGGCTGCGCCGACCTGGTCTACACCGGCAAGGGTGGCCTGATCTGGATGCCCGACATTGACGCCTGGGCCCGCGACATCGCCCGGTTGCTCCGCCCCGGCGGGCATTTCTTCATCTTCGACGGCCACCCGGCCTTCGCCCTGTGGTCGTGGGACACCGACGAGGCCCGCATCCGCCCCGACCGCTCGTACTTCGCCCGCAGCTACGTCAACGACAGCTTCCCGGCCAACGGCGCGGTCGAGTTCCAGTGGACCCTGGGCCAGCTGGTGACCGCGGTGGTCGAGGCCGGGATGCGGATCGTGCACCTGAGCGAGCACCCCGAGCCGTTCTGGAAGATGGACAACGTGGAGTCGGCCGCCTTCGACGGCCGGCTGCCCAACACGTACGCGCTGCTGGCCCAGGCCTGACCCTTCGGCCGTCACCGTTCGTTGTGGCGGCGGCGCAGGGCCACGCAGAAGACGGCGACCACCGCAATCGAGCCTGCTGTGGCCGCCCGGACGACGCGGGCGTCGCGGCGGGCCCGGCCGTCCGGCTGGGCACCGCACTATGGGCCGTGCAGCCGACGCCACGCCACCGGGCCCGCACCGCAACCCGAGAATCGGGCGGCGATGCGAGCCCGGAGGCGAGACCGCTCGTGTGAGACCGGTCAGGCCGGGTTCGAGGGGCCGGGAGCGGCCGCGGTGAGCGGGACGACGTCCGGGGCGCCGAGGCGGGCCGCGTCGGCGGTCTCGTCGTCGGGGGCCTCCTGGGAGGCGCGTTCGGCCTCGACGCGCAGGCGGTAGTTCTCGACCTCCTTGGCGGTCTGCTCCTCGGTCCAGCCCAGAGCCTGGGCCATCAGATCCGCCGCGTGCGGGGCCGCCGCCACGCCCCGGTCGAACGTCTCGATCGAGATGCGGGTACGGCGGGTCAGGACGTCCTCCAGGTGGCGGGCACCCTCGTGGGTGGCGGCGTAGAGGAGCTCGGCCCGCAGGTAGTCCTCGGCGCCCTCGACCGGCTTGGCCAGCGAGGGGTCGTCCTCGATCAGGGCCAGAACCTCGTCGACCAGGGAGCCGTAGCGGCCGAGTAGGTGTTCCAGGCGGGCCACGTGCAGCCCCGACCGGGACGCCAGGACGCGGCGGCGGTTCCAGAGCGCCCGGTAGCCGTCGGCGCCGGCCAGCGGTACGTCGTCGGTGCACGAGGGCGGGACGGCGCGGCCCAGGTTGTGAACGCAGGCGTCGACGGCGTCCTTGGCCATCACCCGGTACGTCGTGTACTTGCCGCCGGCCACCACGACCAGGCCGGGCTGCGGGCTGCCGACGGCGTGCTCGCGGCTCAGCTGGGACGTCGACTCGGACTCGCCGGAGAGCAGGGGCCTCAGGCCGGCGTACACGCCCTGCACGTCGACCGGGGTCAGCGGGGTCGACAGGACCTTGTTGACCTCGTTGAGCAGGTAGTCGATGTCGGTGCTGGAGGCGGCCGGATGCGCCTTGTCGAGGGCCCAGTCGGTGTCCGTGGTGCCGATGATCCAGTGCCGGCCCCACGGGATGACGAACAGGACGCTCTTGTCGGTGCGCAGGATCAGGCCGGTCCGCGACTGGATGCGGTCGCGGGGGACGACCAGGTGGATGCCCTTGGAGGCGCGTACGTGGAACTGGCCCCGCTCCCCCACCAGCTTCTGGGTGTCGTCGGTCCACACGCCGGTCGCGTTGATCACCTGCTGCGCCCGTACCTCGAAGGTCCTGTCGGTCTCGAGGTCTTTGACCCGCACGCCGGTCACCCGCTCGCCCTCGCGCAGGAAGCCGACCACCTCGGCGCGGGAGGCCACATGGGCGCCGTAGGCCGCCGCCGTGCGGGCCAGGAACATCGTGTGCCGGGCGTCGTCGACCTGGGCGTCGTAGTACTGCAGGGCGCCGACCAGGGCGTCCTTCTTGAGCGCGGGGCATTCGCGCAGCGCGCCGCGCCGGGTCAGGTTGCGGTGCCGGGGCAGGCCGCCGCCGAGCGCCATCGTGTCGTAGAGCGTGACGCCGGTCCCGGCGTACGCCCGCTCCCACACGTGATGCTGCAGCGGGTAGAGGAACTTGACCGGGCGCACGAGGTGCGGCGCGAGCCGGGACAGCAGCAGTCCCCGCTCACGCAGCGCCTCCCGGACCAGGGCGAAGTCCAGCATCTCCAGGTATCGGAGGCCGCCGTGGATGAGCTTGCTGGACCGGCTCGACGTGCCCGAGGCGAAGTCCCGGGCCTCGACCAGGCCGGTGGACAGACCGCGGGTGGCGGCGTCGAGCGCTGCGCCCGACCCCACCACGCCGCCGCCGATCACCAGCACGTCCAACTCGGCACCGGCGAGCGACTCCAACGCCTCCTGCCGGTATTCCGGAGACAGTGCGACACTCATGTCAGTCCACATCCACCCAGTTCAGGGTGCGTTCGACCGCCTTCTTCCATTTGCCGTACCCCTCCTCGCGCTGTTCCTCCGACCAGTTCGGCTGCCAGCGCTGGGACTCGTTCCAGTTCTCCCGCAGCTCGTCGGTGTTCTTCCAGAACCCGACGGCCAGGCCCGCGGCGTACGCGGCCCCCAGCGCCGTGGTCTCGGCGACGACCGGCCGGCTGACCGGCACCCCGACCACGTCCGACTGGATCTGCATGCACAGGTTGTTGACCGTGATGCCGCCGTCGACCTTCAACACATCCAGGGTTACCCCGGAATCCTGGGCCATAGCGTCCACGACGTCGCGACTTTGGTAGCAGATCGCCTCGAGGGTGGCCCGGGCGATGTGCGCGTCGGTGTTGAAGCGGGACAACCCGACGATCGCGCCGCGGGCGTCGGAGCGCCAGTACGGTGCGAAGAGCCCGGAGAAAGCCGGTACGAAGTACACGCCGCCGTTGTCCGGAACCGACGCCGCCAGCCGTTCGCTCTGCGCCGCGTCGTTGATGATGTGCAGCTGGTCGCGCAGCCACTGCACGGCCGACCCGGTGACCGCGATCGACCCTTCCAGGGCGAACACCGGCGCCGCGTCGCCGAACTTGTAGCAGACCGTGCTGAGCAGCCCGTTGTTCGAGCGGACGAGCTCGGTGCCGGTGTTGAGCAGCATGAAGTTGCCGGTGCCGTAGGTGTTCTTGGCCTCGCCGGGTGCGAAGCACACCTGCCCGACCATGGCCGCCTGCTGGTCGCCGAGGTCGCCGGTGAGCGGCACGTTGCCGCCCAGCGGCCCGTTGTCCAGGGTGGGACCGTACGTGCTGGGGTCGGAGGAGGGCCGGATCTCGGGCAGCATCTGCCGCGGGATGTTGAAGAACGACAGCAGTTCGTCGTCCCAGTCCAGCGTCTCCAGGTTCATCAGCATGGTCCGGCTGGCGTTGGTCACGTCGGTGACGTGGTTGCCGCCGGTCAGGTTCCAGATCAGCCAGCTGTCGGTGTTGCCGAAGATGGCGTCGCCGCGCTCGGCCGCCTCGCGGACCCCGTCGACGTTCTCCAGGATCCACTGGATCTTGCCGCCGGAGAAGTAGGTCGCCGGTGGCAGCCCGGCCTTCTGCCGGATGGTGTCGCCGCGGCCGTCGCGGTCGAGGGCGGAGGCGATCCGGTCGGTACGGGTGTCCTGCCACACGATGGCGTTGTAGTAGGGCCGCCCGGTGTTCTTGTCCCACACCACGGCCGTCTCGCGCTGGTTGGTGATGCCCAGCGCGGCCAGGTCCTTGGCCCCGATCCCCTGGCGCTGCATCGCGGTCCGGATCACCGAGACCGTACGCTCCCAGATCTCGATCGGGTTGTGCTCGACCCAGCCCGCCTGCGGCAGGATCTGCTCGTGCTCCAGCTGGTGGCGGCCGACCTCGTTGCCGCCGTGGTCGAACAGCATGAACCGGGTGCTGGTGGTGCCCTGGTCGACGGCGCCGACGAAGTCAGCCACGGGTTGCCTCCTGAGTCTCGTTGCCCGGCAGCCGGCCCGGCTCCGGGAGGGTCGCGGCGGGCAGGAACCGCCCGATCAGAACCTGGTACAGCCCGGCCCCGACCAGGCCGCCGACGATCGGGCCGACGATCGGAATCCAGAAGTACAGATAACCAGTCTGATCTCGGAAGGCCCCTTCGTACCCGGTGAAGAAGCTGGCGAGCCGCGGCCCGAAGTCACGGGCGGGGTTGATCGCGTAGCCGGCGTCGGCGCCCCAGGCCATGCCGATGCCGACCACGAGCAGGCCGATGATGAACGGGGCGAGGTTGGCCGCGGGCGGGGTGCCGGCGGCGTCGGTGATGGCCAGGATCAGGAACAGCAGGATCGCCGTACCGATGATCTGGTCCCGGAACGCCCCCCACTCGCCGACCGGCAAAGTCCCGTTGCCGGGCAGCGTGGAGAAGACGCCCTGCGTCTTGATCGTGAGGCCGGGGTCGGCGGCGTGCAGGACCTCGGTGTAGTTCCAGCGCACCAGCAGCGCGGCGACGAAGGCGCCGAGGAACTGGGCGATCGAGTAGGGGGCCACCTTGCGCCACTCGAAGCCCTTGAAGACCGCGAGTGCGATGGTGACGGCGGGATTGAGGTGGGCGCCGCTGATCCGCCCGGCCACGTACACGCCCAGCATGACGCCGAGGCCCCAGGACCAGGCGATGCTGTCGTGATCTCCGATCTTGGCCCCGGCGACCTGCGCGACGACGCCGACACCGAAGAGGATGAGGATCATGGTCCCGGCGAACTCGGCGGCCAGCTCACCCCAGAGGCCCGGGATCTTGAGTCGTTCTGCCATGTGCCCTCCCTGTGACGCTGATCTCCAGACGCTAGGTAACGGCACCGGCACGAACAATGAATGCCGTTCGACATTGCCGAACACTCCAGACCCTTGTGCTTGTCACTCGATCGCATGAAGCTCGTAACATGCCTGGCACAGTGCAGTCCATCGAGCGTGCCGCCGCGGTGCTGCGACTGCTCGCCGGGGGCTCGGGCCGGCTCACCCTGGGTGACATCGCGCACTCGCTCGATCTGGCCAAGGGCACGACCCACGGCATTCTGCGTACGCTCAAAGCGGTCGGCTTCGTCGAGCAGGACCGCGTGTCCGGGCACTATCAGCTGGGCGCGGCCGTGCTCCGGCTCGGCACCAGCTACCTGGACATCAACGAGCTCCGGTCCCGCTCGATCATCTGGGCCGACCCGCTGGCCGCCCGCAGCGGCGAGGCGGTGCGCATCGGCACCGTGCTCGACGGGCAGGTGCTCGTCGTCCATCACGTGTTCCGCCCCGACGACACGCCGCAGACGCTGGAGGTCGGGGCGCTGCTCCCGCTGCACGCGACGGCATTGGGGAAGGTGCTCCTGGCGTACTCGGCGGCGGGAGCGCACCCCGAACCCGAGCTGGACCGGTTCACCCACCGCACGCAGGTCACGACCCGGATCCTGAACGCCGACCTGAACCACATCCGGGCCGTCGGCTACAGCATCGACATCGAGGAGTTCACCCCGGGCGAGGCGGCGGTGGCCGCACCCATCCGCGGTCACGGCGGCCTGGTGGTCGGCGCGATCGGCATCTCCGGGCCGGTCGAACGGGTCTGCGACACGCATTACACCCCCCACCCACGGCTGGTGTCCTACGTCCGGGAGACCGCCCGCGCGGTTTCCCAAGATCTCGCACCCGCGGGGAGGTAGACGATGACGGAGCGTTACGTGGTCGCGATCGATCAGGGCACCACGTCGACGCGCTGCATCGTGTTCGACCGGCGCGGCCAGCTGGTCTCGCTGGCCCAGCAGGAACACAAGCAATATTTCCCGAAACCGGGCTGGGTCGAGCACGACGCCCTGGAGATCTGGCGCAACGTGGAGCGGCTCGGCCCGGAATCGCTGCGCCGGGCCGGCATCACCGAGGACCAGGTGGCCGCGGTCGGGATCGCCAACCAGCGGGAGACCACGGTGGTCTGGGACCGGATCACCGGCCGGCCGGTCGGGCACGCCATCGTCTGGCAGGACACCCGCACCGACGCGCTGGTCCACCAGCTGGCCCGGGAGCCCGGGGCCGAGGCCGCGCAGGACCGGTCGGCGCTGCCGCTGGCCACCTACTTCTCCGGGCCGCGGGTCCGCTGGATGCTCGACCGCACGCCCGGGCTGCGGGAACGGGCCGAACGCGGCGAGGTGCTGTTCGGCACCATGGAGACCTGGCTGATCTGGAAGCTGACCGGCGGCCTGCACGTCACCGACGTCACCAACGCCAGCCGCACGATGCTGCTCGACGTGCACACCCTCGACTGGTCGGCCGAGTCGCTGGCGTTCTTCGGCATCCCCCGGGCCATGCTGCCGGAGGTGCGCCCCTCGGTCGGCGTGTTCGGCACGGCCAGAAGCGCGTTTCCGGGGGTACGCATCGGAGCGGCGCTCGGCGACCAGCAGGCGGCGCTGTTCGGGCAGACGTGCTTCACCCCCGGCGAGGCCAAGTGCACGTACGGGACGGGCAGTTTCCTGCTGCTGAACACCGGTTCGGAGCTGGTCCGGTCCACCCATGGGCTGCTCAGCACGATCGCCTATCAGGTGGCCGGTTCCCCGGCGGCGTACGCGCTGGAGGGCTCGATCGCGATCACCGGGTCGCTGGTGCAGTGGTTCCGCGACCAGTTGGAGCTGATCGCCAGCGCGCCGGAGATCGAGACCCTGGCCCGGACCGTGGCCGACAACGGCGGCTGCTACATCGTGCCGGCCTTCTCCGGGCTCTACGCCCCACACTGGCGGTCCGAGGCGCGGGGCGTGATAGTCGGCCTGACCTCGTACATCACCAAGGGGCACCTGGCCCGGGCGGTGCTGGAGGCGACCGCCTGGCAGACCCGCGAGGTGGTCGACGCGATGAACGCCGACTCCGGCCTGACCCTCAAGACGCTGAAGGTGGACGGCGGGATGACCGCCGACAATCTGCTCATGCAGTTCATCGCCGACGTGCTGGACGTGCCCGTGGTCCGCCCGCTCGCGTCCGAGACGGTGTCGCTGGGTGCGGCGTACGCGGCCGGGCTGGCCGTCGGCTACTGGCCCGACCTCGAGGGGCTGCGGCAGAACTGGCACCGTGCGGCGCAATGGCAGCCGACCATGGAGTCGGTGCTCCGCGACCGCGAGTATGGCAACTGGCAGCGGGCGGTCGAACGCACCCTCGACTGGATCCAGCCCTAGTGCTCCTATAGGATATGTCTGTGACATCGGTCCCATAGGAATGACTTCGGCCGATCCCCTCACTACTTTCGGGCGCGACATCTTCCGTCTCCCGTAGGAGCGCCCATGCGCCGAAGTCTGCCCGTCGTCGTTGTCAGCGCCCTGCTGCTCAGCGCCTGCCAGTCCGGTGGCGGCGGTGACACGACCGGCGCCTCGTCCTTCGACCCCAAGACCTGCCAGGGCGGCACGCTCTCGGTGCTCAACCAGGGCGGCATCACCCACCTGGACCCGGCCCGGCTCTACACCTCCGGCGGCGGGAACATCCCCTCGCTGCTGTTCCGCACGCTGACCACCCGCAACCGCCAGCAGGGCGACGCCGGCACCAAGCCCGCCCCCGACCTCGCCACCGACCTGGGCACCCCCTCGGACGGCGCCAAGACCTGGACCTACAAGCTGCGCGACGACGTCTTCTTCGAGGACGGCGCCCCGATCACCTCGGCCGACGTGAAGTACGGCATCGAGCGCTCGTTCTCCCCCGACCTGCCCGGCGGTGCGCCCTACCTGCGCGACTGGCTGGCCGGCGCGGCCACCTACCAGGGCCCCTACAAACAGCCCGAGGGCATCAAGTCCATCGAGACGCCCGACGACAAGACGATCGTCTTCAAGCTGAGCAAGCCCGAGGGCGACTTCCCGTTCCTGGCCACCGCCACCCAGTTCGCGCCCGTGCCTAAGGCCAAGGACAAAGGCGTGGGATACGAGGCCCACCCGGTCTCGTCCGGGCCGTACATGGTCGAGTCGTACGAGCCCAAGAAGTCCCTGAAGCTGGTCCGCAACCCGCACTGGAAGACCACCAGCGACACCCTGCGGTACGCCTGCCCGGACCGCATCGAGGTGACCGCCGGCCTGGACGCCGCCGTGATCAACCAGCGCCTGGCCAGCAGCGCCGGCGCCGACGCCAACGCGGTCACCACCGACGCGACAGTCGGCCCCGAACAGCTGGCCCAGCTCCAGCCCGGCTCCGAGCTGGACAAGCGGGTGGCCCGGGGCGAGTTCCCGGCCACCTACTACCTGGCCTTCGACACCAAGAAGGCGCCGTTCGACGACGAGAAGGTCCGCCAGGCCCTGTCCTACGCGGTCAACCGCACGTCGATCGTCAACGCCCTGGGCGGCACCGCGGTGGCCGGCCCGTCCACCACCTTCCTGCCACCGAACAAGGCGCTCGGCTACCAGGAGTACGACTACTTCCCGGCCGGCGCCTCCGGTGACCCGGCCAAGGCCAAGGAACTGCTCGCCGCCGCGGGCGAGAGCAACCTGACCATCGAACTGGCCCACCAGAACTCCGACGCCGAGGGCCTCGGCCCCAAGGCCGCCGCCGCCCTGCAGGAGGCGTTCAAGCAGGCCGGCGTGACAGTCAAGCTGACACCGATCGACGAGGCGACCTACCGCGACGTGACCGGCAAGCCGGCCACCCAGCCCGCCCTTTCACTGCAGTATTGGGGGGCCGACTGGCCGTCCGGCGGGCCGTTCCTGATCCCGGTCTTCGACGGGCGGCAGATCATCACCGCCGGCGGAAACTTCAACCTGGCCCAGTACAACGACCCGGCGGTCAACACCGAGATCGACGCGATCAACGCGCTGACCGACCAGAGCCAGGCGCAGCAGCGCTGGGGCGCCGTGGACGCGGAGATCGGCAAGCTCGCCCTGACCATCCCGCTGGCCCACGAGAAGGACGTCTACCTGTTCGGCAAGAACGTCAAGAACGCCGTCCCCGACGGCTGGCGCGGGACTTACGACCTGGCCCGGGTCTCGGTCAAGTGAGTCGCGCCGCGGTCGCGATGCGGGACCGCGGCTTCATGACCGGCGCGGCGATCGCGACCCTGATGGTCGTGGTCGCCGCGGCGGCGCCGCTGCTCACCGCCCTGGCCGGGCAGGACCCGACCACCTACCACGACGACCTGCTCGACTCGGCCCGCGGCGGCGTGCCGATCGGCGCGTTCGGCGGCGTCAGCGGCGCACACTGGCTCGGCGTCGAACCCGGCACCGGCCGTGACCTGTTCGCCCGGCTGGCGCACGGCGCGCAGGTCTCGCTCGGTGTCGCCGTCACCGCGACCGTCCTGCAGGTGCTCATCGGGCTGCTGACCGGCCTGGCCGCCGGGCTGGGCGGGCGGTGGGCCGACGCCGTCCTGGGCCGGGTGATCGACCTGGTGCTGTCCGTGCCCAGCCTGGTGCTGGCCATCTCGCTGCTGGCCATCGTGCCGCCTGACTGGCCGCGCCCGGTGCTACTGGCGGCGGTGATCGCGGTGCTCGGCTGGGGCGGCACGGCCCGGATCACCCGGGGCGAGACGTTGTCGCTCAAGACCCGGGACTACGTCGCCGCCGCGCAGGTGTCCGGGGCGGGCTGGTTCCGGGTGGCCCGGCGCGAGATCCTGCCTGGGCTGACCGCGCCGGTTCTCACGTACGCGGCCCTGGTCCTGCCGACCAACATGATCGTCGAGGCCGGCCTGTCCTTCCTCGGCGTCGGCGTGCGGCCGCCCACCCCGTCCTGGGGCCAAATGCTGTCCAGCGCGACCACCTGGTTCCGCGCCGACCCGATGTACGTGCTGCTCCCCGGCGGCCTGCTGTTCCTGACCCTGCTGGCGTTCGTGCTGGTCGCCAACGGCCTGCGCCGCATCCTCGACCCCCGGCAGAGCGAGTTCGTCCGATGATCGGTTATGTCCTGCGCCGGGTCGGCGGTGCCGTGCTCGTCCTGTTCGGGCTGACCACCCTGCTGTACGCGCTGTTCTACCTCGCCCCCTCCGACCCCGCCGTCCTGACCTGCGGCAAAGGCTGCACCCCGGAACGGCTGGCCGACGTACGCCACGCCATGGGCGTCGACGACCCGATACCGGTCCAGTACGCCCACTTCCTGCGGGGCCTGGTGGCCGGGCGCGACTACCCGTCCAGTCCCACCCCGCGCCACTGTCCCGCCCCCTGCCTCGGCTACTCCTTCGAAACCAACCAGCCGGTCGCGGCGCTGCTGGCCGACCGCCTCCCGGTGTCCGCGTCCCTGGCCCTGGGCGCCGAGGTCCTGTCCCTGCTGGCCGGCGTCGGTGCCGGACTGCTCTCCGGGTCGCGGCGCTTCCGCTGGATCGACGGGCTGGTCAACGGCCTGGTGCTGACCGGGTACGCGGTCCCGGTCTTCCTCGTCGGCCTGCTGCTGTTGTTGCTGTTCTGCGTCGTCCTGCAGTGGCTGCCC
Organism: Actinoplanes sp. NPDC049265; assembly: GCF_043197135.1. Classification (NCBI taxonomy): domain Bacteria; kingdom Bacillati; phylum Actinomycetota; class Actinomycetes; order Micromonosporales; family Micromonosporaceae; genus Actinoplanes; species Actinoplanes sp. NPDC049265. The sequence continues at coordinate 115,487 of NZ_JBICSP010000008.1, read as the reverse complement.
TTCCCGTCCTACGTCCCGTTGACGACGAATCCGTTGCTGTGGGCGCAAAATCTGCTGCTGCCCTGGGTGGCGCTGGCGGTCATCCAGACCGCGGCGTACGCGCGGCTGACTCGGGCCGGCATCCAGGAAACCCTGGCCGAGGACCACATCCGGACGGCTCGGGCGTACGGACTGCCGGAGCGGCGGATCATCCTGCGGCGGGCGTTGCGGGGGGCCTTGCTGCCGCTGGTCACGCTGACCGCCATCGACCTGGCCGGGATCATGACCAGTGCGGTGCTGACCGAGACGATGTTCGGGTTGCCGGGCGTCGGGCAGCTGCTCGTGGGGGCGGTCAACCAGATCGACCTGCCGGTGGTCGTGGGTGTCACGTTGCTCACCGGGCTGCTCATCGTTCTGGCCAACGCGGCCGCCGACCTGCTGTATGCCGCCATCGACCCCCGGGTGCAACTGCGATGACCGCTGATCCTGTGGACAACTCGCGTTTTCCGTCGTTGTCGGGTGCTATGTTTCCGCCCACCCAACAGGGCGGGGGCGGTGGCGGCGCGCGCACCCGTTCCGAAAAAGATCTTGTGATCGAAAATCTTCGGATCAGCTTCGGCGACACGCGAGCGGTCGACGACCTCTCGTTCGCGCTGCCGCCCGGCGGCTCCGTCGGCATCGTCGGCGAGTCCGGCTCCGGCAAGAGCGCCACCGCCCTGGCCCTGCTCGGCCTGCACCGCACGGCGACGGTCAGCGGGCAGATCAGGTTCGGCGACATCGACCTCACCACCCTGCGCAGCGAGCGCGACTGGCGCCGGATCCGCGGTGCCCGGATCGCGATGGTCTTCCAGGAGCCGCTGACCGCGCTCAGCCCGTTCCACCGCATCGGTGACCAGATCGCCGAGGTCTACCGCCTCCACACCGGTGCCACGCGCAGGGCCGCGCGGCACCGAGCCGTCGAGGTGCTGAAGCAGGTGCACATCGCGGACGCCGAACGGCGGGCCGAGTCCTACCCGCACCAGTTCTCCGGCGGGATGCGGCAGCGGGCGCTGATCGCCATGGCGCTCGCCTGCCGGCCCGAGGTGATCGTGGCCGACGAGCCGACCACCGCCCTCGACGTCACCGTGCAGGCCCAGATCCTCGACCTGCTCGACGAGGTACGCACCACCACGGGCACGGGGCTGCTGCTGATCAGCCACGATCTTGGGGTGGTGGCCGGGTCCACCGACACCGTCGTGGTGATGCGGAACGGCCGGGCGGTCGAGCAGGGGGCGACCGGTTCGGTTCTGGTGACGCCGCGGGAGGCGTACACCCGTGAACTGATCGAAGCCGCGCCCCACCCGAACCCGCCGCGGACCGTCCCGGACGACCCAATCCTCCGCGTCTCCGGTGTGCGTAAGCACTTCAAACTGCCGAAACGCGGCCTGATCAGGGCGGTCGACGGGATCACGCTGGACGTGCGGCGCGGCGAGACGATGGGCATCGTCGGCGAGTCGGGCACCGGCAAGACCACGCTCGCGCGGATGATGGTCGGCCTGGTCGAGCCGTCCGAGGGCACCATCACGCTGGACGGCGTGGACATCGCGCGGCGGCGCGGGCGGTCGGTGCAGATGGTGTTCCAGGACCCGTTGTCGTCTCTCAACCCGCGGCGCACGGTCGGCGAGAGCATCGCGGACCCATTACGGCTTCAGGGGGTACGCGACCCGCGCGCCCGCGTGTCCGAACTGCTCGAACGGGTCGGCCTGGCGGCGAAAGAGTACGACCGCTATCCGCATCAACTCTCCGGCGGCATGCGGCAGCGGGTCGGGATCGCCCGTGCGCTCGCACCGCAACCGAAGCTGATCGTCTGCGACGAGCCCGTGTCGTCCCTCGACGTCACCACGCAGGCGCAGATCCTGGCGTTGCTGGAGGACCTTCGCGAGTCGCTCGACCTGACGCTGGTCGTGGTGTCACACGACCTGGCCGTGCTGCGGCAGATCGCCGACCGGGTCGCGGTGCTGTCCGGCGGATCGGTGGTCGAGCTCGGTGACACGGCCGAGGTGTACGAGCGTCCGGTGCACCGGTACACGAAGGAGTTGATCGCTGCCGTCCGCCGATCACACATCATTTGACATCAATCTGTATCGATGTAACCGTCGAATGATGCTGACCATCCCCCCTGCAGCATTGGCCCTCCTGCTCCTACTGGCCCCCCAGCCCGCACCCGCCCAGGTCGACTTCGAGGTCTTCGCCCCCGACGGCACGATCAGCCGGACCACGGTCCCGGCCGGCGAACTGCCGCGCGTCTCCCCCAAGGCCGCGCCGGTCGCCGAGGTCGTCACCATCCAGCAGACCGGCGCCCCCGCCGACCGGTTCGACCTGGTCTTCGTCGGCGACGGCTACACCGCCTCGGAACAGGCCCTGTTCCACAGCCAGGCGGTCGCGCGGTGGGCCCAGATCACCGCGTACGAGCCGTTCAAGACACTGAAGGTCAAGTTCAACGTCTGGCAGGTCAACGCCGTGTCGAACCAGTCCGGCGCGGACAACGACCCGACGCCCGGGGTGCGGAAGGACACCGCGCTCGGCGGTCGCTTCTACTGCGACAACCTGGCCCGGCTGATCTGCGTCGACACGTCGGCCGCCCGGTCGTACGCGGCGCTGGCTCCCGGCCTCGACCAGGCGCTGGTCCTGGTCAACAGCACCACGTACGGCGGCTCCGGCGGCACGGTCACGGTGTCGAGCGGCGGCAACTCGCTGTCCGGCGACATCGTCGTGCACGAGCTCGGCCACTCGATCGGCGGCCTGGCCGACGAGTACGGCGGCCCCGGCGCCTATTCCGGCGGCGAGCCCCGCGAACCCAACACGTCCCTGCTGACCGCGGCCCAGATGCAGGCGCAGAACCGGAAGTGGGCGTCGTACCTGGGCCGCTCGACGCCCGACGGCGGCGTCATCGGCACCTTCGAGGGCGGCGCCTACTTCGACAAGGGCGTCTACCGCCCCAGCCAGAACTCGATGATGCGCAACCTCGGGCGCCAGTTCAACCTGATCGGCGTCGACAAGCTGACCGCCGCCATCAACGCGCGTACCCACTGATGTCTTGCGGGCCGGCCCCGGCCGGCCCGCAACAAACCGCCTAACCTCTGCGGTCGTGAATTTCGACCTCCACTTCTGGCCGGCCGGCACGGTCGCGGAAAAGCAGCAGCTCCGCGACCGCCTGGCCGAGCACGACGCCACCGGCTTCGGCGCGGACGAGCGGGTTCTTGCCTTCCGCGCCGAGCTGCTGCCGCTGGCCGGACCTCGCCCACCGGGTCGCACCGTCGGACCCGGGCCGGGCCGACCGGTTCGGGGTCCTGACCCTCCCCGACGCGCGGGAACCGACGAGCCTGCTGCCCGCGATCGCCCACATCTTCGGTCTCGAGTGCTATGACCCGGACGAAGCGGCGCGGCTGGCCCGCGCGGCCGGCCACGCGTGGATCCTGATCAATCTCGTCCGAAGTCGCCACAAAATAAATTAGCATTTGAAGTGCAGTTTTCTCGAACCGCCATTGCCGGCCGGCCGTAGTGGACCGTAAGAGTCCGATCGGCGGACTCGCAAAGGGGCGAGACAGTGGCGATGAGACGAGAACGGAAGGCCCTCGCGATCGGTGTCAGCCTGGCCGTCGTGGTGATCGGGGCGCTGGTGACACCGCAGGCGTTCGCGGGCACGCTGCCGGGGACAGGCAGCGGGCGCGGGTCCACCGGCGGTGCCGCGCCGGGCGGCTTCTTCGAACGGCTGCGGAACCGGGCCGCCCAAAGCGGCGGCGGGCAGAACGCCAACGGCTGCTCGGATGTCGAGCTGGTGTTCGCCCGCGGCACGGGAGAACCACAAGGGCTCGGCATCGTCGGACGGCCGCTGGCCCAGGCACTCGCGGGTGAGCTGCCGGGCCAGAACGTGGGGTCGTTCGCCGTGGTCTACGCGGCGGCGGCCGACCAGGCCAGTGCCGGGCCCGGCGCGACCAACATGACCCAGCACATCGAGCAGGTCGCGCAGAGCTGCCCCGACACCCAGTTCGTGATCGGCGGCTACTCGCAGGGCGCGAGCGTCACCGACATCGCGGCCGGCATCCGCGGTGCGGGCACCCGGGGTGACGCGATCCCGGCCGAGCTGCGGTCCAAGGTGGCCGCGGTGGTGGTCTTCGGGAACCCGCTGGGACTGCGGCGGCAGACGATCGAGCGGGCCAGCCCGGACTTCGCCGGGAAAGCGGTGGAGTTCTGCAACAACGGGGACCCGGTGTGCGGCGGCGGCAACAACTTCGCGGCGCATCTGGCGTACCCCAGAAATGGAACCGTCCAGCAGGGGGCGGAGTTCGCCGCCCAGCAGCTCGGCGGCTGACCGGAACGAACGTCCGCGCCGCCACGCGGACCCCGAGTCGCCTCCTGGTGAGCAGCCACAGCGAGTCAGGTCGACGCGCGCAGAGCGGTCACGACGGCGGCGACCGCTGGATGGTCTGCGGCGCCGCGACGGTAGCCGGCACGGGTGCGGCGGCGGGTCGGGGCGGGAAGGATGCGTACCCCTGGATCTGGGTTGAGCGCGAGCTGCGGCACCAGCGCGACCCCCTGCCCGGCCGCGACCAGGGCGAGCACCGCGTCGAAGTCGTCGATGTGGTGGCGGGCGCGCGGCTCGAAGCCGGCACCGCGGCAGACGCGCAGCGCGACCTCGTGGCAGAGAGTGCCCGGCCGGCCCAGGATCCACGGGACATCGCGGGTGGCGGCCAGATCCGGCACCGCGGTGGCCGAGGCCAGGTACACCGTCTCGTCCAGCAACTCGACCGACTCGAGGGCCGGGTCGGTGGCGGCCGGCACCACGTCGTAGTCGTGTAGCAGGCCCACGTCGAGGCGGCGGTCGCGCAGGGCGGCGGGCACGGCGGCGGGGTCGAGTTCGCTGACCGACAGCTCGAGCGCGGGATGGTCGCGGCCGAGGGCGACCAGGGCGGGCGGGAGCAGGGTACGCATCGCGGTCGGGAACGCGCCGATCCGCACCTCCCCGGCCGGGCCCGAGCGGGCCGCCGCCAGGGCCGCGGTCGTCTCCTCGAGCGCCGCCAGGACCGCCGCCGCGTGCCGGACCAGCACCTGGCCGGCCGCCGTGAAGGTCACCCGCCGGCCGCTGCGCCGGAGCAGGGCGACGCCGGCTTCGCGTTCGAGTGCGGCGAGCTGCTGGGAGACCGCCGACGGGGTGTACGAGTGCACGGCCGCAACCGCGGCGATGGTGCCGAGGCGATCCAGGTCGGACAGCAGCCTCAGCCGCCGGACGTCGAGCATCAGGTCAGCTTACGGATCAGCGTACGAATCGGAACTGGATCTTAAGGTCGGTCGGCCTGACAGTGGGCGGATGGACGTACACGTACCCCTCATCACGCCCTTCGACGAGGACGGCGGGATCGCCACGGCGGCGCTGACCCGGCTGGCCCACCAGGTCCTGGACGACGGTGCGGCCGGGATCGTCGCGCTCGGCACGACGGCCGAGCCGGGCAGCCTCAGCGCCGCCGAACGCGCGGAAGTCCTCGACCTGCTGGGCGCCATCGGCCGCGAGCGCCGGGTCCAGCTGACCGTCGGCACGGACGACCCGCGCGAACTGGCCGGGTACCCGGCGGTGACGGCCGCGCTGGTCCGGGTGCCGCCGTTCGTCCGCCCCGGTGAGGACGGGGTCGTCGCCTGGTTCGAGGCGCTGCCCAAGCCGGTGCCGGTGATCGCCTACCATGTGCCGCTGCGCACCGGCCAGGACCTGAGCGCGGCCGCGATCCGCCGCCTGGCCGCGATCGACGGCGTGATCGGCATGAAGTACGCGCCGACCACCCTCGACGCCGACGCGGTCGACCTGCTCACCGACCCACCGCCCGGCTTCACCATGCTGGCCGCGACCGACGTGCTGCTCACCCCGATGATCGCGCTCGGTGCCACCGGCGCGATCCTGGCCTCGGCCAACGTCGCCCACGAAACCTCGGACCGGCTCCGGTCGGCCCTGTTCGCCGAGCCCAACCCGACCGTGATCAAGGGCGTTCTCCACGCCCAGGGCAAGATCCCCACCCCGGGGGTACGCCTGCCGCTCCTGCCCGCCTCCCGCACCAGCGTTGACGCCGCCCTCCACCACCTCGCCCAAGCGTTCCGGCCGCGTTGAGTCCGCACTCGCCCGCCCCGCCGATGGGCGGCTCGGGCTTACCAGGCGGCGCGGCCGCCGCCGTGCCTCGGCAGTGCCGCCGCCGCGGCATACCACCGAACTCGACAGTGATAGCCCGCGGCGCACCCGGGCCTCGAATACCGCCCAGGCCCACCACCGAACTCGACAGTGGTAGGCCGCGGCGGCGTGTGGGGCTCGGATACCGCCCAGGGCTACCCCTGAAGTTGACTGTGGTGGGGGTCCGGGTGCGCGAAGGGCTCTTTGGGGTGCCCGTGTGGTCATTGTCGGGAGTGCGACGGTTCCGAGGGGAAACTTTAAACTTCTACTATCGACGAAAGTCAACGTTGGAGCCGGGGCCGACGACATCGGAACGCAGCGAAGGAGTTCAGAGAAGCATGCGGACACTCATGTCGACGATCGCGGCCTCCGCCGCGCTGGCTGGCAGCCTGGTCGGAGCGCACCCGGCCCAGGCGGCGGCGAGCGACGCCGGGCAACTGCGCAACAAGGACACGGGACTGTGTGTCGAGCGGCAGGATCCCGCCGACCGGCCGCTCGCGGTGTTCATGGCCGAGTGTGACGGTGGGGCGAAGCAGCAGTGGGTCTACTCGGCGGCGGCGGAGACGATCCGTACGCCCGGCACCGGGTTGTGCCTGTCCACCTCGAGCACGTCGACCATCGCGGCGGGGGCTTGTGACAGCGGGCTGCTGGTGCACTGGCGGTTCAGCGCGGACGGGCGCATCCACCAGGTCGACTGGGGGATCGGGTGTGTGGAGGACTACCGCACGCAGTACCTGACCTGGGGCGCCTGCACCAACGAGACGAATGAGGTGTGGTCGCTGGCCGCCGCCTGATCAAGCGGGTGCGGCGCCGCTCCGGAACGACCGGGGCGGCGCCGCCCCGACCAAGGCGCCGCCGAGGCGACCAAGCCGACGCGGACACGGACACGAGCAGGGCGCCGACACGAGCACGGCCGACGCCGGGACAAGCAGAGCGGCGCCGAGACAACAGGGGCGACGCCGGTCGCTACTTGCCGATGCCGGCGGTCAGGCCTCGGACGAACGAGCGCTGGGACAGGGCGTAGAACGCCGCCACCGGCAGGATCGACAGCGTCGCCACGGCCAGGACCAGCGGCTGGTCGGTGGCGTACCGGCCCTGCGACAGCGACAGCCCGCCCATCAGCGTGCGCTGGTCCTCGGCCTGCAGGAAGACCAGCGAGATGAGCAGCTCGTTCCAGACCCAGATGGCGTTCACCACGCAGACCGTCATCAGCGCGGGGCGGGTCAACGGCAGGATCACCGACCAGAGGGTACGGCCGGGGCCCGCGCCGTCGACCTGGGCGGCGTGGATGACGTCCTCGGGGACGGTCCGGAAGAAGCTGGTCAGGAAGAAGACGGCGAACGGAACCAGCAGGCCGGTGTAGAAGAGCATGACCGACGGCAAGGTGTTGATCAACCGCAGGTTGACCATGATGACGAAGACCGGCAGCAGCAGGACGACCGGCGGCACCATGATCAGGCCGATGTTCAGGCCGAGGAGCAGTTGCCGGCCCCGGAAGCGGCCGAACGAGATGGCGTACGAACCCAGCGCTGCGATCGCCGTCGACGCGGCCACCGCGACAGTGGTCACGAGGAGGCTGTTGAGCATCCAGCGCAGGGTCGGCAGGTCGGTCAGGGCCCGCCGATAGTTGTCGAAGGTCACCGAGGTCGGTGGGCCGGCCGGGTTGGTGGTGTAGTCGGCCGACGTCTTCAGGCTGGTCAGGACCATGAAGACGAGCGGGGCCAGGGCCGCGACGGTGGCCAGGCAGAGCAGCACCTGACGGGCGGTGGCGCCGAGCCGGGCCGGGCCGGGACCCGGTGCCGGGCCGGCCACGGCGGGACGGGTGCGGCCGGCGGTGATCGTGGACCGGGCGGTCACCGTACCCCCTGTTGGTCTTGCAGTGAGCGTCGACGAAGGACCAGATAGGCGGCGATCAGCACGGCGGCCAGCGCCAGCACGACCACCGCGGCGGCGTTGGCCAGGCCGACCGCGCCCTGGGCGAAGCCTTCCTTCCAGATGTAGAACTCCATCACCATCGACGAGTTGCCGGGGCCGCCGCCGGTCAGCACGTAGACATAGGTGAAGACCCAGGAGAGCACCGTGATCGCCTCGGTGACCACGAAGAACTCGATGGTGGAGCGGATCTGCGGCAGGCTGACCCGGGTCTGCAGCTGCCACCAGGAGGCGCCGTCGAGCCGGGCCGCCTCGGTCGTCTCCGGCGGCAGGGACAGCAGCGCGGCCAGGAAGACCACCACGCCGAAGCCGAGCTGCTGCCAGATCACCATGCCGCTGACCGACCAGATGGCCAGGTCGGGTGAGCCGAGCCAGTCCAGCGCCAGCCAGTTCAGGCCCAGCGCCCGCAAGCCGCCGTTGAGGCCGCCGTTGAGCTGCAGGAACACCGAGAACGCGAGGCCGGTGCCGACGGCCGGGAGGATGTACGGGAAGAAGATCGCCGACCGGTAGAACCGGCCGCCCCGCACACCCTCGTGGATCAGGACCGCGAGCAGCAGCGCCGCCACGGTCATCAGCGGCACGGTGAGGAGCAGCTTCAGGTTGTTGCCGAGCGCCGTACGGAACACGTCGTCGCCGAACAGCGTCCGGAAGTTGCCCAGTCCGACATACGTGAGCTCGTAGATCGAACCGGTGTAGAGGCTGTTGCGCAGCACGCTGACCAGGGGGTAGCCGAAGGCGAAGAGGATCGCGGCGACCATCGGCAGGATGTAGACATACGGCCAGCGGCCCTTGCTCACGAGGAGGCCACCCAGTCGGTGTACTTCTTCAGCTCGTCGGGGTGCTGGCTGCGCCACTTGTCGATGGCCTTGGTCCAGACCTGAACCGCGGCGGCGGGGGCGCCGCCCGAGGTGACCACCTGACCGGCCGGGCCGTTGCCGTCCGAGTCGACCGACGGCGGCAGGTAGTTCTGCGGCCACACGGCGCCCGGCTTGCTGTCGAACTCCCAGATCTGCTTGGCCAGGTCGGTCTTGATGCTCGCCTGGTCGAAGCGCTTGTCGGCCGGGAAGATGCTCGTCGCCTCGTACCAGCTGGCCAGGTTGGCCGGCTGGTGCAGCCAGGCCAGGAACTGCGCGGCGGCCTTCTTGTGCGGCGACCATGAGGTGATGAACGCGGTCGACGACTGGGTGGTGTTGTGGGTGTCGGCCAGTTTGCCCGTACCCCACTTGGGGGTCATCACGACGCCGACCTTGTCCGGACCCAGCGTCTTGGCCCAGCCCGACACCAGACCGTCGGTGCCCCAGGCCATCGCCGCCTGACCCGCGCCGAACTTCTGCATGCCCTGGTCGAGGGTGAGCGAGGCGATGTCGTCGTTGAGGCAGTTCTGCTTCTTCAGCTGGGCCAGGGCCTCGTAGAAGCCGCTGATCTTCGGGTCGGCGAAGTCGGTCTTGATCATCGACTGCTTGAGGTCGTCGATGCTGTCCCACCGCTGCTTGCCGACGATCGAGAAGAACCAGGCGCCGAAGAAGCCGTCCTTGTTGCCCATCCCGAACGGGGTGACGCCGGCCTTGCGCAACGCCGTGCACTGCGAGAGCAGCTCGTCCCAGGTGGCCGGCGGGTTGGTCAGACCGGCCTTGGCGTACAGCTCCTTGTTGTACGCCAGCGGGATGCCCATCAGGTAGATCGGCATACCCCAGAGCTTGCCCTGGTACGTGTTCTCCTGGGTGTTCAGCCAGTTGTCGGTCTCGGTCTTGGGCACCAGGTCGCTGATCGGGGCGACCGCGCCGGCCCAGGCCTGGCTGAGCACCGGCATGGTCGCCCACTGGGTGGCGATGTCCGGACCGGTCTTGGTCTGCGCGGCGGTGGTGAACGCGCCGATCAGGGTGTCGGTGGGCTGCGGCACCAGGTTGATGGTCACCTTCGGGTGCTGCTTGGTGTAGTCGGCGATGCGCGCCTTCATCCAGTCGTTGGCGCCCGGGGCGTCGCTCTCGGCCCAGTACCAGTACGTGAGCGAGGCGCTTTCCGGGTCGTCACCGCTGTCCGACGCGGTCGATGCGGGCTTCGCCGTGCAGGCCGACAGCACCAGCGCGGACACGACAGTAGCGGTAGTCAGAAACGTTCGCGCAGTGAACATTCGCGGCACCTCGCATTAGCGTTGTTGGCCGCAAATTATGCTCGGGATTGATCAAACTTCAATCACTCACTCAGAAATGAACATCCTAGAGTGAGCGAGTTGTGCGTGGGACGCCCGTCGCGATCCACTCGCGGACGATCGTCGCGGCCTGATCGGCGACCTCCTGGCCGGGCGCCCGGGTCATGAAGTCGCTGAGCGCGAAGAGGTCCAGCAGCCGCCCGAGATACTGCCAGTCCGGGTGGCGCGGCTCGTGCTCCTCGAAGCCGCTCACGAACCCGTCGAGGAAGCCGGGCGGGTAGCCGGCGCCGAAGCGGGCCATGTTGGCCACGTCGCCGTAGGGGCAGCCGGAGTACGCGAACTCCCAGTCCAGCACGGCCGTGACCCGTCCGCCGCCGACCAGGATGTTCTTCGGGTTGATGTCACCGTGCACCAGCCGCGCCTCGCCGTCGATCGCGGTCAGCGCGGGCGCGTGCTCGGCGCACAACGCCAACCACGCCGTTCGTTCCTGCCGGTCCAGCCGTTCCGTCTTGGCCATGCACTGCTCGGCGAACGGCACCAACTGCTCCGACCACGGCGGTTGCGGCCCGACCGTGAGGCCGTCCCCGGCGAAGAACCCGGCCGCGCCGAACCGCACGTCACCGATCCGCGCGACGACCCGTCCGACCTCGCGTCCGAGCCCCTCGACGGCGTCTGGCGGCGTCTCCAGCACCCGGCTGAGGACGGTGCCCTCGACGAACCCGATCGCCATCGCGTCGGCTTCGACAAGCAGGACCTCGGGCACGGGTACGGGTGCCAGCGCCATCACCGCGGCCTCGATCGCCGGGTCTCCGCCGCCGAACCGGGCCACCACCTTCCGGTCGTCCAGCTCGAGCAGCGTCGTCTCGTGCGAGTAGCCCCCGGCCAGTGTGGTCGCCTTCACCAGCCGTCCACCGAGCGCCTTGGCGATCCGTTCCCCGTCCTCGGTACGCATCGCGCCAGCTTAGGTCTTGCCGATCAGCCCCGCCGGGCCGCGGATGAGCGGGCCGCATCGGGACGGCGCGGCCCGCTCGTCGTTCGGTCAGGCCAGGGCGAACTTCTGGGCCCCGGAGGTGTTGCAGTCGTAGATCTGCAGGCGGGTTCCGTTGGCCGTGGCCCCGTTGGGTGAGTCGATGCAGCGGCCGGTGGTGGGGTTGGAGACGGTGCCGTTGGTGTTGACCACCCAGTTCTGGTAGCCGCCGCCGTTGCAGTTGGCCAGCTGCAGCTGGGTGTTGTTGGCGTTGACGCCGCCGGCGATGTCCAGGCAGCGGCCCAGGGTGCGCAGGGTCTGGCCGTTCCAGGTCCACTTCTGGTCCTGAGACGTGGTCTGCTGGCAGTCCCAGAGCTGCACCGCCGTACCGTCGCCGCCGTTGTCGTCACCGGCCACGTCGACGCACTTGCCGCCGGGGCCGTAGATCGGGGTGCCGACGGTGAACTTCTGCGCGCCGGAGGTGTTGCAGTCGTAGATCTGCAGCCGGGTTCCGTTGGCCGTGGCGCCGTTGGGCGAGTCGACGCAGCGGCCGGTCGTGGGGTTGCGGATCGTGCCGTTGGGCTGGGTCACCCAGTTCTGGTAGCCGCCGCCGTTGCAGTTGGCCAGCTGCAGCTGGGTGTTGTTGGCGTTGACGCCGCCGGCGATGTCCAGGCACCGGCCGAGCGTCTGCAGGGTCTGACCGGACCAGGTCCAGTGCTGGTCCTTGGCCCCGGACTGGCAGTCCCAGAGCTGCACCGCCGTACCGTCGCCGCCGTTGTCGTCACCGGAGACGTCCACGCACTTGCCGCCCGGACCGGCGATGGTCTGGCCGGTCACCGAGCCGCCGGGCGGCGGGGTGCCGCCGCCGCCCTTGTTGTAGACGGCCACCGAGTCGATGATCAGCTTGCCGCCGGAGACCGTCGACGCGAACGGGCCGCCGCCGAAGGCGTCCGGGAAGCCGCCGCCGATGGCCAGGTCGTAGATGATGAAGAACGGGTGGTCGACGGCGTTGGCCCAGGTCGTGGCGTCGACCGCGGTCGCCTGCAGGGTGAAGAAGTTGTTGCCGTCGAAATACCAGCGAATCTGCTCGGGCGACGTCGAGCGGTCGATCTCGACCGCGTAGTCGTGGAAGCCGGTCTGGCAGCCGCCGCAGGCCCGCTCGCCCGAGCCGAGGCCGGTGGACTCGTTGCACGGGCCGCCCGGGTTCACCCCGCAGTGCAGGGTGCTGAACAGCGAGCTGCGGCCGTTGATGTCCTCCATGATGTCGATCTCGCCGGAAGTCGGCCAGGTGACCCCGGAGCGCAGCGGCGCGCCGAGCATCCAGAAGGCCGGCCAGTAGCCGGCACCGTTGGAGGTGTTGACGTTGGGCTGTTGGAGGACGGACTCCATCCGGACCACGCCGCCCGGCTCGGCGCCGAACGTCGCCGCCTGGGTCTCGATCCGGCCCGAGGTCCAGCCGGCGCGCGGGTCGGAGCCGCTGTGCAGCGCCTGCAGCACCAGGTGGCTCTGGCCGTCGCGGTAGACGTTGGACGTACTGCTGGTCATGGTCTCGATCTCGCCGGTGCCGAAGTTGCTGCCCGGGCCGGTGTCGTACTTCCACTGGCTCTGGTCGATGCCGGTGCCGGCCGCGCCGTCGAAGTCGTCGCTCCAGGTCAGCGTGAAGCCGGGCGGCGCGGCGGGGATCGAGGCCTGCGCTTCGGGCGAGGTGATGACGACGGTGGTCAGGGACAGAGCGGTGAGGGCTAACAGAGAGAGCGCTCTCTTGCGCATGCGAGCCTCCGGGGGTCGGGCTTCGAGGTGGGGTCGCTCCGCTGGCCGGCGGGGATCCGGGGGTCATGCGGGGAACGATGTCCACATCGAAGACAGTCACTGCCGCTTTTGTCAATGACTAGGCTGGTGATCATGAGAATTCGCCGGGCCGGGGCGGCCGACGTGGAGGCGCTGCGCTCCCTCATCGCGACCATGGGCTATCGGGTCGGGCCGACCGAGCTGGAAGCCCGCCTGCGTTCGCTGCCCGAGAACCACGCCGTGTTCGTGGCCGAGTCCGGATCCGGCGTCGCCGGCTGGGTGCACGTGCTGATCGGCCACAGCCTGATCGACGGACCCCGGGCCGAGCTGGGCGGACTGTCCGTCGCGGACGAGGCGCAGGGGCTCGGCGCGGGGTCGGCGCTGCTCTCCGCGGCCGAGGAGTGGGCGGCGGAGCGCGGCGTGCGCACGATCCACCTGCGCTCGGGAACGGAACGGACCGGGGCCCACGCGTTCTACCGGTCCCGTGGCTACCAGGTGGTGAAGAGCCAGCTCGCCCTGCGCAAGACCACCGGCTGACCGCTCAGTCGAAGGTCACCGTCATCGGGCCGGCCACAGTCACCGCCCGGCCCGCCACCCGGATCCCGTTACGGGCGGCGGCAACCGGGTCGGCGCCGTCGAGTGATGCCGCGATGAAACCGGCCGCGAACGTGTCGCCGGCGCCGTCGGTGTCGATCGCGTCCACCGGCGGCGCCTCCACCCGGACGCCGTTCACCTCGGCCCCGGCCGCGCCGTAGGTGGTGCACACGACCGCGTTCAGGCCGGCCGGGTCGACGCCGAGCGCCTCGAGCTCGCCCTCGCTGGGCAGCACCACATCGGCGTCGTGCAGGACGGCGATCAGAGCGGACCGGCCGGCCTCGGTGAGGGCTTCCACCCGTACGTTGGGATCCACCGAGATCGTGGCCCCCGCGGCCTTGCCCCGCCGCACCGCCTCGAGCGCGGTCGCGGCCAGCGGCTCCCCGAAGATGAGAGCCGAACCGGAGAGATGCACCCAGCGGGCCCGCTCAGGCAGGTCGCCCAGCGCCGACGACGGCACCGCGGCCGCCGCCGACCCCACCACCCGGAAGTCGAACGAGCGGTCCTCGCCGTGGTAGGTGATGTACGCGGTGGCGGTCGGTCGGTCATCCGACACGACCAGGTGGGCGGCCGCGCCGAGCCCGTCGGCCATCACCTTCGCGTGCTCGTCGCGGCCGACGCCGCCGACGAAGGCCACCTCGACGCCGAGCTGCGACGCCACGTACGAGCTGATGGCGGGCGCTCCGCTCGGCCACGGCCCGGTGAACGGCCCGTCGTCGTGACGCTGGTAGACGACGATGGCCTCACCCACGATCAATAGCATTCGACCACCATCACATCCGGGTACGCCGCCGGTCGAACGAAACGCCGTGATGTGCTCTTGGTGACCGGTGCGGCACACTGTGTCGCATGCCGTTTCTCAATGTCGTCGATCCGGCGTTCACCCTGACGGCGCCGGACGTTCTGGCCGCCCAGGATTCCGACTGGTACGCCGACACTCCACTCGGCCCGTTCGTGCTCCGCTACGCCGAATCGCAGCACCTGCTCCGCGACCGGCGGCTGGACCACGGCGGCGAGGACTACATGCGCCGCAACGGCATCAGCGGCGGGCCGATCCACGACTGGTGGGTGCCGATGCTGGTCAACCGGGACGGCGCCGACCACCGGCGGCTGCGCGGGCTGGTCGGGCGCTCGTTCACCCCACGCACCATCGACGGGCTGCGACCGTACATCCGGGCCCGGGCCGAGGAACTGGCCGAGACGGTCGACCAGGCCGACTTCGTGGACGCGTTCGCCAACCGGCTGCCCCTGGCCGTGATGTGCGAACTGCTCGGGGTGCCGGCCGCCGACTACGACACGTTCAGCGTTTGGACCAGCGACATCGGCCTGGTCTTCGGGCTGGCCGCGGGCGGTGACACGGCAGCCCGGGTGGAACGGGCGGTCGCCGGGCTGGACGGCTACGTCGACGCGCTGATCGACGAGAAGGCCCGGCACCCGGGCGACGACCTGATCTCCGACATGGTCACCGCCTGGCGGTCCGAGCAGAACGTCACCCGCGACGAGCTGCGGAACCTGCTGGTGACCCTGGTCTTCGGGGCGCACGACAACACCCGCCACCAGTTCTCCAACACGATGGTCACCTTCGCCGAGCATCCGGAGCAGTGGCAGGTGCTGCGGGACCGGCCCGAGCTGACCGACCGGGCGGTGGCCGAGACCATGCGCTGGCGCCCGTCCGCGGCCACCCTGTTCCGGCGAGCGGCCGAGGACTTCGAGTTCAACGGGCTGACGATCGCCGAGGGCACGTTCGTGACCGTGGCCGTGCAGACCGCCCAACGGGACCCGCGCGCCTACCCGGGTGGCCGGACCTTCGACATCACCGCCGTCCGGGAGGCACCGCTGCTGCAGTTCGGGGCCGGGCCGCACTACTGCCTGGGCTCGGCCCTGGCCCAGGTCGAGATGGGCGAGGCGCTGCCGGTGCTGGCCCGCCGGTTCGGGGCGCCGGTCATCGACGGCGAGGTGACCTGGCGGCCGTCGCTGGGCATCCACGGGCCCAACGAGCTGCCGCTGACATTCTCAGAAGTCGGTTGAGGACGCCGCCGACCGCTGCGGTTCGATCTGGGCGAGGCGGGCGCGCAAGGACGCGGTGACCGCCTGGTACGAGTCGCTGCCCAGCACCAGGCGCAGCGGCGCCGGCGTGACCTCGACCGACTCGATGACCCGGGCCGCGACCTTGGCCGGGTCGCCGGGCAGCGGCGGGGCCGAGTCGCCACGGAACACGCGGACGAACGACGCGGGCGTTGCGTCGTACGCGGCCAAGGGGTCTCCCAACCGCAGCGACCCGGCGGCGAACGACGTGCGCGCCCCACCCGGCTCCACCAGCGTCACCCCGATCCCGAAGGGAGCGACCTCGCCGGCCAGCGCCTCCAGGAAGCCCTCGATGCCCCACTTGCTCGCGTGGTAGAGCGACGCCCCCGGATGGGCGGCCAGGCCGGCGACCGAGGACAGCTGGACGATCCGGCCCCCACCCTGGGCCCGCAGGTGCGGCAACGCGGCCCGGACGAGCTGGATCGGACCGGCCAGGTTGGTGGCGAGCTGATGCGCCACCTGCTCGTCGCTCACCTCCTCGGCCGCGCCGAACAGCCCGTAGCCGGCGTTGCTGACCACGACGTCGACGCGACCCAGGCCGGCGAACACGGCGTCCACGACGGTCCGGATCCGGCCGGTGTCGGTCAGGTCGAGCGAGTCGACCCGCAGCCGGTCGCCGTACGCCTCGCGCAGGTCGTCGACCGAGCCGTCCCGGCGGACCGTGCCGGCCACCCGGTCGCCCCGCTCCAGCAGCTGCGACGCCAGCTCACGGCCGAAACCACTGTTGACGCCGGTGATGAACCACGTACGAGATGTCATGAGCCGAGCATCGGCCGGTCCGCGTCGGCCCGGCAGTCCCCCGGCGTTCCTGGTAGTGCCGGGACTACCGTGGGAACGTGGACAACGCGCTCGGTGACTTCCTGCGGGCCCGCCGCGAGCTCGTCACCCCCGCCGAGGTGGGTCTGCCGCCCGGCCACGGCCTGCGGCGGGTGCCCGGGCTGCGCCGCGAAGAGGTGGCGATGCTCGCCGGCATCAGCGCCGAGTATTACCTGCGGCTCGAGCAGGGCCGCGACCGTAGCCCGTCGGCCCAGGTGATCGACGCGATCTCGGCCGTGCTCCAGCTCGATCCCGAGGGTACGGCGTACCTGATGGCCCTGGCCGCCCCGAAATCCCGCCGCCGCCCCGCCCAGCGCGAGCCCCGCCTCCCCGCCGGCCTCGACCTGCTCCTCGGCACGATCAACGTGCCCGCTTTCGTGATCGACCAGTACATGGACGTGGTGGCCTCGAACGCCCTGGCCCAGCGGCTCTTCCCCGACATGCTCCCCGGCGTCAACCGGCTCCGCAGCCTGTTCCTCGACCCGTCCTCCCGCACCTGGTATCCCGCCTGGGATCACCTCGCCGCCGCGGCCATCGCCCACCTGCGCGCCCGGGCCGGCGCCGACACCGGGGACGAACGGTTGCGCACCCTGATCGGCGAGATGTCCCTGAAGAGCGAGACGTTCCGCACGCTGTGGGCCCGCCACGACGTAGGCCTGGCGTCGGCCGGCCGCGTCCTGCTCCACCACCCGACGGCCGGCCCCCTGGAGCTGCTGACCGAGAAGTTCGCCGTGGTCGGCACCGACGGCCTGGAGGCGCTGCTGCTGCACGCCGAGCCGGGCACCCCCACCGCCGAGGCCCTCGACCAGCTGAGCTCCTCGCTGACTCAGAGCGGGGCGTCGAGCAGCACCGAGACGGCCTGAACGGTGGCGTAGCCGCGCCATTCCAGGGCGGCGGCCGGGCTGAAGGCCGCGAAGGTGATCGGCCAGCCGCCGTCGGGCTGCTGCAGACCGGCCAGCCGCTCCCGGTCGGCCGCGACCGCGTCCGCGTCGAACGACGACCGGGACCGCGTGCCCGGGTGCGGCGTGAAGTCGAGCAGGTGCAGCACCTCGCCCTCGGCGCCGCCGGCCACCCGGGTCGGGCCGTCGCTGTTGGCGTAGCCGGCCAGGCGGCCGGTCAGGGGGCTGTCGATCGCGTCCAGGAAGCGGAGCAGGAACATCAGCTCGATGGCGAACGGCGGCTCGTCGATGCGCTCGATGGCGGCCAGGCCGTAGCTGGTCGCGGCGGCCAGCCAGGGATGCCCGGCCACGCCCGGGTGGTGCGGGGCGAGGCGGTGGGCCTGCGCGGCGAGCTGGGCGGTCATCATCAGCGACGGCGCGGCGGGGTCGGCGCCGGCCCAGTGCGGGGCGCTGCCGGCGGTGTCGGGGTACGCCCGGGCGAACGGCACGCTGCCGTCGGCGAGGGCCTGGCCGGCCAGCCAGTCGAGCAGGCGCGGGGCGCGGTCGCCGGTGTCGCGGAGCTCGGCCAGGACCTCCAGGGCGTGCATGGCGGCGACGGGCTGGCTGGTCACCGACCGCAGATCGGGTTCCAGCGCCCAGCCGTACCCGCCGTCGGGGTTGTGGTAGCCGTCGAGGGCGAGCAGGACGTGCTCCGGGGCGCCGTCGCCCAGCAGGTGACGTAGCCGGCGCCAGTCGAGGAGGCGTCCGTGCGTACCCACGAAGTTGGTCGCAGCTTCAAGATCGAAGTCCATGCCGCTCATCCTGCCAACGGCCGGGCCGACGCCGCACGCCGGAATGAATCGTCTGGTCGTTACTTGTGGAGGCCGGCGCGGCACAGCAGAGTGACAGGGTGCTGACCGCGCCCACACGCCTAGTGATCTTGGACTGCTCGGCCCCACCCGTCGATGGCGAGTCGCTCGAGCGGTGGCGGCGTTGACCGACCGGTTACTGATCGATCTGACCGACGGCGGTCAGGTCACCGTATCGGTGCTGGGCGACGTCGCGGGCGGGCTCCCGGAACCCGGTGCGCCGTTTCCGCTGGCCTGGGCCTGGGACACCGCCGACGCGGAGGACTTGCGCTGGTATCTGGAGGACTACCTGCGTGCCCCGTACGGGGTCTATCAGGACCGTGGTGAACGGGTGGCGCAGCGGCTGACCCAGTGGGGTCAGGCCGCGTTCGGAGCCGTGTTCGACGCATCTCGCCAAGCCCGCGACTCCTACGTGAGGCTCCGCGCGCAAAGCGGGCCGGTCGAGATAGTGGTGCGCTCGGCGGCCGGCGGGCTCCTGGGCCTGCCGTGGGAACTGCTGACCGATCCGGCCCGGCCGACGCCCTTGGCACTGGACGGCGTGCGGGTCCGGCGGGCACTGCCGATCGCGAACCTGACGGGTACGTTCACCGTCAGTGGTGAGCGGCTGCGCGTGCTGATGGTGATCTCCCGACCGGCCGGAGACCGCGACGTCGGCTATCGCATGGTCGCCCGCCCCCTCCTGCACCGCCTGGAAGCGGTCCGCGGCGACGTCGACCTGGTCGTCTTGCGGCCGCCGACGCTGGACCGCCTGCGGGAGGTCCTGGCTGAGGCGCGAGCGGCCGGGCAGCCGTTTCAGGTGGTGCACTTCGATGGTCATGGCGCCTTCACCAACCGGCCCGCCCCGGTCGCCGCGGGCGTGCCGGTGACCTTGTCGGGGGCGGCACCGCGGGGCGTACTCGTGTTCGAGAAGCCCGGCGGCGGCGCGGACCGGGTCCCCGCCGACCGCATAGCCGCCGTGCTGGCACAGGCCCAGGTCCCCGTCGTGGTTCTCAATGCCTGCCAGTCCGGCGCGCTGGGGCACGACGTCGGGGCCGCGGTCGCGACCCGGCTGCTGCAACAGGGTGCCGCGGCGGTGGTGGCGATGGCGTTCAGCGTCTACGCGGTCGCCGCGGCCGAGTTCATGACCGCGTTCTACCAAGAACTGTTCGCCGGCGGCCAACTCGCCGACGCGGTCACCGCCGGTCGCACCCGGCTGGCCGAACGCAACACCAGACCCAGCCCCAAGGGACTGCTGCCGCTGCACGACTGGCTCGTCCCCGTCCTGTACGCCCGCCAGGATGTCAGCTTTCCCCACCTGCATCGGGCACCGGCCACCACCGCGTCGCTCGATCAGATCCCCGACGCCATCCGGCCGCGACCCGAGCCCGGAGAGCGGGGTGGCCCGCTGGCCGCCGTCCGGGGAGGGTTCGTCGGTCGCGACGGCCTGTTCTACGACCTGGAAGTCGCCACCCGCCTGCAGAAGATCGTGCTGCTGCACGGGCCGGGCGGCACGGGCAAGACCGAGCTGGCCAAGGCGTTCGGCCGGTGGTGGCGCGACACCGGCGGCGTCGACGACCCCGACTGGGTCATCTGGCACTCCTTCGAACCCGGCACAGCCTCCTTCGGCCTGCCCGGCATCCTCGCCACCATCGGACTACAGATCTTCGGAGCCCCGTTCACCCGACTCGACGACGACGAGCGAAGCAACGCGGTGCTGCGGGTGATGGCCACGCGTCGGTTGTTGCTGATCTGGGACAACTTCGAGTCGGTGTACTCCATGCCCGACCCGGCCGGCGCCACCCCACCCCTCGAAGACACCGGCCGCCGGCAGATCACCGACTTTCTCATCGCCGCCGCCACCGGCATCAGCGCCGTCGTGATCACCAGCCGCAACACCGAACCATGGCTCGGTGACATCCGCCGCATCCAGGTCAGCGGCCTCGGCCGAGAGGAAGCCGACGAATACACCGACGTCCTGCTCGAGCCCTACTCGAACGCCGCCGCGCGCAGACACGATCCGGCGTTCGCCGATCTCATGACCGCGCTGGCGGGCCATCCCCTGAGCATGCGTGTGGTCCTGCCCCACCTCGACACCACAGAACCCGCCACCATCGTGCACGAGCTGCGCGACGCCGGTGGACAGTTGCTCGGCGACGACAGTGCGGGCCGGACCACGTCGCTGGCCGGCAGCATCGCCTACTCCTACCGGCACCTCGCCACCGACCACCGACAGGCCCTACTGGTACTCAGCCTGTTCCACAGCGTCACCGACGCCAACGTCCTCGGCGTGCTCTCCACCGTCACGACCGCCCCGGAACAGTTCCGCAACCGCACCACCGCGGACTGGGTCGCGCTACTCGACCTGGCCACCGGCCTCGGACTCGTCACCGCCCTCGGCCACGGCCTGTACACCATCCACCCCGCCCTACCGGCCTACCTCACCGGCCAGTGGCAACGCCAGCCGGAATACCCGGGCCGGCGGGCCGCCACCGAAGCAGCTCTCCTCGAGGCCTACGCCACCCTGGCCCAATGGTTGATCCAACAGATCAAATGCGGCGCCGCCGAGCTCGCCCTGAACCTCGTCCACGCGCAGCGGCACACTCTGGGCGCGATACTCGGCTACGCCCTGCACATCGGACGCTATGAACCCGCCTCGGCCGTCGCCCACGTGTTGATCAGCTACTGGGACATGATCGGACTAGGCCACGAGGCTCGCGGGTGGACCGACCGCATCCAGCACGCCACCGAGACACCCGACGGCACCCCACCACCTTTGAACACCCCGGCCGGGCAGCTTTGGCTGCTCGTCGTCGGCGCACACGCCAGCCGCCAGGCCGAAGCGCTGCAACTCGACCCCGCTGAGCGCACCTACCGCGACATTCTCGACATGCTCACCGACCAACCCGGCACCGACAGCCGATCCAGCCACCTGGCCAGGACCCACCACCACCTCGGCGTGGTCGCCCAACAGCGCGGCGACCACGTGACCGCCGAACAGCGGTACCGGCAATCCCTCACCATCAGAGAACAGCTCGGCGACCAACCCGGATTGGCCATTTCCTATCACGACCTCGGCCGGGTCACCCAGGACCGCGGTGACCTCAACGCCGCCGGACGGTGGTACCGGCAATCGGTCACCATCAGCGAAAAACTCGGCGACCGGCCCGCCATGGCCAGCACCTACCACCAACTCGGCACCGTCGCCCAACAGCAGGGCGACCTCAGCACCGCCGAGCAGTGGTACCGGCAGGCCCTCACCATCGAGGAAGACCTCGGTGACCGGCCCGGAATGGCCAACAGCTACCACCAACTCGGCATGGTCGCCCAACAGCAGGGCGACCCCGACACCGCTGAGCAGTGGTACCGGCAGGCCCTCATCATCGACGAAACACTCGGAAACCGGCCCGGAATGGCTTCCAGCTACCACCAACTCGGCATGGTCGCCGAGGACCGAGGCGACCTCGACACCGCCGAGCAGTGGTACCGGCAAGCCCTCACCATCAAGGAACGACTCGGAAACCGGCCCGGAATGGTCAGCACCTACCTCCAACTCGGACTCCTCGCCGAACAGCGAGGCTCACCCGTGGAAACCCTGGAATGGCTCATCCGCTGCGTCACCCTGTTTCCCGAGTTCCCGCACCCGGCCACCCGCCTGGCACCGGCCCACCTCACCCGGCTGACCACCCAGCTCGGCCGGCCCACCCTCCACCAGGTGTGGCAAAAGGTCGCCGGACAGCAACCACCTCCAGCCGTCACCGAATACATCCGCATCCGGCAGAACGAAGGATCCACCACATGACCGAAGCCGTCGCCGCCATCGCCCGTGCCACCGCCGATCGACTCGCCGACCGGTACGGCCCCCACCTGTCCACCGCCGTCGAAGCCGCCGTCCATCAGACCGACGGTCGCCCTCAGCAGTACGTCGACCCGGTCGCGATCGGTGGCCTCATCGTCTCCGTCGCCACGCTCGCCTGGCAGATCCACAAGGATCTCAAGAAGACGACGCCCGAGCCGAAACCCCAGGTCGTCACCCGCACCGTCCGCCTGCGACTCCCCGGCACCACCGGGCTCGCGCCGGCCGACCGCGACCTCATCATCGACGCCGTCGTCACCGAGATCTTCCAACTCCCCAACACCCAGACGCGGCCAGCCCTGGACGCCGGCAACAGCGGCGAAGCAACCGGGCCGACGCCTTAAGCCCGGTCGGGGTTTGTCAGAGAGCGCGCCGGTCAGCGCCATGGTCAGGAAGCAATCCGGTAGAAGCGCGCCGCCGTGGCCGACCCGACCGCCTCACGTTCGGCCGGTGACGCCGCGTTCAGGCCGGTCAGCATGGCCTCGCGGACCTCCTGGTAGCCGCCGGCGAGCAGGCACACCGGCCAGTCGGAGCCGAGCATCAGCCGGTCGGCGCCGAACAGCTCTAGTGCCTCGAGGATGTAGGGCCGCAGGTCGGCGCTCGTCCACGAGGTCAGGTCGGCCTCGGTGACCAGGCCCGAGATCTTGGCGTACGCGTTGGGCAGCCCGGCGAGCGGCCCGATGGCCAGCCGCCACTCGGCGAACCCCTCGTCGCCGGCCCGAACGCGCGGCTTGCCCAGGTGGTCGAGCACGAACCGGACGGACGGCAGGTCGCGGGCGGCGCGGGCGGCCGACGGCAGCTGGTCGACCCGGACGACCAGGTCGAAGCTGAGGTCGAGCCGGCCGATCAGGGCGAGTCCCCGCCGCACGGCCGGGTCGTCGAGGTAGCCGGGCGGCGCGGCCCGCACCTGGCTGCGGAGGCCGCGCAGCTTGTGGCCGCCGGGCAGTGCGCGGTAACCGTCCAGCACCTGGGCCAGGCCGGGGTCGGCGGGGTCGGCCCAGGCGACCACCGCCCCGATCTCCTCGGTGTGCTCGGCCTGCCCGAGCAGGATCGCGGCCTCGCCGGTGTCCTCCCGGCCGCCCTCGACCAGCACCGAGCGGCGCACCCCGGCGGCGGCCAGTTCCCGGCGTAGATCGTCGACGCCGAAGGTGCGCCGGATCGGGGCCATCGCCGGGGCGAGGAGCCAGTCGTAGGTGCGGGACGAGAGGTCCCACAGGTGGTGATGCGCGTCGATCATGGGCTCCATACTGGACTGTCCGGATCCGCATTTGCGGACAGGGTGGACCGGCGCATGGCCGCGCCGACACCGGGGGCGGCCAGGGCGAGGCAGCGGCCGCCGGTCACGCGTACCGGGTCGATGAAGTGTTCGGGCAATCGGATGTCGGCCCGCTCAGGCGCGATGAGCGACAGTGCCGTCGACCACGGTCAGCGGGACCGGGGACTCGGCGAACTCGTCCGGACCGGCGGTCAGCGGGTTCAACCCGAACACCGAGATGTCGGCCTGGAAACCGGGCACGACCCGACCGGTCACCTCGGACAGGCCGGCCGACGCCGCCGCGGCCGTGGTGTAACCGGCCAGGGCCATCGCCGCGGTCAGCGCCTGGGCCGGCCCGATCGGTTCGACCTCCGGCTCGTTGGCCGGGCGGCGCAACCGGGCCGAGGCGATGACGCCGCGCGGATCGTACGGCGCGATCGGCCAGTCCGAGCCCAGCGCGATCCGGCCGCCACGATCGCGCACGTCCCGGACCCGGAAAGCCCGCCCGGCCCGCTCCGGACCGAGCCGCCGGGACCAGTTGTCGCCGCCGTCGGCGTGGGTGAAATGGGTGCAGTGGTTGGGCTGCATGCTCGCCGTCACGTCGAGCGCCGCGAACCGGGCCACCAGCGGCGACGGCATCGTCTCCAGATGCTCCATCCGATGCGGTACCGGCGACACCCGGCCGACCAGCTGATAGGTGTCGAGCACGTACCGGATGCCCGCGTCCCCGATGGCGTGCGTGACGATCGGGACACCGGCCCCGGCCAGAAACCGCACCGCGGCCCGGTAGTCCTCCGGCGACGGCCACAGCGACGACGTCGACTCCCCCAGCGTGTCCGGGGCCTCCAGCCACGCCGTACCCACGTCGATGACACCGTCGATCATGAACTTGGCGCCGTCGACCCGCCACCGACGCCCGCCCGCGCGCTGCAACTCGACCACCGCGGCCAGCCCGTCCGCGTCCACACCGGGATTGACGAACGGCGCGCACCGCCACCGGACCGGCAGCTCGCCCTCGTCCTCCCCGGCCGCGAACAGGTCGGCCGAGTCGTCCTCGAAGTCCATCGCGTTCGCACCGGTCAGCCCGCTCGCCGCCATCTCGCCCAGCAGCCGCCGGAACCGGGCCCGCCGCTCACCCGGCTCGTCGGCCGGCATCACCTCGTCGAGCAGCGCCGTGGCCTCCATCTCGAGCAGGTGCCCGGTCGGACGGCCGTCCGCGTCACACGCCACGCTCGCCCCCGACGCGAACTCGCGCGGCCCGTCGACGCCGGCCAGTTCCAGAGCGCGCGGACTGCCGATGGCCGAGTGCGCGTCGAACATCTGCACCGCGCACAGCACGTCCGGGCCGAGCGCCTCGACGATCGGCGCGTTGGTCACCGGCACGTCCCCGAACGCGTTCGGGTCCAGTCCCCACGCCTCCACCCACCCGCCCCGGCCCACCGACTCGCCGGCGCGCCGCAGGGCCGCGGTCAGGTCGGCGATCGAGCGGACCGCGGTGAGGTCGGCGCCACGGGTCATCCCGATGCCCATCACCGGGTGAAAATGGCCGTCGACCAGCCCCGGCGTGATCGTGGCGGCGCCCAGATCGATCACCTCGGTGTGCGGGCCACGCCAGTCGCGGATGTCGGACCGGTCGCCGACCGCGGCGATCAGGCCCCCGGCGACGGCGACGGCCCTGACCGGCGGGCCGTCGGAGGCTCCGGTGACGACGGTGTCGGCCAGCAGGATCAGGTCGGCGGCGGGCATGCGCCCAACCTATTCGATGATCTTCCCCGCGGCGGCCACCACGGCCCGGCCGATCCGGGTCTCGGTGAACTCCGACTCGACGTACACCACGGCCAGGGCCGCGCCGGCCCGCACGATCGGCGCCGCCACCGACCGCAACCCCGGAATGACCTCACCCAGCGACACCGCGAACCCGGCCTGACGAGCCGCGACCAGCGCGGGGCGGTCATCCGGGTGCGGCGCCTCGGGCATCAGCAACGCCAGGCCCGGCGCGCCGCGGTCGACCGGATGCCGGATACCCGGGCGGTACGCCACGTGCGCCGGCGTGTTCCGCGGTTCGACGCTGGTCACGGTGATCGCCTCGGCGCCGGCCCGGACCACCAGGAAAGCGGTCATCCCGAGCTCGGCCGCCAGCGCGGTCAGGTGCGGGGTGGCGGCGGTCGGCAGATCCGTGCGTACGCCACGAGCCAGCACCGCCAGCCCCAGACCGAGACCGAACCGCCCGGCCGCGTCCCGCTCGACCAGGCGGTGGTCCTCGAGGGTGCGCAGCAGCCGATAGGTGATCGACCGGTGCATGCCCAGCGCCTGACCGATCGCCGCGGCCGTCCGCGCGGCCCCCGCCCCGGCCAGATGTTCCAGGATCCGGATACCCCGGTCCAAGGTCTGGGACTGGGGCGCCACATCGGTCATGTCGCGGGCTCGACGCGCCCGGTCACCTCGCCGAAGCCGATCCGCTCGCCCCCCGGCCCCGGAGCACTCGCGGTGATCGTGACCACGTCACCGTCCTCCAGGAAGGCCCGGGTGCCGCCGTCGGCCAGCGCGATCGGGTCGGCGCCGTTCCACGACATCTCGATCAGCGAGCCGCGCTGGTTGCGCTCCGGGCCACTGACTGTGCCCGAGGCGAACAGGTCGCCCGTACGCAACGAAGCGCCGTTGATCGTCATGTGGGCCAGCTGCTGGGCGGCCGTCCAGTACATCGGCGCGAACGGCGGCGACGAGACACGTTCGCCGTTGAGCCACACCTCCAGCGTCAGGTCCAGCGCCCACGGCTCAGCCGAGTCGTCCAGATAGGGCAACACCGGCACGTCCCGCTCGGGCGGCGCGACCCGGGCCGCCTCCAGCGCGGCCAGCGGCACCACCCACGGCGACACCGAGGTGAGGAACGACTTGCCCAGGAACGGGCCCAGCGGCACGTACTCCCAGGCCTGAATGTCCCGGGCCGACCAGTCGTTGACCAGGCACACCCCGAACACGTGCTCCGCGAACGCGCCGACCGGCACCGGCTCACCCAGCCGCGACGGCACCCCCACCACGAACCCGACCTCGGCCTCGATGTCCAGCCGACGCGACGGCCCGAACGTGCCGCCCTTCTGCTGGCCGTGCGGGCGCCGGACCGGCGTACCGGAAACCTGGACCGTGCCCGACCGGCCGTGATAGCCGATCGGCAGGTGGGTCCAGTTGGGGGTCAGCGCCGGCTGGCCGGGCCGGAAGATCTGCCCGACGTTCTCGGCGTGGTGCCGCGAGCTGTAGAAGTCGACGTAGTCACCCACCTCGATCGGCCGGTGCATGGTCACCTCGCCGCGGAGATGAAGGTGCTCCTCCTTCGGATCCGCCAGCCCCGCGGTGATCTCCTCACGCAGGCGGGCCCAGGCTTGCGGGCCACGAGCCATGAAGGCGTTCAGAGAGCCCGTCGCGTGCACCTCGTCACCGGTGACCGCGGCCAGGTCGAGCACATGATCGCCGAACGCCACGCCGGTCCGTGGCCGGCCGCCCGGGGTCGAGAAGATGCCGTACGGCAGGTTGGCCAGACCGAATCCGTCACTCACGCCGACGGCCCCCGCCCCGACCAGGTCCACGCGTACCGGCCGTCGTCCGACGCCGTGCCGCCCTCTCCCAGGCTCAGCGGCCGGAACGTGTCGACCATGACCGCGGTCTCGTCGAAGAACTCGACGCCGAGCGAGTTCTGCACGGCGCCCGGCTGCGGCCCGTGCGAATGCCCGCCCGGATGCAGCGAGATCGACCCCTTGCCGATACCCGAACCCTTCCGCGCCTCGTAGTCACCGTCCACGTAGAACATGACCTCGTCCGAGTCGACGTTCGAGTGGTAGTACGGAACCGGGATGGCCAGCGGGTGATAGTCGACCTTGCGCGGCAGAAAGTTGCAGATCACGAAGTTGGCCCCCTCGAAGACCTGGTGCACCGGCGGCGGCTGGTGCACCCGCCCGGTGATCGGCTCGAAGTCGGCGAGGTTGAAGGTGTACGGGTAGAGGCAGCCGTCCCAGCCGACCACGTCGAACGGGTGCTCGGGCACCACATGGACGGTGCCGGCCAGCCCGCCCGGCCCGTCGCCCCGGTGCTTGACGTAGATCTCGACATCGGTGCCCTCGGCCAGCAGCGGCTCGTCCGGGGCGTGCAGGTCCCGCTCGCAGTACGGCGAGTGCTCCAGGAACTGGCCGAAGCGCGACAGGTAACGCTTGGGTGGGGCGATGTGTGAGTTCGCTTCGATCGCGTACGTACGCAGCGCCTCCTCGCCTGTCGGCAGCCACCGGTGCGTCGTGTTGCGCGGAATGACGATGTAGTCGTTCCTCTTGACGTCCAACGCCCCGAACACGGTCTCCACGGTGGCGGCGCCACGCTCGACGAACACGCATTCGTCCCCCGTCGCGTTCCGGTAGAACGGCGAAGGGCTCTCACTGACCGAGTACGAAATCCGGACGTCCGCGTTGCCCAGGACCAGCCGCCGCCCCGTGACCGCGTCCTGCTCCGCTTTCGGGAAGAGGTCGTGCAACTTGAGATGCCGTGGAATCAGCGGCTGATTGGGCGTCAGCGACTGATCCGGCAACGTCCACGGCCGGGCGTCGACCAGCGACGACGGGATGCCGCGGTGATAGAGCAGGGACGAGTCGGACGAGAACCCTTCCTCACCGACCAACTCCTCGGAGTAGAGGCCGCCATCCGGGCGGCGGTGCTGGGTGTGCCGCTTGGGCGGGACGCTGCCCACCTGCCGGTAGTACGCCATCCGATAATCGAACACCACGTGCGCATATCGGTCCACCCCTTCGCCACCGGTCTCCTCCCGACGAACGCCTTTGCCTCGCATCCTTCACACCAGAACAGTGGTGGGCGTGAGCGGTGGACGGGGGCCGGGCACCGCTCGGGCCCATAGTGTCTAGAGCATCCTAGGAACCTAGCGTTATTTCAAAGACCGGCGGTATCCGGATACCGTCAGTCTTTGGCTTTGGACGTAAGGGGGCGCGGTGGTACGGCTGAGCCGGGCAGAACAACAAGAGCGGACACGGGCCGCGGTCGTCGCGGCGGCGCGCGAAGAATTCGCCGTCCACGGGTTCGCCGACGCCCGGATCGACCGGATCACCGAGCGGTCGGGGTTCACGCGTGGGGCGCTCTACGCCAACTTCCCGAGCAAGCGGGCGCTCTACCTGGCGGTGCTTCTCGACCTGGAGCGCGGCGAGGACACCGCCCCGATGGAGACCGGGCTCGACCTGGCCGACCTGGTCGAGGGGTTCGCCCGGGTCTGGCTCGAACGCCTACCACTCACCAGCGACGACCCGCCCGCCGCGCACCTGAGGCTCCGCTCGCTGTCCGGCGTCTTCGACATCGCGACGCCACACACCACCGGCCGCCCCTCCCCTACGCCGCCGGTGAGAGGCGCTCCACCGGCGGCATACGCATCGGCGTCGCCTCAGCGTGGTGCCGCGGCCTCGATGTCTACGGATGCCGCCATGCCGGCAGGAGGGAACGCCGCGCCTTCGAAGACAGGAGGCGCCGAGCCTTCAGCTGCGGGAGGCGATGAATCTCTCGCCGGGGCGAGCGCCACGGGCCGGGCTGCGGGAGGCGTCGCGGCACCGGCGGAGGGCTCGGGATCTGGCGGCGGCGTTGACGGCCCCCGGGAGGCGGCCGCGGCCGAACGGGCGGCTCTGGCCGGTGTCGCTCGGCTGGAAGGGCTACTGCTCGGGCTGGCGCTGGAGACTCGGGCGCCGGGGCGGCGGCTGGTGCGGATGGCCGACGTTGTGCGCACGCTGCTCGACGGAGCCTGCCATCGGGCCGAGATCGCGCCGGGGGTGGGCGACGCGTTCGATGTGGTCCGTGCCTGTCGGCAGCTGGCTTCGCTCGACCTCGGGGAGGTGTGGGAGCCGCCGCATCAGGGGTTTGTGCGGCCGGCGACCGAGACCGGGGCGGTGTGGGATCCGCCTGGGCCGATCGTGGACCTGGCGGAGGGTGGAGAGGTGGACCTCCGGCGGTGGGACGGGCTGGTCGTCGTGCTCGGGACTGGGCGGCTCGGGGCGGCCGAGGAGGCGGTCCGGTCGGGTGAGGCGGTCGCGCTGGTGGTTGTCACGGAACGGCCGGCCGACTTGGGGGCGCTGGTCCGGCTGCGGGTGGCGGACATGGCCGGTTGTCTGCGGCGGCTCGCGGAACCGAGGCGGGGCGACCCCGGGCAAGGTGAGCCCGCATGGGGTGACCCGGCGCGGGGTGGCTGGGCGAAGGGTGAGGAAACGTGGGGTGACCCAGCGCGGGGTGAGGGGGCACGCGGCGAGGGAACGCGGGGCAACCCGGTGCGGGGTGAGGGGGCGACGGCAGCGCCGTTCCGGGTTGTGGTGGACGAGGACGGGTCGATTGCGCGGGCGCTGGGGGTGGCGGCTCGGGACCAGGTCGAGGTGGCGGTTCGGGTCAGGGGGCGGGAAGTGCTCGCTCGGGCGGACGGGCGGGGTGCGGCGTTGGCGGTTACCGACGGGCGGGGTGCGCGGTGAACGACGAAGAGGGACAGGTGCTGCATACGTTGCGGTGCATGGGGGTCAGCTCGGTGGAACGGGTCGCGGACGCGGCGGGGATGGGGGTGGATGACGCCGAAGGATCGCTGATTGGGTTGGGGGCGGCAGGGTTTGTCACGCGTCACGGGGGTGTCTTCGGTGGGTGGGGGGTCACCGGTGCGGGCAAGGCAGCGGATGCCCGGTGGGCCGAGCGGGAGATAGACGCGGCGGGTACGCGCGGAGTGCTCACGGAGGCGTACCGCGAGTTCGAAGGGTTGAATCTCGAGGTTCTCGACCTTTGCACGGCCTGGCAGATGCGTGCCGGCGGCGTGCTCAATGATCACCGCGACGCGGGGTACGACCGGCGGGTGCTGGCGGGGCTGGTCGAGGTCGACGGGCGGGCGGCCACCCTGATCGAGGCGATGGCAGGCGCGGCGGGGCGGTTCAGACGGTACCGGGAACGGCTCGGGGCGGCGCTGGGCCGGGTGCGGGCGGGTGAGACGGGCTACGTCACCGATGAGGTCGGCTCGTATCACGGCATCTGGTTCCAGCTGCACGAGGATCTGCTGGTGACGTTGGGGATCCCGCGGTGATCCGGCAGCTGGGCGCCGAGCTCGGTGACGACGCCTCGGTGCTCGGCGGTAAGGCGTACGGGCTGGTCCGGCTGTTGCGGCTCGGGCTGCCGGTGCCTCGGGGGGTCGTGATCGGCACCGCCGCCGGCCGGGACTATCTCGCCACCGGACGGCTGCCGCGGGGGCTGGACGCGGCCGCGGACCGGCTCGGCGGGGCGGTGTCGGTGCGGTCGGGCGCGGCGGTGTCGATGCCGGGGATGATGAGCACGCTGCTCGATGTGCGGCCGCCGCTCGGCCCGGCGGTGGCTGCCGTCTTCGACTCGTGGAACACGCCCCGGGCGCTCACCTACCGGCGGCTGCACGGCATCGCGGACGGGCTCGGCACGGCGGTCATCATTCAGAGCATGGTGTACGGGGACCGCGACGAACGCAGCGGCTCCGGTGTGGCGTTCAGCCGGAATCCGAACACGGGCGAGCCCGGCCCGTTCGGCGATTACCTGCGGGGGCGCCGGGGTGACGCCGTGGTGTCGGGCGAGGAACGGTCCGAACCGGTCGCCGTGCTGCGGGGCGGTGAGGTCTGGCCGGCGCTGAGTCAGGCGCTGGCCGTGGTCGAGCGGCACTACCGCGACCTCTGCCAACTGGAGTTCACGGTGGAGTCCGGGCGGCTGTGGCTGCTGCAGGTGCGGCCGGGCGGGGTCGCCGGGCACGCCGCCGCGCGGGTCGCGGTCGACCTGGCCGACGAGGGGATCATCACGCGGGGCGAGGCGGTCGCCCGGGTCGACCTCGAACGGCTCCCGCGCGTACCCCTTCTGCCCGGCGACGTGCCGCCGCTGACCCGCGGTCTGGGCGCCTCACCGGGGGTCGCCACCGGGCGGGTGGCCACCACGGCCGACGCCGCGGTCGGGATGACCGAGCCGGCCATCCTGGTGCGGCCGGCCACGTCCCCGCTCGACCTGCACGGGCTGGCGGCCGCCGCGGGCGTGGTGACGTTCCGGGGCGGCCCGGCCAGTCACGCCGCGGTGGTGGCCCGCTCGATGGGCAAGCCGGCCGTCGTCGGCGCGCCGATCGACGCCCTGCACGACGGCCTGCTCGTCACCATCGACGGGTCGACCGGCGTGGTCGCCGCCGGCGCGCACCGGCCGGGCCGGCCGGCCGTCTCACCGGCCGAGGCCCGGCTGCGCGCCTGGTCTTGAGACGTCCCGCACGAACCCGGCTCAGGGCTCCGGGGCGCCGCGGGCGGACTCGATGGTGCCCTGCTTCGCTGCGTCCGTCGGCACCGCGGCGTCCCGGCCGCCGCCCCACGCCGCGGTCACCATGGTGATCACGGCGAGCAGGAAACCGAGGAGGACGCAGCCGTAGCCGTAGGTGAGGCTGAGCGACCAGAACGGGGCGATCGGTGGGTCGAGGACGAGCGGCTCGG
Source organism: Actinoplanes sp. NPDC049265 (assembly GCF_043197135.1). Classification (NCBI taxonomy): domain Bacteria; kingdom Bacillati; phylum Actinomycetota; class Actinomycetes; order Micromonosporales; family Micromonosporaceae; genus Actinoplanes; species Actinoplanes sp. NPDC049265. Next base: position 83,670 of record NZ_JBICSP010000008.1, on the reverse strand, counting down.
TGACCATGCCGATCAGGCCGATGACGGTCTGCGGCAGGGTGATCATCAGGGCCAGCGTCGCGGTGGTGTGGCCGGCCAGCCGGGCGCCGGGGGTGGCCCGCTCGGTCCGCCGGCTCACCCAGCCGGTCAGCAGCCAGCCCAGCAGGGCGCCGAGCAGCAGGCCGGCGATCGAGGCGGCGGTGACGTACCAGGGTGGGAGCCGGGTCAGGATCGCCGAGGCGTAGAAGCTGCCGGGCGGCATGCGGTCGCTGTTGCTGATCGTGTTGGCCCCGAACTCGATGCTCAGGCCGTCGCGGGTGGCCCAGAAGGCGCGACCGCTCTCGTCCAGGGCACCGGTCGCGATCCAGGTGTTGCCGGTGGGCCAGACGTCGCGCACGGTCCAGCCGTCGGCCTCCATCCGGGCGATCACGGCGTCGGTGTACGGGCGGTATCGGCCGGCCACGTAGTAGCCGCCGGCCGCGCCGAACTCGTAGGTGGCGTACTCGAAGTCCTCGTCCCGGCCGAAGATCAGCTGCTCGGCGAAGGACTTCTGGCTGATGTCCAGGAACAGGCCGTCCTGGCTGCGGGCGCCCTCGACCGGCAGGCCGGTGAACACGGTGCCGGTGATCTCGGCCAGGCCGGCGCCGGACGGGAGGTCGGGGACGGCGTTCCAGGTCGCCCGCGCGGCGAACGCGGCCCCGGCGTACCCGAGGGTGATGGCGACGAGCGCGGCCGCGACCACCACCCAGCGGCTGCCGGGCCGGCCCAGGTGGGCGCGTAGCCCGTACCGGAGAAGGTTGAGGGTTTCGGCCGGGGTGGGACGGGTGCGGCCGGGCGGGGCCGCGTCGAGCAGGGTGCCGAGCAGCTCTTCACGGCGAGGACCCGATGGGTACGCGCGGACGAGCCGCCGATAGCGCCGGGCCAGGCGGTCAGTGCTCACGCCGGACCCAGCTGAGGCCGGGCCCGCAGCTGGGCCGCCGCCGTCCGCGCGTTGCGTTGCAGCCGTTCGGATTCGGCGGCCAGCGCCGCCGCCCCGCGGTCGGTGAGCCGGTAGTACCGCCGGGTCCGTCCGTCGACGATCTCGTCGTGATCGACGGCGACCAGCCCTTCGGCGGTGAGCCGGTCGAGCGCCGCGTACAGGGTGCCGGCCAGCAGCGTGACCTGCCCATCGGACAGCCGGACGACCTCCTGGATCACCCCGTACCCATGCCTGGCCCGGTCGGCCAGCGCGGTGAGGATCCAGAAGGTCGGCTCACGCATCGCCTTACCCATGACCAGCAATGTATAGATCAGTTGAGTATGCGGCAAGTCGCCGTGTGATCAGCGACACCGGCGGATTTTGTTGAAGTTTCAGGATCTTGGGTCGACTGTTGTTGCTGAAAGTTCAAGGATCGGGGGCGCACGATGACCGACACACTGACCGTCCCCACGGCCGCGGTACGCACGCGCGTCGTGGTGCCGCTGGAATTTCCGGACGGGTACGCCACCACCGCCGAAGTGTTCACCTTCGACGGGCTCGTCGACGGCAAGGAGCACCTGGCCCTCGGGCTCGGCGACTGGCGCGCGGCCGCGGTGCCGCTGGTCCGGCCGCACAGCGAGTGCCTGACCGGCGACGTCTTCGGCAGCCTGCGCTGCGACTGCGGGCCACAGCTGCGCGAGGCGGCCGAGCGGATCGCCGGAACCGGCGGCATCCTGCTCTACCTGCGCCAGGAAGGGCGCGGCATCGGGCTCTACGCCAAACTCGACGCGTACGCGCTGCAGGACGCCGGCCTCGACACCTACGAGGCGAACGTGGCCCTGGGGCACGGCGAGGACGAGCGCGACTACACCGCCGCCGCCCAGATGCTCGCCGCGCTCGACGTCACCAGCATCCGGCTGCTCAGCAACAACCCGGACAAGGCAGCCCAGCTCGCCGCGCTCGGCGTCGCCGTCGACGAGCAGGTGCCGACCGGCGTACACGTGTCGCCGTCGAACGTGCGTTACCTGACCACCAAGCGCGACCACACCCACCACACCCTCGACCTGGCAGGCTGAGCATCGTGCAATCGGAGTACGACCGGCACTGGCTGACCGCCGCGATCGACCTGTCGCGCCTCTCACCGCCCTCCCCCGCGCGCTACGCCGTCGGGGCGGTCATCGTCGGCGCCGACGGCACCCTGCTCGCCTCCGGCTACACCGCCGAGGGCGACGACCACATCCACGCCGAAGAGGCCGCGCTGGCCAAACTGTCCGCCGTCGAAGAGGGCGCCACGATCTACAGCTCGCTCGAACCGTGCACGATGCGGCGCTCCCGCCCGTTCCCCTGCACCGATCTGATCCTGAACGCCGGCCTGCGGCGGGTGGTCTTCGCGCTGCGGGAGCCGGAGATCTTCGCCGACTGCACCGGCCTGGAGACCTTGCGGGCCAACGGCGTCGAGGTGGTCGAGCTGGCCACGCTGGGCGCCGGGGTCGTCGCGGTCAACGCGCACCTGCTCAACCGGAACTGTGATGACCGAGCCGCGCTGGTTGACTGACGCCGAGGCCGGCACCTGGCTCAACCTGGTGCAGGTGCTGATGACGCTGCCGACCTCGCTGGACCGGCAGCTGCGCGAGGAAGCCGGCATCCCGCACGCGTATTACCAGATTCTGGCCATGCTCAGCGACGAACCGGGCCGGGCCATGCGGATGACCGACCTGGCCCGCCGTACCGGCACGACCAGCAGCCGCCTCTCGCACGCGGTGGCGGCGCTGGAGCAGAAGGGCTGGGTGTGCCGGCAGGCCTGCCGGACCGACAAACGCGGCCAGGTCGCCGTGCTCACCGACCTGGGCATGTCCACCCTGGAGGCGGCCGCGCCGGGGCACGTGGCCGAGGTCCGCCGCCGGGTCTTCGACGCGCTCACCCCGGCCGAGGTCGAGCAGCTGGGCGCCATCGCCGGCAAGCTCAACCGGGCGGATAGCGCAACCGCGCGGCGTCCGGGCTGATCCCGGGCCGGCCCGGCGCGGCCGCCGCTCGCGCAGGCCCTCCACGGTGGGCAACCAGTCCCGTTCGCCGAAGGCCGGTAATCCGTCCACGTTGATCAGCCTACGGCCGGGGCGACCAGACGGACGCCAGAAACGAAGATGGTCGATGCCTTGACATCGACTGCAAACGTTTTCAAACTGGCCGTCATGGCCGTGGACACCCGCAAGCCAAGCCGCACCCTCGCTCTCGCCGCTCTTCTGGTCGTCGCCGGCTGCGGTGCCCCGGACAGTCCCGGCGCGAGTTCCGGGAACACCTCCGGGCCAGTGCCGGCCAAGCCGCCCAAGGCGATCACCCTGAACATCCTCGACGTGGCCGGGAACCTCCAGCTGACGCAGGGCATGATCGACGACTTCGCCAAGCGCAACAGCGACCAGATCACCCGGGTCACCTACTCCAAGGCGACCGCGCCCGAGCTGGTCGGCAAGGTGAAGGCCCAGCAGAACGCCGGCCGGGTCGACATCGACCTGGTCCTGACCGGCGTGGACGGGCTGGCCGCGGGCGTCGACCAGGGCCTGTGGCTGACCGTGCCCGACCGGGCGGCCCGGCTGCCCGGCATGAACAACTACCTGCCGGGCGCGGCCGCCATGCAGAAGCTGGCCGGCGACGCCGGCGTCACGGTCACCTACTACCCGTCGGGACCGCTGATCGAATATCTGCCGGCCAAGGTGCCCAACCCGCCGAAGACGGCCGAGGAACTGCTGGCGTACGCCAAGGCCAATCCCGGCGCCGTGCAGTACGCCCGGCCATCCAACTCCGGCCCGGGCCGCACCTTCCTGATGGGCCTGCCCTACCTGCTCTCCGACAGCGACCCCAAGGACCCGGTCAACGGCTGGTCGAAGACCTGGACCTACCTGTCCGAGCTGAACAAATACATCACGCTCTACCCGTCGGCCACCTCGGAGACGATGAAGAACCTGGCCAACGGCTCGGCGAAGATCATCGTCAGCACCACCGGCTGGGACATCAACCCCCGGGTGCTCGGCACCGTGCCCAAGGAGGCCGCCGTCGGGACGCTGCAGGGCTTCCACTGGGTCACCGACGCGCACTACGCGGTCATCCCCAAGGGCGTGCCGGTCGACAAGCAGGCCGCCATTCTCAACCTGCTGGCCGACATGCTCACCCCGCAACAGCAGGCCAAGGCCTACGACAAGGGCTACTTCTACCCCGGGCCGGCGGTCAAGGACGTGACGCTGCCGATGGCGCCGCCGGAAAGCCGGCAGGCGCTGACCGAATTCGGCCGGCCCGAGTACGAAAAGCTCATCGCCGGCAATCCGCTCGAGGTTCCGCTGGACGCCAAGGCGCTGGTCGCCGCGTTCGACCGCTGGGACCGGGAGATCGGCGGCGCCAAGGTGAAGAAGTGAGCTTCACCTCGCTCTCCCTGAAAGGCGTGACACGTCGGTTCGGTGGCAAGGACGCGCTCACCGACCTGTCCCTGACCATCGACCACGGCGAGTTCATCGCGCTGCTCGGGCCGTCCGGCTGCGGCAAGTCGACCGCGCTCAACTGCCTGGCCGGGCTGCTCCCGCTCTCCGGGGGCAGCATCTGGCAGGACGACCGGCGCCTCGACACGCTGCCGCCGGAACGCCGCGGCTTCGGCATGGTCTTCCAGAGCTACGCGCTCTTTCCGCACCTGACGGTGCGTAACAACATCGCCTTCGGGCTGCGGATGCGGCGGGTGCCGCGGGCTGAGGTCCGTCGCCGCACGGACGAGGCGATCCGGTTGGTACGCCTGGAAGAACACGCGGGAAAACTGCCGGGGCAGCTCTCCGGCGGCCAGCAGCAGCGGGTGGCGATCGCCCGGGCGGTGGTGCTCGAGCCGTCGCTGGTGCTGATGGACGAGCCGTTGTCCAATCTGGACGCGAAGTTGCGCCTGGAGATGCGGACCGAGATCCGGCGGCTGCACCAGTCGCTCGGGCTGACCACGGTCTACGTGACGCACGACCAGGAGGAGGCGCTGTCGCTGGCCGACCGGCTCGTCGTCCTGCGCGCGGGCCGGGTCGAGCAGATCGGCACCCCGGCCGAGCTGCACGACACGCCGGCCACCGCGCACGTCGCCGACTTCATGGGCTACCGCAACCTGCTCCCGATGAAGGTGTCCGCACCCGGGACGGTCGAAGGATCCGGACTCTCGTTACCCACGAAGTCCACGCTGCCGGCGGGATCGGACGTGATGGTGGCGGTCCGGCCGGAGGATCTCGTGGTCGCTCCGGGCGGGGTGCCGGTCACCGTCGAGGTCGTCGAGTACCAGGGCCGCGAGGTCGCGGTCGAGGCGCGGACGCTGGCCGGGGTGCCGGTGCATCTGCGCACGGCCGACCGCCCGGCGCCGGGCGACCAGGTGACGGTGGCCGCCGACCCCGACCGGGTACTGGTGTTCCCGGCATGACGGCGCTGCGGCACCGGCTGGCCGAACGCGGCATCGACCGGCAACTCGTGCTGCTGCTGCCGGCTCTGCTGTGTGTGCTGGTGCTGTTCGTCTACCCCTTCGCGTACGGCGTGGGGCTGTCGTTCCAGCCGTCGGCCGGGGGCGCGCTGGGGGCGTACAAAACCTTCTTCGAAGATCCTTACCAACGGGACACGATCGCGACCACCCTCGGGCTGGCGCTGCCGGCGGCGTTCCTCAACGTGGCGGCGTCGGTGCCGATCGCCTACCGGATGCGGGGCCGGTTCCGCGGCAAGCGGCTGATGACGACGTTGCTGGTCGTGCCCATCACGCTGGGCACCGTGCTGACCGCCGAGGGCCTGCTCAACTTCCTCGGGCCGACCGGCTGGTTCAACCGGATCCTGCCCGGCGACCCGATCCGGCTCACCAACAACTACTGGGGCGTGTTCTTCTCGCTGGTCATCACCGGTTTCCCGTTCGCCTTCCTGCTGATCCTGTCCTACCTGAGCGGCATCGACCCGACCCTGGAGAAGGCCGCCGCCACCCTCGGCGCCGGGTGGTGGCAACGCTTCTGGCGGATCACCCTGCCGCTACTCGCCCCCGGCCTGGCCACCACGTTCTGTCTGACCTTCGTGCTGGCGTTCAGTGTCTTCCCGTCCGCGGTGCTGGTCGGCGACCCGGCCGGCAGCACCCGGGTGATCTCCATCGCGGCCTACCACGCGGGCTACGAGGTGTACGACTATCCGCTGGCCAGCGCCATCGCCGTGGTGATGGGCGTGGTCGAGCTGGCCGTCGTGGCCGTGGTCCTCGGCCTGCGCGCGCTGTTCTACACCGGGTCCTACGGAGGCAAGGGATGAAACGCGCACTCACTCTCACCCCCGGCGCCTGGCTGGTCTGGGGCGTGGTGGCGTTCTTCTTCGTCTTCCTGGCCGGCGTGATCGGCTCGGTGGTGGTCAGCTCGTTCGGCGAGCGGTGGTTCGACAGCTGGCTGCCGGAAAGCTTCACGACCGACTGGTACGGAGCCGCCTGGCGCGAGTTCGGCCTGCTCGACGTCCTGGTCGTCACCCTCGAGGTGTCCCTGCTGGTGGTGGCCATCTCGGTGCTGGTCGGGCTGCCGGCGTCGTACGTGCTGGCCCGCCGTTCCTTCCCCGGCCGCCGCCTGCTCTACCTGCTGTTCCTGCTGCCGATCCTGATGCCGCCGATCACCTACGGCATCCCGCTGGCCACGGTGCTCTACAAGTACGGCTTCGCCGGCCACCTGTCCGGCGTGGTCCTGGCCAACCTGGTGCCGTCCATCCCGTTCGTGATCCTGACCATGACCCCGTTCATCGAGCAGGTCGACCCGGCCGTCGAGCGCGCGGCGCGCATGTGCGGCGCGCGGACCCATCAGGTCTTCACCCGCGTCCTGGCCCCGCTGCTGGTCCCCGGCATCCTGGCCGCGTCGGTGCTGGTCCTGGTCCGCACGGTCGGCATGTTCGAGCTGACCTTCCTGACCGCCGGTCCCGACTCACAGACCCTGGTCGTGGCCCTCTATTACACGATGTCGGCGGCCGGCATCCGGGCCCAGCAGTCGGTCGACGCGATGGCGGTCATGTACACGTCGATGATGCTGGTCCTGTTGGTCGTCGCCCTGCGCTTCGTCAACCCCACCCAACTGGTGGCCCGGGTCAAGGACGACACCGACTGACCCGTTTCGGCGGCGGACGCCCGATATGTCGGGTACCTTCGGCGTCGTGGGGGGAAACGTCAGCATGCGTACTGTGGCCGTCGCCGGTCGGGCCGAACCGTCCCGGCCCGTGCCCGGCCTCCACCGCTGACGGCCGGCCCGGTGGACGACCCCGAGTTCCTCGAAGCGCTGCTGCGCGGCGTCGGCTCCGCCCTGGTGGCCTGCGACAGCGACGGCCGGATCGTCTTCTACAACGACCGCATGCGCGAGCTCTTCGGGCACGACAACGCCACCGTGCCGCTCGGCCGCTGGGTCGAACGGGTCCCGCTGTGGCACCACGACGGCCGGCCGATCCAGACCGAGGAGCTGCCGCTGATCCGGGCGCTGGCCGGCGAGACGGTACGGCACGCCGAGATCCTCGCCAACGACCAACGGGACAGCCGGCGCTGGCTGACCGTCAACGCGCACCCGGTCCGCGACCACGACGGCACGATCATCGGTGCGGCCGCCGCCGTCGAGGACGTCACCGTCATCCACGAGGCGCGCGTCCACGAGACCTGCCAGAACGCCGTCCTCGCGGCCCTGGCCGGCGGGACCAGCGCCGACGCCGCCCGCGAGGCCGCCGTCCGGGCCGTCGGCGACCAGCTGCGGTGGCCGTACGTCCGCCTGTGGCTGCTCGACCCGGTGACCGAACGGCTGCGGCACGACGCGACCTACACCGCCGCCGGCGAGCAACCACTCCCCCTGCCCGACTCGTTCGCGTTCGGTGAGGGCCTGGCCGGGCGGTGCTGGCAGCACGGCGAACTGATCTGGGTGCCGGACATCCACGCCGCCGGCTCGCCGGTCGTGACCCAGGTCCGGGAAGGCACCCGCGTCCGTGCCGCCGGCGCCGTCCCGGTCCGGGCGGGCAAGCAGGTGACCGGCGTGATGACGTTCTACTCGTACGACCCGCAGGAGCCCGAACCCGGGCTGGCCGTCCTACTCACCGGCATCGCCGACAACCTCGGCGCCCACCTGCAGCAGCACCGCGCCGACGGGCTGGCCCGGCATCTGGCCGCGGTCACCGAGGAGTACGTCGCGCTGGCCGGCCACGAGCTGCGTACCCCCGTCACCTCCATCACCACCTACAGCGAGCTCCTGGCCGACACCCCCGGTCTGCCCCCGGCCGCCCACGAACTCGTCGGCGCCGTCCACCGCAACAGCGTCCAGCTGCGGCGGCTGATCGACCAGCTGCTCGACCTGACCGCGCTGGACACCGGCCATCGGGCCCTCGCCGACACCGACGTCGACCTGGCCACCGTGGCCGGGGAAGCGGTCGCGGACCTGCGCGGGGAAGCCGCCGCCGGGCGCATCACCATCGCCACCGAGGCCACCGGAGCGGCCGTCGTCCGCGGTGACGCCGACCGGCTCCGGCAGGTCGTGCTCAACCTGCTCGACAACGCGGTCAAGTTCAGCCCGCACGACGCCACGGTCACGGTCCGGGTCACCCGCGAGGACGGCGTCGTCCTGCTCGTCGTCACCGACACCGGCTGCGGACTGCCCGGCGACCGCACCGCCGACCTGTTCCGGCGGCTCTATCGCGGCGACAACGCCCGGCACACCGGCACGCCCGGCAACGGCCTCGGCCTGGCCCTGTGCCGGGCGATCGTCGAACGCCACCACGGCACCATCGACCTGCACCCGAACCGGCCGCTCGGCACCACCGCCGTCGTCCGGCTCCCTGCCCGCACCTGACCGCGGATCAGCTCCCGATCTGCCCGGCGGGCGGAGCAGTGGCCGGCTTGGCCGCGCCGTAGGCCGAGAACTCGAGGGTCCACGTCTGGGCCGGCGGGATGGGGTACATCGCCGGCATGTCCAGTTCCATGCGGGTCAGCCGGCCCGCCGCGTCCAGCGTCGCGCGGACGGGAGCCCGGACACCGTGCCGAGCGGCGGCGGTAAAGCGTCGAAGGGGCACGGCAGGCGATTGTGGCAGTGGCCGTTCCGCTTAGCGCAGCGGGATGTCGTCGCGGTCGGTGTCCGGGCGGGGGCCGTGGATACGACGGTCGGACTCGGCGATGGCCACGTCGTTGATCGAGGCCTCGCGGCGGCGCATCAGTCCGTTGTCGGCGAACTCCCAGTTCTCGTTGCCGTAACTGCGGAACCACTGGCCGGCGGCGTCGTGCCACTCGTACTGGAAGCGGACCGCGATCCGGTTGCCGTGAAAGGCCCACAGGCTCTTGCGCAGGGCGTAGTCGAGCTCGCGCTCCCACTTGGCGGTCAGGAACGCGACGATCTCGGACCGGCCGGTCAGGAACAGATCGCGGTTACGCCACACCGAATCCTCGGTGTAGGCCAGGGCCACACGCTGCGGATCCCGGGTGTTCCAGGCGTCCTCGGCGGCCTGCACCTTGCGCAGCGCGGTGGTCTCGTCGAACGGCGGAAACGGCGGACGGGCGTCGGACATGCCGCGAGCCTACCGCCGCCCGGCACGGACCCGCCGCGCATGCACGGGGGAGCATGCGCGGCGGGTACCACCCCAATCCCCAAGAAGGAGCTCGACGGTCTGGTACCCGCGATCCGGGTAGGCAAACCGAGGCCGCGCGGCCGGCCCGGATGCTGACAACCTAGATTTGACGGATGCGACTGCACGTCGGGTGCGCCCAGTGGACCCACAAGGCCTGGCAGGGGCGGATCATGCCGGACGGCGACAAGCTGCGGTCGTACGCGAGCTGGTGCAACGCCGTCGAGGGGAACACCACCTTCTACGCCACGCCGGCCCGGGCGACCGTGACGACCTGGGCCGAGCAGACCGAGGCGGATTTCCGGTTCGTGGTGAAGCTGCCGCGGACGATCACGCACGACCGGCGGCTGCAGCACGCCGAGGGTGAGCTGCGGGCGTTCCTGCACGCCATCGAGCCGCTCGGGTCCCGGCTGCACGCGCTGTGGATCCAGCTGCCGGGGTCGTTCGCGCCGGGCGACCTGCCGGCACTGGACCGGTTTCTGCGGGGGCTGCCGGCCGGCCAACGGTACGCGGTGGAGGTGCGTGACCCGGCGTTCTTCACCGACAGTGCGCCGCTGGAGGAAACGCTGGGCCGGGCGGGGGCCGAGTGGGTGCCGTTCGACACGACCGAGTTCTTCCGTACGCCGCCGACCAGCGCCGCCGAACGGGACGCGTGGGCCAAGAAGCCGCGTACTCCGCTGCGTACCCGAGCCCTGACCGCCGCCCCGATCGTCCGCTACCTGGGGCGCGACGACCAGGCCCGCACCGTCGAGGGGTGGCGGCGCTGGGTCGACGCGGCCGTGGCGTGGCTGCGCGAGGGCCGCTCCCCGACGATCTTCATCCATACGCCGGACAACGCCGACGCCCCGGCGCTGGCCCGCCGCTTCCACGCCGAGGTGCGGGCCCGGGTGCCCGAGCTGGCGGCGCTGCCCGACGCCGAGCCGATGGACCAGCCGCTGACCCTGTTCTGAACGTGACGCAGGTCGCGTCACAAGGCTCGATGCCCGCTCGTCCTCCTGGTGTTGAACCACACGGATGAGGAAGTGATGACAGTGGGACAGCATCGGGTTGTCATTGTCGGCGCGGGTTTCGGGGGACTGTTCGCGGCCAAGGCGCTGCGCCGGGCCGACGTCCAGGTGACGATCGTCAACGGCACCACCTACCACCTGTTCCAGCCCCTGCTCTATCAGGTCGCGACCGGCATCCTCAGCGAGGGCGAGGTCGCGCCGCCGATCCGTGAGGTGCTCAAGCGGCAGGAGAACGTCGACGTACGGCTGGGCTGGGTCGAGGACGTCGACGTGGACGCCAAGCTGGTCCTGGTCAACGGGCCCGGCGTCAGCTACACGGTCCCGTACGACACGCTGATCGTGGCGGCCGGCTCGTCGCAGTCGTACTTCGGGCGGGACGAGTTCGCCCTGCACGCCCCGGGCATGAAGAGTGTGGACGACGCCCTCGAGCTGCGGGCCCGGATCTTCAACGCGTTCGAGATCGCCGACGTGCAGACCGACGAGGCCGCCCGCGAGCGCTGGATGACCTTCGTCATCGTCGGCGCGGGCGCCACCGGCACCGAGATGGCCGGCCAGATCGCCGAGCTCGCCCACCGCACCCTGCCCGGCCAGTACCGGCACATCGACCCCCACCGGGCCCGGATCGTGCTGGTCGACGCGGTCGGGCACGTGCTCAACACCTTCGACGAGCGGCTGTCCACGGCCACCCTGCGCCGGCTGCACCTGCTCGGCGTCGAGGTCGAGCTGGACACCAAGGTGGTCGGGGTGGACGAGTCCGGCGTCGACGTCGAGACCGTCCGCGGGCACGAGCGGATCGAGGCCATGACCAAGGTCTGGGCGGCCGGCGTGGCCGCGTCGCCGCTGGTCAAGCGGCTGGCCGAGGCGACCGGCGCGACCACCGACCGGGCCGGCCGGGTGCACGTACGCCCGGACGCGACGCTGCCCGGACATCCGGAGATCTTCGTGGTCGGCGATCTGATGGCGCTGCCCGGCAAGGACGGGCGGCAACTCCCCGGCGTCGCCCAGGTGGCGATCCAGAGCGGCCGGCACGCGGCCCGGCAGATCCTGCGCCGTCTCGCCGGTAAGCCGGACGGGCAGCCGTTCCACTACTTCGACAAGGGCAACATGGCGGTGATCTCGCGTTTCAACGCGGTCGCCGACATCGGCGGGGTGCGGCTCTCCGGCTTCCCGGCCTGGGTCGTCTGGCTCGCCGTGCACCTGTTCTACCTGGTCGGGTTCAAGAACCGGGTGACCGCGGTGCTGCACTGGGCGGTCAGTTTCCTGGGCCGGGGCCGGTCCGAGCGGGTGAGCACGTTGCAGCAGGTGCACAGCCGGGCCGCACTGCGGGAGTACGGGGACCCGTACGCCCCTTTACGCTGAGCGCAGTTCGTTCGCTCCTCACATGCGACAGTCCTGTGTGTTCGGACGCGTTCACCACCGAGCTGGACCGTCTGCCCATGAGTGCCGGTCTCGCCCGGTTCCGCGTGTACCGCACGGCCGGGCGGTCGACCGGTTCCGGCCCGCGGCGCCGCGGGCGGTGGCCGGCCACCGGGGCGAGCGCACCCCGCACGACGTGAGTTAGGGCAAGCTGTGGCCCGGCACCCGTCCGTGGAAGATGCATCGGTTTAGCGTGGTGACATGGCGCCCGACGACCCGGCATCGATCCGCTTCGCGCTGCTCGGCCCGGTCCGCGTCACCCGGGTCGGCCCGGCCGGCGACGAGCAGGAGCTGAACCTCGGACCTCGGCAGCAGCGCCTGGTCCTGGCCCTGTTGCTGGCCCGGGCCGGCACCCTGGTCACGATGACCGAGCTGATCGCCATGCTGTGGCCGGCCGACGCGCCGGCCAGCGCCGCCAACGCGGTGCACCGCCAGATCGGCAGCCTGCGGCGGATCCTCGAACCCGGCCTGCCGCCCCGGTCCGGTGGCCGCTACCTGCACCGGGAGGGCGCCGGGTACCGGCTCCGGGTCAGCGCGGACACGCTCGACCTGCTCGCCTTCCGTGAGGCGGCGGCTCAGGCCCGGACGGCGCTGGAGGCCGGCGACGCCGACCAGGCGCTGCGCCGGTCGCTGGCGGCGCTGCGACAGTGGCGGGGGCGCTGCGCGGCCGGGCTCGAACCGGTCTCGCTCGAACATCCGGCGTTCACCGTGCTGGAGGCCGAGCATGTGCGGGCGGTCCGGGTCGCCGCCGACGCGGCCGCGGCTGGGGGAAACACCGCGGCGGCCGGTGGCGGCACCGGGGCGGTGCTGATCCCGCTGCGGCAGGCCGCCGACGAGCACCCGCTGGACGAGGGACTGCAGAGCCGGCTGCTGGTCGCGCTGGCCGCCAGCGGTCGGCAGGCCGAGGCGCTGGACCGGTACCGGGAGGTCCGGGCCCGGCTGGCCGAAGAGCTCGGCGTCGGCCCCGGGGCCGAGTTGCGCGAGGCGTACGACCGGCTCCTGCACCAGCGGTTCGAGCAGCGCGCTCCGGCCGTACCCCCCTCATCGCCCGCGCCCCGGCCCGACCCGACCACCCCGGCCCAGCTCCCCCCGGACCTGCCGTTCTTCACCGGCCGGGCCGAGCCGCTGGCCGAGGCGCGGCGCATGGCCGAGCGGGGCGGCGGCGTGCTCGCCATCGACGGGATGCCCGGCGTCGGCAAAACGGCACTGTCGGTGCACCTGGCCCACACGGTCGCCGGGCACTACCCGGACGGCCAGCTCTACGTCGACCTGCGCGGCTACGACGGCCACGGCCCGGCGATGACCCCGGCCGAGGCGTTGCGGGGCTTCCTCGGCTCGCTGGGCGTGCCGCAGGACCGGGTGCCGGCCGAGCTGCACGCCCAGGCCGGCATGTTCCGCAGCACGGTGGCCGGCCGGCGGCTGCTGATCGTGCTGGACAACTGCCGCGACGCCGACCAGGTCCGCAATCTTCTGCCCGGTACGCCCGGCTGCCTGGTCGTGGCCAACAGCCGCAGCCGGCTGACCGGGCTGGTCACCGGGTTCGGCGCGCACCCGATCAGGCTCACGCCACCCGACGTGGCCGAGGCGCGCGAAGGCCTCCGGCACCGGCTGGGCCGGCGGGCCACCCGGGAACCCGGCGCGGTCGGTGACATCCTCGCCGCCTGCGGGCGCCTGCCGCTGGCCCTGGCCGTCGTCTGCGCCCGGGCGGCCAACCGGCCGGACACCCCGCTGGCCGCGATCGCCGCCGAGCTGGCCGAGGCCCAGGGCAGCCTGGACGGATTCGGCGAGGAGGGTACGGACACCGACCTGCGCGCGGTGTTCTCCTGGTCGTACCGGTCGCTGACCGAACCGGCGGCGCGGCTGTTCCGGCTGCTGCCCGAGCATCCGGGACCGGACCTGTCCGCGACGGCCGCGGCGGCGCTGGCCGGGGTGCCGTTGCGCGAGGGGCGGGCCCTGCTCGGCGAGCTCGACCGGGCCGGCCTGGTGGCCGAGCACCGGCCCGGGCGCTTCCTGATGCACGATCTGCTGCGGGCGTACGCGAGTGAGCTCTCCGAAGCGGCCGACACCGAGACCGAACGCACCGCCGCGGCCGGCCGCATCGCCGCCTTCTACCGCGACACCATCCTGGCCGGTCACCGGGTGCTGGCCCGCTGGGACTTCCTGCTCGAGCCGCTCGACCTGCCCAAGGCGGGCGAGACGCCGCTCGACGGCGCCGATCGCGACACCGCCCGGGACTGGTTCGACACCGAACGGGAGGTGCTGCTCGCGCTGGTCGGGCGGGCCGCCGCGGACGACCGGCACGGGCCGGCCTGGCTGCTGGTGATCGGCCTGCAGCCCTACTTCGACCGCAGCGGCCGCGCCCTGGACTGGGCCGCCGCCGCGCGCCTGGCCCTGGCCGCCGCCATCCGGGCCGGCGACCGCTACGGCGAGGCCCGGATGCGCCGCAGCCTGGCCGGTGCGCTGTATTTTCTGCAGGAATCCGAGCAGGCGCTGGGTCAGCTGGCCCAGGCCCGGGAGCTGCTGGCCCAGCTCGATTCGCCCTCCGAGCTGTCCCGGGTCGGCATCAACCAGGGCATGGTGCTGCGCAACTGCGGCCGCCACGAGGAAGCTCTGGCCGTGCTGGAGGAGAGCACCCGCGAGGCGGAGGCGATCGGCGACCGGCTTCAGGTCGCCGACGCGCTGACCACCCGGGCCGACAGTCTGGTCGCGCTGGGCCGGCTGGACGAGGCGCTGGAGCTGGCCGAGCGGGCCCGCCACGACATGGACCGGCACGGCGACGCCTTCGGGCTGGGCGACGCGTGGATGGTGATCGGCCAGGTCCAGGAGGCCCGGCGCCGGCCCGCCGAGGCGGTACGCGCGTGGCGCAAGGCCGTCGCGTCGTTCCGGGCCGCGTCCGCGCCGACGGTGACCGCCGAGGTCCTGACCATGATCGGCGACACGCTGGCCGCCACCGGCGATCGTTCCGGCGCCGACCGGGCCTGGCGGGAAGCCCTCGACCTGACTTCTCAGGCACAGACGGCCGCCGTCCGGGCCCTGCGCGACCGCCTCCTGCGCGGCGCCGCCTAACCCGCCGTGTCCGACGAGGACAGCATGGCGACGACGAAGTCGGCCGACGGGGTGAACGGGCGTAGGTCCCAGGTGGCGAGCAGCATGTCCTCGGTCAGACCGGCCGCCGCGGCGTCGGTGCGGAAGTCGTCGAACTCGTAGCCGCGGCCGGCGCCGTAGCCGATCACCGCGCGGCCGCCGGGATTCAGGTGCGTACCGAAGCGCCGCAGGATCTCGCGCCGGGTCGACGGCGCGGCGAACGCCATCACGTTGCCCGCGCACACCACCACGTCGAACCGCTCGCGCAGGCCCAGATCGGCCAGGTCGCCGACCCGCCAGTCACCGCCCGGGAAGTCGGCCTGGGCCGCCTCGATCAGCGTCGGGTCCAGGTCGACGCCGACCACCCGGTGCCCGGCCGCGACCAGCCGCCCGCCGACTCGGCCGGTGCCGCAGCCGGCGTCCAGGATCGAGGCGCCGCGCGGGGCCATGGCGTCGATCAGCCGTGCCTCGCCGGCAAGGTCGGCACCCCGCTCGGCCATCGTGCGGAACCGGTCGACGTACCACCGCGAGTGACCCGGGTTCGCCGCTATCCGGCGCAGCCAGACGTTCTCGTCGTCGCTCATGATTTGAACCGTACGATTTCTGTTACGTAGTAAGCGAAGTGACACACACAAGACTTCGGGGACGGGCCGCGGAGCAGGCCGTGCTCCGCCGCGCCGGGCGCGGTGTCGTCGTGGTCGGCGGCGAGCCCGGGATCGGCCGGACCGCTCTGCTGCGGGCCGAGGTGGCGCACGCTTCCGGCGACGGGTACGCGTCCTACGCCGCCGCCCGGCCGGATGACGCGATCGCTCCTCTCGCCACGCTCGCACCGGCCCTGCGCCCGCTGATGTCGGCGGACGCCTTCCACAGCCTCGCCGATCTGCAGGACAAGCCACTGTGGCTGGCCGAGCGGCTGGCCTCGGTGCTGGCGGCCAAGGCGCCGGCGCTGATCGCCGTGGACGACGTGCGCTGGGCCGATCCGCTGAGCGCCTTCCTGCTGCGCACCTTGCCGGCCCGGCTGGCCGGTGCGCCGGTGCGCTGGCTGATCGGCGGCTCGGGCCCGGCTGTAACCCCAGCCGGCGGCGGAGGGGCGACCTCGGCCTCGCCCGGTGATGGGGCGGTTCGGCGGCTCGACCTCGGCCCACTGAGCCCGGACACGCTCATCGAGATCGCCGCCGACCGGCTCGGCCACCGGCCCGACGCCGCGCTGCGGACCCGGCTGGCCGGACTCGGCGGCCTGCCCTACCTGGCCGTGCGGGTGATCGGTGACGACGAGGCGGGTCTGCGCACTGACGTGCGGCGGCGGCTGGCCGGCTCCTCGGACCGGTGCCGGGCGCTCGTCTCGGCCGCGTCGGTGCTCCTCGCCGGCGAGCAACCGACCGGACTGGTCGCCCCGCTCGGCGCGGCGATCCGGCTCGACGACGTCGCGCTGCTGCTGGGCGAACAGCCGGTCGACCTGATCGGGCCGCTCGGCGAGGCGATCGCGCTGGGGCTGCTGGCCGACGGAGACGACGGCGTGTCCTTCCGGCACGAGATGCTGCGCCGGGCGGTGCACGACGACCTCACGCCGTCCGCCCGGCGCACCCTGCGCGACAGCGGGCTCGACCTCTGCGGCCCCGAGCTGTCCACGATGGACGAGGAGCTCAATCGCCTGCTCGACGCCGAGGCGCCGCGGCCGGACGACGCGTGGGCCGCACTGACCGCGATGGAGCAGCGGGTGGCCACCCTGATTTCCAACGGCCACACCAACCGGTCGGCCGCCACGGCCCTGCACCTGTCCCCGAGCACGGTCAGCACCCACCTGCGCGCGGTCTTCGCCAAGCTGGGCATCAACTCGCGGGTCCAGCTGACCCGCCTGGCCATGCGCCGACAGCCCACCTGAGCCCGGCCGGTGCGGCCGCGGCGACCACGCCGCGGCCGCCCGGACTGTCAGGCAGCCGCCCGGACTGTCAGGCAGCCGCCCGGACTGTCAGGCAGCCGCCCGGACCGTCAGGCAGCCACCCGCCGGTTCAGGTCGTCGACGTCGACGATCTCCTGGCCCAGCGGCCAGAAGGCGACCGGAACGAGCTTGAAGTTCGCGATGCCGAACGGGATTCCGATGATGGTGACGCACTGGGCGATGCCGGTGACGATGTGGGCCAGCGCCAGCCACCAGCCGGCCAGCACGACCCAGAGGATGTTGGCCAGGCCGGAGCCGACGCCCGCGCCCGGCTTGGGCACCACGGTCCGCCCGAACGGCCACAGCGAATAGATCGCGAGCCGGCCCGCCGCCACCCCGAACGGGATGGTGACGACCAGCAGGAAACAGATCAGCGCGGCCACCCCGTACCCGATGGCCAGCAGGAACCCACTCCCGAAGATGAACCACAACACGTTCAGAATGAATCGCACGACCTCAAGGATGACCGGCCCGCGCATCAGGGTCGCCTCAGGGTCGCGGAGGCTCATCGGCGGGTGGTGGCGCGGACCAGCGGGGCGGTCACGGTCGCGACGGCGGCGACGCTGCGGGGGTGGGAGATAACGGCGGCGCGGGTACGCAGTGCGCGAAGCACCACGTCGACCGCGCGGTCGACGGTGATCATCATCGGCTTGACCGGTGACTTGGCCATCTTGGTGTCGACGAAGCCGAAGCGGATCACGCTGACCGCCACCCCGTGCCGGCGGACGGCGGCGCGCAGGCCGAGCAGGTAGCTGGTCAGGCCGGCCTTCGAGGCGGCGTAACCGGGGGCGGCGGGGTTGGGCGCGGCGTCGGCCAGGCTGGACAGGCCGACGACGTGACCACGGCCGGCCGCGATCATGCCGGGGAGCACGACCTCGAGGGTGCGGGCGGCGCCGACCAGGTTCACCTCCAGGGCCCGGGTCTGTGCGGCCAGGCCGGTCAGGTCGAGCAGTTCACCGGTGCCGGCGGCGTAGACGCACAGGTCGACGCCGTCGCGGACCGCGTCGGCGAGCCGGGCGGGGTAGGCGGGATCAGTGACGTCGGCGACCACGTCGGTGAGCTCGCCGGGGCTGCGGGACACCCCGGTGACGGTCCAGCCGTCGTCGCGCAGGCGGCGGGTCAGGGCCAGCCCGATGCCGTCGCTGTTGCCGATGATCACCGCTCGCCGCTCGGTCACCGCGGCAATCTACCGCTCGGCCGGCGGGGTCCGGGAGCGGCCGAACCCCATGGTGGGGCGCGGTTCCTCGAACACCAGATGGGTACGCGTGTTGAGCACGCCGGGCATGCCCTGGATCTCGTCCAGCACCAGGCGGCGCAGGTCGGCGTTGTCCCGGGCCCGGACCAGCAGGATCACGTCGAACTCGCCGCCCAGCAGGCCGATGTGCGCGACCCCGTCGAGCCGCAGGAGCTGGGCCCGCACCTCTCGCCAGTCGTGCTGGCGCAGGTTGACCGTGACGTAGGCCGAGGTGCCGAGGCCGGCCGCGGCGGGGTCGATGTCGGCGGTGAAGCCGCGGATCACCCCGGACTGCTGGAGGCGCTCGACCCGGGCGTACGCGTTGGCCCGCGAGATGTGCAGGCGTTCGGCCAGCGTACGCATAGACATCCGCCCGTCGGCGGTCAGCTCGTCGAGGATCCGCCGGTCGGTGTCGTCGAGTTCGGCTGCCATCTGTCTCACCACACCTTTCCAAACCCTCGTTCAGGTGGACGATCGGACACGTGAACGCCCTGCTCCAGCGACATCTTCTCGCCTTTCTAGCAGGTCTGGTGTTCATATGGCACCGGGGAGACCATGAGGCATGACACGTGACGTGGACCACCTGCTGCCCGCCAGGGAGCCGGTGCAGCTGATCGACGCGGCGGGTGAGCCGACCGGGCTCGCGACCGTCACGATGCCGCCGGACGACGCGCTGGTGCGGGCGTACGCCGCGCTGGTGACCGGGCGCCGGCTCAACGACCAGGCGTACGCCCTGGTCCGCCAGGGCCGCCTCGCCGTCTACCCCTCCTCGCACGGCCAGGAGGCCTGCCAGGTGGCCGCCGCCCAGGTGCTCTCCGACGGCGACTGGCTCTTCCCGACCTACCGCGACACGGTGGCCGCGGCGACCCGCGGCGTCGACCCGGTCGAGGTGCTCACCCTGCTCAAGGGCGACTGGCACTCCGGCTACGACCCGTACGAGCACCACGTCGCACCCCAGTCCACGCCCCTGGCGACCCAGCTGCCACACGCGGTCGGTGTGGCCCACGCGGCCACCCTGCGCGGCGAGCCGACCGTGGTGATGGCGCTGTGCGGCGACGGTGGCACCAGCGAGGGCGACTTCCACGAGGCGCTCAACTTCGCCGCCGTGTTCAAGGCGCCGGTGGTGTTCTTCGTGCAGAACAACGAATACGCGATCTCGGTGCCACTGGCCCGGCAGAGTGCCGCGCCGTCGCTGGCTCACAAGGGCGTCGGGTACGGGATGCCGGGCATCCGGGTCGACGGCAACGACGTGGCGGCGCTGCTGGCCGTCCTCGGGGCGGCCGTGGCCCGGGCCCGGGCCGGCGAGGGGCCACAGCTGATCGAGGCGCACACCTACCGGATGCAGGCGCACACCAACGCCGACGACGCCGCACGGTACCGCACCGACGACGAGGTGGCCGCCTGGGTCGGCCGTGACCCGATCACGCGGCTCTCGGCGTACCTCAAGAATCGTGATCTTCTCACCGACGCCGCCGAGGCATCGTTCGCCGAGCGGGCCGAGCAGCTGGCCGCGCACACCCGGGACGGCATCAACCGGGACGTGACGCCGGAGCCCGAGGATCTCTTCGCGCACGTCTACGCCACGCCCACCCCGCAGCTGCGTGAACAGCAAGCGCTCCTGCTCGACGAACTGGCCCGGGAGACGTCATGACCCACGAGAAGCTGTCCATGGCGCAGGCGCTCAACCGGGCGCTGCACGACGCGATGGCCGACGACGGCGCGGTGCTGATGTTCGGCGAGGACGTTGGACCGCTCGGGGGCGTCTTCCGGATCACCGACGGGCTGACCGCCGCGTTCGGCGAGCAGCGCTGCTTCGACACGCCGCTGGCCGAGGCCGGGATCGTCGGAATGGCGGTCGGACTGGCCATGAACGGGATGCGGCCGGTCGTCGAGATGCAGTTCGACGCGTTCGCGTACCCGGCCTTCGAGCAGGTGATCTCGCACGTGGCCAAGATGCGCAACCGGACCCGCGGCCGGGTTGCGCTGCCGATGGTCATCCGGGTGCCGTACGCGGGCGGCATCGGCGGCGTCGAACACCACTGCGACTCGTCCGAGGCGTACTACGCGCACACCCCCGGCCTGCATGTGGTCGCGCCGTCGAACCCCTCCGACGCGTACGCCCTGCTGCGCGCGGCCATCGCCTCCCCCGACCCGGTCGTCTTCCTCGAGCCGAAGAAGCTGTACTTCGTCAAGGAGGAGGTGACGCTCGGGTCGGCCACCGCGGCGATCGGTCAGGCGACGGTACGGCGGGAAGGCACCGACGCCACCCTGATCGCGTACGGGCCCTCGGTCCCGGTGGCGCTGGAGGCGGCCGCGGTCGCCGCGCAGGAGGGCCGCAGCCTCGAGGTGGTGGACCTGCGCTCGATCGTCCCGTTCGACGACGAGACCGTGTGCGCGTCGGTGTCCAAGACCGGCCGGGCTGTCGTGGTGGCCGAGGCGACCGGGTTCGCCAGCGTCTCCTCCGAGATCGTGGCCCGGGTGACCGAGCGGTGCTTCCACTCGCTGGCCGCGCCGATCCGCCGGGTGACCGGCTTCGACATCCCGTTCCCGCCGCCGAAGCTGGAGCACCTGCAGCTGCCCGGGGTGGACCGGGTGCTGGACGCGGTCGACTCGCTGCAGTGGGAGTACGCGGCATGAACACGTTCCTGCTGCCCGACCTCGGCGAGGGCCTGACCGAGGCGGAGATCGTGCGCTGGCTGGTGTCCGAGGGCGATGTGGTGGCCGTGGACCAGGCGGTGGTCGAGGTGGAGACGGCCAAGTCGGTGATCGAGCTGCCCAGCCCGTACGCCGGCCGGGTCTGCACCCTGCACGGCTCCGAGGGGCAGACGCTGGATGTCGGCAAGCCGCTGTTCTCGGTCGAACCGGCATCGTCATCCCCGGCATCCCCGGCATCGGCATCCCCGGCATCGCCGTCGCCGGCATCGTCGTACCGGGAGGAGGAACAGGCCGGCTCCGGCAACGTCCTCGTCGGATACGGGACCACCGACTCCTCGGGCCGGGGGCGGCGCCGGAAGCCGCGTACCCGTGTCACCGTCACCGCACCCGGCCTCGCGCCCAAGGTCAGTTCTCCGCTGGTACGCAAGCTGGCCCGCGAGCGCGGCGTCGACGTGGCCACCATCGCCGGCTCCGGCCCCGACGGCCTGATCCTGCGGGCCGACGTCGTACAGGCCCTGACCGCGCCACCGACCGGCAACCGCATCCCGCTGACCGGCTTCCGCAAGGCCGTGAGCGCCGCCCTGACCCGCAGCCGGACCGAGATCCCCGAGGCGACCGTCTGGGTCGACGTGGACGCGACGGAGCTGTGGAACCTCCGCGAGCAGGTCCGCCCCGGCCCCGGGATCCTGGCCTACCTGGCCCGCTTCACCGTCGAGGCGCTGAAGCGATACCCGGTGCTGAACAGCAGCCTCGACACCGCACGCCAGGAGATCGTCCAGCACGACCACGTCAACCTGGGCCTGGCCGCGCAGACCCCGCGCGGCCTGCTCGTGCCGGCGGTGGCCCACGCCGAGACGATGAGCGTGACCGCCCTGGACGAGCAGATCCGCCGGGTGACCACGGACGCCCGGGAGGGCCGCCCGATCGACCAGTCCGGCACGTTCACGCTCAACAACTACGGCGGCTTCAACGTCGACGGCAGCGCCGCGATCATCAACCACCCGCAGGTGGCGATCCTTGGCTTCGGGCGCATCATCGACCGCCCCTGGGTGGTCGACGGCCAGATCGTCCCCCGCAAGATCACCCAGATGTCGTTCGTCTTCGACCACCGGGTGTGCGACGGCGGCATCGCGGCCGGCTTCATGCGCGCCGTGGCCGACGCCGTCGAGAACCCGCTGGCCGCGATGGTCCGATGGTGATCCTCAGCGACGCCCCGGCCAGCGGGTCGGGGCGCCCGGGGTAGCCGGCCACGACGGCTTGCGCGCGGACTGCTTCCGGGGGTTGGCGTCGGTGCCGTCGGAGCAGCCGCGCAGGTCGGGGTCGAGCGACTTGAGCAGCTTGGCGGCCGTGCGGGCAAGATCGAGCCAGCCGGGTTCACGTCTCATCGCGCCAGTATCCCACCAACCGCCGCCGCCGATCGACGACAGTATTGATCGGTACGAGGGTGCACAGTGGCTCCATGGAGTTGCTGGTGCTCGGTCCGCTGGCGATCCGGCGGCACGGGCAGGACATCCCGGTGAGCAGCCCGAAGCTGCGCGCGGCGCTCGCCTGCCTGGTCGTACACGCCGACGAGCTGGTCACCGCCGACGCGCTCATCGACGTGGTCTGGGAGGGGCAGCCGCCGGCCAGCGCGACGAACACGCTGCAGACGTACATCTCCCAGCTCCGGCACCTTCTCGAGCCGGATCACGCCCCCGGCACCGAGTGGCGGGCGCTACGTACCCTTCCCGGCGGCTACCAGCTGGGGGCGGAACCGGAACGGATCGACCACGTCCGGTTCGAGGAGAGCCTGCGCGACGGTCGGGGGGCGCTTCAGGCCGGTGACCCGGTCAAGGCGGCCGACCTGCTGCGCGATGGTCTCGCCCGGTGGCGGGGGCCGGCGTACGCCAACGTCGGCGGCGCGGCCGCCCGGTCCGAGGCCGCCCGGCTGGACGATCTGCGGCTGGTCGCGCTGCACCTGCGGCTGGAGGCCGACCTGGAGTGCGGCCGGCACGCCGAGGTCGTCGGTGAACTCGACCGCCTGGTGCACGACGAGCCGTGGCGGGAGCCGTTCATCGGCCAGTTGATGCTGGCCCTGTATAGGTGCGGCCGGCAGGCCGACGCGCTGGCCCGCTACCGGGAGGCCCGGCGCCGGCACGCCGACGAACTGGCCATCGAACCCGGCCCCGAACTTCAGGACCTGGAACGACGGATCCTGCGCCAGGACCCGGGCCTCGCGACCGCCGCGCCACCGGTCCCGCCGGCGTCCGCCACGCACCGTCGGCGGCGACGACGCTGGGCCGCCCTCGCCGGTGGCCTGGCCACGGCCGCGGCGCTGGCCGGCCTGTTCGCCTTCGGCCGGGCCGGCGACGACCCGCCCCTCGCCGCCCGGCCGCTCGGCGTCTTCAACGAGTTCGACCTGGCGGTGCACCCGGGCGTCGGCTACGACCTCGACATCCCGCCCGGCCGGCCGTCGGACTGGCACGCCACCAACAACCCGCGCTCCCCCGACTACGACTTCCTCGACCTGTACCGCACCAGTGTCAGGGCACCGGCGGCGGAGAACCAGATCTCCGGCGTCGACCTGCGCAACACGAACGACTTCAACGCGATCCACATGGTCGCCGACACCGATCGCGCGACCATCTGCACGCGCCTGCCCCAGCGCGGCGGCGGCAACGTCAAGATGCGTGCCCTGCACGCCGGAGCCCGGGTCTGCGTCCACACCCGCGAAAGCCGGTGGGCGATGCTCGCGGTCACCCGTCCACCGGCCGACCGGGAGGCCGTCCTGCTTCTCCATGTGACCGTCCTGACCTCGTGATTCCGGCCGCTCACGCGTTTCTCACGCGGACCTCCAGCCCCGGTCAAGGGCCTCGTCACATGCTGACGCGAGACCGAATCGAGGGAGGCAGATCGATGAGAGCAGGCAGAGCGGCGCTGGTGTTGCTGTCGGTGGCGATGACCGGGTTGAGCACGACGCCGGCCGCGGCGGTCACCGGCACGACCCCGTCGGAGCCCGGGACCGGGTACGTCCTGGACTTCGAGGACCCGAGCCACTGGACCATGCCCGAGCAGGTGCCTCCGGGCTGGGCCATGGAGTACTGGCCGGGCATCCGGCACACCAACGGCGAGCCGCAGGTCCGCGAGGCCTACGCCGCCAACGGTGAGCCCGTGCGGGCCGGCGGGCATTCGGTCCGGTTCGAGTTGGACAAGGCCGACCAGCCCAAGAACAACGGGTCACGGGCCGAGATCGGGGCCGAGGCACCGGCCGAACCACGCCGGGCCGAACGCTGGTACGGCTTCAGCACGTACCTGCCATCGACCTGGGCGTTGGACCGCGCGCCCGAGGTCATCGTGCAATGGCACCAGACCGGTGGCGACTGCACCGCCGGCTGTTCTCCGCCTCTGTCGCTGTTCACCCAGAACGGCAAGTACTACCTCAGCCAGAACTGGCAGAACCGCGCGGACGTCCCCGGTGACTGGACGTTCGCCGACACCGTCATCGGGGACTACCGGACCGGCCGGTGGACCGACTGGGTCTTCCACATCAAGTGGTCGACCGGGAGCGACGGCCTCCTGGAGGTGTGGCAGGACGGTCAGCCCCTTCCCGTGTTCGGACACAAGGCCGGCCGCAACGACGACTTCGGCGACGGCGTGCACGGCAACTACCTGGTGCTCGGCGTCTACAAGTGGGTCTGGTCCCAGGGCAAGCCGTCGGACACCACCAATCGGGTGCTCTACACCGACGAGCTCCGGGTGGCTGACGCCCGGGGCAGCTACGCCGCTGTCGCCCCGCCCAGCGCGGCCGACCTCAGGGTGACCACAGCGCTCCAGGTCACGCCCGGCTCGGCCGGAGCAGCGACGACAGCACGGTTCACGGTCACCAACAACGGCGGCGGCCCGGCGACCATCCCGTACTTCCTGGCCGGTGCCCGCAATGCGGCCGGCGGCAACGTCGACTTCCCGGCGTCGGCGCCGGTCACGCTGCAGCCGGGACAGAGCTACACCTACCAGGCCACCCGCTCACTGCCCGCCGGCACCTACACCGCCTGGCCGGCCGACTACGACGGGTCGGCCTGGCACGAACTCGGGCCCCACGTGAGCTTCACCGTGGGTTAGCGGACCGGGTCAGGTCGCCCAGCTGACGCGACCAGGCGACAGAGGCGAGTCAACGATTGGCGGTGCTCACGCCGGAAGTCCGTCCAGACGGGCAAGAACCTGGAGCATGACCTCGTCGGCGCCGGCCCCGATGGCGGTCAGGCGGGTGTCGCGCAGGAAGCGGGCGGTCCAGGTGTCCTCGAGGTAGCCCATGCCGCCGTGGAACTGCAGGCACCAGTCGGCGACCTCGCGGACCAGCCGCCCGGCCTTGAGCTTGGCCACCGTGGCCATCCGGGTGATGTCCTCGCCGGCCATCAGCGCCTCGCACGTCTGCAGGTTGTGGCTGCGCAGCAGGTCGACCTCGGCCTGGAGCTCGGTCAGGCGGAACGTGACGTACTGCCGCTCGGCCAGCCTGGTGCCGAAGACCGTGCGGTCGCGCACGAATTCGCGGGTGCGGTCGAGGGCGTACTGGCAGGCACCGACCGTGGTGTACGCGGCGAACATGCGCTCGGTGACGAACTGGCGCATCTGCTGCTGGAAGCCCCGCCCCTCGGCGCCGATCGTGTTGGTTACCGGCACCCGCACCTCGTCCAGGACCAGTTCGGCGGTGTCCGAGCAGCGGTTGCCGAGCTTGTCGAAGGTCCGGGCGACCGAGAAGCCGGGGGTGTCGGTCGGCACCACGATCTGTGACATGCCGCGGTAGCCGCCCTCGTCCGAGGTGCGGGCCAGCAGGCAGACCCAGTCGGCCTGGGTGCCGTTGGTGATGTACACCTTCCGCCCGGTGATCACCCAGTGGTCGCCGTCGCGGACCGCCCTGGTGCGCAGCCGGGACACGTCCGACCCGGTGTCCGGTTCGGTGACCGCGATGGAGACGACGGCGGTGCCGGCGATGGCGGGTGTTAGGTAGCGCTTCTTGAGCTCGGGCGTACCCAGATCGTGCAGGGAGGGGGTGGCCATCATCGCCTGCACGCCGATCGCCATGCCGACCCCGGAGGCGTGCACGCGGCCGTACTCCTCGGCCGCGACCAGCTGGAAGCTGTGGTCGGCGCCCTCACCGCCGTACGCCGGGTCGTACTCCAGCCCCAGCAGCCCCAGCTTGGCCGCTTTGGGCAGCAGGTCGTGCAGCGGCACGAGCCCGGCCGCCTCCCAGCCGTCGACGTGCGGGTTGATCTCTTCGTCGACGAACCGGCGGACGGTTTCCCGCAGTGCCCGGTGGTCCTCGTTCAGCCGCATACTCCGACGGTAGTCACCGAAACGCCCGGGAAACAAGCACGCTTGCTTGTTTTTCCCGGTTGTGCGACCGTCGTCGGGTGCTGCGCATCGGCAACTGCTCCGGCTTCTACGGGGACCGGCTCTCCGCGATGCGGGAGATGCTCGAGGGCGGCGGGCCCGGCGGCGTGCTCGACGTCCTGACCGGCGACTACCTCGCCGAGCTGACCATGCTGATCCTGAGCCGCGACCCCTCCTCCGGGTACGCCAAGACGTTCCTCGCCCAGCTCGAGGACTGCCTGCGCCTCGCCCTGGACCGGCGCGTGTGCATCGTCGCCAACGCCGGTGGCGTCGACCCGTCCGGGCTGCGGGAGGCGATCCGCGACCTGGGCGTCGACGCGCGGGTCGCCACCGTGCCCAACGTCGAGGTCGGCGGCGGTTACGCGTACCTCGGCGCCTTCGGCATCGCCCGGGCCGTCGAGCACGGCGCCGACCTCGTGATCACCGGCCGGGTGACCGACGCGTCACTGGTCGTCGGCCCGGCCATCGCCCGCTTCGGCTGGGACCGCACCGACCTGGATGCACTGGCCGGCGCCACCGTGGCCGGGCACGTCCTGGAGTGCGGCACACAGTCCACCGGCGGCAACTACGCGTTCTTCGACGAGATCCCCGACCTGGACCACCCCGGCTTCCCGATCGCCGAGATCCAGCCGGACGGCTCCAGCGTGATCACCAAGCATCCGGGCACGGGCGGCGCGGTCACCGTCGGCACGGTCACCGCCCAGCTCGTCTACGAGATCGGCGACGCCCGCTACCCCGGCCCCGACGTGACCACCCGCCTCGACACGGTGTCGCTCGCGCCGGCCGGCCCGGATCGGGTCGAGATCACGGGGGTACGCGGTGAGCCCCCACCGCCGGACCTCAAGGTCGCGCACACCAGCGTGGCCGGCTTCCGCAACGAGCTGACAGTGGTGCTGACCGGCCTGGACATCGAGGCCAAGGCCGCCCTGTTCCGGCGCCAGTTCGAGGCCGCCGCCCGCACCGAGCCGGCCGAGGTGACCTGGACCCTGACCCGGCTCGACGCCACCGACGCACCCACCCAGCAGCAGGCGTCGGCGCTGCTCACGGTGGTCGCCCGGGACCGCGACGAGAAGGTGGCCGGGCGAGCGTTCGCCGACGGCGCGGTCGAGCTGGCGCTGGCCTCGTACCCCGGCTTCTTCGCGACGTCGCCACCCGGCCGGGCCCACCCCTACGGCGTCTTCACCGCGTCCTACGTTCCGCAGGGCGAGCACGAGGTGGTGCTGGCCGACGGGACGGTCGAGACGATCGAAGCGCCGCGGGTGATGCGGCCGCTGGAACCGATGCCCGGCCCTGAGCCCGATGCACCGGCGCCGACCGGTGAGACGCGGCCGCTGGAACCGATGCCCGGCCCTGAGCCCGATGTACCGGCGGCGACCGGTGGGACGCGACGGCTGCCCCTCGGCACGGTGGCCGGGGCGCGGTCGGGGGACAAGGGCGGGGACGCCAACATCGGGCTGTGGGTTCGCGACGTCCGGGCGTACCCCTGGCTCAGTGCTCTTGCCACCGAGGAAACCGTGCGCGACCTGCTCCCCGAGACCACCGGTCACCCCATCCGGATCACCCGCCTGCCGCGCGTCCACGCCGTCAACATCGTGATCGAGGGCCTGCTGGGCCAGGGTGTCGCCTACAACGCCCGCTTCGACCCGCAGGCCAAGGGCCTGGGCGAGTGGCTGCGCTCGCGGCACGTCGACATCCCCGCCTGGCTGCTGGAGGACCAGTGACCCTCATCCGGTCCACCCTGGACACCACCTCGTCCGCCGCGACGGACGCTCGCGACTCGATGCTGTCGGCCCTCCGCGAGATCCAGACGGAGACGGTGAAGGCCGTGGCCGGCGGAGGCCCCAAGGCGGTCGAGCGGCATCACGGGCGGGGCAAGCTGACCGCCCGCGAGCGCGTCGAACTGCTGCTCGACCGGGACGCGCCGTTCCTGGAGCTGGCCGCGCTGGCCGGGTACGGCTCGGACTTCACCGTCGGCGGCAGCGTGATCGCCGGGATCGGGGTCGTCAGCGGCGTCGAGTGCCTGCTCATCGCCAACGATCCGACGGTCAAGGGCGGCGCCAGCAACCCGTGGTCGCTGCGCAAGACGCTGCGCATGCACGAGATCGCACTGGCCAACCGGCTACCGGTAATCTCGCTGGTCGAGTCGGGCGGGGCCGACCTGCCGACCCAGAAGGACGTGTTCATCCCGGGCGGGGCGGTGTTCCGCAACCTGACCCGGCTGTCCGCGGCCGGCATCCCGACGATCGCGCTGGTCTTCGGCAACTCGACCGCCGGTGGCGCGTACCTGCCGGGGATGAGCGACCACGTGGTGATGATCGAGCAGCGGTCGAAGGTCTTCCTGGCCGGTCCGCCGCTGGTCAAGGCGGCCACCGGCGAGGAGTCGGACGACGAGTCGCTCGGCGGCGCTTCGATGCACGCCACCGTTTCCGGGCTGGCCGACCATCTCGCGGTGGACGAGCCCGACGCGATCCGGATCGGCCGGCGCGTCGTGGCCCGGCTCAACTGGGTCAAATCGGGTCCCGCGCCCGCTTCGACGCGCCCGCCGCTCTACCCGGCCGAGGATCTGCTGTCGATCGTGCCGCCCGGGCTGAAGGCGCCGTTCGACCCGCGCGAGGTGATCGCCCGGTTCGTCGACGACAGCGACTTCGACGAGGTCAAGCCCCGGTACGGAAGCTCGTTGGTGACCGGCTGGGCGACGCTGCACGGCTACCCGGTCGGCATCCTGGCCAACGAGCGGGGTGTGCTGTTCAGTGCGGAGTCGCAGAAGGCGACCCAGTTCATCCAGCTGGCCAACCGGTCCCACACGCCGCTGCTGTTCCTGCACAACACCACCGGCTACATGGTCGGCAAGGAGTATGAGCAGGGCGGCATCATCAAGCACGGCGCCATGATGATCAACGCGGTGGCCAACTCGACGGTCCCGCACATCTCACTGCTGATCGGCAACTCGTACGGCGCCGGGCACTACGGCATGTGCGGCCGGGCGTACGACCCGCGGTTCGTGTTCGCCTGGCCCAGCGCCCGGTCGGCCGTGATGGGCGCCCAGCAGCTGGCCGACGTGCAGTACATGGTGTCCAAGGCGTCGGCGCTGGCCCGGGGCAAGCCGTTCGATGAGGACGGCGCGCAGGTCGTCCGGCGGATGATCGAGCAGCAGATCTCGGCCGAGGCGATGCCCATGGTCCTGTCCGGGCTGGTCTACGACGACGGCATCATCGATCCGCGGGACACCCGGGACGTGCTGGGGATGGCGCTCTCGGCGATCCACAGCGCGCCGGTCCGCGGCACGGACGCCTTCGGCGTCTTCCGGATGTGAAGGGTACGCAGTGATCACATCGGTTCTGGTCGCCAACCGGGGCGAGATCGCCCGCCGGATCTTCGAGACGTGCCGCCGCCGGGGGCTGGGCACGGTCGCCGTGTTCTCCGACCCCGACGCCGGCAGTCCGCACGTCAAGTTCGCCGATCTCGCGGTACGCCTGCCCGGCGCCACCCCGGCCGACACATACCTGCGGGGCGACCTGATCATCGAGGCGGCCCGTCGCACCGGGGCCGACGCGATCCACCCCGGGTACGGGTTCCTCTCCGAGAACGCCGCCTTCGCCCAGGCCGTGATCGACGCCGGACTCACCTGGATCGGCCCGCCCCCGCCGGCGATCGCCTCGATGGGCTCGAAGGTCGCCGCCAAGCAGCTGATGGCCGCGGCCGGCGTGCCCGTACTCCCCTCCCTCGATCCTTCTTCGGTCTCCGACTTCCCCGTTCTGGTCAAGGCCTCGGCCGGCGGCGGTGGCCGAGGCATGCGTGTGGTCTCCGACATTTCCGAATTGCCGGATGCGGTGGAGGCCGCCTCGCGTGAGGCCCTGGCGGCCTTCGGGGATTCCACGGTGTTCTGCGAGCGGTACCTGCCGTCCGGGCACCACGTCGAGGTGCAGGTCCTGGCCGACCGGCACGGCACGGTCTGGGCGCTCGGCGAACGCGAGTGCTCGGTGCAGCGCCGGCACCAGAAGGTGATCGAGGAAGCGCCCTCTCCCCTGGTCCAGCGGCTCGGCGGTGACCTGCGCAAACGACTGCTGGCGGCCGGGCGCGACGCGGCTGCCGCCGTGGGGTACGTCGGCGCCGGAACGGTCGAGTTCCTGGCCTCGGACGACGGCGAGTTCTGGTTCCTGGAGATGAACACCCGCCTGCAGGTCGAGCACCCGGTCACCGAGTGCGTCACCGGCGTCGACCTGGTCGGCCTCCAGCTCGACGTGGCGGCCGGGCAACCGCTGACCGGTCCCGAACCGGAGATGACCGGCTACGCCATCGAGGCCCGCCTGTACGCGGAGAGCCCCCTCGACGACTGGCGCCCCCAGACCGGCACCCTGCACACCTTCGACTTCGGCGCGACCCGACCCCCGCACAGTGGCGGCCCTGGGCGGTATCCGGGCCCCGGATACCGCCCGGGCCTACCACTGATCCGGGTCGACTCCGGGGTGGAGGCGGGCAGCGTCGTGGGACCGCACTACGACGCGATGCTGGCCAAGGTCATCGCCCACGCCGAGACCCGGGACGAGGCCGCCCGGACCCTCGCCGCCACCCTGCGGCGAGCGCGCATCCACGGCCTGGCCACCAACCGGGATCTGCTCGTGGGCAGCCTGCTGCACCCGGCCTTCCTGGCCGGCGCGGCCGACACCAGCTTCTACACCGCCCATCCCCCAGCCACGCTCGTCTCGCCGCCCGACGCCGCGCCGGCCGCGCTCGTGGCCGCGCTCTCCGACGCGGCCGCCGGGCGTGGGCCGCTGCTGCCCGGCGTGACCAGCGGCTTCCGCAACATCCCGGTCGGCCACCGCAGCCGCGTCTACGCCCTCGGCGAGCACGAGATCGAGGTTCTGTACCGGTTCACCCGCGACGGTCTCGACGTCGCCGGCATGCCCTCCGTCCGGTTCGTCGAAGCCGGCCCGGGCGAAGTCGTGCTCGAGATGGACGGGGTGCGGCGGCGGTGGACGGTCGGCCGGTTCGGCGACCGGGTCGTGGTCGACGGGGCCGACGGCTCGGTCGAACTGCGCGTGGTGCCCCGCTTCGCCGACCCGTCGGCCCAGGTGCCGGCCGGGGCACTGGTCGCGCCGATGCCCGGGACCGTCGTGCGGATCGGAGTGGCGGTGGGCGAGACCGTCACCGGCGGGCAGCCGCTGGTCTGGCTCGAGGCGATGAAGATGGAACACGCGGTCCGGGCGCCGAGCGCCGGGACCGTCAGCGAGCTTCCGGTGACCGTCGGTCAACAGGTGGGGCAGGGTACGCCGCTGGTCGTCCTGGCCGGCGAATGACCCGCACGGGGCCGGCACGGGACGAGCGGCGCCACGCCGGAGCCGGAGCGGAGCCCGGCCCGATGACCGACACGGCGCCCAAACAGGATCGGAGCCGCGCGACACGCCGACGGCTCCTGGAGACCACGATCCACTGTTTGGCGGCCCACGGATGGGAAGCTTCCACGGTGGGCTTCATCGCGGCGGAGGCCGGGATCAGCCGGGGCGCGGTGCAACACCATTTCCGTACCCGGGAAGCCCTGATCCTGGGGGCTCTGGAACACATGTTCGCGGAACGCGCGGCGCAACTCGACGCCCTGCCCGAACCGCGAGGGACCGGGCCGGAACGGATCCACGCCGTGGTCAGCGGGCTGGTCGACGTGATCGGGGGCGAATTGTTCCGGGCCGCGCTGCAGGTGTGGACCGTCGCGGCGGCCGACCCGGAGCTGCGGGCTGCGGTCGTACCTCTGGAAAAGCACTTTGCACGAGGGGTGCACCGTAGAGCCGTCCGGCTGCTCGGAGCCGACGACGCCGACCCGGCGCAGCGGACACTCGTCCAGGCCACCCTGGATCTGGCCCGTGGGCTGGCGTTGGCCGACGTCCTGACCGACGACTCACGGCGACGCGCCCGGATCGTGCGAGCCTGGTCGACGCAGCTCGCACACGCCCTGGCACCCTGAACAACGGCCGTACGTGACCATGGACACTACGAAGGAGCTCCGGATTGCCTAAGATGCCTGCCGCACCACTTTCCGCCGCATGAACGAGGACCCAACGATGCCGCTCACTCCCGCAGACATCCACAACATGGCCTTCAAGAAGCCGCCCATGGGTAAGCGTGGATACGACGAGGAAGAGGTCGACGCCTTCCTCGACGAGGTCGAGCAGGAGCTCATCCGGCTCCTCGAGGAGAACGGCGCACTCCGTGACCGGGCCCAGCGGGTCGGCCCCGGCGGTGGTGGCGGTGCCGCCTCGACGATGGTGCTCAACAGCGAATTCGGCGAGGTCGCCGCGCAGCTCGAACGGGCCCAGGAAGCCCGCGCCCGGGCCGAGGCATCCGCCCGGAACGTCCAGGACCAGCTGGAACGGGCCCGCCGCTCGACCCCGCCGACGCCGCCGCCGATCTCCAGCGGCGACGACGACCGCAACGCCCGGGTGCTCGCCATGGCCCAGCGCACCGCGGACGACCACATGCGCGACGCCGAGCGCGAAGCCGAGACCGTGATGACCGGTGCCCGGAGCAAGGCCGAACAGATCAGCAGCGAGGCCGAGATCAAGGCGGCGACGATCGAGAGCGACGCGCGCCGCAACCACAGCGAGGCGCTGAGCACGCTGACCGCCAAGAGGTCGGCCGCCCTGGACGAGATCGACCGGCTGGGCGTGCTCGCGCGCAGCTACCAGGCCGCGCTCAACGACCATGTCACCCAGCAGCTCCGCGAGCTCAACAGCGTGCCCACCGGCGAGGAGTGACCCGGAACCGGCGCGCGGGTGGCGACCCCGCGCGCCGCCGGGCCGGACCTCCTTCGGCCCCGTGCCCTGCGGCCCGGTGATCTGGTCGTCATCGCATCGCTGTCCGGGCCGCTGGACGCCAGACATGAGCCCGAGCTCGACCAAGCGGTGGGCGTGCTCGACCGGATGGGCTTCCGGGTGCGCCGGGCGCCGCTGCTCGAAGCCGGCCGGCGACACTGGTGGAACGCGGCCGAGCCGGCCACCGTCGAGGATCAGGCGCTGTCCGGCCAGGCGCAGATGCAGACGCGGTTGCCCGCCCGGTCAGCCAGGGTCCACGCCTCGGGCTCGGCCCAGTGGTGGACGACGCGCCCGCCCGCGGCGATCGCGGCGGCCACCCGCGCTTCGACGTGCTCGCGTGCGACCGACACGTCCAGGTGCATCGCGTGCCGCAGCGGCTTGGCCGGGTCGAGCTCCTGGACCCAGACCGTCGAGCCGTGGCCGAGCGGATCGATGGCGTTGTCCTCGGCCAGCGGGGCATAGCCGAGAGCCGCCCGCCAGAAACCGACGTCGGCCGCCTCCGGTCGCGCCGCCACGGCGACCTGCACCTCCTGCACCCGGGAACGGTCGCCGGTGACGCCGTGCCGCCGGGCGACCGCCGAGACGGCCCGGGCCCGCTCGACGTGCTCCGGTTCGATCCGTTCGAGCCCCCGCGTCAGCCGGACGGTGAGCTGGTCGTCCGCAATGGTGATGAGAACGTCCCCGACGCCCGGCACCTCGGCCACCGCACCGGCCAGCCGTGCCGCCTCGGCCAGCGACGACACCGGGAACACCGCGGTCGCCCCGCCGTGCAGCACCACCCAGTCGTCCAGGCCCTCGGTGGCGAGGAAGTCCCGCCGCCCCTGCTCGCTCACGCCATCAGCTCCACGATCCGCCGATGCCCACCGGCCTCGGCCCACTCTCCGGCGGTCCGCCCCCGGCCGCCGTCCTCACGCCGCCCCGGATCGGCCCCGGCGGCGAGCAGCTCGCGGACCGCGGACTCATGCCCCCAGCACGCGGCGGCGCACAGCGGCAGGCCCTCGTCGCCGGTGCCGCTCTCCCGGTTCGGGTCCGCCCCCGCCGCCGCGAGCACCCGGATGTTCGCGGCCATGTCCTGCACGCTGGCCCGGTAGAGCGGGGTGCTGCCGTCCCGGTCGGGGCGGTCGGGGTCGGCACCGGCCCGCAACAGCTCGGACACCCGCCGGGGGGTGCCCCAGCCGGACGCGTCCATCAGCCGGCTCTGCAACTTCTTGCGCTGACGCCTGTTCACATCGGCCATCATGCTGGATCCCAGCGATCACTACGACGCGCTTTTCACACTGGTCACCATGCGTGAACCACGCACTTCACCTCGGCGCCGTGCTCGATCAAACCGGTCGCTACGAGTGCTTCACACCGGGTCACCACGACGCGCGGACGCGGGCGGCGTCGAGGCGGTCGGCGTCGTCGAGCACGTGAGCGGCCCGGGACGCCACCTCGTCGGCCGTGGCGAGGAGGCGGCGGGCCGTCTCGGGGTCGCCGCGGTCGGCCGCTCGCCGGGCCAGCCCGTCCAGGGCAAGCGTCTCGACCTCGGCGTTGCCGCTCGCGCGGGCATCGTCGAGCACCCCCTTGAGCCCGGCCGCACCGCTCGCGCGGGCATCATCGAGCACCCCCTTGAGCCCGGCCGCACCGCTCGCGCGGGCATCATCGAGCATCCGGTCAAGCGCGGGAGCACCGCTCGCGCGGGCATCGTCGAGGGTCGTCAGGGCCAGCAGGCATCGGGTCAGGAGGGCGCCGTCGCCGCCGGCCTGCCGGTACCAGCGGTCGGCGTCCAGCAGCAGGTCGCGGGCGCCGGGCTCGTCGCCGGCGGCGCGCCGGAGCCGGGCCAGATGGACCCGCGCGGTCGCCGTGACACGCAAGTCGCCGCTTGTACGGGCGGCGGCGATGGCCCGGCCCAGGGTCGCCTCGGCCGCGGCACTGTCGCCGGCCCGCTGCTGGACGCGGCCCAGGGTCGCCAGGTGCAGGGCGGCCTGGCCGAGGAAGCCCAGTTCCTCGGCGGCCGCGGCGGCCCGGGCCAGCGAGCGCGTCGCGTCGTCGAAGCGCCGTTCGGCGTGGGCGATCGCCCCCAGCATCCCCTCGGCGTGGACCTGCCCCCACGCGTCGCCGATCGGAGTCAGCAGCCGGGACGCCTCCGCCGCCGCCACGGCCGCCGCCGAGGTGTCACCGAGCATGATCGCACCGTAGGCGGCCAGCAGCAGGCTCGCGGCCGTCTCCCAGCCGAGGCCGAGGCGCCGGTAGACCATCAGGCTCTCGGCCGCCAGCGCCGCGGCCTCCGCCGGTCGGCCCTGCTGGATGCGCAGGAAGGCCAGGTGCCGCTGGGCGTCGGCCCGCAGGCGGCGGTCCCCCAATCGCTCGGCCTGGGCCAGAGCCTCGTCCAGATCCGCCGCCGCGCGACCGACGTCGCCGGCCGACGCCTCCAGCCAACCGGCGAGCAGCAACCCGGCGACCCGGCTCGATGCCACGGCGGCAGGGTCAAGAGCCAAGGCAGGGTGAAAACTCTCGGCAGGACTCGGCGCCCCGGCAGGGCCAGGAGCCGAAGCGAGAATAGGCGGCACGGCGAGATCAGGCGGCACGGCGGAGCCAGGAGCCGCAGCGAGATCAGGCAGCGCGGCGAGATCAGGCGGCGCGGTGGGACTTGGCGGCGCGGTGGGACTTGGCCGCGCGGTGGGACTTGGCGGCACGGCGGGACTTGGCCGCGCGGTAGGACTTGGCGGCACGGCGGGACTTGGCCGCGCGGTAGGACTTGGCGGCACGGCGGGACTTGGCCGCGCGGTAGGACTTGGCGGCACGGCGGGACTACGC
>NZ_JBICSP010000008.1:0-47746 GCF_043197135.1 Actinoplanes sp. NPDC049265 | reverse complement strand
CTTGGCGGCACGGCGGGGTTGAGGGGCGCGGCGGGATTCGGCGCGGCGGCGGCCACATCGGCGGCGGCGTTGGCCACGCGTACGCGGGAAGCGCCCGCCACCCCATCGCCCAGTACGACCCACGTCCAGCCGAAACCGTTGGCGATCCGCGCGCCCAACGCCGGGTCGTGCGTCGCGCACCAGGTCAGCGCCGCGTCCACGTCGGCCCGTTCCGCCCGGGCGAACGCGAGGCACGACGCCTGTTCCGGGCCCCGGACCAGAACGGCGTGCCGGTCGGACTGCGCGGCGTACCAGCCGGCATGCGCGGCGGGGCCACGGGCGTCCGGCCCCAGGCGCTCGGCCGCGAAGGCGCGGATGCTGTCCAGCAGCCGGTAGCGCACCGCGCCGGCGTCGTCGAACTCGGCCACCACCAGCGAACGCGAGACCAGCCGGCCCAGCACGTCCAGCACCGACGACGACGGGACGCCGAGGGCCGGCAGCACGTGCTCGGCCGCGGCCAGCGACGCACCGCCCGCGAAGCACGACAGAGCCAGCAGGCCGCGCTGGTCGTCGGGGGCGAGCAGGTCGTAGCTCCAAGCTATCGCGGCGGCCAGCGCGGGGCGGCGGCCGGCCGGGTCGCGCAGCAGGGTGAAACGGTCGTCGAGGCGGCGGGCAATGTCGCGTACCGGAAGAGTTTTGACCCTCGCCGCCGCCAGCTCGATCGCCAGCGGCAGACCGTCGAGCGCGCGGCAGATCTCGGCGACCGTGGCCGGGTCCGGCGTGAAGTGCCGGCGGCTCTCCCTGGCCCGGGCCGTGAACAGGGCGACCGACTCGCCGGCGGACAGCGGCGCCAGCGGGTGGACGGCCTCACCGTCGACGTCCAGCGGCACCTGGCTGGTCGCCAGCATGCGCAGGCCAGGCGCGGCGGTCAGCAGCCGCTCGGCCGTCTCGGCCACCGGGCCAGCCAGGTGCTCGCAGTTGTCCAGCACGAGCACCGTTTCGGTGCCGGCCAGGCGGTCGGTCAGCTCGGGCGCGGCGATCTGCATGGTTTCGGCGATGATCCGCGGGATCGAGGCGGTGGCGTCGGCGGCGTCGAGGCGTACGAGCCAGACTCCGCCGTCCGCCCGCAGCCCGCGCGCCGCCTCGATCGCCAGCCGGGTCTTGCCGACGCCGGCCGGGCCGACCAGCGTGACCAGCCGGCGGTCGGCCAGCCGAGCGCCGAGACCGGCCAGCTCGGCGGTGCGCCCGACCAGTGGTGCGCTGAGCCCGGGGAGATTGCCCGCGCTGGTCGCACGCAAGATCCGGCCCTGGAGGGTACGCAGCTGAGCGCCCGGCTCGACACCCAGCTCGTCGTCGAGGAGGCGCCGGACCCGGGTGTACGCGGCCAGTGCGTCGGCCGGGCGCCCGGCCCGGTGCAGCGCCGTCATCAGGGCCGCCCAGAGTCCTTCGCGCAGCGGATGCCGGTCGACGAGTTCCTCGAGGTCGCCGATCAGGTCGGTGCGGGTGGCGGCCTGCTGCTCGATGAGGCCGAGGCGGAGGTCTTCCAGGCGTACCCGATGGGGGTTGAACCACTCACCGACCGGGAGCTCGCCCCGGAACAGCGCCAGCGCCTCGCTCGCACGCTCCGGGTCGCGGGCCAGTCGCGCCACGCGCAGCGCGTCGACGGCGTCCTCGTCGACGTCGAGCAGATAGCCGCCGTCGCGGCCCACGATCAACGCCGGGTCGCCGAGCGCGCGGCGCAGCTGGGACACCTTCGACTGCAGGGTGTTGCGCCCGGCCGTACCCCACAGGTCGTCGATGATCCGCTCGGCCCGCACCGGCCGCCCCGCGTCCATGGCCAGCCGGACCAGCACCTCGGCCGACCGCCCGGACGGCACCGCGAGCAGTACGCCGTCGCGGCGCACCTCGAGCGGGCCGAGCACGGCCACGGTGATCACGCGGCGAGCCTATGCCCTCGTCAGAGCGCCGTCAGCACATCGTCAGCGCGACGCGGGACGCTGCCCGAATGACACCGCACCGCCTGGCCGCCGCGACCATCAGCGTCGCCGCCCTGCTCGCCATCGCCGGCTTCACCGCACTCGGCGCGATCTTCGACTATCCGCGCATCCTCAAGGAGCCGACCGCCGACATGCTGGCCGCGTTCCACAGCCGCGAGGGTGCCGTGGTCGGCTGGTTCGTCGTGCTCGTGATCGGCGCCGCGCTGCTGGCCCCCGCCGCCGTCCTCTTCGGACGCATCGCCGGTGGCGCGACCGGCCGCCCGATTGCCACGGCCTCCAGCACGCCCGCCGCGGCCTTTGACACATCCGGCGCGGCTCTTGACACACAGGGCGCGGCTTCTGACCCACCCGCCGCCCCGGTTTTTGACACACCTGCCCGTCGGATCATGGCGGCCTTCGACACGCCCGCCCGTCGGGTCAATGCGGCCTTTGGCCCGCCCGGCCCATGGATCACCGTGGTCGGCGTCGCGGCGGCTGTGGTTCAGGTGGTCGGCTTGTCGCGCTGGATCGTGCTGGTCCCGTGGATCAATGACACCGGCGTGGTCGAGCGGCTGCACTTCTGGCTGGGCGAGATCGTCGGAGAGACCATCGGGTACGCCCTGACCGCGGCCTTCACCGTCCTGGTCACGCACTTCGTGGTCCGTACCCTGGCCCCGGCCTGGCTGACCGCCCTCGGTCACGCGTCCGCGGTCCTGATCGCCTCCGGCGTGATCAGCACGCCGGTGTTCGCCGCGATCAACTTCGCCGGCTACGTGGCCTGGTGTCTCTGGCTGCTCACTGTCGCCGTCGTCCTCTGGCGGACGGGAGCGCCCGAACGAGTTTCGCCATCGCTCTGATCGCCTCGACCCGACGATTCCTGGGTACGAGGACCAGCGCGCAGACGAACATAATCATGATCGCCACCAGTGGCGCGCAGATGATCAGCACGGCCGCCCAGGGTCCACTGGCCAGCAGCGGGTCAAGGAAGTTGATGGCCATCCTCGTCCGCCTCTCGACTCGGCGGTCGGGAGGGCACCAGGGCTCAGCCCGACCAGTCCACAACTGGAGGGAGGCTGAGTCCGACTGCCATCGGCACTCAGATGTACATACCCACCGTAATCCCCCACCTCCCTAACATCACCCCCAGGTCACCCTCCCGAGTGGCCCCAAGGTGCTAGCACCCACAACATCCCCCGCCCCCACCACGCCCCTAGCGGTAGCCCAACAAGGCATTACCCCGCCCAAACCACACGCCCAACCCGAGTGGCAGCCCACAACACGGCATCCGTCCCGCTAACCGCCCAG
Source organism: Actinoplanes sp. NPDC049265 (assembly GCF_043197135.1). Classification (NCBI taxonomy): domain Bacteria; kingdom Bacillati; phylum Actinomycetota; class Actinomycetes; order Micromonosporales; family Micromonosporaceae; genus Actinoplanes; species Actinoplanes sp. NPDC049265. The sequence continues at coordinate 44,486 of NZ_JBICSP010000008.1, read as the reverse complement.
CCCTACCACCGCTACCGGGAGTGGCGGCCCAGCGCGGTGCCTAGCCACCGACGGGCGCCTGGGTCTCGGGTGGCGGGCGGCGGATGGCGATCGCCAGGAGCGCGGCGCCGGCCAGCTGGGCGGCGATCAGCAGGACGACCAGGAGCAGTGGAGCCGGAGCGTAGAGCGCCCCGGCCAAGGCGCCCCCGGCCAGCGCCGCCGCGCCCTGGATCGCGGCGAAGACGCCGTAGGCGGTGGCCCGGCGAGGTGCGGCGACCAGGTCGGCCACCAGGGCTTTGACGGTGGAGTCCAGCACGCCGCCGGCCGCGCCCCAGAGCAGGCCGCCGACGACGATGGCCGTCACGCTGTGCGAGAGAGACAGGGCCGGGGCGGCGCCACCGATCACCGGCAGGGCGAAGAGCACCCGTGCGCCCCACCGGTCGTAGAGCCAACCGGTGGCGAGCGCGGCGATCGCCCCGGCGGCCATCGCACCGGCGTAGAGCAGGGGTGCGGCCGCCACCGGGACCAGGCCGGCCTCCACCGCGTGGAACGACATCAGTCCGAAGGTGAGCAGTCCCGCCGTCGCGGCCGCCGCCGAGCCCGCGAACCAGTAGAACCGGGCGGGCAGGCCGGCTCCGATCCATCTGGCCCACCGGCTGGACGCCGCGGGGGAAGCAGACGGCGCCACCGAACCAGCGGCGGACATGGCCGAGGAAGGCGCGGCCGGAGCCGGCAAAGACGAGGCCGGAGCGAACGCGGCGGGAGGAGGCGAAGCCGGTGAGGATGCGGCTGGGATGGACGCGGCCGGAGGAGGCGGAGAGGACGAGGTTGGAATGGACGCGGTGGAAGGAGATGGCGAGGGCGGGGTGGACGGGGTGGCGGCGGGTGGGGCCGGGGCCGGGAAGCGGGGACGCAGGTAGAGGAGCAGGCCGAGCGTGACGGCGCCGGGGAGGGACAAGGCCGCCAGGGCGGGCCAGAGGACGCCGGTCGCGGCGACGACGGCGGCGATCGCGAGTGGGCCCGCGAAAGCGCCGACCTGGTCGAGGGCCTTGTGCACCGCGAACCCGCGCCCCTGACCGACCTGCACGGCGGCCTGGGCGAGGAGGGCCGACTTGGCGGGGCTGCGGATCGCCTTGCCTACGCGCTCGGCGATGATCAGGGTGGCGGCCACGGTCAGGCCGGCGGCGCCCAGGGCGGGTGTCACCGCCAGCAACGGTACGCACGCGGCGGTCAGCGCGTACCCGAGGATGGTCAGGGTCCAGTAGCGGGACGTACGGTCGGCGAGCGGGCCCGACACCAGCCTGAGCAGCAGCGCGGCCGCCTCGCCGGCCCCGGTGACCAGGCCGACGGCGAGCGCCGACGCGCCCAGGGCGGCGAGCAGAGGGCCGGTGATCGAGCGTGCTCCCTCGTACACCATGTCGGCGGTGAGGCTGACCACCCCGAAGCCGGCTATGGCCCGCCAGGGTGTCATCGCGCCGGCGGCACGCGCAGGATCAAGGCCACGAGCAGCAGCCTAGAAGACTCAGCCGTCAAGGTGGGCACGCAACTCGGCCAGCGCCTTGGCCGGCAGGCTGGAAAACTCAGCCGCCGAGGTGGGCACGCAACTCGGCCAGCGACTTGGTCGGCAGGCTGGAAAACTCAGCCGCCGAGGTGGGTACGCAACTTGGCCAGTGCCTTGGTCAGCAGCCGGGACACGTGCATCTGGGACACACCGACGTGGGTGGCGATCTCCGACTGGGTCAGGTTGCCATAGAAGCGGAGCGACAGGATGCGCTGCTCGCGCTCGTCCAGGGCGGCCAGCGCGGGGCCGAGGGCGACGCGCAGTTCGGCCAGCTCGTACCCATGGTCCTCGCTGCCGAAGGTGTCGCCCAGCTCGCCCTGACCGTCCTCGCCGGCAGGGGTGGACAGGCTGGTCGCGGAGTAGGCGCGGGCGCCCTCCAAGCCTTCCAGCACTTCTTCCTCGGTGGTGCCGAGGTGGTCGGCGACGTCGGCGACGGTCGGTGCGCGGCCCAGCGTGTGGGTGAGTTCGTTGTTGGCCGCAGTGATCTGCAGGCGCAGTTCCTGCAGGCGGCGCGGGACCTTGATGAACCAGGTCCGGTCGCGGAAGTGCCGCTTGATCTCACCGATGATGGTGGGTACGGCGAAACCGGAGAATTCCACGCCGCGGTCCGGTTCGAAGCGGTCAACCGCCTTGATGAGCCCGACCGTGGCGACCTGGGTCAGGTCTCCGAGCGGCTCGCCCCGGCCGTGGTATCGGCGGGCCAGGTGCTGGGCGAGCGGCAGCCACGCCTCGATGGCGCGTTCGCGGCGGCGGGCGCGGGCCGGGTCGCCGGGCGCGGTGCGCGCGAGGGCCTCGATGAGCTCACTGGCCGCGGCGGTGTCGGCCACTACTGAGTTCTGCACGTCGAACCCCTCCTTGCAGGTCGGCAAAGTTTGCCGTTAGACAAACATAACCGTACGTCCGGAGGAGGCCAACCGATAGGACGAGCGGAACGGCGAGTCGTACCCTTACGAGGGTTTCTTGAGCCACTCCCGGCGTCGCGCCTCCGACGCCCGGGCCAGCCAGGCGTCCTGGATGACCTCTCGCAGCTCGGCCCGGGTGATCTCACCCAGCCGGCCGGCCCGCACCAGCACCGAGAGATGCCCGTCGAAGTGCCTGGTGGTGAAGAACGGCGTCACCGGGTCGCGCACCAGCGCCTGCTTGTCGGCGTCGGTCTCGACCCAGAACACGATCACGTCGGGGTAGCGCTCGCCGGTGTCCGGGTCGACCGCGTCGGGGCGCGGCGTACGGAAGAACACGAACGACTTCCCGCCCACCTGATAGACCGGGTTTTCCCCCGACCCGTACTCGACCTTGACGTGCGGCATCGCCAGCGCGATCTCATGCACGTCCTCGACGGTCGCGGCGTCCTTCATCTCTTCCACCCCCGGCTGACGAACACCACTGTTACCACAACCGGGACGATCGCGAGCACCCGCAGGACCCCCCGTTGCACCCAGCGATGCCCCGAAAGCTCAACCCACCGGAAAGACGGCCGCAGCCGTCAGGTCTGGCGCAGCACCGAGACGACCTTGCCGAGGATGGTCGCCCGGTCGCCGTCGAGGTCGGCGTACGCCGGATTGCGGGCCTCGAGCACGACGTGCCCAGAGCGGCGGCGGTAGACCTTGACCGTCGCCTCCTCGTCGATCATGGCCGCGACGATGTCGCCGTTGTACGCCTCGGACTGCTGCCGCACCACCACGATGTCCCCGTCGCAGATCGCCGCCTCGACCATCGAGTCGCCGCGCACCCGCAGGCAGAACAGGGTGCCCCGGCCGACCAGGTCGCGCGGCAGGGCGAGGATCTCGTCGGCGTTCTGCTCGGCCAGGATCGGCGTGCCGGCCGCGATGTCGCCGACCACCGGCACGGTCACGGTGGCCGGGGCCTGGCGTTGCCGGGGCGGTTGGAGGAACGCGCGCACGTCGACCGGGCGGGTGGCGGTGCGGCCGCGGCGCAGGAAGCCGTACTCCTCCAGGGCCCGCAGGTGGCGGCCGGCCGACGAGGTGGCGATGCGCAGCGAATCGGCGATCTCCCGGGTGGACGGCGAGTGGCCGTACCGGATCGCGTAGTCCCGGATGACGGTCAGCACCTGCCGTTGCCGCTCACTGAGCGTAGACGTGTCGAGATCCTCATCCGGTAGCACCGCCCGATCCTGCCCTACGCGCGAGTCGCAGGTCGGAAGCCACGCCGGACACCGTAGAGGGTAGCGCCGAGGGCGAGCACGGCCGCGCCGGCGATCACCGAGGAGAGTGGCAGCGCGAAGGCGAGCATCGCGCAGCCGAGCAGGCCGGCGGCGGGGACGACGCGTCTGCCGAGCGTCCAGGCGCTGGCGTTGGCGATCGCGTAGTAGGCCAGCACGCCGAACGAGGAGAACCCGATGGCCGCGCGCAGGTCGGTGGTGGCGGCGAGGACGGCCACGACGGCGCCGACGGCGAGCTCGGCGCGGTGCGGGACGCCGAAGCGCGGGTGGACGGCGGCCAGGCCGTGCGGCAGGTGGCGGTCGCGGGCCATGGCCAGGGTGGTGCGGGAGACGCCGAGGATCAGGGCCAGCAGGGAACCCAGTGCGGCGATCGCGGCGCCGACCCGGATCGCCGGGGCCAGCTGGGCGGGGACGGCGTCGGCCAAGGGGGCGGTCGCGCTGCCGAGCCGGTCGCCGAGTACGCCGAGCACGGCGATCGCCACGGCCGCGTACACGATCAGGGTGATGCCCAGCGCGATCGGGATCGCCCGCGGGATGACCCGGGCCGGGTCCCGCACCTCCTCGCCGAGCGTAGCGATCCGGGCGTATCCGGCGAAGGCGAAGAACAGCAGGCCGGCGGACTGCAATATGTTGCCGGCGGCAAGGGTGGAGACGGGTTGCCGTGGCATCTCGAAGGACGACACGACGACCACGGCCAGCACGATCAGGACGATCGCCACGATGATCCGGGTGACCCAGACCGCCTTCTGGACGCCGAGGTAGTTGACCGCGGTCAGCAGCACCACCGCGGCCACCGCGACCAGGTGGGCGTGATCGGGCCACAGGTAGGTGCCGACGGTCAGCGCCATCGCCGCGCACGACGCCGTCTTGCCGACCACGAAGCCCCAGCCGGCCAGGTAGCCCCAGAACGGGCCGAGGCGCTCGCGTCCGTACACATAGGTCCCGCCCGAAGCCGGATATCGGGCCGCGAGCCAGGCCGAGGACATCGCGTTGCAGTAGGCCACCACGGCGGCGATGCCCAACGCCGGCAGCAGCCCGTCGGCGGCCGGCGCCAGGGCCGAGAAGATGCCGGCGCCGATCATCGCGCCGAGCCCGATCACCACCGCGTCGAACAGCCCGAGGCGGCGTCGCAGCTGATCTGTCACTTGGCCACGAACTCCTGGTAGGCCCGCAGGACCAGCCCGTGGAAGTGGTGGACGCCGTGCTCGGACAGCCCCGAGCCCTGGGGGTCGTACACGATCCGGCCCTGGTCGAAGGCTGGTGTCGCCATGCCGCGCTGGACACTCTCCACGATCGCGATGTCCTGCCGTTGCAGCACGTCGTCGATGTAGCTGACCGCCTCCTCCTCGGCCGGCTCGAGCTGGTCCGTCTCGAAGAAGAAATCCCAGGTCTCCAGCGTGCGGTCGACTCCGGCCGGCAGCACCTGGAAGACCATGAAGTTGCCCCGCCCGGGGTAGCGCAGCAGGCAGGTGTTGGGCCACAGCCACCAGACGGCGTGCTCGGTGACCGACGCGCCGGTCACGTCGTACGCCGGGTTGTCGGACTTGCCGGCCTCGGCGAAGTGGCTGGACCAGATGCCGTGCGTCTTCACCTCGTAGGTGTCCATGTCGACCAGGGCCACGAACTCGCGGTGGGCGATGTGGCAGTGGTAGCACTCGAGGAAGTTGTCGATGACGTTCTTCCAGTTGGACTTCACGTCGTAGGTGAGCCGCCGCGCGAAGGTGAGCTTGGCGACGTCGGGCGCCCCGGCGGCGATCTCGGCGGCCAGGTCGGGTGCCTGCTCGCCCAGCGGCCTGGCGGTGCTGTCCAGGTTCACGTACACGAACCCGCCGAACTCCTCGACCAGCACCCGGTCGAGGCCGATCTGACTCTTGTCGAAGGTCGGCATGTGCTGCGTCTGCCGTGCGTTGCGCAGCGACCCGTCGAGGTCGTAGACCCAGGCGTGGTATGGGCACACGATCGTCCCGGTCCGCCCCTCGCCGGACAGCAGCTCATGGGCGCGGTGCTTGCACACGTTGTAGAACGCCCGCAGCTCACCGGCCCGGTCCCGGACGACGGCGATCGGCATGCCCGCCACCTCGGCCGCGACGTAGCTGCCGGGTTCCCGCAGCTTCTCCACATGGCCGATCCATTGCCAGGTGCGGGCCAGGATCGCGCGCAGGTCGAGATCGAGGAACCGCGGATCGGTGTACGCCGCCGCCCGCAACGACATCGAGCGTCCCGGTTCGGGGTCGTAGCCCGCCCCGATGTCCCGTACGTCCCGCGCATTCACACCCGTCATGGCCCGACGGTAGCGTGACGGCATGACGGGGAGGCCGAGGCGCAGCTGGTGGTTGCTGTGGCCGATTCTGGGGTTCAGCTGCCTGGGTGGTGCGGCGTTCATCTATCTGGGCGTACGGACGAGAAGGGCCGGCTGGTGGATCGCCGGCGTCATCTATCTGGCCCTGGGCTGGACCGCTATCTACACGTTGCGGGACGCCGACCCGGACGGGCAGCTCTATCGCTGGGCCCTGGGCCTGGCCTTCGGCGTGTGGGTCGCCGCGATCGTGCACGCCTTCATGATCAACCGCTCCTAGCAGCGCTGGCGGGCGACCCACCCGTAGTCTGCTGATCCTCGCCGAGTCCCGACGACACCGTACTTTCCAAGATCCCGTCGAAGGTATGTCCCTGGCGACGGTCTCAGCCTCCGTCCACTCGCCAGGACGTCAGACCAGCTCGTCCGGTGACCAGGTGATGAGCCGCCGTTCGACACCCGCGGCCAGCACGACCCGGCCGTCGACGTGGGTCACCGCGAGATCGACGACACCGGCGCGGAAAACCCCGAGGTGCGGGCGTACGACCTGCTCGCCGGTGGCCGGGTCCCACACCGTGACCTTGGTGTCGCCGGCCGAGAAGACCAGCGGCCGGCCGGCGTGCTCGAGCATCACCACCGCGTCGTTGCGAGGGCGACCCGGTTCGGTGAAGGCCGACAGCACCTCGCCGGAAGCCAGGTCATAGACATTCAGGTCAGCTCGGTCCGGCCGCTTGTACCACCCGTTCTGCGCCGGGTCCGCGGTGTCCTCGCCGGGCGAGCCCGGACGCCCGTGCACCACCACCGGGCGGCCGTCCAGCATGCCAAAGGTGCCGACGGCGCCTTCCTCCCGCAGCGGCACCAGCGGGCGCAACGGCGCCCCGGCGGCCACGTCCCACACCACTGCCGTGTCACCGACGGTCAGCGCGACCGGCCGCCCGGCCAGCGTGGACAAGGCGACGCGACGTGGCACCCCGCCGATGTCGAAATCGGCGTGCAGTTCCCCGGACACGACATCCCACACCCGCAATCGGCGGTCCCGGCCCGCGCCTGCGACCAGGATCCGGTCATCGAGGCGGGTCGCGGCCAGCGCCGTCGCCGAACGGGGAGCACGGTGCAACGGCTCGTACGAGGCGCCGGTCGCCGGGTCCCAGCGGGCGACGACGCCGTCCGACCCGCCGCTGACCAGCACGTCACCGGCGAAGACGAGCGCACCGGCCCGCAGGCCATGCGCCTCGACGGTCCAGATCGGCTCGCCGGTCGCCGCATCCCACAGCGAGATCCGATCGTCGTTCGAGCCGGACGCGAACACCGGCCGCCCCTCGACCGTACCGGCGGCGACGGCGAGGACCATGTCGCCGTGGCGCAGCGCGGCACGGACGCCCCGGCCCCGGATCGCGGCCGGAGGCTGCCCGGCCGGGCTGTACGTTCCGCCCATCGTGTCGCCGTGAAAGGTTAGGTCGCCCTGGTTGCCGCGGGTGTCCCGCCAGCTGAGCCGGACCGGCGGGTGACCCGTCTCCCCCACCGCGAGGAGCAGCTCCTCCGACGGCGTCCACCAGGTGTCCGCCGACGGTGCGGCGTCCCAGGTCTGCTCGATCAGGAAACGCCGGGCGTCGGGGGTGTCCTTGTCCCGTCCGGCCAGCTCGCTGCGGAACTCCTCGCGTTCGGCACCGGCCGTCCGGCGGTGTCCGTGGGCGGTGCGCTCGTCCTCGTCGACGGTGATCGCGAACTCGGTACCGTCGGTGTCAGCCCAGCTGACCTGCTCCGGGCGGGCCTCCTCGCCGCGATCCAGGTAGACGGTGAACGGCGGCGCCGACGATGACGCGAAACGCAACACCGGTCGGCTCAACCGTCGCGCCTCGGTCTCCTGGCGCTCGGCTACCGCCGGATCAGGCCGGAGCAGGACCTCGTAGGCATGGACGGGATCCTCCTCCGCATCGACGATGTCCGCGCCACCGGAGTCCGGTCGCACCAGGCCGAGGTGCAGCGAACCGGACTCGGCGGCCGCACGCGCCAGATAGAGGGGCCGGCCTTCGTCGTCCTTCCCGGCGGGGTACGCGTCCGGCGGCACCCCGCCCCCGTTGTCGATGCCCCAGACGCCGCGATTCATGAGCACCTCGTACTCGAGGTGCACCGCCTCCTCGCCGTCCCACGCGACGTACGCGCCCTTCGACCGGCGCCTCACCTGCCCGGGACGGACACCGTCCTCGGTCTCGACCCGGCACGCGTAAATCGGCTCGCCATCGTGCTCGTACCCATGCGGCACGGCGCCGGCCGGGACATCGCCGTACGAGGCAGGCTGCCACCAGTAATCCTGCTCCACGCCGCCGGAGCGTACTGAGATGGATCAAGCTGTCAAGCTCCGGGTTTGATGGGCGATCGCCGGGACCGTGTTGCCTCCGGCCGAGGCGAGCACGACCATCGCCCGACGCAACCGCACTGCCGAACCGGTGCCGCGACGGACCAGGCGCCGCAGCTTCTGACCCTCTTGGTCGCTTGATCGGCGTACTCGATCGGGTTCTGCCATCCGCACAGCGTCGACCGACACCGACACCGACACCGCGACGCGGACCCGGCCCGGTGTGTCATCCGACCCGGCCAACGTTCGCGGTCAAGGCACTAGACCGGCTTGAGGTGCTCGATCGCCCATCGGGTCAGCTCGCCCAGGGCCGATCGCATGGCCACGCCGTGCTCGGTGAGCTGATATCGCACCCGGATCGGCCGCCCGTCGAGCACGGTCCGGGTGACCAGGTCGAGCTCGGCCAGCTCGATCAGCCGCTCGTTGAGGATCCGGTCGCTGATGCCCGGGATGGCCCGTTTGAGGTCGCTGAAGTACGCCGGCCCCTGCATCAGCGTGCTCAGCACCATGCCGGTCCAGCGCTTGCCCAGCATCGTCATCACGCGCGAGAGCGGCTCGCCCAGGTCCTCACACGGATCACCGCTTGACACGGCACACCCACCCCACTTACTTTTCTCAAGCGACTTACGTTTTGTTATTTACCCGTACGACAACAGCTAGGATGCCATGACCACCCTCGAACAGCGAGTCCAGCGCCTCGAAGACCGCGCCGCCATCATCGACCTGGTGATCGACTACGCGGCGGCGATCGACGACGGCGACTGGGACCGCTACGCGACGCTCTTCACCGACCCGGTGCACATCGACTTCTCCGACGCCGGCCTGCCCGCCGCCGACTTCCCCCGCGACCAGTTCGTCGGTTTCGCGGCCCAGGGCCTCTCGGTGTGGGACGCCCGCCAGCACATCAGCCCCAACCACCGCGTGACCTTCGACGAGGCCGACCCCGACCGCGCCGTCTGCCACTCCTACATGTTCGCCCAGCACCACAAGAAGGGCGCCGATCTCTACCTGATGCGCGGCGCCTACGACCACCACGTGGTACGCACGCCCGACGGCTGGAAGATCGCCAAGATCGTCCAGCACGTCAGCTGGACCGAGGGCGCCAACATCAGCACGCCTTGATTCACCACTGCAACGAGTACGGGTCCAGGACGTCCTCGGGGGCCGACTCGATCGTCATCTTGCGGCCCAGGCCGAGCTCGTCGGCGAAACCGAGCAGCACGTCGAGGGCGATGTGATCGGCGAACGCGCTGCCGGTCGAGTCGAAGACGCTCACGCCGTCACGGTGCGGGGCGGCCAGCCGGGGCGCCGCGCACAGGTCGGCCAGGGACGGGCCCAGGTCCCGGTCGGGCAGCTGCTGGAACTCGCCCTCGGCCCGCGCCTGGCCGGGATGGTCGACGCAGATGAAGGCGTCGTCGAGCAGGGCACGCGGCAGCTCCGTCTTGCCCGGCTCGTCCGCACCGATGGCGTTGACGTGCAGGTGGCCGGGGCGAGGCGCGGCCGGTACGACCGGTCCCCCGCCCACCGGCACCGAGGTGGCCGTGCTGAGGACGTCCGCGGCGGCGGTCGCGGTGGCCGCGTCGGTGACCTCGACGGCCAGCCCGAGGAACGCGACCCGGAAGGCGAACGACTCCGCGTGCGCCGGCCGGATGTCACTGACCAGGATGCGCTCCAGCGGAAGAACCCGGCTGAGAGCGTGCGCCTGGGTGACCGCCTGGGCGCCCGCACCGACCAGCCCGAGCGTGGTGCTGCCGGGCCGGGCGAGCAGCCGGGTGGCGACGCCGGCGACCGCACCGGTCCGCATCGCGGTGATGGTGCCCGCGTCGGCCAGCGCGACCAGGCTGCCGCTGTCGTCGTCCAAACGCGACACGGTGCCGACGATGGTCGGCAGGTGGAACCGTTCCGGGTTCTGCGGGCTGTAGCTGACCGTCTTCATCGTCACGCCGACACCCGCGGCCCGATGCGGCATGAATTCGATGACGCCGGGCACGTCACCGCGCCGGGCGAAACCGGTCCGTGAGGGCGGCGGGTCGGTCTCGCCCCGGCCCAGACGCGCGAATTCCCGCTGCATTTCGCTGATCAGCCGATCCATCACCTCGTCCCGGCCGACCACCGAAAGAATGCGCTTGATGTCGCGCTGGCAGAGAATTCTGGTCTGCATTTCGCCTCTCTTTCGGTGCGTGTGAAAAGGCCCCACCCACCGGTACGCACGCGATTCGCGAGAGGGTAACGGCGACGTTAGCAGTCGGTCGAGGACGGTCACCCCCTAACCATCCCCCTGGGAACGGAAGGCAGCCGAATAGCGTGCTTCTAGGGGGTTGCGGTAATTGACGCGCACATATTTTCTGGCTGGTACACGCCCGGGAACGGCGAGGGAGGGTGAGGCGATTGTCCGCGCCAGGAACGGCACCGTACTGCAGCTTCGAGAAGCTCGGGTCGGCCGATCTCGACGGCGACGAGACGCTGCTCGGTGTCATCGAGCACGGGACCGGGCCGGCCGACGTGTCGGTGATCGACGGTCGTCTGCGCGCGGCCGTGCACACGACGACCCGGGAAGACGAGTCGTTCGCCGAGGCCTGGCACGCGGAGGGGCCGAAGGAGTCGGGGCATCACGCGGGCGTCGCCTGGGCCCGAACCCCCGATTATCTGCTCGGCGTCGCCCGCGTCCCCGAGGCCGGCCGGTACGCCGCCGGCACCGCGGCCGCGTACACCGCGATCTTCGATCTGACCGCCGCCCTCGGCTATCCCACGCTGGTCCGCACCTGGAACTACCTGAGCGGCATCAACACGGCCAACGCCGACGACCTGGAGGTCTATCAGGATTTCTGCGTGGGCCGGGCCGAGGCGCTGGACGCCCGCGGGCTGGACCCGGCGACCATGCCCGCCGCCACCGGTGTCGGCGCCCACAGCGGCGGCATCACCTGCTATTTCCTCGCCGCCCGGCACGGCCACCGGATCAACGTGGAGAACCCGGCCGTGCTCACCGCCCACCGCTATCCGCCGCGTTACGGCACCCGGCCGCCGATCTTCGCCCGGGCCACCTGGCACGCACCGCCGGGCCCGGGCGAAGGCCGGCTCTTCGTCTCGGCGACCGGCGGCATCCTCGGCCACGAGACCGTCCACCGCGGCGACATCGCCGGCCAGTGCGAGGTGGCGCTGGCCAACATCGGCCGGGTGATCAGCGGCGAGAACCTCGGACGGCACGGTCTGGCGCGCCATCACGGTCTGGCCGACCTCGACCACCTGAAGGTCTACGTCCGCCACCGCGACGACATCCCGGTCGTACGCCGGATCTGCGCCGACCGGCTCGCGCGCGAGGCCACGATCGCCGTCCTGCACACCGACATCGCCCGCTCCGACCTGCTGGTCGAGATCGAGGGCGTGGTCACCGTCCCGCCCGGAAAGGACCCGCGATGAGCACCGAGGTTGAGCAGCCGGGCAGCACGGCCGGGCGGTGCCCGTTCGCCGTCCAGGACGGGCACCGCGCCGTGCTGGAGAGCGGCAGGATCGGCTCGTTCGACATGTTCGGCGTCAAGCACTGGCTGGTGGCCGCAGCCGACGACGTCAAGCTGGTCACCAACGATCCGCGGTTCAGCTCGGCGGCGCCGTCGGGGATGCTGCCCGACCGGCGTCCGGGCTGGTTCTCCGGCATGGACGCGCCGGAGCACAACCGGTACCGGCAGAAGATCGCCGGCGACTTCACCCTGCGGGCCGCGCGCCGGCAGGAGGAGTTCATCCGCCGGGCGGCCGACGCCTGCCTCGACGACATCGAGGCCGCGGGGGCCGGGGCGGACCTGGTTCCGGCGTACGCCCGCCGCCTGCCCTCGCTGGTCATCAACGACCTGTACGGCCTGGGCGAGGACGAGGGCGCCGCCCTGGAGTCGCGCATCCGGGCCATCACCGGCGCCGCCGACCTGACCGACATCAAGGACCTGACCGACGAGTTCTTCACCCACGCCCTGGCGCTGGTCCGGGCCAAGCGGGCCGAGCCGGGCGACAACCTGCTGCACCGGCTGGCCGAGGCCGGCGAGGACCAGATCCTGCTCAGCGACGACGAGGCGACCGGGGTGTTCGCGGTGCTGCTGTTCGCCGGGCACGATTCGGTGCAGCAGATGGTCGGCTACTGCCTGTACGCACTGCTGGCCCACCCCGAGCAGGCGGCGGCGCTGCGGTCGGACCCGGCGCTGATTGACCGCGCGGTCGAGGAGATGCTGCGTTACCTGCCACTCAACCAGTTCGGCGTGCCCCGGGTGTGCGTCGAGGACGTCGAGGTGCGCGGCCAGACGATCGCGGCCGGCGACGCCGTCATCCCGCTCTACTCGACGGCCAACCGCGACCCGGGCGTCTTCGCCGGCCCGGACACCTTCGACGTCACCCGGGCGCCGGAGCACAACTTCGCGTTCGGGTACGGCATTCACAAGTGCCCCGGTCAGCACCTGTCCCGGGCCCTGATCAAGGTCGCGGTGACTCGCCTGTTCGACCGCTTCCCGGACGTACGCCTGGCCGGCACGGTGCCGATGAACGACGGCCCGGGCCTGTTCAGCCCGGCCGAGCTGCGGGTCACCTGGGGTGCGGCGTGAGTGCGCCGGTGCCGACGATGGAGCTGCCGAACGGCGCCACCGTCGCGTACGTCAAGGCCGACGAGGCGGAGTTCCTCTACCGGGAGATCTTCACCGAGCGCTCCTATCTGCGCCACGGCCTCGAGGTGCGTCCGGGCGACGTGGTGTTCGACGTCGGCGCCAACATCGGCATGTTCACGCTGTTCGCGCACCTGGAGTGCCCGGGCGTCACGGTGCACGCGTTCGAGCCGGCGCCGGTGCCGTACGCGGCGCTGCGGGCCAACGCCGAACGGCACGGGGTGGCCGGACGGTTCGACCAGAGCGCGGTCGCCGACGTGGCCGGGCGCGGCGAACTGACCTTCTACCCCGAGGCGACGCTGCTGTCGGGCCTGCATCCGGACCCGGCCGCGCGTACCGAGATGCTGCGCACGCTGGCCCTCAACGAGGGACTGCCGGCCGAGGAGGTCGACCGGGCGCTGGCCGGGACCGAGCTCGTCGGCGAGGTGATCGACAGCCCACTGGTCCGCCTCTCCGACGTGATCGCCGACCGCGGAATCACCGCCGTGGGACTGCTCAAGATCGATGTGGAGAAGAGCGAGCGGCAGGTCCTGGCCGGTGTCGACGAGGCCGACTGGCCGCGGGTACGCCAGGTCGTGGCCGAGGTGCACGACGTCGGCGGCGCCCTCGACGAGGTGCTCGGCTTGCTGCGCGGGCGCGGTTTCACGGTCGTGGCCGAGCAGGCGTCGCTGTTCGCCGGCACCGGTATCCACCAGGTCTTCGCCCGCCGCACGGCCGGCTGACCACGCGTACACGGAGGTTCTGGGATGTCTCTGCCCGCGCTGCCGCTGCCCGACGAGAGCCGGCAGCCGTTCACCCCGCCCCCGGAGTACGCCGAACTGCGCGAGCGCCGCGAGGTCACCCAGGTGTCCTGCCCCACCGGCATGGACGCGTGGCTGGTCTCCGACTACGCCGCCGCGCGCGAGGTGCTGGGCGACGGCCGCCGCTTCTCCACCCGGCCCGGCCCGGTCGGCCACGTCCTCGCCGCGTACGGCGGCCCGGACGCCCCGATCAACGGTTTCCCCCAGATGGACGGGCCGGAGCACATCCGGATCCGGCGCAACTACGCGCCGCAGGTCTCGCACCCCCGCCGGCTCGCCGAACTGCAGCCGCTGGTGCAGCAGATCACCGACGAGGCGGTGACCGGCATGCTCGCCTCCCCGCAACCGTTTCCCCTGCACAGCGGGTTCTCCACGGTGATCACGACCGCGGTGATCGCCGAGCTCATCGGTGTACCGGCCGACCACCGTCATCTGCTGCACGACGCCGCCACGGCGATGTTCACCACCTCGACCACGCAGGACGAGCTGCGCCGGGCCCTGACGCCGCTGTGGACGTACCTCTATCAGCTGGCCGCCGCCCGGCGCGCCCGGCCCGGCGACGACGTCCTCAGCCGCATGATCAAGCACACCGCGAAGGACAAGCGCCCGCTCACCCCGGCCGAGCTGACCGACATGAACGGCGGCCTGCTGATCGCCGGGTACGACACGACCGCGTCGATGATCACGTACGGGCTGGTCTGCCTGCTGAACGCCCCCGGGGAGTGGGCGAAGCTCCGCGCCGAGCCCGATCTGGCCGGTTCGGCGGCCGAGGAGCTGGTGCGCTACCTGGGCGTCGCCACCGGGCTGTTCCGCCAGGCGACCGAGGACACCGAGGTCAACGGGCAACCGATCAAGGCCGGCGAGTACGTGGTGGTGGCCGTGCAGTCGGCCAACCGGGACACCGCCCTGCATTCCGACGCCGACACGCTCGACGTCGCCCGCAAGCCCGGCCCGCACCTGGGCTACTCGCACGGCGCGCACGCCTGCGTCGGGCGGCAGATCGCCCAGATGGAGCTGACCACGGTGCTGCGGGCGCTGGCCGAGCGGGTCCCGACGGTACGCATCGCGGTCCCGCCGGAAGAGATCGAGTGGAAGACCGGCAACGTGGTGCACGGTCCGGCCGAGCTGCCGGTGGCCTGGTCATAAGACCAACGGTTCACTCGGTCAGTTCGGCCGGCAGCTGCTGGCGGCCCTTCACGCCCAGCTTGCGGAAGACGTTCGTGAGGTGCTGCTCGACCGTGCTGGCGGTGACGAAGAGCTGGTCGGCGATCTCGCGGTTGGTCTGCCCGGCCGCGGCCAGCGTCGCCACCCGGCGCTCGGCGTCGGTCAAGGACCGGATCCCCTGCGGCGGGCGGCCGAGGCGACCGGAGCGGCCGGCCTTGACGCCCAGCCGGCGCAGCAGCGGGACCGCCCCGCACTGGGCGGCCAGGTGCCGGGCCTGCCGGAGGATGCCCCGGGCCCGGCCGTTCTGGCGCAGCGCGCTGAACGCCTCGCTCAGATCGGCCAGCACCCGCGCCCGCTCGTACTGGTCGTTGCTGGACAGCAGCAGGCCGGCCGCCTCGTCGAGCAGGTCGATCCGCTTCGGCGGCGGGGCGTAGGCCGCCCGTACCCGCAGGGTCAGCGCCCGCGACCGGGGTCCCATCGGCCGGGTCAGCTGCTCGTCGATCAACCGCCGGCCCTCGGCCCGGTCCCGGCCGGCCAGCAGCGCCTCGGCCGCGTCGACCCGCCACAGGGCCAGCCCGGGCACGTCGACGTCCCACCGGCGCATCCGTTCCCCGCAGTCCCGGAACGCCGTGTACGCCGCCTCGTGCCGGCCCACCGCCAGGTTGTACCGGCCCCGCGCCATCAGCAGGTGCAGGCCGGACAGGCTGTCGTGGACGGCGTCGGGCAGCGGCTCGGCCAGCCACTTCTCCGCCCGCTCGAGCTCGCCGAGCCGGATGGCGGCGGCCGCCGCGCTGCTCAGCGGCAACACGGCGGTGATGCCGAGCGACGACGGGCGGCCGCGGTCGAGGACCGCGCCGGCCGCCTGCACCGCGGCGGCCAGATCGCCACGGCGCAGGGCGGCCTCGGTCCGCGGCCCCGCGTAGCCGGCCTCACCCTCGGCCGCCCCGGTGCCCGCGGCCAGCTTGTCCGCCCACAGCTGGGCGGCGTCGGTGTTCTCGGCGTAGAGCAGGGCCGTCAGCGCGGCCAGGGCGGTCGGGCCGGACGCCGCGGCGTCCGCGTTGCGCAGGACGTTCTCGGCCTCGGCGGCGGCCGACTCGGGCCGGCCACGCAGCGCCGCCAGCACCGCGTTGTCGGCGGTCACACCGTGCCGGGCCGACCGGGACAGGCTCGCGAGTTCCTCCGGCGCGAGGGGGTGCGGGCGCCGCTCCGCGCCCGGTACGCCCGGATGGAACAGCGCGAGCGACACGTCGGCGGCACGCAGGCGGGCCCGATCCTGGTCGGTGGCGGCCAGCGCGCGCTGCAAGGCCAGCACCTCGGCGGCCTCGCCGGGGCGTCCGGCGTCGGCCAGCCAGTGCACGACCAGGGCCGCGTGCTCGGCCGAGAGCAGGCCGGCCCGGGCGGCGGCGGTCAGCTCGTCCAGGTGCCGGCTGGAGGTCAGCGGGTTGCGGCGGCGTTCGCCGGCCACGGTCTCCACCTGCAGGGCGGCCCGGGCGCCGGCGTCGTCGGAGGCCCGGTAGGCCAGTTGCAGGTATTCGGTCGCGGCGTCGAGCTCGCCGCGTACCCGCAGCTCCTGGCTGGCCCGGGCGAACATCTCGGCGGCCTGCGGCCCGTGGATCAGTCCGGCGCCGGCCTGGTGGTGGGCGAGCACTTCGACGGGTACGCCGTCCAGCACGTCCAGCGCGGACCGGTGCAGACGGCGGCGTTCCTGGGCCGACATGTCGTCGAGTACGACCGAGCGGGCCGCCGGATGCGGGAACCGGTGGTTGCGCAGCAGGCCGCCCTCGGTCAGGATCCCGGTCGCCTCTTCCACCGTCTCGGCGCCGAGCCCGCTGACCCGGCGCACCAGGGTGACGGTGGCGCTGGGGCCCAGCACCGCCGCCGCCTGGGCGATCTGCAACGGGACGGGACCGCAGCGGTAGAGGGAGCTGAGGTACGCCAGCCGGTATGCCCGCCCGGCCGAGATGCCCGTGCCGCCGGCCGCCCAGGCCTCCCGCACGTCGTTGACCAGGCCCCGGACCAGGTTGGGGTTGCCGCTGGTGGCCTCGTAGACCTGGGCCTGCTCGTCGGCGGTGACGTCGGGCCCGAGGCCGGCGCGGGCCAACTCGGTGACGTCGGCCGGGCCGAGCGGACGCAACGCGATCTCGTGGCGGTGCCGCAGGCTGAGCAGTTCCGCCTCGAACCGGGAGTGCGCGGGCGTGAGCCGGCGCAACTCGGTGAGGATCATGGCGATCCGGGCCGAGGCGACCCGCCGGGCCAGGTGCAGCAGGCAGTTCAGCGAGGCGGTGTCGGCCTGGTGCACGTCGTCGATGCAGATCAGCACCGGTCGTTCGGTGGCCAGGGCCAGCAGGGTGCGGGTGAGATCGCGGCGCAGGTGGTTCTCGGTGTCGGCTGGCAGCGGCCGCCCGGATGCCGTCACGCAGGCCAGTTCGGGCGCCCGCGCGGAGAGTACGGGATGGTCGAGGAGTTGACCGATCACGGCGTACGGCAGGGTCCGCTCCTCGGCCGAGCAGACCGCACGTAACGTGATGAAGTCCTCTTTGGCCGCGGCCGCGTCCAGCAGTTCGGTCTTGCCGCAGGCGACCGGTCCGGTGACGGTGACCACGACCCCCCGTCCGCCGGTCGCGCGGCCGAGGGCCTGGTCCATCATTCTGAGCTCGTCTTCGCGGGCGACCAGGTCGTAAAACTCCACAGACAGGCACCACCTTCGCGTCGGACCTCAAACGCTTCCCATCGCTGACAACAACGCATCAACCACGGCAAAGTTCAGCCCGTCCGACCGGCCGGACGGGGTGCGGCGTTGTTTCCCACGTGTATCCATTTCCTTTCCCACGGCGCATTTACATGGTCGGATCACCGAATTCCCGATCGATGAAATCGAGAATTTCGCCGGCGCTCGCACCGGCCAGCGATCCGGCCGGCGCGTCCTCCGGCTGCGACCGGCGGCGCCATCCGTTCAAGATCGAGGTAAGTCGATCACTCACCACGGATAGCTGCTGCTCATCGGCGACCATCTCCGACAAGCGAGCCTCCAGGCGGTCGAGCTCGGCACCCAGCGACGTCGACCGGGTGACCTCCGGGGTCAGCAGTTCGCCCAGCCGGCCGGCCAGCGCCTGCGGGGTCGGATAATCGAAAACCATCGTGGCCGGCAACCGCAGTCCGGTCGACTTGGCCAGACTGTTCCGCAATTCCACCGCGGTCAGCGAATCAACCCCCAGTTCACGAAATGCGGCGGTCACCGGAACGGCACCCGAATCCGCATGACCGAGAATTCCAGCAGCCGTGTCCGACACCAATTTCCGCAATGCCCGCTCGCGTTCGGCCGGCCCCAACGACGCCAGGCCGTGGACCGGGGACTCACCGCGGGAACGCAGACGGCGCGCGGCCGGGCGACGGACCAGCCGCAGCAACGCCGGAACCTCACCGTCGCGCGCCGCGTCCATCGGGGCCGCCACCAGAACCGGCTCGGTCCGGCCCGCGGCCAGGTCGAACAGGCGCATCCCGCGCTCGGCGGTGATGGGCCGCAGACCGCTGCGACGGATCCGGTCCCGATCGGTGCCGCTGAGTTCGGCCGCCGCGCCACCGGTGTCCTCCCACATGCCCCACGCCAGCGCCAGCCCCGGGAGGCCCTCGGCCCGACGCCGCTCGGCCAATGCGTCCAGGAACGCGTTGGCCGCCGCGTAGGTGCTCTGCCCGGGCGCGCCCAGCAGGGCGGCGGCCGAGGAGTACAGGACGAACGCCCGCAGGTCCCGGGTGAGCTCGTGCAGATGCCAGGCGGCGTCGGCCTTGGCTCGCAGGACCGCGTCGAGCCGATCGGCCGTCTGCGCCTCGACGACGCCGTCATCGAGCACGCCGGCGGTGTGGATCACGGCGGTGAGCGGATGCTCGGGCGGCACCTTCTCCAGTGCCCGGGCCAGCGCGGCGCGATCGGAGAGGTCACAGGCGACCGTCTCGACGTGGACGCCGAGCGCGTCGGCCGGGACGGCGGCGTCCAGCCCGATCAGCAGCACGTGGCCGGCGCGATTCTCGGCCACCAGGTGGCGGACGAGGATGGTGGCAAGTTCCCCGGAATCGGCCGTGATCAGCACGGTGCCGTCAGGATCCCAGGCCGCCTCGGCTTCGGGCGTGGTCCGGGTGAGCCGCGGCACCTCCCATCGGCCGGCGGTCACCCGCAGCCGCGGCTCGTCCAGCCCCACCGTCGCGGCCAGCTGCTCCAGCTCCACCTGGTCGTCGCTCTCGACCAGGACGAAGCGGCCCGGATGCTCCGACTGAGCGGAGCGCACCAGACCCGAGACCGTGGCGGCGGCCAGGCCGGTTCCGGTGTGCACGATCATGGTGCTGTGGGCGAAACGTTCGGCGGTCAACCAGGTCTGGATCGCTTGCAGGGTACGGGTGGTCAGCGCACGAGCCTCGGTCAGCGGGTCGCCGCCGCCCGGGTGGACCGCGAGGACCACGACGTCCGGGGTCGCAGGGCCGTCGTCCTCGAACCGCCCGGCCGTGCGGCTGCCCTGTCCGGGGGCGGGGACCTCGATCCAGGTGAGGGCGAGCAGATCGCCGGGGTCGGTGGCCACCGGCCGAGTGATCAGCGTGTCGATGGTGACCACCGGTCGACCCGAGTGGTCGGCGGCCCGGACCTTCCAGCCGTCCGCCCCCGGCGTCACGGCCACGCGCAGGGCGGTCGAGCCGGTGGCCTGGACCCGGATGCCGTTCCAGGCGAACGGGAGCCGCACTTCGGTCGGCGCGTCCGGCGTGTGGAGCATGCAGGCGTGCAGGGCAGCATCGAGCAGGGCCGGGTGTACGGCGTAGCGGGACGCTTCCGGGGTTTGTGCTTCGGCCAGGGTGATGTCGGCGTAGATCGTGTTGTCGTGGCGCCAGGCGGCTTGCAGGCCCTGGAAGGCGGGGCCGTAGTGGTAGCCGTCGGTGGCCAGCTCGGGGTAGAAGCCGGCGACGTCGATGGGGTCGGCACCCTCCGGTGGCCACGCGAGCTGGTCCGGGGCGGCGGCCGGGGTGGCGGCGGTGCTGATGGTGGCGGTGACGTGCCGCGTCCACTCGCTGCCGTCGTCCGGCCGGGAGTGGACCGTGACCGCGTCGCCGCTGACCGACACCGACAGCTGAACGTTTCCGGTGGCGGGCAGCACGAGGGGGGCCTCGGTGACCAGTTCGTCGATGACGTCGCAGCCCACCTCGGCGGCGGCACGCGACACGAGCTCCACGAACCCGGTCCCCGGCAGCAGAACGTCGCCCCGGATCTCATGGTCGGCCAGCCACGGGTGGGTGGCCGCGGAGATCTTCCCGGTGAGCACAAGGCCGTCGGTGCCGGGCAGCTCGACGATCGTGTCGAGCAGAGGGCCGCCGGTCGGGCGGGGCGTCTCGGCGACCCAGTAGCGCTGACGCTGGAACGGGTACGTCGGAAGGCCCGCGACGTGCCGCGTGGTCGTGCCCAGCACAGCTTCCCAGTCGACCGCCACGCCGAGAACGTGGGCTTCGGCCAGCGCGGTATGCATCCGCATCTGGGTTCCTTCGTCGCGCCGCAACGTTGCGATGGTGACCGCGTCGTCCATCGCGGGCAGCAGCACCGGGCTGGCGCTGACCTCCACGAACACGGTCTCGCCTAGTGCCTGCAGGGTTTGCACGGCGGGATGGAAGCCCACGGGTTGACGCAGGTTGCGGTACCAGTAGTCGCTGTCGAGCGGGCCGTCGATCCACGTCCCGTCAACGGTCGAGTACCACGGCACGGTGGGTGGTTGCGAGTCGATGTCGGCGGTCAGGTCGAGCAGTTCGGCGCGGATCTGTTCGATGTGCGGGGTGTGCGAGGCGTAGTCCACCGCGATGCGCCGGACCCGCTCGCCCCGCATCTGTTCTATCGCCTCAGGACTGCCCGCCACCACGGTCGAGGCGGGCCCGTTGACGGCGGCAATCCAGGCCCCCTCGGCCAGAACGACATCGTCGGCAGGCAACGCAACCGACGCCATCGCACCTTTCCCGGCCAGCCGTTCGCCGATCAGACGGCTGCGCGACGCCACAATCCGCGCACCATCACGCAGCGAGAGAGCACCGGCCACACATGCGGCGGCTATCTCGCCTTGGGAGTGCCCGATGACCGCATCCGGGTGGACACCGGCGGCCTGCCACACCGCGGCCAGCGACACCATCACCGCCCAACAGACCGGCTGCACCACATCCACCCGATCCAGCGCGGCCGGGTCGTCAAGCACGCTGAACAGATCCCAGTCGACAAACTCACGCAACGCGGCAGTGCACTCGGCGAACACCGCCGACCCCTTCAGCGTGTCGGCCATGCCCAGCCACTGCCAGCCCTGACCCGGGAAGACGAACACCACGCGCGGGTCGGTCAGGGCAGTGCCGGTGACGGTGTTGTCACCGAGCAAAACGGCGCGGTGGTCGAACAATGAACGGGTCATCGCCAACGCCCGCACGTCTGTTGCCGGTGCGTCGCTCAGGTAGGCACGGAGGCGATCCTCGTAGTCGGCCAACGCCTTCAGTGTCTTGGCCGAGATGACGAGCGGGGTGAGGGGTGGTGCCGGCTCCGGCGAGGGCTGTGCGGGCGGCCCTTCGAGGATGATGTGGGCGTTGGTGCCGCTGACTCCGAAGGATGAGACGCCGGCTCGGCGGGGTCGGCCGGTGTCGGGCCAGGGCTGGCTTTCTGTCACCAGTTGCACGGCGCCCGCGGTCCAGTCGACGTGGCGTGACGGCTCTTCCACGTGCAACGTTCGCGGGACGATGCCGTGGTGCAGGGCCATGACCATCTTGATGATGCCGGAGACGCCGGCGGCGGCCTGGGTGTGGCCGATGTTTGATTTCAGTGAGCCGAGTAGCAGTGGTTGGTCGCGGTTTTGGCCGTAGGTGGCGATCACGGCTTGGGCTTCGATGGGGTCGCCGAGGGTGGTGCCGGTGCCGTGGGCTTCGACGACGTCGATGTCGGCGGGGGTGAGGCCGGCGTTGGCCAGGGCGGCCTGGATGACGCGTTGCTGGGAGGGGCCGTTGGGAGCGGTCAGGCCGTTGGAGGCGCCGTCCTGGTTGACCGCCGAGCTGCGCACGACAGCCAAGATCCGGTGGCCGTTGCGTTCGGCGTCGGAGAGACGCTCGACCAGGAGGACGCCAACGCCCTCGGACCAGCCCGTGCCGTCGGCCGCGTCGCCGAACGCCTTGCACCGGCCGTCGGAGGCCAGACCGCGCTGCCGCGAGAACTCGATGAACGTGCGCGGGGAGGCCATCACCGTGACGCCGCCGACCAGGGCCATCGAGCACTCACCGTGCCGCAGGGCGTACCCGGCCTGGTGCAGGGCGACCAGCGACGACGAACAGGCCGTGTCGACCGTCGCGGCGGGACCCTCGAGGCCGAAAAAGTACGACACCCGGCCGGACAGGACGCTCAACGCTCCGGCGGTCCCGCCGAAGCCCTCGAGGTCGGCGCCGTAGCCACTGGTGAACGCGCCCATGAACACGCCGGTGTCGCTGCCGCGGGCGTCGGCCGGGTCGATGCCGGCCCGTTCAAAGGCCTCCCAGGACGCTTCGAGGATCAGGCGCTGCTGCGGGTCCATGGCCAGGGCTTCGCGGGGGCTGATCCCGAAGAACGATGCGTCGAAATCAGCTACCGCGTCGAGGAAGCCGCCCTCCACGCAGTACGACTTGCCGGGCACGTCCGGATCCGGGTCGTACAGGCTCTCGACGTCCCAGCCGCGGTCGGTGGGAAAGCCGGAGATGGCGTCGGTGCCGGTCTCGACCAGCTGCCACAGGTCCTCCGGGGAGGAGACCCCGCCGGGCAGCCGGCAGGCCATGCCGACGATGGCCAGGGGTTCGTCCTGGGCTGCCACCGTGGCGGCTCGGCGTGCGGGGGTGGAGGTCGTGCCGGTGAGTAGTTCGTTGAGTCTGGTGGCGAGTGTGGTGGGTGTTGGGTAGTCGAAGACCAGGGTGGCGGGGAGTCGTAGTCCGGTGGTTTTGGCGATGGTGTTGCGCAACTCGATGGCAGTCAGGGAGTCGATGCCGAGGTCTTTGAACGCGGTGGTGGTGGGTACGGCGGTGGTGTCGGGGTAGCCGAGGACGGTTGCGGTGTTGGCGCGGACCAGGGTGAGTAGGTCGGTTGTGGCGGTGGGGCGGCGTGTGTGGTGGACGGGGTTCATGCGGGCGGCGATGACGAGGGGGTTGTCGTGGCCGATCGCGGTGTCGAACAGCCGCATCCCGTGCTCGGCTGTGATGGGTTGCAGTCCGTTGCGGCGCAGCCGTTCCCGCGTGGTCTCGGTCAGGTTGGCGGTGAGGCCGCTGGTGGTTTCCCACATGCCCCAGGCCAGTGACACCCCCGGCAAGCCCAGGGTCCGGCGGTGTTCGGTGAGGGCGTCGAGGAAGGCGTTGGCGGCGGCGTAGTTGGCTTGGCCGGGTGCGCCGAGGACACCGGCGGCGGAGGAGTAGACGATGAACGCCTGCAAGTCGTGGGTGAGTTCGTGTAGATACCAGGCGGCGTCGGCTTTGGGGCGCAGGACGGTGTCGAGGCGGTCGGCGGTTTGGGCTTCGATGACGCCGTCGTCGATTACGCCGGCGGTGTGGATGACTGCGGTCAACGGGTGTTCGGGTGGCACCTGGGTGAGGGCCTGGGCCAGGGCGGCGCGGTCGGATACGTCGCAGGAGAGGGCGTTGACGTGGGCGTCTAGTTCGTCGATGCCGTCGGGGATGCTGCGGGAGAGTAGTAGGAGATGACGGACGCCGTGGTGGGTGACCAGGTGGTGGGTGAGGATGCGGGCCAGGCCGCCGGAGGCGCCGGTGATCAGCACGGTGCCGTCGGGGTCCCAGGGCTGTGCTTCGGCGGTGGTGGTGCGGGTGAGGTGGGGGGTCTGCCATCGGCCGTCGGTGAACCGTAGTCGGGGCTGATCCACGGGCACCGGGGGCAGGGGTTCGTTGCTTTCGATCAGGGTGAAACGGTTGGGGTGTTCGGATTGTGCGGAGCGGACCAGCCCGGACACGGCTGCCGAGGCGAGGTCGGTGCCGGTGTGGATGATCAGAGTGCTGTCATCAGCCAGCGCGGTATGGATGGCTTCCAGGGTTCGAGAGGTCAGCGTGCGGGCTTGGGTGAGTGGGTCGTCGTCGCTGGTAGGGAGCGCGGTGAACACAGCCGTGTCGGAGGCCGTCGTGTCTGTGATGTCGGTCCAGGTGAGGGTGTAGAGGTCGTCGCCGGTGGGGGCGAACAGGGGGATGGCTGCTGGTGTGATGCTGGAGGTGGATAGGACGGTGTGGCCGGTCGCGTCGGTGGCGGTGACGGATAGGGTGCCGTCGGGGCGCGTGGTGAGCTGGACGCGCAGGTCGGTGGCGTTGCTCGCGTGCAGGCTCAGGTTTCGCCAGACGGCGGGTGCGTCGCCGGCGACCGAGCCGAGGGCGGCGGTCAGGAGCGCCGGGTGCAGGGCGTATCTGGTGGCGTCTTCCCGGTCGTCCAGTTCGACGGCGATTGACCCGTCATCGGTGCGGGCCGGCATGGCGGTCGGGACGGCGTTTGACAGGCGTGCGGTGGCCACGCGAGTCCACGGTTCGCCGTCGCTGTAGCGGGCGTGGATGGTGAGCCGGCCGTCGGTGATCCAGGTCTGCATCCGGAGGGCGCGGTCGTCGACCAGGGCGGGCAGGAGCTCTACGGTGAGTTCGTCGACCTGGGTGTGGCCGGTCTCGTCGGCGGCGGCCAGGGCCATCTCGGCGAAGGCGGCCGGCGGCAGGGCGGTCTCATCCCGCAGCCACGGCTCGTTGTGACGCGACACGGTCGAGGTGAACAGCACGCCGCTGGTCTCGGCCAGTCGCACCGCCGGCCCCAGCAGCGGATGCCCACCGCCGACACCCTCGATCCAGTAGCGCTGCCGTTGGAAGGCGTAGGTCGGCAGGTCCCGCTCCCGCCGCCCGGCGGTGATCGGCCAGTCGACTGTCACACCACGCACGTGCAGCTGGGCCAACGCGGTCAATGCGGCCCGCGGCTCATCGTCACGGTCGAGCGTCGCGATGCCGTCGATCAGCCGCGCCAGACTCCCATCGGGTCCCAACTCGACAAACACGGCACCATCATGGGCAGCGACCTGCTCACCGAACCGGACCGTCTCCCGGACCTGCCGCACCCAGTAGTCCGGTCCATCCCCAACCGTCATCGGGATCCGCGGCGACCCATACGACAGCTGCTCGGCGACGGCCCGGAAATCGTCGAGCATCGGTTCCATCCGCGCCGAGTGGAAGGCGTGGCTGGTGGCCAGCCGCTTGGCCCGGTCGCTTAGTGTGGCGGCCGCTTGCAGCACTGCTGTTTCGTCGCCGGAAAGCACCACCGACGACGGTCCATTGACCGCAGCAATCTCCACCCCGTCGGTGAGCACAGGCTGGGCTTGTTGTTCGGAGACTGGGACAGCGACCATCACCCCGCCCGGCGGCAGGGCCTGCATCAACCGGGCACGAGCCGACACCAGCGCACAGGCATCCTCCAAAGACCAGATCCCCGACACATAACCGGCTGCCAGTTCACCGATCGAATGGCCGATCAGGGCGTCCGGGCGTACCCCCCAAGAATCGAGAAGACCGAACAACGCGACCTGCAGGGCGAACAAGGCCGGTTGGGCATAGCCGGTGTCGTTGACGTCCAGGTCGGGGATGTCGAGTTGGTCCCAGACCTGCTGGCGGATCTTCGCGAACACCGGGAACGCAGCGGCGAGATCATCACCCATGCCGGCGCGTTGGGAACCCTGACCGGAGAACACGAACACCACTCGCGGATCCGGCTCGGCCACCCCTGTGACCGTGTCCTCGCCCAGCAGGACGGCGCGGTGGTCGAACAACGACCTCGTCTCAGCCAACGTCGACGCAACAGCGGGCAGGCTAGGTTCGGTGGTGAGGTAGGCGCGCAGACGGTCTTCCAGCTGGGTCAGCGCTGCGGGGGTCTTGGCCGAAAGGAGCAGCGGGGTCAACTCGGATGGTTCCTCGAGTTGCGCCGGCTCCTCGGGCACGCCCTCCAGGATCACGTGAGCGTTGGTGCCACTGATGCCGAACGACGACACACCCGCACGACGCGGCCGGCCAGACCCGGGCCAGGCCCCGTTCTCAATGGCCAGCCGCACGGCACCCGCGGCCCAATCCACATGACGGGTCGGCTCATCCACGTGCAAGGTGCGGGGCACAACACCGTGCCGCAGCGCCATGACCATCTTGATGACACCGGAGACACCGGCCGCCGCCTGCGTATGACCGACATTCGACTTGACCGAGCCAAGCAGCAAAGGCTGGTCACGGTCCTGGCCGTAAGTGGCGATCACCGCCTGGGCCTCGATCGGGTCACCGAGGCGGGTCCCGGTGCCATGCGCCTCGACCACATCCACCTCGGCAGGCGTCAAACCGGCATTGGCCAGAGCCGCCTGGATCACCCGCTGCTGGGACGGGCCGTTCGGGGCGGTCAAACCGTTGGAGGCGCCGTCCTGGTTGACAGCGGACCCCCGTACCAGTGCCAGCACGTGGTGGCCGTGGCGCTGAGCGTCGGAAAGCCGCTCGACCAGCAGCACCCCGACGCCCTCGGCGAAGCCGGCCCCGTCCGCGCTGTCCGCGAACGCCTTGCTGCGGCCGTCGGCGGCCAGCCCGCCCTGCCGGGAGAACTCCACGAACGTGTTCGGAGTCGCCATAACCGTGACCCCGCCGACCAGCGCCAGTGAACACTCCCCCAGCCGCAGCGCGTGCCCGGCCTGATGCAGGGCCACCAGCGACGACGAGCAGGCGGTGTCGACGGTGACGGCCGGGCCTTCGAGGCCGAAGAAGTACGAGACCCGGCCGGAGAGGACGCTGCCCGCACCGGCCGTGGCACCGAATCCGGCCAGGTCGGCCCCGACCGCGTACCCGCCGGGGTAAGCCCCCATGAACACGCCGGTGTCGCTGCCGCGCAGTGAGCCCGGTTCGATGCCCGCTCGTTCGAAGGCCTCCCAGGACGCTTCGAGGACCAGCCGCTGCTGCGGGTCCATGGCCAGCGCCTCGCGGGGGCTGATGCCGAAGAACGCGGCGTCGAAGTCCGCGGCGGCCTCGAGGAATCCGCCTTGGAACGAATATTCGGCCCAGCCCCGGTCGGCCGGGAAACCGGAGATCGCGTCGGTGCCCGACTCGACCAGCCGCCACAGATCCTCCGGCGACGTGACACCGCCCGGGAGCCGGCAGGCCATGCCGACGATGGCCAGCGGCTCGTCCTGACCGACCGCCGGCGCGGACGGGCGTACCGGAGCAGGAGCCGCGCCGGTCAGCAGGTCGCTGAGCCGCGTCGCCAAAGCCTCCGGGGTCGGATAGTCGAACGCCACGGTGGCCGGCAGCCGCAGGCCGGTGGCCTTGGCCAGGCCATTGCGCAGCTCGACGGCGGTCAATGAGTCGATGCCCAGGTCCTTGAAGGCGCCGGTGATCGGCACGGCACCGCCGCCGGCGTAGCCGAGCACCACGGCGGCGCTGTCGCGGACCACGGTGAGCAGGTCGCCCTGGGCGATGGACGGGGTGCGCCGGGCGACGGGCCGGTGCATCGATCGCAGCAGCGCGGGAGTCTCGCCGACCGGGTTCATGGGCGCGGCCACCACGAACGGGCTTCCGTGGCGGATCGCCTGGTCGTACAGGCGCATTCCGTGTTCGGCGGTGATCGTGCGCTGGCCGCCACGGCGGATTCGATCGTGGTCGGCCTCGGTCAGCCGGGCGGTCAGCCCGCTGGTTTCTTCCCATAGTCCCCAGGCGATGGAGAGTGCGGGTAGGCCTTGGGTGTGGCGTTGCTCGGCGAGTGTGTCGAGGAATGCGTTGGC
This sequence comes from Actinoplanes sp. NPDC049265, assembly GCF_043197135.1. NCBI lineage: Bacteria > Bacillati > Actinomycetota > Actinomycetes > Micromonosporales > Micromonosporaceae > Actinoplanes > Actinoplanes sp. NPDC049265. Next base: position 16,735 of record NZ_JBICSP010000008.1, on the reverse strand, counting down.
GGCGGCGTAGTTGCCTTGTCCGGCGTTGCCGAGCACGCCTGCGGCCGACGAGTAGAGGATGAAGGCGGCGAGGTCGTGGTGTTGGGTGAGTTGGTGTAGGTGCCAGGCGGCGTCGGCTTTGGGTTTGAGGACGGTGTCGAGCCGTTCGGGGGTTTGGGCTTCGATGACGCCGTCGTCGAGGGCTCCTGCGGTGTGGATGACCGCGGTGAGGGTGACACCGGTGAGTGCGTGGGTGAGTTGGTCGGGGTCGGATACGTCGCAGGTGGTGGTGTCGACTTGTGCTCCGAGGTTGGTGAGTTCGTCGATCAGGCTTTGGTCGGGGGTGCTGCGGGAGAGCAGCAGCAGGTGTCGGATGCCTTTGTCGGCGACCAGGTGGCGGGCGAGGATGCCGGCTAGAACGCCTGAGCCGCCGGTGATCAGGACGGTGCCGTCCGGGTCGATCGGCCGGGGAATCGTCAGGACGTTTTTGCCGGTGTGGCGGGCGCGGCTCATCCAGCTGAACGCGTCGCGGGCTTGGCGGATGTCCCACGCTTTCACCGGCAACGGCTGTAGGACGCCCTGTTCGAACAGTCCGAGCAGTTCGGTGAGGATCTCTTGCAGCCGGTCTGGGCCGGCGTCCATGAGGTCGAAGGCACGTACCCCGGCCCGGATATCGGTTTTGCCCATTTCGATGAATCGGCCGTCGGGTGCGAGGAGGTCGAGGGAGGCGTCGATGAATTCGCCGGTCAAAGAGTTGAGGACGACGTCGATGTTGTGCGGGAAGGTGTTCCGGAAGTCGGTGGTGCGTGAGTCGGCGATCCTTTCTATCCCGGCCGCTCGCAGCAGGTGTTGTTTGGGGGTGCTGGCGGTGGCGTAGATGGTGGCACCGAGGTGACGGGCGATCTGCGTAGCGGCCATACCGACACCACCGGCCGCGGCATGGATCAGCACCGACTCCCCCGAGCCGAGCCCGGCCAGATCCACCAAGCCGAAGTACGCAGTGGCGAACACCACCGGCACCGACGCCGCCACCGCGAACGACCACCCGTCCGGAATCACCGCCATGGTGCGCTGATCGGCGATGGCGACCGGCCCGAACCCGCCCTCGACCAGACCGAACACCCTGTCGCCGGGAACCAGCCCCCGCACGTCGGGTCCCGTCTCCAGGACCACGCCGGCCGCTTCACCACCGGCCAGCCGGGCGTCCTCGACCATGCCGAGGGCGACAACGACGTCGCGGAAGTTGAGGCCGGCCGCGCGGACGGCGATGCGTACCTCGCCGGGCCGCAGCGCGCGGTCCGCTACGTCGGTGGGCACCAGGGCCAGGTCCCGCAAGGTGCCGGTGCCGGGATGCTGCAGCAGCCATCCGCCGCTCTCCGGAATGGTCAGCGGTTCGGCGGCCCGGGTCAGCCGCGGCGCCTCCCACCGGCCGCCGTCGACCCGCACCCGGGGTTCGTCCAGCCCGGCCGCGGCGGCCAGCCGCTCGGGCGGGAGCGGGTCATCGCTCTCTACCAGCACGAACCGACCCGGATGCTCGGACTGCGCCGACCGGACCAAGCCCGACACGGCCGCGCAGGCCGGTCCGGTCCCGGTGTGCACGACCACGGTGCGGTCCGAGGTCAGCTCGGCTTGGATCGCTTGCAGGGTACGGGTGGTCAGCCCACGGGCTTGCGACAGCGGGTCGTCGTGGCCGGGCTGTGCGGTGACGATCACGACGTCGTCGGCGGGCGCATCCGCCGGGGCGGCGATCTCGGTCCAGGTCAGGGTGAGCAGGTCGTCGGTGTCGGTGGTGACCGGCCGCGTGGTCAGTGCCTCGATGGTGGCGACCGGCCGGCCGGTGTCGTCGGCGGCGCGCACGCTCCAGCCGTCCTCGGCCGGGGTCACCGCCACCCGCAGGGCGACTGCTCCGATGGCCTGCGCGTGGATGCCGTTCCAGGAGAAGGGCAGGCGCACGCCCTCCGGCGCGCCGCGCAGCATGCAGGCGTGCAGGGCGGCATCCAGCAGGGCCGGATGCACCCCGAAGCGGCTCGCCTCCGGCACGTCCCGCTCGTCCAGCGAGACCTCGGCGAACACGGTGTCCCCGCGGCGCCAGGCGGCCTGCAGGCCCTGGAACGCGGGCCCGTACTCGTAGCCGGCGCGCGCCATGCGTTCGTAGAAGCCGGCGACATCCACCGGCCGTGCCCGCGCCGGGGGCCACACGTCCAGGTCCGTGGCGACGGCGGGGGCGGCGGTGCTGATCGTGGCGGTGACGTGCCGGGTCCAGCCGCTGGCGTGATCGCTCCGCGAGTGGACGGTGACCGCGTCCCCGCTGACCGACACCGACAGTCGCACCCCACCGGTGGCCGGCAGCGCCAGCGGCGTGTGGATGACGAGTTCGTCGACGAGGTCCCGGCCCACCTCGGCGGCGGCCCGGGCGACCAGCTCGACGAAGCCGGTTCCGGGCAGCAGGACATCCCCGCGGACCTGATGGTCGGCCAGCCATGGATGCGTGGCCAGCGACACCCGCCCGGTGAGCACCACACCGTCGGAGCCGGGCGTTTCGACGACAGTGTCGAGCAAGGGGTGCCGCAGTCCCCCGTCGGAGGTGGTCGTCGCGGTCGACCAGTAGCGGTGACGTTCGAAGGGATAGGTCGGCAGATCCAGCGTCCGCTCGCCGGTGTCACCGATGACATGGGGCCAGTCGACCGTGACGCCGAGGACGTGGGCTTCGGCCAGCGCGGTGTGCATCCGCATCTGGGTTCCTTCGTCGCGCCGCAACGTTGCGACGGTGACCGCGTCGTCCATCGCGGGCAGCAGCACCGGGCTGGCGCTGACCTCCACGAACACGGTCTCGCCTAGTGCCTGCAGGGTTTGCACGGCGGGATGGAAGCCCACGGGTTGACGCAGGTTGCGGTACCAGTAGTCGCTGTCGAGCGGGCCGTCGATCCACGTCCCGTCAACGGTCGAGTACCACGGCAGGGTGGGTGGTTGCGAGGTGATGTCGGCGGTCAGGTCGAGTAGTTCGGCGCGGATCTGTTCGATGTGCGGGGTGTGCGAGGCGTAGTCCACCGCGATGCGCCGGACCCGCTCGCCCCGCATCTGTTCTATCGCCTCAGGACTGCCCGCCACCACGGTCGAGGCGGGCCCGTTGACGGCGGCAATCCAGGCCCCCTCGGCCAGAACGACATCGTCGGCAGGCAACGCAACCGACGCCATCGCACCACGACCGGCCAGCCGCTCGCCGATCAGACGGCTCCGCAACGCCACAATCCGCGCACCATCACGCAGCGAGAGAGCACCGGCCACACACGCGGCGGCTATCTCCCCCTGGGAGTGCCCGATGACCGCATCCGGGTGGACACCGGCGGCCTGCCACACCGCGGCCAGCGACACCATCACCGCCCAACAGACCGGCTGCACCACATCCACCCGATCCAGCGCGGCTGGGTCGTCAAGCACGCTGAACAGATCCCAGTCGACAAACTCACGCAACGCGGCAGCGCACTCGGCGAACACCGCCGACTCCTTCAGCGTGTCGGCCATGCCCAGCCACTGCCAGCCCTGACCCGGGAACACGAACACCACCCGCGGATCAGCCAACGCCGTACCCGTAATCGTGTCGTCCCCGAGCAACACCGCGCGGTGCTCGAACAACGACCGGGTCACAGCCAACGTCGAGGCCATACTCCGCGTGCCCGGCGCCGCAGCCAGGTAGGCGCGCAAACGGCCCTCGTAATCGGCCAGCGCGTCCGGTGTCTTGGCCGAAATGACCAACGGCAGCGGGTCCGTCGCCTGCTCCTCGATGATCGGCGCAGGTGAGCCTTCGAGGATGACGTGCGCGTTGGTGCCGCTGACGCCGAAGGACGAGACGCCGGCCCGGCGCGGGCGGCCGGTGTCGGGCCAGGGCTGGTTCTCGACGGTCAGCCGCACCGCGCCGGCGGTCCAGTCGACGTGGCGGGACGGCTCGTCGACGTGCAGGGTCCGGGGGACGATGCCGTGGTGCAGGGCCATGACCATCTTGATGACGCCGGAGACACCGGCCGCGGCCTGGGTGTGACCGACGTTCGACTTCAGCGAACCGAGCAGCAACGGCCGCTCACGGTCCTGCCCGTACGTCGCGAGCACGGCCTGGGCCTCGATCGGGTCGCCCAGCGTCGTACCCGTGCCGTGGGCCTCGACCACATCGACGTCGGCGGCCGACAAGCCGGCGTTGGCCAGCGCCTGCCGGATGACGCGCTGTTGCGACGGCCCGTGGGGCGCGGACAGGCCGTTGGACGCACCGTCCTGGTTGACCGCCGAGCTGCGCACGACCGCCAAGATCCGGTGGCCGTTGCGTTCGGCGTCCGACAACCGTTCCACGAGCAGCACACCGACGCCCTCGGCCCAGCCCGTACCGTCCGCGGTGTCAGCGAAGGCCTTGCACCGGCCGTCGGGGGCAAGGCCGCGCTGACGTGAGAACTCCACGAAGCTCTGCGGTGTCGACATCACCGTGACCCCGCCGACCAGGGCCAGCGAGCATTCGCCCTGCCGCAGCGAGTAGCCGGCCTGGTGCAGGGCGACCAGCGACGACGAGCACGCCGTGTCGACCGTGATGGCGGGGCCTTCGAGGCCGAAGAAGTACGACACCCGGCCGGAGAGCACGCTCGTGGCGCCCGCGGTCGCGCCGAAGCCCTCGACGTCGGCGCCGTACCCGCCGGCGAACGCGCCCATGAACACGCCGGTGTCGCTGCCGCGCACGGAACCCGGCTCGATCCCGGCCCGTTCGAAGGCTTCCCATGAGGTCTCCAGGACCAGCCGCTGCTGCGGGTCCATGGCCAGCGCCTCACGCGGGCTGATGCCAAAGAAGGCGGCGTCGAACTCGGCCGCGCCGGTGAGGAAGCCGCCGCGGACGCAGTACGACTTGCCGGCCGCGTCCGGATCGGGATCGAACAGGTTGTCGACGTCCCAGCCGCGGTCGGCCGGGAAGCCGGAGATCGCGTCCGTGCCCGACTCGACCAGCCGCCACAGGTCCTCCGGGGTGGAGACCCCTCCGGGGAGGCGGCAGGCCATGCCCACGATGGCCAGTGGCTCGTCCTGGCCGGCCGTCGGCGCCGGGGCGCGGCCGGGCGCGTCGGGCGATCCGGTACGCAGTTCGTCCAGCCGGGTGGCCAGGACCGCGGGGGTCGGATAGTCGAACACGAGCGTGGCCGGCAGCCGCAGCCCGGTCGTCTGGGCCAGGCGGTTGCGCAGTTCCACCGCGGTGAGCGAGTCGACGCCCATCTCACGGAAGGTCCGGTCCGGCCTGAAGCGATCGGGGCCGGCGAGGCCGAGAACCTCGGTGACGCCGGCCCGGATCAGGTCGAGTGTCGCCGTGGACCGCCGGGCCGGGTCCGCCCGGCCGTCGGCCGGTGCAACGGTCAGGTTGCGGAGAATGGGTGGGAGGGCGCCGGCCGCGGTCAGAGCGCGCAGGCCGGCGGTGTTGACCCGGACGACGACCGGCGCCGGGTCGGCGGTGGCCATGGCCGCGGTCATCAGATGGCCGGTGACCGCGACCGGGTCGGTCTCGGGCAGCCCCCAGGCGATGGCGGTGGCGGGCAGGCCTTCGGCGCGGCGGCTCCGGGCCAGTGCTTCGGCCGAGGCCGGTGCGTCCTGGCCGAAGACGACGAACGCGGCGAGGTCGAGATGCCTGGTCAGCCGGTGCAGCTGCCGGCTCTCGGCGGCGACGGCGGGGCCGCCGAGGTGAATCACCGCGGTCAGCGGGCGGTCGGCCGGCACGTCGCCACTCGAGAATTCGCCGGGCGTGGACAGCACAAGAGCATGTCGTACGCCGAGGCGTCCGGCCACGCCCCTCGCCGTGGCGGCCGATCCACCGGTGACCAGCACGGTGCCATCGGGGTCGAGCCGCCGCGGAATGGTGAGCACCATCTTGCCGACGTGGCGGCCCCGGCTCATCCAGCTGAACGCCTCGCGCGCCTGCCGGATGTCCCACGCCCGCAGCGGCAACGGCGTCAGCACACCGCGCTCGAACAGGGCGAGCAACTCGGTGATGATCTCCCGTAGCCGGTCGGGGCCGGCGTCGAGGAGGTCGAAGGCGCGGACACCGGGACGGATGTCGGTCTTGCCCATTTCGAGGAAACGGCCGTCAGGGGCGAGGAGGTCGAGAGAGGCGTCGATGAATTCGCCGGTGAGGGAGTTGAGAACGACGTCGATGTCGCGCGGGAAGATGTCGCGGAAGTCGGTCGTGCGGGAATCGGCGATCTGGGTTATGCCGGCCTCGCGCAGCAGGTGCTGTTTGGCGGTGCTGGCGGTGGCGTGGATGTCAGCGCCGAGATGACGGGCGATCTGGGTGGCCGCCATGCCCACCCCACCGGCGGCGGCGTGGATCAGCACCGATTCGCCCCGGGTGAGTCCGGCCAGGTCGACCAGGCCGTAGTACGCGGTGGCGAAGACGATCGGTACGGACGCCGCCGTGCCGAACGACCAGTCGGCCGGCAGTACGCCCAGCAGCCGGTGATCGGTGATCGCGATCGGGCCGAACGCGGCCGTGACCAGGCCGAACACCCGGTCGCCGGGCCTGTGGCCGGTCACCGCGGAGCCGACCTCGATCACTACGCCGGCCGCCTCGCCGCCCATGACGCCGCCGCCGGGATACGTGCCCAGCGCGATGAGGACGTCGCGGAAGTTCAGGCCGGCGGCGCGGACCTCCACCCGTACCTCATGGGGTTCCAGGGCGCGGGTGGCGACGTCGGAGCTGACCAGGGCGAGGTCGCGCAGGGTGCCGCTGGGGGACTGTTCCAGGGTCCACGGGCCGTCGGCCGGGACGGTGAGCGTGGCGGCGGCCCGGGCCAGCCGCGGAACCAGCGGGCTGCCGTCCCGGACGGCGATCAGCGGCTCGCCCAGCTCGGCCAGGGCCGACAGCGCGGCGTCGCCCGGGTCCGTACCGTCGAGGTCGATGAGGACGAAGGCGCCGGGGTTGTCGCTCTGCATCCGGCGGATCGCGTCCCAGGCCGCCGCGTGGCGCGGTTCGGGGAGCTCGGCCGGCCCGGCGCCGACGGCCCGGTGGGTCACCAGGACGAGCGCCGATCCGGTACGCCGATGGTTGGTCAGCCACGACCGGGCGAGGTCGCGGACGGCGCCGGCCAGATCGGTTCCGTCGTCGGCCGCCAAGGACGCGACGCGTACGACAACCCGTCCGTCCAAGGAGGACGGCCGAGGTGCGTCCAGGGGTGTCCACTCCAGCCGGTGCAGGGTGTCGGTGCCACTGGCCACGGCGAGCAACTCGGCCGGCCGTTCGGTGAGCAGGGTCCGCCGGATCTTGCCGGACGCGGTGCGCGGCACGGCGTCGACGCGGTAGATCTCCTCCGGCACCTTGAAGTACGACAGCCGCTCCCGGCACGCCGCGAACACCTCGTCGGTGTCCAGGTCGTCGCCGTGCGGCACGACGTACAGCACCGGGATCTCGCCCAGCACCGGATGGCTCCGGCCGGCCGCCGCCGCGTCCCGCACCCCCGGCACGTCGAGCGCCACGCTCTCGATCTCGTGCGGGTGGATGTTCTCGCCACCGCGGATGATCAGTTCCTTGATCCGGCCGGTGATGGTGACGTGCCCGGTCTCGCTGCGCCGGGCCAGGTCGCCGGTGCGGTACCAGCCGTCGGTGAGCACCTGCCGGGTGGCGTCGGGCTGCCCGTGGTAGCCGATCATCAGGCTGGGCCCGCGCGCCCACAGCTCGCCCTCGTCACCGTCGGCCACGTCGGCGCCGGTGACCGGGTCGACGAAGCGCAGGGTCAGGCCGGGGACGGCGAGGCCGCACGAGCCGGGCACTCGCGGCCCGCTGATCGCGTTCACGGTCAAGGAGCCGGTGGTCTCGGTGCAGCCGTAGGTGTCCAACAGCGGCACGCCGAAGGCCTCTTCGAAGCCCTCGATGAGCGAGGCCGGTGCGACGGAGCCGGCGACCAGGCCCATGCGCAGGGCGGGGGCGCGGCGGGCGGATCCGCCGGCGGCTCCGAGCAGGTAACGGAACATGGTGGGTACGCCGACCAGCACGGTGCACCCGTGTTCCTCGAGCTCGTCGAGGACCTCGCCGGCCACGAAGGTGGTCAGGATCCGGGCGGTCGCGCCGACGGCGGTGGCGGCCAGCAGGCAGAGGTGCAGGGCGAGGCTGTGGAACAGCGGCGCGGGCCAGAGCAGCACGTCGTCCTCGGTCAGTTCCCATGCCGGTACGTCGCACCAGGCCGCCGACCACAGCCCGCTGCCCTGGGTGGACACGACGCCCTTGGGTGTGCCCGTGGTGCCCGAGGTGTAGAGCATCCACGCGGCCTCGTCCAGTCCCAGGTCGTCGCGGGCCGGGGTGCCGGGCTCGGCGGCGGCCAGGTCGGCGAAGGACCGGATCCCGGGAACCGCGGCTTCGGCACCGACCAGGACGATGGCTGTCCCGGGGGCCACGCGGCGCACGTTGTCCAGATGGGCGGTGTCGGTGATGACGACCACGGCGCCGCTGTCGGAGAGGAAGTGCGCGATCTCGGCCTCGGCCGCTTCCGGGTTGAGCGGTACGGCGATCGCGGCGGCCCGGGCGATGGCCAGATAACTCTCGATCGTCTCGACGCGGTTGCCCAGCAGAATGGCGACCCGATCGCCCCGGTCCACGCCGATTTCCGCCAGATGCCCGGCGAGCCGCCCGGTCCGGGTCCGCAGCCCGGCGTGCGTCACCTGTCGCCGCGCATCGACGTAGGCCGTCTTGTCGCCATAACGTTCCGCATTCGCGCGAAGCAGATCATGAAGGGGCTTTATCAATTCCGCGCGTGACATGGAAACACCTTTCGGCGAAATCGGTCGACAGTAACCATAGTTCGACGTTCGCCGTGCTCCGCAACCCCCTAGATCGATCCCCCTAGACCGGGCTGAGCAGGTACGACACCTAGGGGGTTGCGTCGGCCGCGACCCCGGTGTCTCCTGATATTCGCCGATGCGGGAATCTGGAGACGTGAATGGCTTCTAATAGTCCGCACCCCAGGCCCGATAAACCGAGATTCGCGGTTTGGAGGGGGCAGCGGCAGCGCCCCCGGCCGGACCGGCTCGGCATCCCTCCCGCGGACCGGACCGGGCCGCTTCCGGCGTCCTACGCACAGCAACGTCTGTGGCTGATGCAGCAGCTCGACCCGGGGAGCAACGCCTACAACCTGCCGATCGTCCATCGGCTCCACGGCGCCCTCGACCCCGCGATCCTGGAGCGGGCGCTCGGACTGCTCGTAGACCGGCACGAGGCGCTGCGGACCGTCTTCGACGCCGAGGACGGCGAGCCGCGCCAGCGCGTCCAGCCGGCCGGGTCGGTACGCCTGCGGCGGTGCGACGCCCGCGACGAGGACCACGCCGCCGAGCTGGTCCGGCGGGACACGGCCGAGCCCTTCGACCTGCACGCCGGTCCGGTGCTGCGGGCGCTGCTGGTCCGGCTGGCCGACGACGACCACGTCCTGGCCCTCACGGTGCATCACGTGGCCGGTGACGGCTGGTCCCTGGCCATCCTGCAGATCGAGCTGTCGGCCCTGTACGCCGCCCTGCTCGGCGGCACCGAAGCCGCCCTGCCCCCGCTTCCGGTGCAGTACGCGGACTTCGCCCAGTGGGAACGGCGGGAACTCTCCGGCGCCGAGCTGGCCAAGCGGCTGTCCTTCTGGCTGGAGAACCTCCGCGACGCCCCGACCGTGCTGGGACTGCCGACCGACCGGCCCCGCCCGGCCACCGGCGGTTCGGACGCGGGCATGGTCGCCTGGCGCCCGCCGGCCGAGCTGGTGGCCGCGGCCCGGGCGCTGAGCCGGGCGGCGGGCGTCACGTTGTTCATGACGCTGCTGGCCGCGTTCCAGGTCGTGCTATCGCGCCACGTACGCGGCGACGACGTCCTGGTCGGCACCCCGATCGCCAACCGCAACCGCTCCGAGCTGGAGGGGCTGGCCGGCATGTTCGTCAACACCGTGGTGCTGCGGGGCGACCTGTCCGGCGATCCGAGCTTCCGCGAGCTGCTCGCGCGCACCCGGGCCAACACGACGGCGGCGCTGGCCCACGCCGAGCTGCCGTTCGACCTGCTCGTCGAGCGGATCGCACCGCGGCGGGACCTGTCGATCAACCCGGTCGTGCAGGTGCTCTTCCAACTGCTGCCGCAGCTGCCGAACTCGATCACGTTTCCCGGCGTCACGGCCGAACCGTTCGACACTAACCAGTTCTTCACCCGGATGGACCTGGAGTTCCATGTCTACGAGGACGCCGCCGCCGACTCCTTGACCGGTCACGTCTGGTATCGCCGGGAATTGTTCGACGAATACCGGATGAGGCAGTTCCTCGATCAGGTCACGGCAATATTGCGGGGCGTGGTGGAAAGTCCCGATTCCCCTATTTCCACGATTTCACTGGTGCCCGAAAGGCCATTTGTGGAATCAAACGAAACGGATCGCGTCCTGCCGGTCGAAACGTTGCCGGAATTGCTGGAAGGCGCGGTCGCCCGGGCGCCCGATGCGATCGCCGTCGTCGACCAACGGGAATCGCTGACCTATGCCGAACTCGGGCGGCGGGCCAACAAACTCGCGCACCTGCTGCGGCACAGAGGCGTACGGGCGGGCGCCCTCGTCGGCCTGTGCCTCGACCGCGGCGCCGACCTGGTCGTGGGCATCCTCGGCATCCTCAAGGCGGGCGCGGCCTACGTACCCCTCGATCCCGAACACCCCGCCGAACGCACCCGCTTCGTCCTGGACGACTCCGGCATCACCGCGGTCGTGACGCAGCGCGCCTACCGGACCCGGTTCGCCGAGGTCCGCGACGTCATCCACCCGGACGATCCCGGCCTCGACGACCAGCCCGGCACCGCGCCGGAGGTGGTGCTGGACCGCGACAGCCTGGCGTACGCCATCTACACCTCCGGGTCCACCGGGCGCCCCAAGGCCGTGCTCATGCCCGGCGTCTGCGTCGTCAACCTGCTGTTGTGGCAGGAACGGACGATGGGCCGCGAGGAGAACAGCCGCACCGCCCAGTTCATCACCGCCACCTTCGACTACTCGGTCCAGGAGATCTTCTCCGCACTGCTCGGCGGCACACTGGTCATCCCGCCCGACGACATCCGGCTGGACCCGGCCCGGCTGGCCCGCTGGATCGACGACAGCCGGATCACCCGGATCTACGCGCCGACCACTGTGCTACGCGCGCTGCTGGAGCACGTCGACCCGTACGGCGACGGCCTGTCCACGCTGCGGCACCTCTGCCAGGGCGGCGAGCCGCTCGTCCTGGACGGCCGGCTGCGCGAGGTGTGCCGGCACCGCCCCGCGCTGCGCGTGCACAACCACTACGGCCCGGCCGAAACCCAGCTGGTGACCGGCTACACGCTGCCCGAGGACGTCGACGGCTGGCCGGCCACCGCCCCGATCGGTACGCCGATCGACAACACGCGCATCCACCTGCTCGACGACAGTCTGCGTCCCGTCCCCGACGGCGTACCCGGGCAGGTCTGCATCTCCGGCATCGGGCTCGCCCGCGGCTACCTGGCCCGGCCCGAACTGACCGAGCAGCGGTTCATCGCCGATCCGCTCGACGCCGGACCGCGCATGTATCTCTCCGGTGACCTGGCCCGGCGGCTGCCCGACGGGAACCTCGACTTCCTCGGCCGGATCGACAACCAGGTCAAGATCCGCGGCATCCGCATCGAACTCGGCGAGATCGAGGCGGCGCTGGCCGGCCACCCCGCGGTGGCCCAGGCCGCGGTCGCCGTCCGGGAGGACGACCGGGGCGACAAACGGCTGGTCGCGTACGTGGTCAGCGGCCACGACACCGCGACGCTGGCCGCCCGGCTGCGCGAGCACGCCGAGGCGCTGTTGCCGGCCTACATGGTGCCGTCGACGTTCCTGGTCCTGGCCGACCTGCCCCGGACCACCAGCGGAAAGACCGACCGGCAGGCGCTTCCCGCCCCGGCGACGTGGTCGGCCGCGTCCCCCGCCCCGGTCGCCCCGCGCGACGACACCGAGGCCACCCTGTGCGGCATCTACGCGGACGTACTGGACGTGCCGAACGTGGGCGTACACGACGACTTCTTCGCCCTCGGCGGCCATTCGCTGCTCGCCTCCCGCGTCGTATCGCGCATCCGGGCCGTCCTCGGGCGGGACCTGCCGCTGCGTATGCTCTTCGACCAACGCACGCCGGCCCGCGTCGCCCAGGCCCTGGTCACCCTCCCGGCCGCCGGCCTGCCCCCGATCGCGCCGCGTGCCCGCACCACACCGGCACCGATCTCGCTGGCCCAGCAGCAGATGCTGACAACCCCGGACTCGCTGATCGAGCAACGGGTCTTTCCGGTCTGCCCGTACGGATTCCGGCTCCGCGGACCGATCGACTACGCCGCCATCGACCTCGCTCTCACCCGGATCGTCGCGCGGCACGAACCCCTGCGGACCGGCTTCCGCGACGACGGTCAGGGACTGGTGCAGATCGTCCGGGAACCCAGCCCGGTGCGGGCGCACACGGTCGAACTGACCGGCCACAACCCGGACGGCGTGGTCGGCCGGCACCTCGAGCGCCCCTTCGACCTGGTCGACGGCACACTGCTGCGGGCCGTGCTGATGCGGCTGGACGAGGACGACCACATCCTCCTACTGGTCCTGCACCACATCGCCGGCGACGGGTGGTCGTTCGACATCCTCGTACGCGAGTTCTCGGCCCTCTACACCGAACTGACCGGCGGTCCCCCGGCCGCGCTGCCGGACGTGCCCACCACGTACACGGACTTCGCGCAGTGGGAGCACGATGTGCTGTCCGGATCCGCCCGCGCCGACCACGAGAAGCACTGGCGGGCCCACCTGGCCGGCGCGGTCGCCCTGGAACTGCCGGCCGACCGGCCGCGGAAGGTCACGGCGGCGACCGCCGGCTCCCTCGCCTGGACTGTCGCGCCCGAGGTGACCTCGGCCGCCCGCCGGCTCGCGCGGGCCGAGGGCGTGACGTTGTACGAGACCATGCTGGGCGCCTTCGCGGTGGCCGCGGCCGGCCTCTCCGGCCGGGACGACATCCTGGTGACGACGCCGTTCGCCAACCGCGGCCGGCCCGAGGTCGACAATCTGATCGGCTTCTTCGCGAAGATCGCCGCGCTCCGGGTCGACCTGTCCGACGATCCGCCGTTCGGTGCGATTTTGCGCCGCGTGCAGGCCGCCATGCTGGGCGCGCACGACCACCAGGACCTCCCGTACGCCGCGATGCAGGCCACCACTCCCGGCCTGCCGCTGCCGCTGGTGCAGTTCCAGCTGATCAGCTCCCTGGCCGCCGACCTCGACCTCCCCGGCGTCACCAGCGAGCGCTTCTGGACGGTCGACACCAACCTCGCGCTTCCGGAGGGCGAGATCGCGATGTGGCTGTTCGACGACGGCCAGGCCCTGACCGGCACCGTCGCCTACGACGGATCCCTGTTCGACCCGGCCACGATCCGAGGTCTGCTCTCCGCGGTGGAGTCGGCCTTGCACGTCGTCTCCAGCACCCCCTCGGTACGCGCGTCCGAGGCGTCCGCAGCAATCCGCCACGCGAGGAGCTAGTGCCATGCCCGACCAGGACAAAGTAGTCGAGTATCTGCGCTGGACCACGGCCGAGCTGCACTCCACCCGGGCCAGGCTGCAGGCGGTCGAGGCGGCCGGCACCGAACCGCTGGCCATCGTGGGCATGGCCTGCCGTCTGCCCGGCGGAGTCTCCTCCCCCGAGGATCTGTGGCGGTTGGTCGAGTCGGGTACGGACGCGATCTCCCGCTTCCCCGCCGACCGGGGCTGGGACGTCGACGGACTGTACGACCCCGATCCGGACGCGCCAGGCAAGTCGTACTCGGTGGAGGGCGGCTTCCTCGACGCGGTGGCCGATTTCGACGCCGGCTTCTTTGGCATCAGCCCCCGCGAGGCGCTGGCCATGGACCCGCAGCAGCGGCTGATCCTCGAAGCGGCCTGGGAGGCCTTCGAACGGGCCGGCATCGAACCGGGCTCCCTGCGCGGCAGCGACACCGGTGTCTTCATGGGCGCCTACTCCAGCGGCTACGGCATCGGCGCCGACATTCCCGGTCTCGGCGTCACCGCGGGTGCCGTCAGTGTCGTGTCGGGCCGGGTGTCGTACTTCTTCGGCCTCGAAGGCCCCGCGGTCACCATTGACACGGCGTGCTCGTCGTCGCTGGTGGCCCTGCACCAGGCCGGGCATGCGCTGCGCCGGCGTGAATGCTCGCTGGCCCTGGTCGGCGGGGTCACCGTGATGGCCACGCCGTTCGGTTTCGTGGAGTTCTCCCGGCAGCGCGGTCTGGCCTCCGACGGCCGGTGCAAGGCGTTCGCCGACACGGCCGACGGGACGAGCTGGTCCGAAGGCGCCGGTGTGCTGGTCGTCGAACGGCTCTCCGACGCCGAACGCAACGGTCACCGGGTGCTCGCCCTGGTCCGCGGCTCGGCCGTCAACCAGGACGGCGCCTCCAACGGCCTGACCGCCCCCAACGGCCCGTCCCAGCAGCGAGTGATCCAGGCGGCCCTGTCCAACGCCGGCGTAGCGCCCCACGAGATCGACGTGGTCGAGGCGCACGGCACCGGCACCACCCTCGGCGACCCGATCGAAGCCCAAGCCGTGATCGCCACCTACGGCCAGGACCGCGACCGACCACTGCTCCTCGGCTCAATCAAATCCAACGTCGGCCACACCCAGGCCGCCGCGGGTGTCTCCGGCGTCATCAAGATGGTCATGGCCATGCGACACGGCGTCGTACCCCAAACCCTGCACGTGGACGAGCCAACCCGCCACGTCGACTGGACCACCGGCGCGGTGCAACTCGCCACCGACAACCAGCCCTGGCCGGAGAACGACCGCCCACGCCGCGCCGGCGTCTCCTCATTCGGGGTGAGCGGCACCAACGCCCACATCATCCTCGAAGGCGTGCCCGACGATCCGGCCCAGCCCGAGGAGCCCTCCGAACTGACCCCGCTGCTCCTTTCGGCCAAGACCCCCGCAGCGCTGACCCAGCTGGAAGACCGCCTCCGCGCCTACCTCACCACCGAACCTAGCCTGCCCGCTGTCGCGTCGACGTTGGCCGAAACACGGTCGTTGTTCGACCACCGCGCCGTCCTGCTGGGCGAGGACACGGTCACAGGGGTGGCCGAGCCGGATCCGCGAGTGGTGTTCGTGTTCTCGGGTCAGGGTTCGCAGCGCGCCGGCATGGGTGATGATCTCGCCGCTGCGTTCCCGGTGTTCGCGAAGATCCGTCAGCAGGTGTGGGATCAGCTCGACATCCCCGACCTGGATGTCAACGACACCGGCTATGCCCAACCGGCCTTGTTCGCCCTGCAGGTTGCGTTGTTCGGTCTTCTCGATTCTTGGGGGGTACGCCCAGACGCGTTGATCGGCCATTCGATTGGTGAGCTGGCGGCCGGTTATGTGTCGGGGATCTGGTCTTTGGAGGATGCCTGTGCGCTGGTGTCGGCTCGTGCCCGGTTGATGCAGGCCCTGCCGCTGGGCGGGGTGATGGTCGCTGTCCCAGTCTCCGAACAACAAGCCCAGCCTGTGCTCACCGACGGGGTGGAGATTGCTGCGGTCAACGGACCGTCGTCGGTGGTGCTCTCCGGCGACGAAACAGCAGTGCTGCAAGCGGCCGCCACACTAAGCGACCGGGCCAAGCGGCTGGCCACCAGCCACGCCTTCCACTCGGCGCGGATGGAACCGATGCTCGACGAATTCCGGGCCGTCGCCGAGCAGCTCACCTATCAGACCCCGCAAATCGCCATGGCCGTTGGGGACGGACCCGACTACTGGGTGCGGCAGGTCCGCGACACCGTCCGATTCGGTGAACAAGTCGCCGCTCACGACGGCGCGGTATTTGTCGAACTCGGACCCGACGGAAACCTGGCGCGGCTGATCGACGGCATCGCGACGCTCGACCGCGACGATGAGCCGCGGGCCGCATTGACCGCCTTGGCCCAGCTGCACGTGCGGGGCGTGACAGTCGACTGGCCCATCGCCGCCGGGCGCCGGGAGCTGGACCTGCCGACCTACGCCTTCCAGCATCAGCGGTATTGGATCGACAGCGTTGCCGGGCCCACCGGCGCGGGTCACCCCCTGCTGGGCCTGGCGGTGGAGCTGGCCGAGATCGGCGGGGTGCTGTTCACGGCGGCGGTGTCGCGCCACAACGAGCCGTGGCTGCGGGATCAGGCCTCCCTGCCGCCGGCCGCCTTGGCCGAGATGGCCTTGTCCGCCGCTGACATGGCCGGCTACAGCCAGGTCGACCAGCTCACCGTCGAGTTGCTACCCATGCTTCCCGACGACCATGTCCTGACCATGCAGACCTGGATCAGCCGGCCTGACGGGCGGCTCACCATCCATGCTCGCTACGCCGACAACCAACCCTGGACCCGGCTGGCCACCGCTCACCTCACCAACGCCACGGCCGCCGTGGAGCCCACCAGATCGGATTGGCCGCCCGCCGCGGCCACCCCGGTCGACACGGCAGAGCCCGGGGTGCGATCGGCGTGGCGAAGCGGCAGCGATCTGTTCGCCGACGTCGCGCTGGACGACGGCGACGATCCGGCCCGCTACGCCTTGCACCCGCTCCTCCTGACCGCGGCCCTCACCCTCACCGGCGAGGCACCTGCCGTCTGGCGAAACCTGAGCCTGCACGCGAGCAACGCCACCGACCTGCGCGTCCAGCTCACCACGCGCCCCGACGGCACCCTATCCGTCAACGCCACCGACGCGACCGGCCACACCGTCCTATCCACCTCCAGCATCACACCAGCAGCCATCCCCCTGTTCGCCCCCACCGGCGACGACCTCTACA
>NZ_JBICSP010000007.1:348791-382996 GCF_043197135.1 Actinoplanes sp. NPDC049265 | reverse complement strand
CCACGATCTCTGACGTCATTACTCACAGTGCCCATCCCGCCGACTCTCAAGTCCGGCGAATCGGGCCAGAAACACCGTTTCGGGTACAGCCCCGCCGCACCCAATGCGCGCCCGCTGCAGTGGTGACGCTCCGCCTTGGCCTCGGTTGTCGCGTGGCTGCCGCAGTGATCAATGGCTGGCTTCTGCTGTGGTTGGGTGTGTTCGTCGCAGTGGTGGCGCTCTGCCTTGGCCCGGTTTGCCGCGCGGCTGCCGCAGTGATCAATGCCTGGCCTCTGCCGTGGTTGGGCGTGTTCGTCGCAGTGGTGGCGCCCCGCCTTGGCCCGGATCGCCGCGCGGCCGGCGCAGCGATCACCGTCCAGCCCGCCGCTTGAGCCCGCCGTACTGGCATCGCCATGGAGCGCCACAGTCCGACGAACAGGCGTTACCAAACGGACGAACTGTGACCCCCGACGGCGAACGACTCACTCGCTCCGGGCTCGGTGCCGGTCGCTGTCGGGGTCAGCGGCCGTCGGCGAGTCGCAAGGAGTACTCGCGGACCGCTGCCGTGTAGGTCGGCTCGTCCAACGACCAGTCATGATCACCAGGCGTGCTGGATCGATTCAGCTGCGCCTGAAGAGTCAGCACCGCGGAGGACAAGCCACTGAACGGGCGGGTCCGCCACAGCTGCTCGCCCTCGGGAGCGACCTCGACCAGGTCGTCGTCGATCTTGAGAAGGCCGGCGCCGGCCAGGCGGCGGACCGAGTCCTGTAACTCGGCGCGGCTGGGGACGCTGTGGTGCAGGAAGTCAGCGGCGGCCAGAACGTCGGCCAGCGTCGCGCCGACCATCGGCAGGGCTGCGTGCATCGCGCGGTCGCGTTCCAGACGCTCGGCGATCACGACGGACACGAATATCCAAGCGTCGTTCCAATGCCAGTCCCCTGCCCCTGCCCCCATGTCGTCATGATGCCGTCTGGCCGCCTCGCCCGGAAGCGAATGTGTCGGGATGATCACCAAGCTGTGTCCCGGGTCTCGTCCGCCTCCGGACATTTCACCCGGTCTATTGAGGACGCGCCCCGACCGTCTCCTCCGCCACCACGCGGACCGTGCAGCGGGGGATGAAGAACTGCGCCAGCGGTCCGATGGCCAGCGCATACACCACCGTGCCGACGCCGACCGTGCCGCCGAGCAGGAAGCCGGTCCCCAGCACCAGAAGTTCGATCCCGGTGCGGATCACCCGCAACGACACCCTTGGGAACCGTTGGTGCAGCCCGGTCATCAGCCCGTCGCGCGGCCCCGGCCCGAGGCGGCTGCCGATGTAAAGCCCAGTCGCCAGGCCGTTGAGCAGCACACCCGCCGCCAGGAACGCGATGCGCAGCGGGAGTCCGCTCGCCGGCGGCAGCACGTAGAGGGCGGCATCGATGGCGAACCCGATCACGAAGATGTTCGCGATCGTCCCGAAACCGGGCTTCTGGCGCAGCGGGATCCACAGCAGCAGCACCACGGCGCCGATGATGATCACCACGGTGCCGATGCTCAGCCCCAGCGTGCGCGACAGGCCCTGGTGCAGTACGTCCCACGGGTTCAGGCCCAGCCCGGACTCCACCATCAGCGCCATGCTGACGCCGTAGAGGATCAGACCCACGAAGAGCTGGAGGGTACGCCGGACCAGCCGTCGGTTGCTCAGGACGCTCATGAGTGCCACTCTGGAGGCCAATTGTCGTCATCCCAAGAGCCAATTCGCCGGAGGTGGCTGTGACCAGCGCGGTAAGGGGTAGCCAATTGGCGCGCCTGCTCGGTCAGTGGCACTCATTGCCGGGCCGCCATCGAAGCCCCGACTATGCCGCGCTCGCCGGCGCCGTCCGCGGGCTCCTCTCCGACGGCCGGCTGGCGTTGGGCGTACGCCTCCCCGCCGAACGCGAACTGGCCGACGCGCTGGGCATCAGCCGCACCACCGTCACCGCCGCCTACCGAATGCTGCGGGAGACCGGTCACCTGACCAGCCGCCGTGGCGCCGGCAGTTGGACGACCCTGCCCACCGGCCACCGGATCGCCACCTCCGGGCTGTGGACGGCGGCCGACGACCCGGACATGATCGACCTCGGCGTGGCGGCGTCGGCTGCTCCGGTCGAGCTGATCACCGCCGCCCGTGCCGCCGCCGACGACCTGCCGCGCTACCTGGGCAGTGCCGGTTACCGTCCCACCGGTCTGCACGAACTGCGGGACGTGGTCGCGGCCGGTTACACCAGGCGCGGGGTGGCCACCACGGCCGAGCAGATCCTGATCACCAGTGGCACCCAGCAGGCTCTCGACCTGGTGCTCCGCCTCTCGTTGCCGGTCGGCGCCAACGTGCTGGTCGAATCGCCCACATATCCCAACGCGCTGGCCGCGCTGGCCGCCCGCCGGGCCCGGATCAGCACGCACGGTATGGACGCCGCCACCGGATGGGACGCCGAACTGCTGCTGGAGGCCATGCGCCAGACGAGGCCGCGACTGGCCTACGTGATCCCGGAATTCCAGAACCCGACCGGGCACCTGATGCCGGCCGACCTGCGCGAGCGCCTCGTCGCCGCGGCCCACGCGGGCGGGGTGGAGCTGGTCGCCGACGAGTCCTTCGTGGACCTGGCCTTGGACGACGACGAGATGCCGCCGCCGGTCGCCGTCTTCGACCGGCACTCGCGGGTGGTGTCGATCGGCGGGATGAGCAAGGCGTACTGGGGTGGGCTGAGGATCGGCTGGATCAGGGCGTCGGCCCCGCTCGTGCAACGTCTGGCCGCGCTCCGGGTCGGCGTGGACATGGGCAGCCCGGTGCTGGAGCAGCTCGTCGCCGTGCATCTGCTGGCCGATGCCGAGATGATCGTCAAAGCCCGTCGCCAGGAGCTGCGGGAGCGGCGCGCCGCGCTGGTCGCCGCCCTCGGCGAGCAACTGCCCGAGTGGCGCGTCACCGTGCCGCGCGGGGGCGTGATGCTCTGGGCCGAACTCGACGGCCCCATCTCCAGTGCGCTGGCGCGCGCGGCCGAGGACGTCGGTGTGCGGCTGGCGCCGGGCCCGCGGTTCGGCATCGACGGGACGCTGGAACGCTTCCTGCGGCTGCCCTTCGCGCGGCCCGCCGATGACCTGGCCGAGGCGATCCGGCGCATCGCCGCCGTACGCCATGATCTTGACCAGACCACCCGCCCCGCCTGGCGCACGCCCGCCGTGATCGCCTGACGCCGAGCCGTTTCTCATCCCCGTGATCAACGTGGCCTCCCTTCCGAGGCCGCCCATCATGCTTCGCCCGGATTGGCTACCGGTACTGACTAAAGTCATCGAATCGATTGACTTCCGTTCACTACCGGCTGCCACCGCCCCTTCCTAGGTTCGAACTCACCAAACCCGAGCGACCTGGGAGGTTCACCTCATGCCTGCGACATTGGCGGCGCCACACGGCGTCACACGCAGACTGCTTCATCGCCTGGCGGCCGTGGTGATGGCCGCCATCGTGGCGACCATCGGCCTGGCCCCTCCGGCGTTGGCGGACGCGCCGGCGATCGGTGAATTGGTGCTGCCCGCGCCGACCGGTCCGCACCCGGTCGGACGGGACGTGATGCACCTGGTCGATCCGGACCGCGCCGATCCCTGGGTGCCGGCCGAGCGGCGGGAGCTGATGGTCTCGGTGTGGTACCCGGCCGCGGTTGCGCGCGGCTCACGCGTTCCGTACGCGTCGGCCGAGGAATCGCGGCTGATGCTGGAGTTCGTCGGCCTCACGGAGGTGCCGCCGGATGCACTGACCCGGGTACGCACCCACGCACGTGACGGTGCACCGCTAATGCAAACCGGGCACCGCCTGCCCCTTGTCGTGCTGTCGCCCGGGTTCACCGATCCCCGCTGGATGCAGACGACTCTGGCGGAAGACCTGGCCAGTCGCGGCTACGTCGTGGTCGGCATCGACCATCCGCACGAGGGAGCGGTGGTCACGTTGCCCGGCGGGCGGGTGGTCCAGTGCGTCGAGTGCGACAAGACGCTTCCGGCCGCACAGGCTACCGCGAGCCGGGCGCGCGACATGGGCTTCGTGCTCGACCGGATGCTGACCGACCGCCGGTGGGGCCGGGTGGTGGACGCCCGGCGCGTGGCGGCCATCGGTCATTCGCGGGGCGGTGCGGCATCCCTGGTGCTGATGGAGAACGACCCGCGGGTTGTCGCCGGGCTCAACATGGACGGATCGGTCGTTCCGCCGCCCGGCCAGGATGTGCGGCGTCCGTTCCTGCTGCTGGGCGGGGGAGCGCACCCGCGGCCCAGTCCGACCGACCCCACCTGGGATCCGACCTGGGCACGCCTGACCGGCTGGGCTCGATGGCTCTACGTTCCAGATATGAGCCACCGCTCGTTCAGCGACGCGGCGGTGCTCGGCAAGTGGCTCGGTGTGGATACTCAGGCGCCGTCCGGCGAGCGGACCGTCGAGATCACCCGGGCTTACGTGGCGGCGTTTCTCGACATGCACCTGCGCCACCGGAGCGAGCCGCTGATGCAGGGGCCGTCCGCGGGCTTCCCCGAGGTCCAGTTCGCCGGCGTCACAGGCTGAGCCGACATGCGACCCGAAACGTCACGTGGCGCCCGCCCCAGTGGGGCGCGCGTGGCGTCTGCCCCGGTGGGATGGGCGCCACGCGTGGCGCAGGACGGTCAGTCAGATCTGGGCCAGCGACCCGGCGTACATCTTCTCGATCTGCTCGGCGAAGTTGGCCTCGACGCCGCGGCGCTTGATCTTCATGGACGGGGTGATCTCGCCGTCCTCGATGGTCAGGTCGCGCGGGAGGATGGCGAACCTCTTGACCGTCTCCCAGCGGTTGAGCTTGCCGTTCAGCTCCTCGACGTAGCCCGCGACCAGCTGCTCGATCTCCGGCGAGGAGACGATCTCGGTGTACGACTTGCCCGCGAGCGGACCGCCGGCGGCCCAGCCGACGATCGCGTCCTCGTCCAGGCTGATCAGCATCGTCACGAAGTTGCGGGCCTGGCCGATGACGACCGCCTGGGAGGTGTACGGGCAGACCGCCTTGAACATGCCCTCGATGTGGCTGGGGGCGATGTACTTGCCGCCGGAGGTCTTGACCAGATCCTTCTTGCGGTCGGTGATCTTCAGGTATCCGTCGGCGTCGAGCTCGCCGATGTCACCGGTGCGGAGGAAGCCGTCCTCGGTGAACGCCTCGGCGGTCTCCTGAGGGAGGTTGTGGTAGCCGCGCATCACCGGGGCACCGCGCAGCAGCACCTCGCCGTCCGAGTCGATCCGGCACTCGAGATCGCCGAGCGGCTCGCCGACCGTACCGATCCTGGTCCGGCCGCGCCGGTTGACGAAGTTGGCCGCGCTGCTCTCGGTGAGACCGTAACCCTCCTGGATCGGCAGGTTGGCGGCGGCGAAGAACTCGGCGATGTCCCGGCTCAGCGGGGCCGAACCGGAGACCAGCTTGCGCAACTGGCCGCCCAGCCGCTCCTGGATCTTGACGAAGACGAGCTTCTCGGCGAGGGCGTACCTCGCGCCCAGCAGGGCCGGCACCGGCTTGCCGGCCTGTTCCAGTGCCACCTTCTGCTTGCCGGTCGCCAGCGCCCAGTTGAAGATCTTGGCCTTCAGGCCGCCGGCGCCGAGGGCGGTCGTGACGGTGCGGTTGTAGACCTTCTCGAAGATGCGGGGAGCCGCGCACATCAGGGTCGGCTTCACTACCGCGAGCATGTCGACGAGCTTGTCGACGCGTCCGTCCACGTAGGT
Organism: Actinoplanes sp. NPDC049265; assembly: GCF_043197135.1. NCBI lineage: Bacteria > Bacillati > Actinomycetota > Actinomycetes > Micromonosporales > Micromonosporaceae > Actinoplanes > Actinoplanes sp. NPDC049265. Next base: position 377,283 of record NZ_JBICSP010000007.1, on the reverse strand, counting down.
GGGTACGCCCACATGCACGACGCCACAGAGCAGCGTCTTGCCGAACGAGTGGGAGAGCGGGAGCCAGAGGTACTGGAGATCGGTCGACTCGAACAGGTTGCGGTCCTGCTGCGCGACGCCCTCCCAGGTCCAGCCGCTGTGCAGCAGCTCGACGCCCTTGGGTCGGCCGGTGGTGCCGGAGGTGTAGATGATCGTGGCGACGTTGTCCGGCCCGATCGTGTCGCAGATGTCCTGGATCAGGGTCGGCTGCTGGGCCAGTGCGGCGTTGCCGCGCTCCTCCAGCTCGGCCAGGGTGATCTGCGGCGGCTGCGCCCCGGCGTCGGCCAGGCCGTCGATGAGGACGACGTGCGCGACCGACGTCTCGGCGCCGGAGATCTTCAGCGCCTGTTGCGGGTTCTCGGCCACCAGCACCTTCGAGCCCGAGTCGGACACGATGTACGACGCGTCCTCCGGCTCCGTGGTGGGGTAAACAGTGGTGGTCGCACCGCCGGCGCAGTTGATGCCGAAGTCCACCAGCACCCACTCCAGCCGAGTGCCGGACAGGATGGCCACCCGGTCCTCCAGGCCGACCCCGAGCTCCCGCAACCCGGCCGCGATGGCCTTGACGCGCGAGCCCACCTGGGACCACGTCAGCCAGTTCATGGCGGTGTCATCGGCATTCGGCGTGGCGAAAGCCTTCGCGTTCGGCGTCGCGCTGACGCGCTGCAGGAACATGTCGGAGATCGACCGGTAGGGAACTTCTATTGCCATCGGGGCTCCGCCTTCTGCCGCTACACAAACGTGAATTCGGTGTTACCGAACCTTACGGACGGGGCGGGCGGGAGGCCAGTGAACGACCGCACCGAACGTGACCTGCACGACAATCCTATCCACAGGCGGGATGAGCGGCCGAGTGCCGCCCGGCCGGAGCGGAGGGCGGTGTCGCGGGCCCGTTCGCCGGGGGCGGTGCTTAACCGGGCCTTAGCGGTCGCACAGCGCGGCCATAGGGCGGATCAGGCGACGGTGGGTGTCATCAAGCACGCATCGCACCGGAGGTACTGCAATGAACAAGGTCCGTAAGGTCACCGCCATCGCCGCGGGTGCCGTCGCCGCTCTCGCTGTCGGCGGGGCCGCGCTCGCCGCCGGCGCCGATGACCCGACGCCGGAAGCCACCGGGTCGGTCTCGATGCTTCCCAACGGAGACGTCGTTCCGACGCCGTCGGACAGCGCCTCGCCGAGCCCGAGCGCGTCGGTGAACGACGCGCCGAGTACGGTACCGAGCTCCAGCAGCTCGTCCACCGGAGGTGCCACCTCGGCAGCCGGGATCAGCATCGACCGGGCCAAGGCGATCGCCGTCCGGGCGGCCGGAGGCGGTTGGGTCGAGAGCGTCGAGCGCGAGACCGAGCACGGCCGGGCCGTTTGGGACGTCGACGTGATCGTCAACGGCGTCGAGCACGACATCGACGTGGACCGGTCGACGGGAGCGGTCACCCGGCACCGGGTCAAGGGCGCCGACGTCAAGGGTCGCGGCTCCGACGACAACAGGCGCCCCGCCGCTGACGACAACGGTCGCCACGGCGCTGACGACAACGGTCGCCACGGCGTTGACGACAGGGGCCGGGACGACAAGGGCGGCCACGGCGGTAACGACAAGGCCGGCGATGACAAGGGCGGCCACGGCAACGACGACAAGGGTGGCGATGACCGCGGTGGCCGGCACGGTGGGCACGGTGCCGACGACTGATCTCTTCGCCTGATCGATTGGCCCGGCCAGCTGCTTCGCGCAGTCGGCCGGGCCATCGTCGTGTCTGCGGACGCCGCACCGGGGTTCGCTTGCTCGCAAGCGGCGGTGCGCGGTGGCGTGCGGGGTGCGCGGTGGCACGCGCGGTGCGCGGGTGTGCGGTGCGCGGGTGTGCGTTGCGTGGGGCGTGTAGTGCGTGGGGCGTGGGTGTGCAGGGCGTGCGGTGTGCGGGGCGTGCGGCGTGTAGTGCGTGGGGCGTGTAGTGCGCGTGCGCGGGGCGTGTAGTGCGTGGGGCGTGTAGTGCGCGTGCGCGGGGCGTGTAGTGCGTGGGGCGTGCAGTGCGCGTGCGCGGGGCGTGCGGTGTGCGGGGCGTGCGGGGCGTGGGGCGTGCAGTGCGCGGGGCGTGCAGAACGGCGGTGCCTAGCGCGCGATGCCACGGAGTTCGGTGGCGGTGGGCGCCGCGCTGCGGCGATGCGTGGTGCGAAGGCGTGGCGCGGGCGGGGGAGAGATGCGGGGTGGGGAGGGGGTTGGGGTGGGAGATCTGGCCGGGCCGGTCGCTACGGCCGGAAGGCGGCTACGGCCCGGGCCATGCAGTTGGTTCGATTGGATGGCGGGACTCTGGTGTGGGCGTACCCATCAAAGGAGAGAAACCATGCAGGGAGCGTAAGCATCACGCTGGGTCAAGGCGTCATACCGATTCGGCTATACCGCCAGCTCGAGCCGGACCACCGCGCCGCCTCCGGGCGCCGCCCCGAGCGACAGCGACCCGCCTCTCTCCTCCGCCGCCCGCCGGGCGATGTCCATGCCCAGACCGGTCGAGCCGCCCCCGGACGCCCCCCGCTCCAGCACGCCGGCGCCGGCGAAACCGGGGCCCTCGTCGGCCACCGTGAGGATCGCGCCTCCGCCGGGTCGCGCCGCCAGCGACACCGTGAACGCCGTGCCGTCGGGGGTGTGGGCGAAGACGTTGCCCAGCACCGCGTCCAGGGCCGCGGCCAGGTCGTCGGCGGGGACCGCGACTGGGAGAGGCGACGCGGGCAGGTCGCGGCGGACCTCGCGGTCGGTGTCCTCGGCCAGCACCGCCCAGAAGGCGACGCGCTCGGTGACCACCGCGGTGGCGTCGCAGCCGGTGACGGGGCGCTCCGAACCCCGGCGGCGGGCCTGCTGGATCACGGCCGTGACGGCGCGTTCGATGTCGTCGGCGGCCGCCGCCAGGCGGGACGACTCGTCGGGGTCGCGCAGGGCCTCGGCCTCCAGGCGCAGCGCGGTCAGCGGGGTGCGCAGGCGGTGCGACAGGTCGGCGACCTGCTCGCGTTCCTCGCGCAGCAGGTCCAGGATGCGGGCGGCCAGATGGTTGAGCGCGCCCGCCACCTCGCGGACCTCGGGTGGGCCGGCCGGGTCGGCGCGGGCCGTCAGCTCGGCGCGGGCCAGGCGGTGGGAGACCTGCGACAGGTTGGTGATGGGGGCGACGATGGTACGGGCCATCCGGTCCGCCACCAGCAGGCCGACCGCGATCAGGGCGAGGCCCAGCGCCGCCAGCACCAGCCAGGCCCGGGTCACGCCACGGGTCTGCTCGGCGTCGGGCACCACCGCCCGCACCACCCACGTGCCGGTCGAACCCGAGACGGGGACCACGATCTCCGTGCCGGCGGCCGTGTCCACGGTCAGCGACTCGTTCGTGCGCTGGGACAGCCGCACCGCCACCGTGGCCACACTCTGCTCGCCGATCGGTCGGGCGCCGCCGGGCGGGAAGACGCTCACCGGCAGGTTCTGGGCGTCCACCGCGCCCTGCAGCTGGTTGTTGTCGCTGGTGCCGATCAGCGGGACCAGCGCCTGGATGACATCCGTGGCGCGGCTCAACGCGCGGTCGGCGGCCACCTGTCGCACCAGCAACGCCACCGGTACCAGGAAGGCGAGCAGCACCAGCACCGTCGTCGCGGCGACCAGCAGAGTGAGGCGTCGCCTCATGAGGGAGCGCCCGAAGGGGCGGACAGCCGGATCCCGACGCCTCGGACGGTGTGCAGGTAGCGCGGTTCCTGGGCCGTCTCGCCGAGCTTGCGGCGCAGCCACGACATGTGCACGTCGACCGTCTTGTCGGCGCCGCCGTACGGCACCTGCCACACCTCGCTGAGCAGCTCCCGCTTGGTCACCACCTGCCCGGCGCGGGCGGCCAGATGGTGCAGCAGATCGAACTCGCGCGGGGTCAGGTCGAGGGCCGCGCCGTCCAGGGTGGCGGTGCGGGCGCCGGGGTCGATGTGCAGGCCACCGACAGTGATCGTGCTCGGCTCGGCCCGCTCGCCGGGGCCCCGGCGCAGCACCGCGCGGACCCGGGCGTCGAGCTGCGCGGCGGTGAACGGCTTGACCACGTAGTCGTCGGCCCCGGCGTCCAGCACCTTGACGATCTCGGCCTCGTCGTCGCGGGCGGTCGCCACGATCACCGGCACCTGGCTGACCGCCCGGAGCATCCGCAGCAGCTCCTTGCCGTCCAGGTCGGGCAGGCCGAGGTCGAGCACGACCAGGTCGGGGCGTTCGGCCAGGGCGGTCTGCAGGCCGTCCATCGCGGTGTGCGAGGAGGCCACGGCATGACCTCGGTCGCGCAGGGAGCGGAGCAGATTGGTACGGATGGCAGCGTCGTCCTCGATCAGCAGCAGGTGGGCCACGGCTGAACGCTATCGGCTGCCGCCCGTACCGTTGCTCTTCTTAACTCTCCTTTAGTGCGCGCGGGGCACAGTCTTAGCGTCCGGCCGGGCATAGTCGTGGGCATGACGACACAGCGACTGATCATCGCCGCCGGCTGGCTGGCCGCGGCCGTGCTGGCCGTGCTGGTGGGTGTGGTCGCGATCAGTGTCATCGGCGACGGGCTGGTGAGCTCGGCGGGGCGGCCGCTGGCCGAGTCCGAGGTGGCCAAGAGGCTGGCGGCCGAGCCGGACCCGACCCCGTCCGTGTCGGCGGAGCCCACCAGGGAACCGGCGCCGGCGGGCGGGTCGAAAACCCGGCGCACGCCCGGCGGCACCGTGACCGCGCAGTGCACGAGCGGTGAGGCCGTCCTGCACCTGGCGCCGGCGCTGGGCTTCGAGGTGCACGAGGTCCACGGCGCCGAGGGGGAGTTCCGCAGCGTCTCCGACAACCACGACCGGGTCAAGGTGCGGGTCAGCTGCGCCGGCGGCGCCCCGGAGATCTCGGTCGAGCACGAGCAGCGCTGACGTGGACCTGGTGATCAGCCTGGACGGCTCGGGGGAGAAGTCGGTCCGGGTCTACCGGGCGTTGCGCGCGGCCATCGAGGACGGCCGCCTGCCCGCGGGTCACCGGCTGCCGGCCAGCCGGGTCTTCGCCGCCGAGCTGGGGGTGGCCCGGGGGAGTGTGGCGGCGGCGTACGAGCGGCTGGTCGCCGAGGGCTACCTGACCGCCCGGGTCGGCCGGGGCACGTTCGTGGCGCCGGTCCGCACCGGCAGCCGGCCCCGCCGGGCGTCCGGCGACCCGCTGCGACCGCGGGCCGGCTGGGATCTGCGGCCGCTGCCGGTGAGCTCGGACGAGGCCAAGCCGCGCTACGACTTCCGCACCGGCATCCCGGACGCCCAGCTGTTCCCGTTCGACACCTGGCGGCGGCTGGTCGCGGCCGAGGTGCGGCTGCGCGCGAACAGCCCGGGCACGTACGCGGACCCGGCCGGCCAGCCCGCCCTGCGTGCCGCGATCGCCCGCTACCTGGGCGTGTCCCGGTCGATCGGGGTGACGCCGGCCGACGTGCTGGTCACCAACGGCACCCAGCAGGCGCTCGACCTGATCGCCCGGGTGCTGGTCCGGCCGGGTGACGTGGTGGCCGTCGAGGAGCCGGGCTATCCGCCGGCGCGGCGGCTGTTCGGCTCGCTCGGCGCCCGGGTGGCCGGCGTGCCGGTCGATGAGGAAGGGCTGGTCGTCGGCGCGCTCCCGGACCGGGCCCGGTTGGTCTACGCCACGCCGTCGCATCAGTTCCCGCTGGGCCGGCCGATGAGCCTGGCCCGCCGCCACGCGTTGATCGACTGGGCCCGGCGGCGGCCGGCGGCGATCGTGGAGGACGACTACGACTCAGAGTTCCGGTTCAGTTCGAGACCGTTGGAGCCGTTGTACGCGCTGGGCCCGGAACGCGTCCTCTATGTCGGCACCTTCTCCAAGACCATGCTGCCGACCGTGCGCACCGGCTTCGTCCTGGTGCCCCCGTCGCTGCGTGAGGCGCTGGTGGCGGCCCGCCAGGTGACCGACGGTTTCGGTCCGGCCGCCGTGCAGGCGGCGCTGGCCCGGTTCATCGAGGACGGCGAGCTGGCCCGGCACGTCCGGCGGGCGACCCGGTCGTACGCGGTCCGCCACGCCGCCATCGTCGCCCGCCTGTCCGACATGTCACAGCTGAACGTCGTCCCGTCGGCGGCCGGCCTGCACGTGACCGCGTTCCTCGCCGACGGGGACTCCGCGCCTGTCGTCGCCGCGGCCGCGCGAGCCGGCGTCGCCGTGGACGACCTGGGGATCTATTCGGAAACTCGTACGCCCGGCTTCGTCTTCGGGTTCGGCGCGGTCGACCCGGCGCTGATCGACGAGGGCCTGCATCGCTTCCGGATGGTCCTTTAGTACCACGGACGAAAGGGCAGGATCCGACGATCGAAGGTCGTTCCCCGTTTCCCGGTCGGCGAGTCTGGAGAAGATCCGCCCGGACGACATCGAGGAGTGTGAGTCATGAGTGAGAACCGGTGGCACGTCATCCCGCAGACCCGCGGCTGGAGCGCGCTGTACCTCGTCATCGGCCTGGCCTTCCTCGGGACGAACGGATATCAGTTCTTCACCGAGGGCGCGTCGATCTTCCTGATCATCGGGCTGGCGGCCGGGCTGGCGCTGGTCGTGGCCTCGATCATCGGGCTGGTGACACCGCGCTCGCGCGCGGTGGGCGAGGTCGACGAGATCCACTGATAGCCGAGCGCGGCGCCCGCGATGCCCAGGCTGAGCAGCGCGGGTGGCCCGTTCAGCCCGAGCAGGCCGAGCACCGCCACGAAGGCGAATCCGGCCACCACCCGGGACCATCCGTGCGGCAGGAGCCTGACCGCGGCCGCCGTGCCCAGCACGTAGACCAGGGTGAAGCAGCCGGTGACCAGCAACATCACCGTGTGCAGGGGGAACGGCAGGAACACGGAGGCGCTGCTGCCCAGCATCACCACGGCCAGTGACCGCCGTGCGGTGCTGGTCAGCGACGGTGGCAGGGCGCCGCTCCGGGCCAGCGACACACCGAGCCGGGACGCCCCGGCGAAGTAGGCGTTGACCGCGCCGACGGTCAGCAGTACGGCGACCACCGCGGTCAGCGCCCGCACCGGACCGCCGACGCCGATGGCCAGCAGGTCGGCCAGCGGGGCGGCGCTCGACCCCAGGGCCGGCCCGAGCACCAGCACGCAGGTCACGGCGATGGCCAGGTAGAGCAGGCCGACGACGGCCACCGCGATCATGGTGGCCCGGGGCACGTCGCGGCGCGGCCGGCGATAGTCGGCGGACAGCGACGACACCGCCTCCCAGCCGGCGAATCCCCACACCAGTACGGCCGCCGCGGCGCCGACCCCGGCCCAGCCGTGCGGCGCGAACGGTCGCAGGTTGGCCCGATCGGCGTGCGGCAGGGCGGTGACCACGGTGATCACCAGCAGTACGACTAGCACCCCGGACAGCAGCAGCTGGGCCCGGCCCGAGATCCGCAGGCCGAACCAGTTCATCGTGAACACTGCGCCGATGATCGCGAAGTAGGTGACCAGCACGGTGGTCCGGCCGCCGCCGACCACGTCGGACACGTACCCACCGGCGAACGCGGCCGCGGCCGGCGCGCCGAGCGGGACCGCGAAGTAGAAGATCCAGCCGACCGCGGCCGCGGCGTGCGGGCCGAAGGCCAGACCGACGTACGTGGACACCCCGCCGCCGTCCGGATGCCGGGCCCCGAGCGCCGCGAACGTCCAGGCCAGCGGCGCGGACAGTACGACGAGGGCGGCCCAGGCGATCAGTGACGCGGGCCCGGCGACGCCGGCGGCCAGCGCGGGCATCGAGATGACGCCGGTGCCGAGGACGGCGCCGGTCGACAGTGCGACGCCCTGCGGGACGGTCAGTGTGCTCATGACACCGACCCTAGGAGCGCATTGGCTCCAAGATCGGACCAATCACGGCCGATCGTGATGGGCCAATCAGGTGCCGAAGCGCCTGGTCCGCAGCTGCTGCTCGAGCTCCGGCGACGCCTCGATCTCCAGCCGGGTCGCGCGCTGCCGGCCGAAGAAGAACAGCACGAACTCGCCCGGGTGACCGGTCAGCGTGGCCACCGCCGGGCCGTCGCCGACCTTCACCTCGCCCACGCCGGGGGCGCGCACGACGGCCGGCACGTGCAGCCGGCGCAGGGCGAGGCGGGACGAGAACCGGGCCAGCCGCCACAACGCCCGCGTCTCGTCCGCGTCCAGGTCGCGCGGTTCCCAGGTGTCGCCGCCGCGGCGTACGTCCTCGTGGTGCACGAAGAACTCGGCGTGGTTGGCCAGCTCGTGGACCAGCGGATTGCTGACCGGGCTCCACCACGGCGGCCGGCGGATCTGAGCCACCACCCGCTCGTACGGCTCGGCCGCCTTCTGCTTGCGCACGTGCTCGCCGTGCCCGGCCAGCGGCGGCACCAGCAGGCCCAGGCCCGAGTCCGGCCGCCGGTCGCGGACGACGAGATGGGCGGCCAGATCACGGGTGGCCCAGCCGGCGCACATTGTGGGGGCGTCCGGGCCGGTCTCGAGCAGGAGGTCGGCCAGGCGTGCGCGTTCGAGACGGGCGTATGCGCTCATGCGGTGATCGTATGGCCACCCATTGACAGGTGTGTCGGCGGCCACAACTTATTAGGTGTGAACACGTGTCCCCGGTTGGGCAGGATGGATGCGGTAAGGAGCGACTCGATCAAGCGGGGGTGACCGGGCTGGTGGCGGACAGGGCGAGCCGTGATGTGCTGGGCCAAGGTCTGCGGGTGCTCGGGCGGGCCATCCGCACCGAGCCGCGACTCTTCGCCCTCGGGGCGGTCGGCAGCAGCGTCTTCGGCATTCTGGCCATCGTCAACTCGTATGTGGTGGGCGCCGTGATCGGCCACGTGGTGGTGCCGGCCTTCACCGAGCACCGGGCCGGCGCCGGCACCCTGGGCCTGATCGCGGCCGCGTTCATCGGCATCAGCGTGCTGCGGGTGGCCACCATCTTCGCCCGCCGGCTCGGCGCCGGTTACATGCAGTTCCGCCTCCAGGCGCGGTACCGCCGGGCGGTCACCCGCCGCTACCTCGCCCTGCCGCCCTCCTGGCACCAGCGTCACGCCACCGGCACGCTGCTGTCCAACGCCAACTCCGACGTCGAGGCGGCTTTCGTACCGATCGCCCCGCTGCCGTTCGCCGTCGGCACGATCGTGATGATCGTCGCCGCGGTGGCCTCGCTGTTCTACACCGACTGGGTCCTCGCCCTGGTCGGCATCACGCTGTTCCCGGCCCTGTTCGGCCTCAACGTGCTCTACTCCCGCCGGATGTCGCCGCGGCAGATCCGCGCCCAGCGGCTGCGGGCCCGGGTCAGCGCGGTCGCGCACGAGAGCTTCGACGGCGCGCTCGTGGTCAAGACCATGGGCCGCGAGGCGGACGAGTCGCGCCGGTTCGGCGTGCACGTGGCCGAGCTGCGGGACGCGCTCATCGCGGTCGGCCGGCTGCGCGGCCTGTTCGACCCGGTGATGGACGCGCTGCCCAGCGTCGGCACGCTGTCGGTGCTGCTGCTCGGCGCGTGGCGGCTGAGCACCGGCGACCTGACCGTGGCCGAGCTGGTCACCGTCGCCTTCCTGTTCACCGTGCTGGCGTTTCCGGTCCGGGCCATCGGCTGGGTGGTCGCCGAGCTGCCGCGCAGCGTCGCCGGGTGGGAACGGGTGCAGGCGGTGCTGGGGGCCGAGGGTGACCTCGCCTACGGCTCGGCCTCGGCGCCGGGCAGTGGTCCGGCCGGGGCGGCCTTCGATCGGGTCTCCTTCGCGTACGCCGAGGGCCCGCGGGTGTTGCACGAGGTGAGCTTCACCGTCCCCGCCGGCCGCACCGTCGCGCTGGTCGGGGCCACCGGTTCGGGCAAGTCGACGATCGCCTCGCTGGCCGTCCGGCTGGTCGACCCGGCCGAGGGACGGATCACGGTCGAGGGTGTCGAGCTGCCCGATCTCTCCGCCCCGGCCCTGGCCGCGACGACCGCGCTGGTGCCGCAGATCCCGTTCGTCTTCGACGACACCGTCCGCGGCAACATCACCCTCGACCGCGAGGACCTGACCGACGACGACGCGTGGGCCGCGCTGCGCCTGGCCCAGGCCGACGGTTTCGTGGCCAAGCTGCCCGAGGGGCTGGACACCGCCGTCGGTGAACGTGGCACCTCGCTCTCCGGCGGCCAGCGGCAACGGCTCACGCTGGCCCGGGCGCTGGCCGGCCATCCCCGGCTGCTGGTCCTCGACGACGCCACCAGCGCGGTCGACCCACGGGTCGAGGCCGCCATCCTGGGCGCGTTGCGCGAGCGCGAGGCCGGTGCGTCGATCCTGGTTGTCGCCTACCGCCGGGCCACCATCGCCCTGGCCGACGAGGTGATCTTCCTGGAGCACGGGCGCGTGGTGGCGACCGGCACCCACCACGAGCTGATGGCGTCCGTCCCGGCCTACAACGAGCTGGTCACGGCGTACGAGCGGGCCGAGGCCGAGAACGAGGTGAACGCGTGACCGCGGCGACGATTTCGGCCGAGGAAGGCACGCTCGCCACCGTCAAGCGCGGGCTCAAGCTGTCGCCCGAGCTGCGTCCCGGGTTCGCCGGCACGCTCGCCCTGGCCATCGTCTCTATGGCCGGCCGGGTGGCCGTCCCGATCGCCGTGCAGCAGGGCATCGACAAGGGCATCCGCGCCGCCGGCGGCCCCGACCTGTCGGTGATCGGGCTCGTCGTCGTGCTCACCATTGCCACCCTGGTGGTGTCCACGACCTGCGGTTACCTGATGACCCGACGGCTGTTCACCGTCTCCGAGACGGCGCTGGGCGCCCTGCGGTCACGGACCTTCCGGCACATCCACGACCTGTCGATGCTGCACCAGCAGTCCGAGCGGCGCGGCTCGCTGACCTCGCGGGTCACCACCGACATCGACCAGATCACCCAGTTTCTGCAGACCGGCGGCGTGATGCTGCTGGTCACCTCCGGCCAGCTGGTGGTCACCACGATCGTCATGCTGGCGTACTCGTGGCAACTGACCCTGGTGGTCTTCGCCGCGTTCCTGCCCGCGGTGGTGGTGATCCGGCTCTACCAGCGCCGGCTGGCCAAGGTCTACCGCACGGTGCGCGAGCGCACCGGCGTGCTGCTGGGCGCGATCGGCGAGAGCGTCGTCGGGGCCCTGGTCATTCGCGCGTACGGGGTGGCCGGGCGCACCGAGCGCCGGTTGGACACCGCTGTCGACCGGCTGCGCGTCTCCCAGCAGCAGGCCCTGCGAACCAGCGTGACCAGCTTCTCCACCGGTGAGCTGGCGGCCGGGTTGGCACTGGCGGCCGTGGTCGCGGTCGGTGTCTGGCTGGGCATCGGCGGCGGGATCACGGTCGGGCAGCTGACCGCGTTCCTGTTCCTGGTGACGCTGTTCATCCAGCCGGTGCAGATCGCCACCGAGGTGCTCAACGAGGCGCAGAACGCGGTGGCCGGCTGGCGCCGGGTGCTGGACGTGCTGGACATCGAGCCCGATGTCGCCGACCCGGCGGCCGAGGGCGTGGCGCTGCCCGAGGGCCCGCTGTCGGTGCGGTTCGACGATGTGTCCTACCGCTATCCCGGCGGCCCGGTCGTGCTGGCCGACGTCGACCTGGAGATCCCGGCGCGGACCAAGGTGGCAGTGGTCGGCGAGACCGGCAGCGGCAAGACCACGTTCGCCAAGCTGCTGACCCGGCTGATGGACCCGGTGTCGGGCGCGGTGCGGCTGGGCGGGGTGCCGCTGACCACGGTCCGGTTCGACTCGCTGCGGCAGCGGGTGGTGATGGTCCCGCAGGACGGCTTCCTCTTCGACGCCACGGTGGCCGAGAACATCAGGTTCGCCCGGCCCGATCTGAGCGACGAGCAGCTGGAGCTGTCCTTCACCGAACTGGGGCTGGCCGACTGGGTAGCCGGGCTGCCGCACGGCGTGGACACCCCGGTCGGGGAGCGGGGCGAGGCGCTCAGCGTGGGGGAGCGTCAGCTGGTCGCGCTGGTCCGGGCGTACGTGGCGGACCCTGATCTTCTGGTTCTGGACGAGGCCACCAGTGCCGTCGACCCGGCCACGGAGGTCCGGTTGCAGCGTGCGCTGGACGCGGTGACCCGGGGCCGGACGACCGTGGCCATCGCCCACCGGCTCTCCACCGCGCGGGCCGCCGACGAGGTGATCGTGGTCGACGCGGGCCGCGTCGTGCAACGCGGCCCGCACGCCAAACTGGTCCAGGAACAGGACTCGATCTACGCCAAGCTCTACGCGTCCTGGTTGGAGCAGACCCGCTGAGTGCTGAGTTGAATGGCGTTGCTCCGCTCCGCGGGTGATCGTCCTGTACCCGGTGAGATGGACCGCGGTTCCCGTCGTCCGTAAACCCCACGGACGGCGGCAAACCGAGGCCCATCTCACCGGCGGCGATCACCGGGCATAGAACTCGACGACGAGCTGTTCGTCGCAGATCACCGGGATCTCGGAGCGCAGCGGCTCGCGGATGACGGTGGTGCGCAGCTCCTCGAGGACTGTCGACAGGTATGGCGGGGTCGGGCCGTCGACGTGCGCGCCGGCCGCGGCGATCTGGAACGGCGGCTTGTCCCGGCTGGTCTCGCGGACCTCGACGACCTGGCCCGGCTTGAGCCGGTAGGACGGGCGGTCGACCTTCTTGCCGTTGACCGTGAAGTGGCCGTGCGCGACCAGCTGCCGCGCCTGGTAGATGGTGCGGGCCAGCCCCGACCGCAGCACGGTGGCGTCCAGCCGGCGCTCCAGCAGGGTGACCATGTTCTCGCCGGTCTTACCCTCGCCGCGGTGCGCGTCGTCGTACGCCTTCCGCATCTGGGCCTCGCTGATGTTGTACTGGTGGCGCAGACGCTGCTTCTCCAGCAACCGGACCTGGTAGTCCGAGGTCTTGCGCCGGCCACGCCCGTGCACGCCCGGCGGGAACGGCCGCCGCTCGAAGTACTTCACACACTTGCGGGTCAGGGGGATGCCGAGGGCCCGCGAGAGCCGGGCCTTGGGTCGGGAGTTGTTCACGGGTCTCCTCGTTCGTGTCGCTTGCTCGAGGCTTGGGAAATCCACCTGTTACGGTTAGCCTCACCTTACTAAGGCAAGCCTAACCGTTGCCCGGAGGACCGTCACATGCAGCCCACCCATGCCGAGGTCGCGCGTACGCTCGCGGCCGGTCACCTGCCCGCCAGCGCTCACATCGCCCGGCGGCAGGGACCGTTCCCGGTGCGCCACGTCGCCGACGCGCAGGGCCGGCTGCTGCTCCTCTCGCCGGCCGACGGCCTGCTCACCGCCGCGCTCACCCCCGCACCGGGCGCCGACGACACCGCCCTGGTCCTCGACATCGCCGACATCCCGCCACTGGCCGGCGCGCCGTCCATCGGCCGGGTCTGGGTGTCCGGCTGGGCGCGGCGGCTGACCGGCGACGAGGCCCGCGCCGCCGCCCTCGACTACGCCGACATCGACGCCGCCGCCGACCTGCTCGACGTCGGCGACTCCCAGGTGCTGCACCGGGTCGAGGTGGCCGAGGTCCGCTACGAACGCAACGGCAAACTGACCGACGTCGACCCCGACGAGTACGCCGAGGCCAGCCCCGACCCCCTGCGGACGATCGAGTTCGACCTGATCGCCGACCTCGCCGACCACCACGTGGCGGAGATGTCGCAGTACGTCCGCAAGGCCCTGGGCAAGGCGGCGCCCACCGCCGGCGAACCGGAACTGCTCCGCCTCGACCGCTACGGCTTCGTGGTCCGCGTAGGCCGGCGGCTGGCCCGCCTACCCTTCCCGCGCCGCGTCGAGGACCGCCACGACCTCGCCCACCTGCTGCATCCCGTGCTGTGCCATCGGTGCTCGTGAGCCCAGTTCCACATTCATGCGAGTGCGAGACCAGGCTCAGGCGATCTCGCCGAGCAGGTAACGCTGCACGTTCGGGCCGATCGCGCGTACCAGGGTCTCGGGATCCTCGGAGGCGACCGGCTCGACCCTCAGCACGTAGCGCACCATCGCCAGGCCGGCGATCTGGGTCGCGACCAGCGCCGTCCGCAGCGGCGCGTCGGCGCCGGTCAGTCCCAGCTCGCTGATCGCCCGGCGCAGCACCTGCGTGACCACGAACTCGCGCAGCAGGCGGGCCGACCAATCGTGGTTCATGGCCGAGCGCAGCAACGCCACCGCGGGTTTGCCGGCCGGCGAGTCCCACACGCTCAGCACCAGCCGGACCAGGCGTTCGCCGGCCTCCTCGCGCGGGCCGTCCAGCGCCTTGGGCACCAGCTCGCCCGGGTCCAGCGGCATCTCCATGCTGGCCAGGAAGAGCTTGTCCTTGGTGCCGAAATAGTGGTGCACCAGGGCCGGGTCGACCTCGGCGGCGGTGGCGATGGCGCGGATCGACGCCTTGTCGAAGCCACGGTCGGCGAAGATCGTGCGGGCGGCGGCCAGGATCGTCTCGCGGGTGTCCTGGTTGCCTGGTCGCCGGCCGCTGCGTCGCTGATTCCTCAGGGCGTCCTACTCCTCGTTCTCTTGCTGTCAGCGCGTTCGTCTTCGCGGCGCTGCCGCTCTTTTTACGGCGTCCTTCTGCGCAGGGTCGCTGCCGCCAGGACCAGGGCCAGCACCACCGCGCCCGACACGACGGCCAGGTCGCGCCACATCGTCGTGGTGCCGGCCTGAGTCAGCGCGTCCACCGCGTACGTCAGCGGCAGCACGTCACTGACCGCCTGCAACCAGCCGACCATGCGGCCGCGCGGCACGAACAGCCCGCACAGCAGCAACTGCGGCACGACCACCACCGGAAGAAACTGTACGGCCTGGAACTCGGTGCGCGCGAAGGCGCTGCAGAACAACCCCAGAGCCACACCCAGCACGGCGTTGATCACGGCGATCAGCACGATCAGGCCGGCGTCGCCGGCGCTTTCCAGACCCAGGACGATGTACGCCGTACCGACCGCGATCGCGGCCTGCACGGCGGCGGCCAGGCCGAAGGCGAGACCGTACCCGAACAGCAGGTCGATCTTGCCCAGTGGCGTGGTGAGGAGCCGTTCCAGGGTGCCGGAGGTTCGCTCGCGCAGCATCGCGATGCTCGTCACCAGAAACATGATCACGAACGGGAAGACGCCGAGCATGATCAGGGCGATCCGGTCGAAGGCCGGGCCCCCGTCGTACATGAAATAGAGCAGGGCCAGCAGCAGCGAGGGGACCACCAGGAGCAGAGCCACGGTCCGGCGGTCGTGTCGCAGCTGGCGGAGGATGCGGGCGGCGGTGGCGAGCGTGATCATGCCGCCGTCCTCTCACGGATGAGGTGCAGGAACGCTTCCTCGAGATCCGCGGCCCCGGTCGCGTTCCTGATCCGCTCGGGTGCGTCGTCGGCGATGATCCGGCCCTCGCGGACCAGGATCAGGCGGTCGCAGCGGGCGGCCTCGTCCATCACGTGGCTGGAGACGACCAGCGTGGTGCCGGACGCCGCCAGCTCGTGGAACTTCGCCCACAGGTCGGCCCGCAGCACCGGGTCCTGGCCGACGGTCGGCTCGTCCAGCATCAGCAGCGGCGGCCGGCCGATCATCGCGCAGGCCAGCGAGGCGCGGCTGCGCTGGCCACCGGAGAGGTCGCCGACCAGCTGGTCCCGGGCGCCGGCGAGGCCGACGTCACCGATCGCCCGGTCGGCGTCGGCTGCGCCCAGCCCATAGAGGGTGGCGAAGTAGCGGGCGTTCTCTCGCACCGAGAGGTCGGCGTACACACTGGGCGCCTGGGTGACGTAGCCGACCCGGTGCCGCAGCTCGGTGGCGCCGGCCGGGCGGCCGAGCACGGTCACGGTGCCGGCCTTGATGATCTGCACCCCGACGATCGCCCGGATCAGGGTGGTCTTGCCGCTGCCGCTCGGACCGAGCAGGCCGGTGACCTGGCTGGCCGGTATCGCACAGTCGACGCCGTGCAGGACGGTCCGGCGGCCGCGTTCGACCACCAGCCCTTCGACGGTGATCGCGGTGTCCATGGGCACGCCTCCAGAATTCATCACCCGATGAAATCAACGGTAAATGAATTCTGGCGCCGTGGACAGCCTCGGCTTCCGCTCCGGTCTTGCTGCTTCGGCTTTCCCGCCGGCTTTCCCGCCTCGGCTGTTCCCGCGCGGTCCTTCCCGCGCGGCCTTCGTGCTCCGGCGCCTCCCTGCTCCGGGCGGTTTACAGCGCCAGGATCCGGTCGAGGAACTCGCGGTAGCCGCGCATCGCCATCCGCATGCTCTCGGTGTCCGGGGTGGCCCGGCCGTCCAGCGGGTCGAGCTCGTCCCGCTCGGCCAGCAGCGCCTCGGTCAGCTCGTTGACCGCCTCGGTGAGCAGGTCGTGAGCCCGGGTCAGCGCGGTCACCGGATCGTCGACGAAGTCGCCCTTCACCTCGTGCCACTGTTTGCGGAAGTGGGTGATGGCCTCCTCGTCCCAGAACGAGATCTGACCCATCGTGACGTCACCCGGGCGCAGCGGATTACCGGAGGTCGGCGCGGCATCGGCCGGGCGACCGGCCCGGGGGAGCGCGTCGGCGTCCTCCAGGCTGGCCGAACGTCGCTGAGCGGCCGAGACCGGGACGACGGCCGGTGCCGGGCCGCCGGCGACGATGGGCTGCTTGGCCAGGGACGGGATGCCGGAGGTGGGCACCGTCGCCCAGCCGGTGGCGGTACGCCCGTTCTGAGCGCCGACCTCGATCTCAGGGATCTCGTCCTCGTCGACGGCGTGGCGGCGGCCTGGCTGCGCGGCCGCTCCGGGCGGGACGGCTTGCCCGGCTCCGCTCATGGCCCCGGTCTGGCTGGCGGCGCTGGTCTGGCTGGCTCCGCTCACGGTGCCGGTCTGGCTGGCGGCGCTGGTCTGGCTGGCGGCGCTGGTCTGGCTGGCGGCGCTCACGGTGCCGGTCTGGCTGACGGTGCCGATCCGCCCGGCGGTGTCAGCCTGGCCGGCTGCGTTCCCGGCGCTGGTCTGGCCGGCTGCGCCCATGCTGCGAGTCGGGCCGGTTGCGCCCGCAGTGCCCGTGTGCCCGGCTGCGCCGGCCTGGCCGGTTGCACCCATGCTGCCGGCCCGGCCGGTTGCGCCAGCGACACCCCCGGCGCCGGTGTGCCCAACTGCGCCGGGCTGGCCGATTGCGCCGGCGGCGCCGGCCTGGCCAGCCGCAGCCATGCTGCCGGTCTGGCCGGCGGCGGCGTGCCCGGTTCCGGGGTGCCCTGCCGCACCGGTGTGCCCGGCAGCGCTCGCCGAGCCGGCCTGGGCGGTTGCGCTGACGGTGCCGGACTGGGCGGCCGATCCCAGCGCGATTACGCGAGGAGCGTCGTCCGTGTCACTCTGCGCGCGACCCCGCCGCTCATCGCCCGATTCGGATTTTTCTGAAATGTCGGGCCGAGCCGAACTGACGGGAGGAACCGCGGCGGCCGGTGAGGTGGGCGCGGCGGCGTGCGGGGCATGCTGCGCGGGCGGCTGCGGTGCGAGCGACTTGTGCGGTGCGTTCGCGGGCGGCTCGGGCGCGAGGGACTTGTGCGACGAGGCCGCCTGCCCGTTGTCGTTCGACAGACCTTGCGGGCTCGACGGTGGGCGCGGGGCCGGCTGGTTCGACTGAGGTTGGGTCTGAGGTGGCTGAGGTGTGAACGGCGAAGCGGGCGTGAACGGCGTACCCCCGTTTGCTCCCCCACCCTGCGGCGGGAAGGGCGCGCTGCCGTTGCTTCCGCTCTGGGGCGGGAAGGGCGCGCCGCCGTTGCTTCCACCCTGCGGCGTGAACGGCGCGCTGCCGTTGCTTCCACCTTGCGGCGGGAAGGGCGCGCTGCCGTTGCTTCCGCTCTGGGGCGGGAAGGGCGCGCTGCCGTTGCTTCCGCTCTGGGGCGGGAAGGGCGCGCTGCCGTTGCCTCCGCTCTGGGGCGGGAAGGGCGCGCTGCCACTGCCGCCACCCGACGGGCTGAGCGGCGCGCTGCCGTTGCCGCCGCTCGGCGGAGAGAACGGAACCGGCGGCGTACCGAACGCCGGACGTCCTGGCTGCGGCATCGGGGCCGGACCACCCGTGGTGCCGTTCGGGATCGGGGCGCCACCGTGCCGCGGCACCTCACCGTTCTGTTGTGCCCGATCCGCGTCCACCGGCGGAAATCCTCCCTGGTTGCCGTTCCACTGCCGCCCCGCCTCGAACTCGCCGCGCCGGGAGCCCAGCGCCACCATCTGCGGTTCGTCGTGCTGCGCCGTGGCGGCGTTGCCGGCCAGCTGGGCCGCGGCGGCGGCCTGCGTCGACCCGGAGTGCGACGGCATCGACCCGGGCGGGTTCTCGATCACCGTATCGTCCGCCTCGTCCTCATCGGACAACCGTTGTCCAGGGGCGGCCGACCCGTGCGACCCGGGCCAGAAGCGGGACAGGCCGCGCGACTGGCGGTTGTGGTCGGGGCTGGAGGTCGGCTCCATCGGTCTAAGACTCCCGTCGACAGGCAGCATGCACCCCTGACGAGGTGCGGCGCACCGACGACCGTACCGCCCCGGTCCGTCCGACACACCCCTGGTGCGGCCTCCGTGACCGGATCGTGGGTTGTCCGCAGCCACACTCTGGGCCCCGCCTCGCACTTGGGCGGCCCCGCGAGACCAGCCCCCGTCAACCCGATCTCGGACTGCGCGACAATGTCCGTGTGGCAGCACCCGATGTGAACACCAGCCTTGATCCGGCCATCGCGGCCCGTCTGAAGCGCACCGCCGACGGCCTGGTCGCCGCGATCGTGCGTGAGCACGCCTCCGGCGACGTCCTGATGCTGGGCTGGATGGATGACGAAGCACTGCATCGCACGCTGACCACGGGCCTGGCCACCTACTGGTCGCGCAGCCGCCGGGAATATTGGGTGAAGGGCGCCACCTCGGGCCACTACCAGCACGTCAAGGCGGTGGCGCTCGACTGTGACGGTGACGCGCTGCTGGTGACCGTCGAGCAGGAGGGCGCGGCCTGCCACACCGGGGCACACACCTGCTTCTTCACCGAGCTGCCGGTGACCGTCCCGGGGGAGGGCGCATGACCAGCGGAGTGGTGTTCCCGAGCGAGGACGAGTTCCTGGAGATCCGGCGGCGTGTGGTGCCGGTCACCCGGCGACTGCTGGCCGATGGTGAGACGCCGGTCGGGGTCTACACCAAGCTGGCCGGTGGGCCGGGCACGTTCCTGCTCGAGTCGGCCGAGCAGGGTGCGGCCTGGTCGCGTTATTCGTTCATCGGGGTGCGCAGTGCGGCCACGCTGACCACGCGAGACGGGCAGGCGCAGTGGCTGGGCGTGCCGCCCGATGGCGTACCCCGGTCGGGTGACCCGGTGACCGCTCTGCGCGAGACGGTCGCGGCCCTGGCCGGTCCGGCCGAACCGGCCGTGGCCGGGCTTCCCCCGCTGACCGGCGGCATGGTGGGTTATCTGAGCTATGACCTGGTACGCCGCTTCGAACGGTTGCCGGCGTCGGCGGTCGACGACGTGCCGGTGCCCGAGCTCGGCATGATGCTGGCCACCGACCTGGTGGTGCTCGACCACTTCGACGGCTCGGCGGTGCTGGTGGCCAACGCGGTGCTCCCCGCCGACGCCGACGACCAGGCCCGGCGGGCGGCGTACCACCAGGCCGTGGGTCGCCTCGACGCCATGACCTCGGCGCTGTCCCGGCCCACCCCGCCGATGATCTCCACCGTGGAGCGTCAGACGCCCGGCGAGGTCCGCAGCCGCACCGCCCCGGGCGACTATCAAAAGGCGGTGGAGCAGGCCAAGGAGGCGATCCGGGCCGGCGAGTGCTTCCAGATCGTCGTCGGCCAACGCTTCGAACGGGCCACCGACGCCGACCCGCTCGATGTCTACCGCGTGCTCCGGGCGACCAACCCCAGCCCGTACATGTATCTCCTGCGCTTCGACGACTTCGACATCGTCGGTTCGTCCCCCGAGGCGCATCTCAAGGTCAGTGCCGAGCCCGGTGGAGTCCGCCGCGCTCTGCTGCACCCGATCGCCGGCACCCGCTGGCGGGGCGCCACCCCCGAACAGGACAACGCCCTGGCCGCCGAGCTGCTCGCCGACCCCAAGGAGCGGGCCGAGCACGTCATGCTGGTCGACCTGGGCCGCAACGACCTGGGCCGGGTGTGCCGGGCCGGCTCGGTCGAGGTGCCCGACTTCGCCCGGATCGAGCGCTACAGCCACGTCATGCACATCGTGTCGACCGTGGTCGGCGAGCTGCGCGACGACCGCACGGCCTTCGACGCGCTGGCCGCGACGTTCCCGGCCGGCACGTTGTCGGGCGCCCCCAAGGTCCGCGCGATGGAGATCATCGACGAGCTGGAGCCGGTGCGCCGGGGCCTGTACGGCGGGACGGTCGGCTACTTCGGCTTCGGCGGCGACATGGACATGGCCATCGCCATCCGCACCGCGCTGATGCGGGCGGGCGTCGCCTACGTGGGCGCCGGCGCCGGCATCGTGGCCGACTCCAACCCCGAGTCCGAGGAGCAGGAAACCCGGAACAAGGCCGCAGCCGTCCTGGCCGCCATCGCCGCCGCCGAGACCCTCCGAGCCGCCCGATGACCGATCCCGTCTCGCCGGCCGGGTCGCCGTCACCGCCGGCCGCCCCGCCGGCGCCGGTGGCTGATTCGCCGGCCGGGTCGGCCGGTCGCGGCGGTCGCGGGCTCGGTGCCGCGGTCGTCGGGTGCCTGGCCGGGGCCGGGCTGGCGATCTTCGCGGCCACGCGGGTGTGGGCGGTGCGGGTGACTGAGCGGCCGGGGCTGCCCGAACTGCGGGAGACGACGACCGGTGCGGCGGCGCAGGGCTGGCTGATCGCCCTGGGGCTGGTGGCGCTGGGTGGTGCGGCGGCGCTGCTGGCCACGCGGGGTGTGGTGCGGCGTGGGCTGGGTGTGCTGGTGGTGCTGGCCGGCATGGGTCTGGCGGTTGCCGCTGTCGTGGGCCGGGCGGGTCTCGACGCGGGCGAGGCGGGGGCGGGGGCGGTGGTCTGGCCCGCGGCCTGCGTGATCGGGGCCGCATTGATCGTGGTCGGCGGCCTCAGCGCGGCGCGGCGCGGTCATCGCTGGCCAAGCATGGGTTCCAGGTACGAGCGCAGCAAAGCACCGTCCCCGCACGCCGAGCCGGGTGGTGCGTCCGAGCCGTCTGCCGCTGCCGGGCTGAAGCCCGGCGTCACCGGCACCGACACCCGTGCCGCCTGGGACGCCCTGGACCGCGGCGACGACCCAACCGTCTGACCCGTGGTCGGCGGTGGGTCAGCGGCGGCGGTCAGTGGTGACGCGGCGGGATGTGGTCTTCGCACGGCGGCGGCGGGTGGGCTGAGCCGGGAGGGCGGGCTCGGCGGTCGTGGCGGCCAGCATGGCGCGGACCATCGCGTCCATGTCGTCGCGGGCCTCGGCTCGGGCGCGGTCCGCGCACAGGGCATCCCAGGCGTTGCGCTGGGCGGTACGCAGCTTTTCCTCGCCCACCATCGCCCGCTCGACGCTCTGGATCAGGTCGGCCGCGGCCGCGACGACGGCCCGGGAAAACGCGGCGAGACCGGCGGGTGCGGCGTCAGAGGCGCCGAAACCCGAGGGTGCGAACCCGGTGGGCTGGGTGCCTGCGGCGGTGGCCATGGTTAACTCCGAATCTGTCTACGCGGGCCGGGCGTGAATGCTGACCAGGGGAAATCCGGCCGGCACCCACGGGCAAGTCTGCCCGAGGAAAATTCTGGCCGAGTCGTATTTCCGAAGCGTGACGTCACCGTCAACTCGATGGGGGGTCATCCGATCATCCGAATGAGTCCAGGCCACGCCGGGGGTGCCAACGGGACCTTTGTGACAGACGTGACAGGTGGACAGCGGCGCATTATGCCGCAGGCCAGGATGTAAGGCACGCCATACCCCCGGGGACTTGCCGACGTCCCGGGCCACCTAGCATCGGGCGGAGGACACCCGGAGAGGGGAGTCATTACGTGACATCCGATCAGGCCGAAGCGGGGGGCGGACCCGCGGAGCGTGGTACGGGACCGGCGAACGTGCTCGAGGAGATCTTGGCGGGCGTCCGAGAGGACGTGGCCATCCGGCAGGAGCAGGTCTCGCTGGAGGAGATCCGGGAGCAGGCCGCCAAGGCGCCCCCGGCCATCGACGCCTACGCGGCGCTGCGTAAGCCCGGCGTCGCCGTGATCGCCGAGGTGAAGCGGGCGTCGCCGTCGAAGGGCGCGCTGGCCGACATCCCGGATCCGGCCGAGCTGGCCGGTGAGTACGCGGCCGGCGGCGCCCGCTGCATCAGCGTGCTGACCGAGGGCCGGTGGTTCGGCGGCTCGCTGGAAGACCTGGCCGCCGTGCGAGCCGCGGTCGGGGTACCCGTGCTCCGCAAGGACTTCGTGGTCTCCAGCTATCAGATCCACGAGGCCCGGGCGCACGGCGCCGACCTGGTGCTGCTGATCGTGGCCGCGCTCGAGCAGAACGTGCTGACCGGCCTGCTCGAGCGGATCGAGTCGCTGGGCATGACCGCGCTGGTCGAGGTGCACAACGAGGACGAGGCCGACCGTGCCCTGGAGGCGGGCGCGCAGGTGATCGGGGTCAACGCCCGCGACCTGCGCACGCTCGAGGTGGACCGGTCGGTGTTCGAGCGGATCGCGCCGGGGCTGCCGGGCAACGTGGTCAAGATCGCCGAGTCGGGGGTACGCGGACCGCACGACCTGATCCGGTACGCCTCCGCGGGCGCCGACGCCGTCCTCGTGGGTGAGGGTCTCGTCACCAAGAAGAGTCCCCGTGACGCGGTGGCCGAGCTGGTCAACGCCGGCAACCACCCAGCCACCCCGCGGCCGGTCAGGTGACCGCGCCACCCCAGGTGAGGGGACATTTCGGCAAATTCGGCGGTCGCTTCGTACCCGAGGCCCTGGTTCGTGCTCTCGATGAGCTGGAGGCGGCTTATCGGGAGGCCAAGGAGGACCCGGCGTTCCAGGCCCGGCTGAAAGCCCTGATGACCGACTACGCGGGTACGCCGTCGCTGCTTTACCACGCCGAACGGCTGTCGGAGCGAGTGAACGCCAAGATCCTGCTCAAGCGCGAGGACCTGAACCACACCGGCGCCCACAAGGTCCGCAACGTCCTCGGTCAGGCCCTGCTGGCCAAGCGGATGGGCAAGCCGCGGGTGATCGCCGAGACCGGCGCCGGTCAACATGGCGTGGCCAGCGCGACCGCGGCCGCCCTGCTCGACCTCGAGTGCGTCGTCTACATGGGCGAGGTCGACACCGAGCGGCAGGCGCTGAACGTGGCCCGGATGCGGATGCTGGGCGCGACGGTCGTACCCGTCACCACCGGCTCCCGCACCCTGAAGGACGCGCTCAACGACGCCCTCCGCGACTGGGTCGCGTCGGTCGACACCACCCACTACCTGCTGGGTACGGCGGCCGGCCCGCACCCGTTCCCGGAGATCGTGCGCGACTTCGTCGGCGGCATCGGCACCGAGGCCCGGGCGCAGTGCCTGGAGCGGTTCGGTGGCCTGCCGGACGCGGTCGCCGCCTGCGTGGGTGGTGGCTCCAACGCCATCGGCATCTTCCACGCGTTCGTACCCGACGAAGGGGTCAAGCTCTTCGGGTTCGAGGCCGGCGGCGACGGCGTGGACACCGGCCGGCACGCCGCGTCGATCACCGGCGGATCGGCCGGGGTGCTGCACGGCGCCCGCACGTACGTGTTGCAGGACGACGACGGCCAGACGGTCGAGTCGCACTCGATCTCGGCCGGCCTGGACTACCCGGGCGTCGGCCCTGAGCACGCCTGGCTGCACGACACCGGGCGGGCCACCTACGAGCCGGTCACCGACGCCGAGGCGATGGCCGCGTTCCAGCTGCTCTGCCGGACCGAGGGGATCATCCCGGCCATCGAGAGCGCGCACGCGCTGGCCGGCGCCGCGCGCATCGCCCCGCGGCTGCGTGAAGAGCTCGGCCGCGAGCCGGTGATCGTGGTCAACCTGTCCGGTCGCGGCGACAAGGACGTGCACACCGCCGGGGCCTACTTCGGCATCCTCGACGAGCGCGAGGAACTCGTGATGGGGGAGCAGGAGTGAGCATCGCGGACGTCTTCGGCAAGGCGAAGGCGGAGAACCGCTCGGTGCTCGTCGGCTGCATGCCGGCCGGCTTCCCTACCGTCGACCACAGCATCTCCTCGATGCTGGCCATGGCCGACGCGGGCTGCGACGTGATCGAGGTCGAGCTGCCCTACTCCGACCCGGTGATGGACGGCCCGGTGATCCAGAAGGCCAGCGACATCGCGCTGGCGGCCGGTGTGCGCACCCGCGACACGCTGCGGATCATCGAGGCGGTCGCGTCCCGGGGCGTGCCGGTCGCGCTGATGACGTACTGGAACCCGATCGAGAAGTACGGCGTCGACGCGTTCGCGCGCGACCTGGCCGCGGCCGGCGCCACCGGCATGATCACGCCCGACCTGATCCCGGACGAGGGCGCCGAGTGGATCGCCGCCTCCGACGCGTACCGGATCGACCGCACCTTCCTGGTCTCGCCGTCGTCGACGGACGAGCGGCTCGCGATGACGGTCGGGCAGTGCCGCGGGTTCGTCTACGCCACGGCGCTGATGGGTGTCACCGGCGCCCGGACCGCGGTGTCGTCGCAGGCGCCCGAGCTGGTCGAGCGGGTCCGGCGGGCCGACCCGGACATGCCGGTCGGTGTCGGGCTGGGCGTGGGGAACG
This sequence comes from Actinoplanes sp. NPDC049265, assembly GCF_043197135.1. Lineage (NCBI taxonomy): Bacteria > Bacillati > Actinomycetota > Actinomycetes > Micromonosporales > Micromonosporaceae > Actinoplanes > Actinoplanes sp. NPDC049265. The sequence continues at coordinate 352,715 of NZ_JBICSP010000007.1, read as the reverse complement.
GCCAACAGGCCGCTGAGGTGGCCGCCTTCGCCGACGGCGTGATCGTGGGCAGCGCCCTGATCCGGTGCGTGCTGGACGCCCCGGACCGCGCCGCCGGCGAGCGCAAATTGCGTGAGCTGAGCGCCGAACTCGCTGAGGGCGTCCGGAACCGCCCCTGACGGTTGATCCGTGGCCGGGCGACGGTAGCGTGTGCGCCGTGAAGTACTACGCGGCCATCCCCAGCCCCGAAACGTCGGTTTGGCACGTCCTCGGGCTGCCGATCCGGGCGTACGCGCTTTGCATCGTGCTCGGCATCGTCGCGGCCGTCCTGGTCATGGAGTACCGGCTGCGTAGGCGCGGTGTGGCGCCGTGGGCATCACTGGACATGGCGGTGTGGGCGGTGCCGTTCGGCATCGTCGGCGCCCGCCTCTACCACGTGATCACATCGCCCGGTGACTATTTCGGGACCGGCGGCGATCCGGTCCGCGCCCTCTACATCTGGGAGGGCGGCCTCGGCATCTGGGGTGCGGTGGCCGGTGGCGCGCTCGGCGCCTGGCTCGCGGCCCGGCAGCTCGGCCTGCCGTTGACCGTCTTCCTCGACGCGGTCGCGCCCGGTCTGCCGATCGCGCAGGCCATCGGCCGCTGGGGCAACTGGTTCAACAACGAGCTCTACGGCGGCGTCACCACCCTGCCGTGGGGCCTGCGCGTGCACGACATGGACCGCGCCAACCCGGGCCACGCCACGGTGATCGACGGCAAGGCGGTCACGCTGCCCGAGCTCTATCACCCGACGTTCCTCTACGAGTCGCTGTGGTGTCTCGGCGTGGCGGCGCTGGTGTGGTTCCTCGACCGGCGGTTCAAGTACGGCCGTGGCCGGGCGTTCGCGCTCTACGTGATGGCGTACACGGTGGGCCGGCTCTGGATCGAGATGATGCGCACCGACGAGGCGACGCACTTCTTCGGCGTACGCCTCAATGTCTTCACCTCGATCATCGTCTTCCTCGCCGCCCTGGCCTACTTCCTCATGGTCAAGGGCCCGCGAGAGTACGTCGTGCCGGCCGACGCCCCGGAGACCGCCCCCGAGCCCGCGGCCGAGGCGCCGGGCGGGGTCTCGCAGGTGGACGTGGCGGACGAGCCCGACACGCGGACGAAGCCGCCGACGGCCTACCAGGTTGTCAGCGAGGACCGATTCGACGAGTATCAACGCACCGGTGTCCTCCCGCCCGCGGCCACCCCTGCCGCAGTCCCGGCGGAGGAACCGGCCGAGGCCGACGGCGAGACCCCGGCGGCGTCGTCGGCGGGACAGCCGTCGTCCTCCGCGGAGGAGCGTTAACCCCGGCCCACCTAGGGTTCGACTCGGGAGGCGACAGTGCGCACGGCCGTCGTGGTGGGTGCCGGTATGGCCGGCCTGGCCGCGGCCGGGGGCCTGGCCCGGTCCGGGTGGCAGGTCACCCTCCTGGAACGCGGCGAGCGGGTTTCCGCCTCGCCGACCGCCCTGGTGCTGTGGCCGAACGGCCTGCGCGCCCTCAATTCGCTCGACCCGGACGGCGCCTGGTCGGCGATCGCCGCCCCGCTGCCCGACGGCGGTGTCCGGCGCCCGGACGGCCAGTGGCTGGTGCCGCCGCGCGGCCGGCCCGGGTCCGGCGCCGCGCCCGCCGTAGCCCACCTCGAGGACCTGTACGACGCGCTGGTGGCCGGCCTCGGCGAGGTGGAGATCCGCACCGGTGTGGCGGTGTCAGCGGTCCGCTGCGGTCCCGGCCGCCGGCCCGCGGTGTCTGACGGCCGCACCGAGTACGAAGCGGATCTGATCGTCGCGGCCGACGGCATCGACAGCCCGGTTCGCCGCGCGCTGGCCCCGGAGGCGGCCGCGGTCGGCTCCGGTTTCGCCGCCTGGCAGGCGGTCATCCCCGGCTTCCGCGCTCCGCGGCTGACCGGCGACGACGCCTGTGGCGGCGAGACCCTCGGCGCCGGCTACCGCTTCGTGGCCATCCCGCTGGGGGAGCGTGCGGCCGGCCGGGGCGGTGTGTATTGGGTGGCGACCGCGGCCGGGGCGGCGCGCCCGGAGTCGCCGTCGACGCAGCTGGCGTTGTTGCGGCGGTGGTTCGCCGGGTGGCATCCACCGGTGGGTGAGCTGCTGGCGGCGACCCGGCCCGAGGACCTGGTGCCGCAGGAGGTGCGCGAGCTGCGGCCGCTGCCCCGGGCGTACGGTTTCCCGTCCGGCCCCGGTGGCGTGGTGCTGATCGGTGACGCCGCCCACGCCATGCCGCACCATCTGGGGCAGGGCGCCTGCCTCGCGTTCGAGGACGCCGCCACGTTGCGTTCGCTGACGGCCGAGGCCGCGCCCGGTCCGGAGCTGACCGCGGCGGTGGAGGCGTACAGCCGCGCCCGCCGCCCGCGCACGAACAGTGTGGTCCGGCAGACCCGCCGGATGTCCGCGGTGGTCCAGGCCCGGGGCCGCCTCGCGTTGCGCGCCCGGGACGCCGCTCTCAACTCGCTGCGGCCCCGCCTGCTCGGCCACGTCCACGGCCTGGCCGCGGACTGGGCCCCGCCCGAATAGGACTGATCTCCGCCCGACCAGAGTGGCTCCCGGGCGCCCTTTTGCTCTGAGCGCACCGGTGCATCGCTTTGCTTTGAGCGCACAGGTGCGTCGCTTTGCTCTGAGCACACCGGTGCATCACCTTGCTCTGAGCACACCGATGTGTCGCTTTGCTTTGAGCGCACCGGTGCATCGCTTTGCTTTGAGCGCACAGGTGCGTCGCTTTGCTCTGAGCACACCGGTGCATCACCTTGCTCTGAGCACACCGATGTGTCGCTTTGCTTTGAGCGCACCGGTGCATCGCTTTGCTTTGAGCGCACAGGTGCGTCGCTTTGCTCTGAGCACACCGGTGCATCACCTTGCTCTGAGCACACCGGTGCGTCGCTTTGCTCTGAGCACACCGATGCATCACTGTTGAGCGTTCAACGGTGATGCATATTTGTGCTCAGAGCAAAGGGGCGCCTGGGGCTGTTTCTTCGAGAAGATCTTCTCCATGTCACCCCTGCCCGAGCCCCCGGCCTGGACGCAACCGCTGCCCGAGGCGACACCGCCCGCGGACATGTCCGTCCACCACCTGCCGACCGGCTCGTACGAGAACCGCGCCGCCTTCGCCTTCAAGGGCGGCTCGTTCCGCGACAAACGCGACTTCGCCTCGTCCGCGATCCTGGTCCGCCACCCGCGCGGCGACCTGCTGATCGACGCCGGCTTCGGCACCGACGTCGACGCTCATCTGGCCCTGCTGCCCCGGTTCATGCGCACCCCGCACCGGGCCACCCGGACGGTCGCCGAGCAGCTCGACGCGGCCGGTTACGACCGCGGCCGGTTGCTCGGTGTGCTGCCGACGCACACCCACTGGGACCACGTCGGCGGGCTCGAGGCTCTGGCCGGCACGCCGATCTGGATGAACGAGGGTGAGCTGCGTTACGCGGCCAAGGGCTGGGAGGGCACTGTCTACCGGCAGGTGTCGCAGGGCCATGAGATCCGCGGGTACGGGTTCGACGACCGGCCCTACCTCGGCTTCCCGACCAGCTTCGACGTGCACGGTGACGGCTCGGTGGTGGTCGTGCACGCGCCCGGCCACACGACCGGCTCGGTGGTGGTCTTCGTCCACCCGCCGACGGGTCCGCGGTACGCGTTCATCGGCGACCTGACCTGGCAGCTGGAGGGCATCCGGGAGCGGGCCGGGCGGCCGTGGCTGCTCAGCAAGATGGCCGACAGCGACACCGACCGGGTCCACCGGGACCAGCTGCGGATGATTGCCCTCGACCGGTTGTTCCGGATCGTCCCGGCGCACGATCTCCGCGCGTACGAGGGAATCCCGGCGCTCTGACAACCCGGTGGTGGCGCGGGGGGGGGGCCCCCCCCCCGGGGGCCCCCCCCGCCCCCCCCCCACCCACAAAAACCGGGGC
>NZ_JBICSP010000007.1:0-348781 GCF_043197135.1 Actinoplanes sp. NPDC049265 | reverse complement strand
GGCGCGCGGGGGGTCGGGGGCCCCCCGGGGGCGCGCCCCCCGGGGGGGGGGGGGGGGGCGCCCCCCCCCCCCGGCCCCCCCCCCCGAGCTACCACCGAAGGAACTACAGCGGGGCGGGGGCGGGCTCGGCGATGCAGGCCGTGCCGATCCGGCGGAAGCCGACCTTGGAGTAGAGGCGGGCCACGTCGTCGTCGCCGGCCGACAGGAAGACCAGGTCGGCGCCGGTCTGCAGGGCGTGCCGGGCCAGGCTGGCGGTGAGCTGGGAGGCGAAGCCGCGGCGGCGGGCGGCCGGCAGCGTCGCCACGCCGGCGACCTCGGCCACGTCGTCCACCCGCTGGGCGATGCCGCTGGCCAGGATGCCCTCGGCCGGCGACTCGACCACCGCGCCGGTGTAGCGTCCGCTGATGTAGCGCCCGCGCTGCTCCTCGACCGCGTTGTCGGACAGGGCCGGGATCGCGTCGCGTTCGCGCGGCCCGGCCGGCTGGATCGTGGCGGTCAGCGTGCCCGAGGTCACGGTGCCGGCGGGCGCCGCGCCGAAGCCGAGCTGGCCGACCGCCCGGTGGGCGCTGAGGTCGGCGGCGAACCGGGGACCGTGCGGGTCGAGCAGCCGGATCGTCGCGCCGCCGGGCAGTGGCAGGTCGGGGACCAGGGCGGCGCTCTCGAGCACCATGAGCGGGGCGAGCAGCACCTCGAGCCCGGCCGAGCGGGCCACGGCGAGCAGGTCGGGGGTGGTTTCGTGGACCCATTCGAAGCTCTCCGGCGCGTCCAGCTCTCGTTGCCGGCGGCGGACGGCAGTAATATCGGCGGCGGACGGCGTCTCCGCCCCTATCCGGGGCCGGGCGTAATAGGGCCACCCAGCGTTGCCCTGGCGCACGAACAGCACGAAAGCCCCGATGTCCTCCGCGGCCGCGGCGTCACGGGGCACGGCGTCGTAGAACCGTTCGAGCCGGACGAAGACGTCACGGTTAGGTAGCTCGGAGTCAGGTAGCGCCACCGCGCGAGACTATCCAACCACCAGGTGTCACGAGACTACCCAGATGCTGGGCCGAGTGTGATTCACGCACACCTGGCGGAGATCGTGGGTCCCTAACGTAGTATCGAGAGACTTTGCAGGGCCGACGTCGTCCCGACCTTGAATTGAAATGAGTGAGACGACTGGAGGCCCGGTGGCTCTTCCGCACCCCCAGGGGCTTTACGACCCGCAGCAGGAGCGCGACGCCTGCGGTGTGGCCTTCGTGGCCGACCTGCACGGACGCCGCTCCCATGAGGTGGTCTCCCAGGGCTTGTCGGCGTTGATCCGCCTCGACCACCGTGGCGCCCGGGGCGCCGAGTACAACACCGGCGACGGCGCCGGCATCATGATCCAGGTCCCGGACGCGCTCTATCGCGACATCGTGGACGTGGAGCTGCCGCCGGCCGGGTCGTACGCGACCGGTCTGGTGTTCCTGCCCGGCGACCCGGCCGCGCGAGCCCGGGCGATCAAGATCTTCGAGAAATACGCCCTGGTCGAGGGGGGCGACGTGCTGGCCTGGCGGGACCTCCCGGTCCGCCCGGACAATCTGGGCGCCACCGCCGAGGACGCCCGGCCGTACATCATGCAGGTCTTCCTGGGCGCGCACCGGCTGACCGACACGCCCGACGGCCGCTCCGGCGACCAGCTCAGCGGGCTCGACCTCGACCGGGTGGCGTACTGCATCCGCAAGCAGGCCGAGCGGGAGACCTCGCAGCGGGGGATCGCCGCGTACTTCCCGTCGCTGTCGTCGCGGACCATCACGTACAAGGGCATGCTGACGCCCGACCAGCTGCCGGAGTTCTTCGCCGACCTGACCGACCCGCGGGCCGAGAGCGCGATCGCGCTGGTCCACTCCCGGTTCTCGACCAACACGTTCCCGTCCTGGCCGCTGGCTCACCCCTACCGCTTCATCGCGCACAACGGCGAGATCAACACCATCCGCGGCAACCGGAACTGGATGCAGGCCCGAGAGGCGCTGCTCCGGTCGAACGTGCTGCCCGGCAACATCAAGCGGCTGTTTCCGATCGTCACCCCGGAGGCGTCCGACTCAGCCGGCTTCGACGAGGTGCTCGAGCTGCTGCACCTGGCCGGGCGCAGCCTGCCGCACGCCGTGCTGATGATGATCCCGGAGGCGTGGGAGAACGACCCGGCCATGTCGCCGGACCGCAAGGCGTTCTACCGCTTCCACGCCAGCATGATGGAGCCGTGGGACGGGCCGGCCAGCGTCGCGTTCACCGACGGCGAGATCATCGGCGCGGTGCTCGACCGCAACGGCCTGCGCCCGGGCCGCTGGTGGCACACCCGTGACGGGCTGGTCATCCTCGGTTCCGAGGCCGGCGTGCTCGACCTCGACCCGGCCGTCGTGGTGGCCAAGGGCCGCCTCCAGCCGGGCAAGATGTTCCTGGTCGACACCACGGCCGGGCGGATCGTGCACGACGACGAGATCAAGGCCGAGCTGGCCGCGGCCGAGCCCTACGACGACTGGCTGCACGCCGGCCTGATCAAGCTCGAGGACCTGCCGCCGCGCGAGCACGTGATCTACACCCACGACTCGGTCACCCGCCGCCAGCAGGTGTTCGGCTACACCGAGGAGGAGCTCAAGATCCTGGTGGCGCCGATGGCTCGGCTGGGTGCGGAGCCGCTCGGTTCGATGGGTACGGACACCCCGATCTCGCCGCTGTCCCAGCGCCCGCGGCTGCTGTTCGACTACTTCCACCAGCTGTTCGCCCAGGTCACCAACCCGCCGCTGGACGCCATCCGGGAAGAGCTGGTGACCAGCCTGAGCGCGACCATCGGGCCCGAGGGCAACCTGCTCGCCCCCGGTCCGGCGTCCTGCCGGCAGATCGTCCTGCCGTACCCGATCATCGACAACGACGAGCTGGCCAAGCTGCTGTCCATCGACGAGGACGGCGACCTGCCCGGGTTCAAGGCGGTCCGGGTGTCCGGGCTCTACCCGCTGCGCGAGGGGGCGGCCGGCATCAAGGCGCGGCTGACCCAGATCTGCCGGCACGTGTCGGAGGCGATCGAGGACGGCGTACGCATCCTCGTGCTCTCCGACCGCGACGCCAACGCCGACCTCGCGCCGATCCCGTCGCTGCTGCTCACCGCGGCCGTGCACCAGCATCTGGTCCGCGAGCAGACCCGCACCCAGGTGGCGCTGGTGGTCGAGTCCGGTGACGCCCGCGAGGTGCACCACGCGGCCGTGCTGATCGGCTACGGCGCCGCGGCGGTCAACCCCTACCTGGCCTTCGAGACGGTGGACGACCTGATCGCCACCGGGCCGCTGGCCGGGATGGATCAGAAGACCGCGGTCCGCAACTACGTGAAGGCGCTGGGCAAGGGCGTCCTCAAGATCATGTCCAAGATGGGCATCTCGACCGTCTCGTCGTACTGCGGCGCTCAGGTCTTCGAGGCCGTCGGCCTGGACAACAAGCTGCTGCAGCGCTATTTCGCCGGCACGTCGGGGCGGATCGGTGGCTCGGGGCTGGCCGAGATCCACGCCGAGGTCAAGGCGCGGCACGACAAGGCGTACCCGAAGAACCCGGCCGAGCGTACCCACCGCCGTCTCGAGGTCGGCGGCGAATATCAGTGGCGCCGCGAGGGTGAGGTCCACCTCTTCAACCCCGAGACCGTCTTCCTGCTGCAGCACGCGACCCGCAGCAAGCAGTACGACGTCTTCCGCCGATACACCGAAAAAGTGGACAGCCTGGCCGCTGAGACCGGTTCGCTGCGAGGGTTGTTCAAGTTCCGCGCCGCGAACAGGATCGACATCGACGAGGTCGAGCCGGCCTCCGAGATCGTCAAGCGGTTCGCCACCGGCGCGATGAGCTACGGCTCGATCTCCGCCGAGTCGCACGAGACCCTGGCCATCGCCATGAACCGCCTCGGCGGCAAGTCCAACACCGGCGAGGGCGGCGAGGACGTCGAGCGGCTCCACGACCCCGAGCGCCGGTCCAGCGTCAAGCAGATCGCCTCCGGCCGCTTCGGCGTGACCAGCGAATACCTGGTCAACGCCGACGACCTGCAGATCAAGATGGCGCAGGGGGCCAAGCCGGGCGAGGGCGGCCAGCTGCCCGGCAACAAGGTGTGGCCGTGGATCGCCAAGACCCGGCACGCCACCCCGGGCGTCGGCCTGATCTCGCCGCCACCGCACCACGACATCTACTCGATCGAGGACCTGGCCCAGCTCGTCCACGACCTCAAGATGGTCAACCCCGCGGCCCGGGTCCACGTGAAACTCGTGAGTGAGATCGGGGTCGGCACCGTCGCCGCCGGCGTGGCCAAGCTCAAGGCCGACGTCATCCTGATCTCCGGGCACGACGGCGGCACCGGCGCCTCACCGCTCAACTCGCTCAAGCACGCCGGTTCGCCGTGGGAGCTGGGCCTGGCCGAGGCCCAGCAGACGCTGCTGCTCAACAAGCTCCGCGACCGGGTCACCGTGCAGGTCGACGGCCAGCTCAAGACCGGTCGCGACGTGGTCATCGCCGCGTTGCTGGGCGCCGAGGAGTTCGGCTTCGCCACCGCGCCGCTGATCGTCAGCGGCTGCATCATGATGCGGGTCTGCCACCTGGACACCTGCCCGGTCGGCATCGCCACGCAAAACCCGGTGCTGCGCGAGCGGTACACCGGCAAGCCCGAATTCGTCGAGAACTTCTTCCTGTTCATCGCCGAGGAGGTCCGCGAATACCTGGCCGAGCTGGGTTTCCGGACCATCGACGAGGCGATCGGGCACGCCGAGGCGCTCGACATCGTGCCCGCCGTCAACCACTGGAAGGCGCAGGGCCTCGACCTGTCGCCGATCCTGCACGTGCCCGACCTGCCCGAGGGCGCGGCCCGGCGCGGCGTCGTCCCGCAGGACCACGGCCTGGAGAAGGCGCTCGACAACAAGCTGATCGAGCTGGCCGCGTCGGCACTGACCGAGGGCACCGAGATCCGCGCCGAGCTGGACGTCCGCAACGACCACCGCAGCGTCGGGGCGATGCTCGGCGGCGAGGTGACCAAACGGTACGGCGGCACCGGCCTGCCCGAGGACACCATCCACTTCACCCTGCGCGGCACCGGCGGCCAGTCGTTCGGCGCGTTCCTGCCGCGCGGCGTGACGCTGCGGCTGATCGGTGACACCAACGACTACGTGGCCAAGGGACTGTCCGGCGGCCGGGTGATCGTGCGGCCCGACGAGCAGGCGCCGTTCCTGGCCGAGGCCGAAGAGCACATCATCGCCGGCAACACCATCCTCTACGGCGCGACCGGCGGCGAGCTGTTCCTGCGGGGCCGGGCCGGCGAGCGGTTCGCGGTCCGCAACTCCGGAGCCGCCGCGGTCGTCGAAGGCGTCGGCGACCACGGCTGCGAGTACATGACCGGCGGCACGGTGGTGGTGCTCGGCTCGACCGGGCGCAACTTCGCGGCCGGCATGAGCGGCGGCACGGCGTTCGTCCTCGGCCTCGACCAGAACCGGGTCAACCCCGAACTGGTCGACCTGACCCCGCTCACCGACGACGAACAGCAGACCGTGCACACGCTGGTGCGCCGGCACTTCGCCGAGACCGGGTCGGCGGTGGCCGAGCGGCTGCTGGCCGACTGGCCGGCCGCGGTGCGCGAGTTCACCGCGGTGGTGCCACGCGACTACAAGCGCGTGATGGAACTGATCAGGACCGCCGAGGCTGCCGGTCACAACGTGGACGAGGCGGTCATGGGGGTCAAGAATGCCTGATCCGATGGGCTTTCTGCGGTACGAGCGGCAGCTGCCCAAGCGCCGCCCGGTGCCGGTACGCATCCAGGACTTCCGCGAGGTCTACCCGCCGGCCGGCGAGGAACTGATCCGCGACCAGGCCACCCGGTGCATGGACTGCGGCATCCCGTTCTGCCACGACGGCTGCCCGCTCGGCAATCGCATCCCGGACTGGAACGATCTCGTGCGTACCGGTGCGTGGCAGGCGGCGGCCGAGGCCCTGCACGCCACCAACAACTTCCCCGAGTTCACCGGGCGGCTCTGCCCGGCGCCCTGCGAGGAGGCCTGCGTCCTGGGCATCGGCGACGACCCGGTGACCATCAAGCAGGTCGAGGTCGAGATCGCCAACCACGCCTTCGACCTCGGGTACGTGCGGCCGCAGCCCGCCCCGGCCAAGTCGGGCAAGAAGGTGGCAGTGGTCGGCTCCGGCCCGGCCGGGCTGGCCGCCGCGCAGCAGCTGGCCCGGGCCGGGCACGCGGTCACCGTGTACGAGCGGGACGACCGGATCGGCGGCCTGCTCCGCTACGGCATCCCCGACTTCAAGATCGAAAAGGTGCACATCGACCGGCGGATGGCCCAGATGGCGGCCGAGGGCGTCGAGTTCCGCACCTCGGTCAACGTCGGTGTGGACGTGACCGCCGACGACCTCCGTGACCGCCACGACGCTGTGCTGCTGACCTGCGGTGCCCTGGCCGGCCGGGACACACCGGAGACGCCCGGGCGCGGGCTGAACGGCGTACATCTGGCCATGGAGCATCTCGTGCCGGCCAACCGGGTCGTCGCGGGCCTGCAGCAGAACACCCCGATCGACGCCGCGGGCAAGCACGTGGTGATCATCGGCGGTGGCGACACCGGCGCCGACTGCCTGGGCGTGGCCCACCGGCAGGGCGCGGCCTCGGTGACCCAGCTCGACCAGTACCCGCTGCCGCCCGAGGTCCGGGCGGGCGAGCTGCACCCGTGGCCGACCTGGCCGACCATCCTGCGCAACTATCCCGCGCACGAGGAGGGCGGCGATCGGGTCTTCGGCGTGGCCGTGCGAGAGTTCGTCGACGACGGCCAGGGCAACGTCCGGGCGATCCGGGTGGCCGACGTGGTCGTCGAGCGCGTCGACGGCAAGCGCAAGGTGACGATCACCCCGGGTTCGGAACGCGAGTTGCGCGCCGATCTGGTCCTGCTGGCGATCGGCTTCGAGGGTACGGAACAGCAGCCGCTCCTGACCCAGTTCGGTGTCACCCGCGCGCCCCGCGGCAACGTCGACGCCCGCCCCGACTGGCAGACCGATGTGGACGGTGTGTTCGTGGCCGGCGACATGCACCGGGGCGCCTCGCTGATCGTCTGGGCGATCGCCGAGGGCCGGGCCGCCGCCGCCGCGATCCATAACCACCTCGGCGCGTACGGAGAACTGCCCGCACCCGTCCATCCTGGATCGTTGCCGCTCACCGCCGTGCGATGACACCATAGGCGGCGCGTCCGAGGGGTCGCGTCGCCTGTGGGGTGGAACTTGATCGATCACACGGTTCCCGTTGCGCGTGCCCGCGAAGGGGTGCGCGCCTGGGTGCGGTCGGCCGGGGCCGGGCTGCGCCGGGCGTCTCCGTACGGCATCGTGGCCTTCCTGGCCGCGGCCGCGGTGGCCCCGGTCGCGGGCGCCGTGCTGGGCGCCTCCAATGAGATGAGCGCGGCCCTGCAGCAGCTCGGCGGGATGGGCAGCAACTATCTGGCCGACGCGCTGTCCGGCACGGCCGGGCGGCTGCGCGAGGGAGCGTCCACCGAGGAACTGCGCGACGCCCTCGCCACCGACCTGCTGACCCGGCTGGACGCGGGCGAGACCGGGCTGCGCGACGAGATCGCGTCGGTGCTGCGCGCGGTCGACGCGGTCGAGGTGGCGCTGCGGGCGGCCGATGACGGCATGCGCAGCGAACTGGTCGCCGCGTTCGGCTCGCTCGGCGACGACGTCGGCCACCTGCGGGTGCTGGCCACCGACGCGGCCGAGGCGCTGGCCCGGATCGGCGTCGAACAGCGCCAGCAGACCGAGCTGCTGCGGCAGAGCCTGGTCGCGGCCCACCAGATCATGCAGGAGGTACGCCGCCGGCCGCCCGCCGCGCCCAGGGAACTCGCACCGGGCCAGGACCCCGGCGGCCCCGCCCCGTACCCCGGGATGGCCAGCTTCGACGCGATCGACGCCCGCTACTTCCGCGGCCGCGAGACCCTGGTCGCCGACCTGCTCGGCCGGCTCAGCGAACACGCCGCCGGCGGCCCGCCGCTGGTTGTCGTCGGAGTCTCCGGCGCGGGCAAGTCCTCGCTGCTGCGGGCCGGTGTGCTGCCGTCGCTCGACCTCGACCGGCCCTGGGTGATCATGACCCCGGGCGCGGCCCCGCTGGCCGAACTGACCGGCCGCCTCTCCGCCCTGGGCTCCGCGCGCAAGCTCGTCCTGGTCGACCAGTTCGAGGAACTGTTCACCCAGTGCGCCGACCCGGCCGAACGGCTCGCCTTCGCCGCCGCCCTGGCCGGCCTCGCGCCCGATCTGCTGATCATCTCGGTCCGGGCCGACTTCTATCCACAGTGCACCGAGCTGCCGCCGCTGGCCGGCATGCTCAGCGCCGGCCAGGTCGTGGTCGGCCCGCTCGGCCCGGCGGAACTGCGCCGGGCCATCCGCGAGCCCGCCGCGATCGCCGGCTATCGGCTCGAACCCGGCCTCGAGGACCTGCTGCTGGCCGACCTGGGCGCGGTGGACCGCGGCGGGGCGCTGCCGTTGCTGGCCCACGCGCTGCGGGCCACCTGGGACCGGCGCGAGGGCGACACCATGACGGTGGCCGGATACCGCGCCACCGGCGGCATCCGGCGGGCCGTGGCCGAGTCGGCCGAGCGCATCTACCTCGGCCTGGACGACGCCGGCCGCACGGCCCTGCGCCGGGCCGTGCTCGGCCTGGTGACCATCGTCGACGACCTCCCGGTCCGGCACCGGGCGACGCGCGCCGAGGCCGACCTCGGCGTGCTCCGGCCGATGATCGAGGCGCGCCTGGTCACCGCGGGGGAGGACACCGTCGAGGTCAGCCACGAGGCGCTGCTCACCGGCTGGCCCCGGCTGGCCGGCTGGCTGGTCGAGGAACGCCAGGCCATCCTGCTGCGCCAGCGGCTCGCCCTGGCCACCGAGGACTGGCTGGCCGCCGGCGAGGACCCGGACGCGGTCTACCGTGGCGCCCGCCTCGACGCCGCGCGCGAGTGGGCGGCCGGGCGCAGCGACTTACCCGAGGCGCAGCAACGCTTCCTGGCGGCCGGACGGTCGGTGGCCCGGCGCTCGGCGGGCCGGCTCCGCGGCGTGGTGGCCGCGCTGGCCGTCCTGCTCGTCCTGGCGGTCGCCGGTGGCGTGGTCGCCCTCAACGCCCGCGACGTTGCCCGGTCCCGGCAGCTGGCGGCCGAGTCCCGGACGGCCACCTCGCTCAACGACCACGAGGCGCGGACGAAGGCGATCGACGCCTGGGACGCGGCACACACCACCGAGGCCCGTACCGCCCTGATCTCCGCCCAGCAGACCGTGACCCTGGGCCGGCTCGGCAGCGACGTGGGCGCGTACCGGGTCGCGGTCAGCCCGGACGGCAGCCGGGTCGCGGTCGGCTTCTACGACGGCCGGCTCCAGCTGTGGGACGCCCGGACGTTCCGACAGATCGGCGCCGACTTCCGTCAGCCCGGCGACGAGGTGACCCTGGTCGGGCTGGAGTTCTCGCCCGACGGCCGCTACCTCGCCTCCTCGTCGCTCTCTCTGCCGGCCGCGGTGTCGTTGTGGGACGGCGCCACCGGGCGCCCCCTGCGCACGCTGACCGCCTTCGGTGCGATCGCCTGGCTGCCCGGCGACGGCGGGCTGCTCGCGATCCGCACGGACGGCGACCACCCGGGTCAGGACCTCGGCACCTGGGACCCGGCCACCGGCCGCCAGACCGGCACCCTGCGGATGCCCCTCGTTCGCGGTGCGCTGGCCGTGGCGGTGAGTGCCGACGGCGGCCGCGTCGCGGTGACCAGCCTGGGGCGAGCCGAGCTGGTCCGCCGGTCGGACGGCCGGTCGCTGCTCGCGCTGACCGACCGGACCTACTACGACGTCGCTTTCACGGCCGACGGCAGGCTGCTCACCTTCGCGCGGGATGCCTCCCAGCTGACCTCCTACGACGCGGGCACCGGACGTCGGCTGGGAGTGCTCAGCGACCCGGACGCCCCGCTCGGCGGCGGCCAGCTCGCCGTCACCCCCGACAGCACCGTGCTGGTGCAGGCCGGCGAGCAGAACGAGATCCAGCGGCTCAAGGCCGACGGCGGCGGGCCGCGCCCCTCGTTCAGCCAGTACCGCGGCGTCGCGGCGTCGATGGCGCTCTCCGCCGACGCACACCTGCTCGCCGTGGCCGGTAGCGGGGCGACCATGCTGTTCCGGCTCGGCGTCGACCGGCTCGACCATCCGCAGCTGGTCGGCTACCTCGCGTACCAGCCCGGCGGCCGGCTCCTCGCCACCGGATCCAACGACCCCCGGATCCGGATTTGGGACACCGCCACCAGCAATGTCGCGGCCACCATCCCGCTTCCCGGCGCCACCGAGGGACCGATCGGCCTGGCCTGGGGAGCGCGCGACACGATCGCCGCCACCACGTCCGACGGCCGTGTCCTGGTTCTCGGTGCGGACGGCCGGCTGCGCCACACCTTCCGGGCCGGTACGCACCGGATCGCCGCCGACCCGGCCATCTCCCCGGACGGCACCCTGCTGGCCGTGGCGATCGACGGTGACGGCCCGGACCGCGACAAGAACGACTACTACGTCCGGGAGCGCCGCCGCGAACCCAAGGTGCTCGTCTGGGATCTTCTCACCGGCACCCGCGTGGCCGGTGTCGACGCCCCCGGCCATCTGGTGTTGCACCTGGCCTTCACCCCGGACGGCCGGCAGCTGCTCGGCACGGCCGGCTCCAGCGCGACCGCCCGGTCGGACGTCCCGAACCAGACCGGTGCCGTCTTTCAATGGCAGGTCGACGGGATGAGGCTGCTGGCGAGCCGTTCGCTGCCCTTCGCCGACGGCGCCGACGATGGTGCCGTCAGCCCCGACGGCCGCACCTACGCGGTGGCCACCGACAGCGGTCACGCCGCCCTGTTCCGCACCGACGGCCTCGTGCCGGCCGGAACCATCGGCCATCACGACTACGAGGCCGCCCAGGTCGCCTGGTCCCCGGACGGCCGGCTGCTGGCCACCTCCAGCAACGACGAGGGTGACCCGATCCGGTTGTGGGACGTCGCCACCGGCGACCCGGTCGCGGCGCCGCGGGCCCAGGGCAACACGATCCAGGACCTCCAGTTCTCGCCCGACGGCCGGACCCTCGCGTCGGCCTCCGGGGACTGGACCGTCGCGCTGTTCCACCTCGACCCCGATGACGCTGTGCGACGGCTCTGCGACGTGACCGGACCCGCAGCTCAGGCCGAAGAATGGACCTCACCGAGGCTGTGCCGGTGACAAG
The DNA here is from genome assembly GCF_043197135.1 of Actinoplanes sp. NPDC049265. Taxonomy (NCBI): domain Bacteria; kingdom Bacillati; phylum Actinomycetota; class Actinomycetes; order Micromonosporales; family Micromonosporaceae; genus Actinoplanes; species Actinoplanes sp. NPDC049265. Next base: position 337,560 of record NZ_JBICSP010000007.1, on the reverse strand, counting down.
CCTTCGGGGGAGCTAAGCTCTTAGCCGTTTGAGCACCCCTGGGACCGGGGGTCGGCCCGCGAGCCGACCCGGAGGAGAAATAGCCTGATGGCTGTGTCACGCCGCGTAAAGATCGTCTGCACCATGGGTCCGGCCACCGCGTCCCCCGAGCGCATCCGTGGGCTCGTCGAGGCCGGCATGGACGTGGCCCGGCTGAACTTCAGCCACGGCAGCCACGATGACCACAAGCAGGTGTACGACCTCGTCCGCGAGGCCGCCGCCGAGTCCGGCCGCGCCGTCGCGGTCCTGGCCGACCTGCAGGGTCCGAAGATCCGGCTCGGCCGCTTCGCCGCCGGCCCGCACGAGTGGCGTACCGGCGACGTCGTCACCATCACCGGCGACGACATCATGGGCACCCCCGACCGGGTGTCGTGCACCTACACCAAGCTTCCGCACGAGGTGAAGGTCGGCGACCGCCTGCTGATCGACGACGGCAAGGTCGCCGTCGAGGTCACCGCCGTCGAGGGCAACGACATCACCTGCCTGGTCGTCGAGGGCGGCCCGGTCTCCAACAACAAGGGTGTCTCGCTGCCCAACGTCGCGGTCAGCGTGCCCGCCATGAGCGACAAGGACGAGGAAGACCTGCGCTTCGCGCTGCGCATGGGCGCCGATGTGATCGCGCTGTCCTTCGTCCGCTCGCCCGACGACATCAAACTGGTCCACCAGATCATGGCCGAGGAAGGCGTCACCCGCCCGGTCATCGCCAAGGTCGAGAAGCCCGAGGCGGTCGACCACCTCGAGGCGATCGTGCTGGCCTTCGACGGCGTCATGGTGGCCCGTGGCGACCTCGGCGTGGAGCTGCCGCTCGACGAGGTGCCACTGGTGCAGAAGCGGGCCGTGCAGCTCTGCCGCGAAAACGCCAAGCCGGTCATCGTGGCCACCCAGATGCTCGACTCGATGATCGAGAACAGCCGCCCGACCCGCGCCGAGGCCTCCGACGTGGCCAACGCCGTGCTCGACGGCACCGACGCCGTGATGCTCTCGGGCGAGACGTCGGTCGGCAAATACCCGGTCCTCACGGTCAGCACCATGGCCCGCATCGTGACCACCACCGAGAACGGCCCGATCGGGGTGCCGCGGCTGCAGCACGACCCGCGTACCCATGGTGGTGCCCTGACCGTCGCCGCCTCGCAGATCGCCCGCAACATCGGCGCCAAGGCCCTGGTCGCCTTCTCGCAGACCGGCGACACCGTGCGCCGCCTGTCCCGCCTGCACTGCGAGCTCCCGCTGTACGCGTTCACCCCGATCGCCGAGGTCCGCGACCAACTCGCCCTGTCCTGGGGCGTCGAGACCTTCCTGACCGACTTCGTCCAGCACACCGACGACATGTTCCGCCAGGTCGACGCCAAGATGCTGGGCCTCGGCCTGGCCAAGCCGGGCGACTACGTGGTCGTCGTGGCCGGCTCCCCGCCGAACGCCCCGGGCTCCACCAACACGCTCCGGGTGCACCAGCTCGGCTCCCTGGCCGACCCCGCTACGGTGTGATCATGCCTCCTCGGTGAAGATCGTTCACGACGGGGCCAGGTGCTCACCCAGCGCTCAAGCGAAACTCGGGGTTCGTCGTGGACAATCTTCAAGGTCAAGCCGCCGTCGATCAGCTTCTCCAGTTGCTCGACCTGAAGCAGATCGACGCGGCCACGTTCTCCGGGGAGAGCCCGCAGACCGGCGCCCAGCGCGTCTTCGGTGGCCAGGTCGCCGGTCAGGCCCTGGTCGCCGCGGGCCGCACGGTGCCATCCGACCGTCTCGTGCACAGCCTGCACGGCTATTTCGTGCGCCCCGGCGACCCGACGGTCCCGATCGAGTTCCACGTCGAGACCATCCGCGACGGCCGCAGCTTCTCGGTCCGCCGTTCCACGGCCCAGCAGCACGGCCGCACGATCTTCTTCATGTCGGCGTCGTTCCAGGTTCACGAGGAGGGCCTGGACCACCCGTCCACCCCGCCCGCGGGCATCCCCGCCCCCGCCGACGTGGCCACCATGCACGATTGGGTGCAGCGCTACCCCGAACGCGAGGCCGCCTTCAACGCCGCCCCCCAGGCCATCGACCTGCGCTACGTCGGCGTCCCCGGCTGGGTCCCGCCGGGCGACCGCGAGCCCAACGCGGAGCAGCGCGTCTGGATGCGTATCAACGGCACGCTCCCCGACGACCCGCTGATCCACGCGTGCGCCCTGACCTACGCCTCCGACCTCTCCCTGCTCGACGCGGTCCTATCGACCCACGGCGAGGTCTGGGGCCCCGGCGGCGTGATCGGCGCCAGCCTCGACCACGCCCTGTGGTTCCACCGCCCGTTCCGCGCCGACGAGTGGTTCCTCTACGACTGCACCAGCCCTTCCGCGAGCGGTGCCCGCGGCCTGGCCAGTGGCCGCATGTTCACCGAGTCCGGCACCCACATAGCCACCGCCGTCCAGGAGGGCCTCCTTCGCCGCATCGGCGCCAAGTCCCCCTGAGCCGCCCTCCCCCTACCACTGGCTCTCGTGGTGGTAGCTCAGTGCGGCGTCGGTGCCGCAGGCACCGCCCGTTCCGACCACTCGGCTTGGCAGTGGTAGCCCAGTGCGCCTTCGGCGGGGCGAATGCCGCCCAGGGCTACCACTTCTGGGCGGGAGGGGCCGCGCTTGGGGTGAGGGACGCGGGGCCGGCCTGGCCGCTCAGCTCAGCCGACTGTCGCGCGCGAGGGGCGGCAGCTTGAGTGAGCGAGACGTAGGTGGGCCGGGGGAGTGCTGGGAGACACGGGTGCCGGGGTCAGGCGGCGGGGTGGGGCTTGCCGGTCGACTCGGCGGGGGAGTCGACGCCCTCGGGGGTGTCGGGGACTTCGGGGAGGTCCTCGTGTTCGTACTGATGGCCGACGGCGGCGCCGGTGACTCCGGCCAGGGCCAGCATCGCGTCGAGGTCGGCGGTTGTCCGCAGGACCTCCTGGTGGAACTCATCCCCCGAGCCGGTGGTGGCGGCGGCCGTGGCCCCCACCGCGTCCGGGCCGGTGGCGGCGTTCCAGGTGGTGGCGGCGGCCGGCACATGCGACGCCGGGGAGTGGGAGGCTGCGGACGGGGAGGCCGGCGAGGCCTCGGGGGAGGGGACGATCATGGGCCCGGCCTCGGGCATGTCGCCGCTCGCGGCCACGTAGCCCGCGGCCGCCATGCCCCCCGCCGCGGTGATGCCCGCCTCGGCCGTCGCGGCCGGCCCGCCCCCCGCGCCGCCTAGCCCGTGCTCACTGGGCCCGTGCGGCCACATCGCGTCGGGCGGGGCCGCCGGAAGCAGCGGCGAGGCCGCCCGGGACGCGGCCCGGTGCCGGGCGGTGGCCGACGCCCGCGGCGGGGCGGCGTCGAAGTCGACCATTCCGGCCGTGTAGCCGGTCAGGCCTTCGGCCCGTTCCGGGGGCAGGTCGAGGACGGTGGCGCGGGCCGCGCGTACCTCGCGGAGGCGAAGCCCGGTGACCAGGTCGGCGACTCCCCGCAGCAGCCCGAGCCCGCCGACCACCGAGACGACGAGGTCGGCGGTCCGGGTCAGCGGGGCGGCCGACACGAAGCCGAGCAGCGCCTCCAGCACGCCGACGACCATGATCAGGCCCCAAACCTTGTCGGTTTCGCGGGTCATCATGGCGACGGCCACGTCGACGGCCCCGCGCACCATGAGGTACCAGCCGACGAGCGCCGCCGGTGCTGTGTACGAGGAGGTCTGTGCGGTGAGCAGCAGCACACCGGTGACCGTGAAGAGCAGGCTCATGGCGGCGTTCATCCACCAGGTGCGGGCGCCGGCGCAGGCCCGCAGCGTCTCGGTGAGTGCCCCGAACAGCACGACCAGCCCGGCCGCGGTGACGATGTCGGCCGGTTCGAGCCGTAGCACGCTCCACCCGATGGCCAGCCACGCGATTCCCGCCAGCATCAGGCTGCCCCACATGGCGTGCCGCACGGCGGAGAGGGGTCCGGTAGCGAACATGAACCCATGACATCAGGAACAAGCGCCTCAAGCGGACATTTCAGAGAAAGCGAAAGTGTCCCCGGTGGGATTCGAACCCACACTGGATGGTGTTTGAGACCATTTCCTCTGCCGGTTGGGATACGGGGACGCAGAGATACAGCACGACGTACTAGCCCGTACGGCGAAGCCGTCACGAGCCTGACACACACTACCCACTACGCTGATGGGGGTGACACCCAGATACCCGGGTGTCGCGGGACCGAGCACGTTTGAGGGGTAGGGGTACGTGGCCGACACGGAGGCGAGCGCTGAGCGCAGGCGGGTTCTCATCGCCGAGGATGAGGCGCTGATCCGGCTGGACCTGGCCGAGATGCTCGTCGAGGAGGGCTACGACGTCGTCGGTGAGGCGGGCGACGGCGAGACCGCGGTGCGCCTGGCCGAGGATCTCGCCCCCGACCTGGTCATCCTCGACATCAAGATGCCGATCATGGACGGGCTGGCGGCGGCCGAGCGGATCGCCGGTGCCAAGATCGCGCCGGTGGTCATTCTGACCGCGTTCTCCCAGCGTGATCTGGTCGAGCGGGCGCGTGCCGCCGGCGCGATGGCGTACCTGGTCAAGCCGTTCCAGAAGTCCGACCTGGTGCCGGCGATCGAGATCGCGCTCTCCCGCTGGTCGGAGATCTCCGCCCTGGAGTCCGAGGTGGCCGGCCTGACCGACCGCCTGGAGACCCGCAAGTCGGTCGAGCGGGCCAAGGGCGAGCTGATGACCAAATATCAGATGACCGAGCCGCAGGCGTTCAAGTGGATCCAGCGGACCGCGATGGACCACCGGATGACCATGCGTGAGGTGGCCGAGCGGATCCTGGCCGAGCAGCAGGCCGAGGCGGAACCGCCGCAGTGAGGCCGGCGGCCGCCTGGATGCTGGCCGCGGTGGTGCTGACCGCCGCGGTCGCCGGTGGCTGCGACGACGAGGATCCGCCGGCGCCGGTCGCGCCGGTCGCGATCGCCTGGCGGCCGGCCACGCTGTCTGCGCCCGACGCGATCATGCTGCGGGAGTCGGCCACCTGCGGCGGCGCGTTCTTCGTGGTGGGCGCGCTCCGGGACAAGACGGGGGGTACGCGGCCGGCCGGCTGGACCAGCCGCGACGGCGCCATGTGGTCCCCGATGACGTTCGCGCCCGTGACGTATTACGGCGAACGCAATGTCATGTATTCCGTGGCCTGCGCGAACGGCCGGATTGTCGCGCTCGGGGCCAAGTCCGGGGGCGCTCACGGCAACCCGCGGACGAGTTCGTGGCAGCAGGGCACCGACGGCGTGCTGCATGAGGTCAAGGCACCGTTCGAGCTGTTCGGCGGCCCGCAGGCGATGACCGTGAGCCGGCTGGCGGCCGGGCCGAGCGGTTTCCTGATCACCGGGAACCGGATGTCGGGGACGGCGGCCTGGGTGTCGCCCGACGGCGCCGGGTTCGACATTGTCGAGCGGGCTCCGGGGCTGGCCTCGGATCAGGTGGGTGAGACGTTCGGTTTCGACGCGGCGGCGGCGCCACCGGGCTGGGTGATGGTCGGCGGAGTGATCCCGAAGGGCCGGATCGACCGGGATCCGCTGGGCTGGCGGTCGGACGACGGCCGCACGTGGACCCGGGTGCCGAGTGTCGGTGCCACCAAGGACTACGACGAGTTGCAGCGCGTGACCGTGCTGGACGGCGTACCCGTCGCCGTGGGTGTCCGGGGTAAGACTTTCGGCGCGTGGCGGCTGGACGGCGACGCCTGGCGCCCGGCCGGCGCTTTCGGAACGGTCCGGCCGGGCGGTGGGACGTCGGTGCGGTCGCTGGTCGCGTCGCACGGGCGGCTGCTCGCGGTCACCGTGACGCCGGAGGGGTACGCGGGCTGGGTCTCCAGCGACCGCGGCGGGACGTGGCGGCCGGCGTCGTTGCCGGGGGTGCCGGCCGGCGCCGACCACGCCGTGGCCTTGACCGCGGCCGGTGACGGCGGCCTGCTGCTGGTCACCGACGACGGCCGCGAGGGCCGGATCTACACGGCCGAAACGCCCGCCTAGCGACTCGCCCCGGGGCTGGTCACAGAGAGCAACCGTCGCGGATGTCCGAATTTACCTGATCGACTCGCTCGGGTAACGGGGCAGGTACCCCAAATGATGGCCACTCGGCCAATCCGGGGAGGGTCGTTCGCGCAGCACTCTGTAACGGTTTGGCAAGCGTGCTCGCCAGGGCTTACTTCGGCAATTCCTACGCCAGTAGGCTGCGCCATCACGAGCAGTGCGCAGGAAAGCGGTTCTGGGTCGAGGAGACGCGGAACCACCGCCACCTGCATCAGATGAAAGGTCATAAGCCTTGAGGCGTAATTTTGTACGGGCCCTTGGTGCCGTGGGGCTCGCCGCCGCGATGCTCGCGGCGGCCGGATGTCAGGATTCGGGCGGTGGCGGCGGTGAGACCTCCGCCGCTGACTGTGGTGGCAAGATCGCGATCTTCGGCGCCTTCACCGGCCCGGACTCGGGCCTGGTCATCCCGTCGCTCAACGGGGCGAAGCTCGCGGTGAAGCAGTTCAACACCGCGAACCCCAACTGCAAGATCACCATGCAGGAGTTCGACACCCAGGGTGCCCCCGAGCAGGCGACCCCGATCGCCAACCAGGTCGCCCAGGACCAGTCCTTCGTGGCGGTCATCGGTGGTCACTTCTCCGGTGAGTCCAAGGCCACGATGCCGATCTACGAGGCCGCCGGCCTGGTCATGGTCAGCCCGTCGGCCACCGCCACGGAGCTCACCGCGGCCGGCAACAAGTCGTTCCACCGCGTGGTGGGCAACGACGGCACGCAGTCCGCGGCCGCCGTGCAATACATCAAGACCGTCAGCAAGGGTCAGAAGGTCTTCCTGATCGACGACGGCTCGACCTACGGCGTCGGCATCATCGACGGCGTCAAGAAGGGCCTCGGCCCGCTGGCCGTCGCTTCGGACAAGGCGCAGAAGGACCAGACCAACTTCGACGCCACGATCTCGAAGATCAAGGCCGCGCAGGCGGACACGATCGCATGGGGCGGTTACACCAACGAGGCGGCTCCGTTCCTGAAGCAGGCCCGTGCGGCCGGCATCACGGCGAAGTTCATCGGCTTCGACGGTCTCTACGACCCGAACTTCCCGAAGGGCGCCGGCGACGCCGCCAACGACGCCATCGTCACCTGCCCCTGCCTCCCGGCGGACAAGGCCGGCGGCACGTTCGCGAAGGACTTCCAGACCGAGTACGGCCAGGCTCCGGGTTCGTACGGTGCTGAGGGCTTCGACGGCGCGACCGTTCTGCTGGACGGCTTCAAGGCCGGCAAGAAGACCCGTGCCGACCTGCTGGCCTGGGTCGACTCGTACGACAAGCAGGGCGTTTCGAAGTACATCAAGTTCGACCAGAACGGTGACGTGGACAAGTCCAAGGTCGCCATCTGGTCCTACAAGATCACCGGCGGCAAGATCGAGCCCGAGCAGGAGATCAAGCTCACCAGCTGATCCACAGGTACGGAAATGCGGCCGGGGGTGTCCTTCACCCTCGGCCGCATCTGGTGCAATAGGGAGTTTCCGTGAATTTCGACGAACTCTTCGGGCACCTGGGTCAGCACACGGTGGACGGCTTGGCGAAGGGCTCCATCTATGCCCTCGTCGCGCTCGGCTACACGCTGGTCTACGGCGTTCTGAAGCTGATCAACTTCGCCCACTCCGAGGTCTTCATGGTCGGCACCTTCGCCGTCCTGGGCACCTGGACCCTGCTGGGCGCGACCAACAACCCCGGGATCGGCATGATGCTGGTCTTCCTGGCGGCCGGTCTGGTCGCCGGGGCCCTGGCCTCGGGCGCGACCGCCGTGGCGGTCGAACGCATCGCGTACAAGCGGCTGCGCACGATGAACGCACCACCCCTCGCGTTCCTCATCACCGCGATCGGCCTGTCCCTGGTCCTCTCCGAGGCCTTCGGTGTCTGGCAGGGCCGGCTGGTCAAGGGAATGCCGACGATCGTCCCGCAGAAGGTCGTCTTCAGCGTCGGCAGCACCGGTGTCACGAACACCCAGCTGCTGACGATCGTGGCCGCGATTCTGATGATGGTCGGCCTTGACGTGTTCATCAACCGCACCCGGTACGGCCGTGGTGTGCGCGCGGTGGCACAGAACCCGGACACCGCGGCGCTGATGGGCGTCAACAAGGACCGGGTGATCATGCTGATCTTCCTGCTCGGTGGTCTTCTGGCGGGGGCCGCCGCGCTGCTCTACTCCGTCCGGTACGGCAACACGCGGTTCAACGTCGGCTTCATCCTGGGCCTGAAGGCGTTCACCGCGGCGGTTCTCGGTGGCATCGGCAACCTGCGCGGTGCGCTGCTCGGCGGTCTGGTGCTGGGCGTCATCGAGGTGTACGCCGCCACGCTGACCGCGTCCAACTGGGAGGACGTGTTCGCGTTCATCGTCCTCGTCGTGGTTCTGCTGTTCCGCCCGACCGGTCTGCTGGGCGAGTCGCTGGGGAGGGCCCGGGCATGACAGACGCGACAACGGCGAAGGCCAAGCGGGTCAGCATCGGCGACCGCTGGCGGGCGCTGCCCAAGTGGCAGCGGTGGATCGGCTACCTGGCCGGCATCGTTTTCCTCTATTACCTTCCGCTGCTCGGCATCCCCGGCCTGACCTGGCTCCGCACCGACTACATCGCCAACGGCAACAACTGGGCCGGTGTGCTCTTCACCTGTGCGATCTACGTACTGATCGCCCTGGGCCTGAACGTGGTCATCGGCCTGGCCGGCCTGCTCGACCTCGGGTATGTCGGCTTCTACGCCGTCGGCGCGTACAGTGTCGCGCTGTTCGGTTCCCGGCAGTCGCCGGTCGTCAAGGCCATCCAGGAACGTTTCGACCTTCCGGCCGAGTGGGCGATGGCCTGGGCTGTCTGCATCATCATCGCGCTGGTGCTGGCGATGACGTCGGGTGTGATCCTGGGCTGGCCGACGCTGCGGCTGCGCGGTGACTACCTGGCCATCGTGACGCTCGGCTTCGGCGAGATCATTCGCATCGTGGTGCGCAACTCGACCGCGTGGTCGGGTGGCCCGCCCGGTGTGGCGGGCATCCCCGGTCCACAGGGCGCGCCGTCGGCCGAGAACGACATCTTCGGTCTGATCGACGCGAAACCGTGGTATTGGCTGGCGCTGAGCGTGGTGCTGCTGATCGTGTTCCTGGTCCGCCGGCTGGAGAACAGCCGGGTCGGCCGGGCGTGGCTGGCGGTCCGTGAGGACGAGGACGCGGCCGCGGTGATGGGCGTGTACCCGTTCAAGTTCAAGCTGTGGGCGTTCGCGATCGGTGCGGCCCTCGGTGGCCTGTCCGGCCTGCTGTTCGCCAGCCGGGTCGGGTTCATCGAGCCCAACCAGTTCAACGCGCAGCTGTCCATCCTGTTCGTCGCCATGGTTGTGGTCGGCGGTGCGGGCAACATGGGCGGTGTCGCGGTGGGCGCTTTCCTGCTGGCTTACCTGCCGGAGCGGTTCCGGGACTTCGCCGAGTGGCGGTTCCTGGTCTTCGGCCTGGCTCTGGTGCTGGTCATGCTCCTGCGCCCGCAGGGTCTGATCCCGAGTCGCCGGCGAGCCCGTGAGCTCAAGGATCGACAGGAGGAGGTGCCCGCCGGTGTCTGACAACGACATTCGTACCGTGCTGCTCGACGTCGACCACGTGACGCTGAAGTTCGGCGGTGTCGTGGCCCTCAACGACGTCAGCTTCAGCATCCACCGCGGCGAGATCCTGGGTCTGATCGGCCCCAACGGTGCCGGCAAGACGACCTGCTTCAACGTCATGACCGGCGTCTACAAGCCGACCTCGGGCAAGGTGACGTTCGACGATCAGCGGATCACCGGCCGCCGCCCGCACGAGATCAACCGGATCGGCGTGGCTCGCACGTTCCAGAACATCCGGCTCTTCCCGGAGATGACGGCGCTCGAGAACGTCATGGTCGGTACCGACTCCCGGCACAAGACGAGCGTGGTCGGCGCGCTCTTCCGGCTCTACCGGGTGCGGGTCAAGCCCGAGGAGCTGCCCCGGGTCGACTCGGACAACGGCTTCATCCGGTTCACCCAGCAGGTGCGCCGGTGGGGTGCGAAGACGTTCGGGCTGTCCCGGCACACCCTGGAGGAGCGGGCCGGCGAGCGGAAGTCGATGGAGCTGTTGCGCTTCGTCGGCATCGCCCACCGGGCCAACGAGGAGGCGCGCAACCTGCCGTACGGCGACCAGCGCCGCCTCGAGATCGCGCGGGCCCTGGCCACCGAGCCGAAACTCCTCTGCCTGGACGAGCCGGCGGCCGGCTTCAACCCGGCCGAGAAGGAGGATCTGCTCCAGCTCATCCGCAAGATCCGCGACATGGGATACACGGTGCTGCTGATCGAGCACGACATGCGGCTGGTCATGGGTGTGACCGACCGGATCGTGGTGCTGGAGTTCGGCAAGAAGATCGCGGAGGGCACCCCGGCCGAGGTCCGGGACAACCCCAAGGTCATCGCCGCTTACCTGGGGGAGACCGCAGATGCTTCTTGAGCTCGACGAGATCGTCGTCAAGTACGGCCGCATCGAGGCCCTGCACGGCATGACCATCCGGGTCGAGGAGGGCGAGGTCGTCGCTCTGATCGGCGCCAACGGTGCCGGGAAGACGACCACGATGCGGGCCATCTCCGGCCTGAACCCGTTGTCGTCCGGCAAGATCCGGTTCGACGGCAAGGACATCAGCAACATGCGGGCCGACCTGCGGGTGCCGCTGGGCATCTGCCAGTCGCCCGAGGGCCGGGGCATCTTCCCGGGCATGACGGTCCTGGAGAACCTGGACATGGGCGCCTTCACCCGGCGGGACACCGCCGAGGTGGCCAAGGACCTGGACCGTGTGCTGACCCTCTTCCCGCGGCTGGCCGAGCGGCGCAAGCAGCACGGCGGCACCCTGTCCGGCGGCGAGCAGCAGATGCTCGCGGTCGGCCGGGCGCTGATGAGCCGGCCGCGGCTGCTCCTGCTGGACGAGCCGTCGATGGGCCTGGCCCCGATGATCATCCAGCAGATCTTCGACATCATCACGGAGATCAACCAGCAGGGCACCACGGTGCTGCTGGTGGAGCAGAACGCCCAGCAGGCGCTGTCCCGGGCGCACCGGGCGTACGTGCTGGAGACCGGCCGGATCGTCAAGGAGGGCACCGGCCAGGAACTGCTGCACGACGCCTCGATCAAGGAGGCGTACCTGGGCGTCGCCTGACGTCTGACGTACAACGCCGGGTCTCGAATTCGCATTTCGGGCTTAAGCCCTGGGAGCGAATTCGCGCCAGGCGCCGGGGGTGGCCGCGTTTCGCGTGGCCGCCCCCGCTCTTTGTGTCACACCCCCCGACTAGAGTCGTCACCCGTGAGTGCTGAAGCCAAAGACCGCTTGCTCCTGCTGGACGGCCACTCGCTGGCCTACCGCGCGTTCTTCGCGCTCCCGGTGGAAAACTTCTCCACCCAGACCGGGCAGCCGACCAACGCGGTGTTCGGCTTCACCTCGATGTTGATCAACATGTTGCGCGACGAGCAGCCGACGCACATCGTGGTCGCGTTCGACGTCTCCCGCCACTCCTTCCGCACCGACAAGTACGCCGACTACAAGGCCGGGCGGTCCGAGACGCCCCAGCCGTTCCAGGGCCAGGTCAGCCTGATCAAAGAGGTCCTGGAGGCGCTGCGGATCCCGGTGGTGGAAAAGCCGGGCTACGAGGCCGACGACGTGATCGGCACCCTCGCCACGCAGGGCCGTGAGGCCGGCATGGAGGTGGTCATCTCGACCGGCGACCGCGACGCGTTCCAGCTGGCCGGCGAGCACACGACGATCCTCTACCCGGTGCGTGGCGTGTCCGAGGTCTGGCGGATGACCCCCGACGCGATCGAGAAGAAATACTTCGTCCGCCCCGAGCGCTACCGCGACAAGGCCGCCCTGGTCGGCGAGACCAGCGACAACCTGCCCGGCGTCCCGGGCGTCGGCGACAAGACCGCGGCCAAGTGGATCAACGAGTACGGCGGCCTGGACGGCATCATCGCCAACGCCGACAAGGTGAAGGGCAAAGCCGGCGAGAGCCTGCGCGCCCACCTGGCCGACGTGATGCGCAACTACGAGCTCAACCAGCTGGTCTGCGACCTCGAGCTGCCGCTGGGCCCACAGGACGTCAAGTGGCACGGGTGGGACCGCGAGGCGGTGCACCAGGTCTTCGACGCGCTCGAGTTCCGGGTGCTGCGCGAGCGGCTCTACTCCTATCTCGACGCGGTCGAGCCCGAGGCGGAGTCCGGCTTCGACCTGTCCGGCAGCGTCTTGACGGCCGGCCAGGTCGCGGCCTGGCTGGGTGAGCACGCGGGTGAGGCGCCGGTCGGGGTCGCGGTCAACGGCCAGTTCGGGCGGGGTACGGGCGAGCTGACCAGCATCGCGGTGGCTACCGGCGACGGCCCGGCGGCGTGGTTCGACCCGGCCGCGCTGGACGAGTCCGACGAGCAGGCGGTGGCGGCATGGCTGGCCGACCCCGAGCGGCCCAAGGTCATCCACGACGCCAAGCCGGCCACACTGGCGTTCCGGGCGCACGGCTGGGCGCTGGCGGGCGTACGCGTCGACACCGCCCTGGCCGCCTATCTGGCCAAACCCGACCAGCGCTCGTACGACCTGACCGATCTCGCCCTGCGCTACCTCAAGCGCGAGCTGCGGGTCGACGCGCCCGACGACGGCCAGCTGACCCTCGACCTGACCGGCGGCGAACAGGACCAGGCGGCCGAGCAGAACGTGATGCTCCGCGCCCGCGCCACCCTCGACCTGGCCGACACCCTGACCGAGGAGCTGTCCCGTGACGACGGCGCCTCCCAGCGCCTGCTGATGGAGGTCGAGCAGCCGCTGTCGGTGGTGCTGGGCGAGATGGAGCACGTCGGCATCGCGGCCGACACCGACTACCTCTCCGAGCTCGAGGCGCATTTCGCCGGCGAGGTGAAGGCGGCCCAGCAGGCGGCGCACGCCGAGGTCGGCCGCGAGTTCAACCTGGGCTCGCCCAAGCAGCTGCAGGAGATCCTGTTCACCGAGCGCGACCTGCCCAAGACCAAGCGGATCAAGTCGGGCTACACCACCGACGCCGACGCGCTGCAGAGCCTGTTCGCGCAGACCGGCGACCCGCTGCTGTCCCACCTGCTCCGGCACCGTGACGTGGCCAAGCTCAAGTCCACGGTGGACGGCCTGCTCAAGTCGGTCTCGGACGACGGGCGCATCCACACCACGTTCAACCAGACGGTGGCCGCCACCGGCCGGCTCTCGTCGACCGACCCCAACCTGCAGAACATCCCGATCCGCACCGAGGAGGGCCGGCGGATCCGCCGCGCGTTCGTCGTCGGTCCGGGCTTCGACCAGCTGATGACCGCCGACTACAGCCAGATCGAGATGCGGATCATGGCCCATCTGTCCGGCGACGAGGCGCTGATCGAGGCGTTCAACTCGGCCTTCGACTTCCACGCGGCCACCGCGTCTTCGGTGTTCCACGTCCCGGTCGAGGAGGTCGTGCCCGATCAGCGCCGCAAGATCAAGGCCATGAACTACGGCTTGGCGTACGGGCTGAGCGCGTTCGGCCTCTCCAACCAGCTGAGCATCTCCACCGAGGAGGCGCGCGGCCTGATGGAGGAGTACTTCACCCGGTTCGGCGGCGTCCGCGACTACCTGCAGGCCGTGGTGAAGCGGGCCGTCCAGGACGGGTACACCGCCACCATTCTCGGCCGCCGGCGCTATCTGCCCGACCTGACCAGCGACAACCGCCAGCGGCGGGAGATGGCCGAGCGGATGGCGCTGAACGCCCCGATCCAGGGCTCGGCGGCCGACATCATCAAGGTCGCCATGCTCAAGGTCGACGAGGCGTTGCGGTCCTCCGGGCTGCGCTCGCGGATGCTGCTTCAGGTCCACGACGAGCTGGTGTTCGACGTGGCCCCGGGGGAGCGGGAGCCGCTCGAGGAGCTGGTCCGCCGCCAGATGGGCGAGGCCTATCCGCTGTCCGTGCCGCTCGAGGTGTCGGTCGGCGCGGGGCAGGACTGGAACGGCGCCGACCACTGAGAGTCATATTTGTGCAGTCGTTGTGAACCGGGTCGGCGTCTTTGACGGTCGTCGAACCAGGAGGGCGCGACCTGCGCAAATAGGAGGGTTGCGGGGCTTTGCTTAGCTGTGCTTCATGCCCGGCTCTTCCATGGACACACCGTCACGCACCGACGCACCCGCGTGGCAACCGATCACGCGGAGTGCGCTCGACGCGGAGCAGGCGACCGCCTTCGCTCCGATGTTCAAGGCTCTCGGCGACCCGGTCCGGCTTCGGCTTCTGTCGATGATCGCGTCGGCCGGCGGCGGTGAGGTCTGCGTCTGTGATCTCACCGGCTCGTTCGCACTGACCGGCCCGACCATCTCGCACCACCTCAAGGTGCTGCGCGAGGCCGGCCTGGTCGACAGCGACCGCCGCGGCACCTGGGTCTACTACCGCCTGGTCCCGGCCGCGATCACGCTGATGGCCGGCCTGATCGCGATCACCGACGTGGTCGGCGTCACCGTGTAACTACTTCAGTGGGTCGTGGCCCCAGTTCATCAGCGACCACCGCCACGGGGTGTCAGCGACGCCGCCCTCGGGTCGCTGCCTCAGGTGCCGGTGGACGTGGCCGACGACCTCGCGCACGTGCGCCTCGTCGGCCTCGTCGAAGCCGGTGTTCGTCGTGGTCATGACCGCGACTCCGGCTTGTGGACCGCCTCCTTGCCGGTCTTGTCGCTCCTGACCTTGTATTGCGGCTCGTCCTTCGACGCGTTCACCGTCCGCCCGGCCGCCTCGGTGCGCGAGGTGATCTTCTCCTCGACCGTGCCCTCAACCGTCTGACCGTGGCTCCGCCACTCGACCTTGTCACCTTTGCGAATGCCCATGACCTGCGGCTACCCGCGGCCGGGTGGGTCATGCGCGGAATCGGCGGGTTCGGGCTGAACCAGTGCGGGTGGTCGTGCGTTGTGAGGAGTCAGGCGTTGCCGGCATGGGTGCCGGGGCCACGAAATGATGCGGAGGTCGGGCCGTGGAACCACTCCGTGCGGGGGACCCCGTCGAGGTGGGGCGCTACGAGATCGAGGGGCGGCTGGGCAGCGGCGGCATGGGCACGGTCTATCTGGGCCGGACGCCCGGAGGCCGGCCGGTGGCGGTCAAGGTGCTGAGTTCGCTGCGCGAGCTGGACCCGGACACCGTGCAGCGTTTCCAGCGCGAGGCGGACATTCTGGGCCAGGTGCGCAGCGCCTACTCCACGGCGCTGATCGACAGCCGGTTGACCGCTTCGCCGTTCTGGATGGTCACCGAGTACATCCCCGGTCCGACGGTGGCCACGGTGGTCGAGCGGGACGGCGCTCTCGCGCCCGACGAGTGCCTGCGGCTGATGGCGGCTCTGGCCGAGGGTCTGGGAGACATCCACGGGTACGGCATCTTCCATCGGGACGTGAAGCCGCGGAACATCGTGTTGTCGCCGACCGGGCCGCGGCTGATCGACTTCGGGATCGCGCGAGGACCGGCTCAGGACCGGTTGACCGAGACCGGGATGACGGTGGGTACGCCGCACTACACCGCCCCGGAGCTGTTCGACGACGCCGAGCTGACGGCGGCCGTCGACGTGTTCGGTCTCGGGGCGACGATGGCGTACGCGGCCACCGGGCGCCGGCCGTACGGTTCGGGAACCGTGGAGTCGGTCTTCAAGCGGATGTACTTCGAGGAGATCGACTGTGCCGGGGTGGAACCGCACCTGGCCGCGCTGATCAAGGCGTGCACGCAGCGCGATCCGGCGAGCCGGCCCGGCGTCGACGAGATCATCGAGCGCTGCCGGCGCGGCTTGTCCGGCGCGCCCGCCGCCCCGCCGCCGGTCGTGTCGTCGCCGGTCGTGTCGCCGGCCGCGGTCCCGCCCTCGGTTGAATCATCGGCCGCTGTCCCGTCGCCGGCCGCTGGTCCGCTGGCGGCGACGCCGGTCGCGTTCCCCGCGGACAACGCAACCGTGAATCCAGCGGCGGCCGGCGCTGGTGATCGAGCGGGCGCCGGTGGTCGGGCGGGCGCTGGTGGTCGGGCGGGCGCCGGTGGTCGGGCGGGCGGCGGTGATCGAGTTGGCGCGCCCGTCGCAGCGGGCGGGCGGCCGGGCGGGCGCGGTGGCCCCCGCCGCACCGGCGTCGTGGCGGCGGCCCTGCTCGGGGTGCTGGCCCTGCTGGTCGGCGGAGCCATTCTGCTGCAGCGGGACCGCGAGCCGAACGCCCCGGCCACCGGGGCGGCGTTGATCCAGCCCTCCGTGGCGGCGCCGGCCGACCTCTCACGGCCGTCGGTGTCGCCGATTCCCGGCCTGCCGTCCGGCCCGGCCGGAAGCTCGGGGCCGGCCGGCCCTCCGGCCCCGCGCACGACGTCGCCGAGCCCGTCGCCCAAGACCAGGAAGCCCCGCCCGCCCGCCTCCCCGAAGAGCACCCGCACCGCGGCCGCCGGTCCGCGCACCGGGAAGATCACGGACGGCTCGGGCTGGTGCGCCGACAACAACTCGGCGGTACCGGAGGACGGCAACCGGCTCCAGCTGGTCCCGTGCAACGGCACCGAGGCTCAGCAGTGGACCGTCCGCACCGACGACCGGCTCGAGGTGCAGGGCAAGTGCATGACCGTCGAGGGTAACGCGACCGCCGACGGCAGCCGGGTCGTGCTCCGCACCTGCGGGTCCGCCGGGTCGCAGATCTGGCGGGCCCGGTCCGACGGCACGCTGCGCAATCCGGTGTCCGGCCGGTGCCTGGACGTGCTGGCCGAAAACGACACGGCGCTGATCGTCAAGGACTGTGTGGGCCGGCCGAGCCAGCAGTGGCATCTTCCGTAGGGTCCGCTCGGGGCAGGTCACACACGAAGATCGCGGTGCCCGGGAAGAGCCGGCCCCGCAGCGGGCTCCACTGGCCCCAGATCCCCTCGTGTCCCTCCGGCCACTCGGGTTCGACCAGGTCCCGGATCCGGAACCCGGCCGCCACCAGCTCGCGGATCCGGTCGCCGAGGGTCCGGTGCTGCTCGACGTAGGTGGGCGTACCCGTCTCGTCCTCCTCGACGTACGGCCGCCGGTCGAAGTACGAGTTGACGGCGAGCAGCCCCCGCTCGTCCGGCTCGTCGAGGAACACCCAGCGCATCGGGTGGGTGATCGAGAAGACCCAGGGGCCACCGGGGCGCAGGACGCGTGCCACCTCGCGCATCACCGCGCCCGAGTCGGCCACGAACGGGACCGCGCCGAAGGCGGTGAACACGATGTCGAAGCTGTCCGGGGCGAAGGGCAGGGCCAGCGCGTCGGCTTGCACCAGCGGGACGCGTACCCCGGAACGGTCTGACGTCTCACGCGCCTGCCGCAACATGCCCGCCGAGAGATCCATGGCGACCACCTCGGCCCCGGCGCCGTGGAGCCAGCGGGCGCCGGAGGCCGCGCCGCAGCCGAGCTCCAGCACCCGGCGCCCGCGGACGTCGCCGAGCAGCCGGGCGTCGGCCTCGCGCAGCCCTTCCGGGCACCAGACCAGGTCGACGTCGCCGAGGAAGGCGCCGTGCTCGTCCTGATAGTCGTCGGCGTCGGAGTCCCACCAACCGCGGCTGGCCACCCGGCTCTCGGCGTCGGAGACGGGTCGGCGGGTCACTTTATCGATCACTGCGTTAGGCTAGGGCACGCGGCGATCGCCCCAAACCGGGGCAAAACTCGCGTCCTGGCGAAGATTCTGCCCGGCTCCTCGGGAGGGCTTGCAACCTGTGGTAATGCGCACGGTAAGCTAGTCGATGCGCTCGCGGATCGTGTGCCTCGGCAGGGAGCAGGTTCCGCAAGTCGTCGGTTTCAGCCCGTTCAGCGTCGCCTTGATCAGACCCACCGTCATGATCACTTCGGATGTTCGTCGTGCTGTGCCCGCCGGCAGTTCCGCGGGGCGCGGGAGACACCACGACACCATCCGTTCGGAGCAACAGTCCACATGACGAGCAGCATCGAGGCCACCTCGAGCGCCAACAAGGTCACCGTCGACGATCTCGGCTCGGAGGAAGCTTTCCTCGCGGCCATCGACGAGACCATCAAGTACTTCAACGACGGCGATATTGTCGAAGGCACCGTCGTCAAGGTCGACCGGGACGAGGTCCTGCTCGACATCGGCTACAAGACCGAGGGCGTGATCCCCTCTCGTGAGTTGTCGATCAAGCATGACGTGGACCCCGCGGAAGTGGTGTCGGTCGGTGACCACATCGAAGCCCTTGTCCTCACCAAGGAGGACAAGGAAGGTCGTCTGATCCTCTCGAAGAAGCGCGCTCAGTACGAGCGCGCCTGGGGGACCATCGAGAAGATCAAGGAGGACGACGGCGTCGTGCGCGGCTCCGTCATCGAGGTCGTCAAGGGCGGCCTCATCCTCGACATCGGCCTGCGGGGCTTCCTGCCCGCCTCCCTGGTCGAGATGCGTCGTGTCCGCGACCTCCAGCCCTACGTGGGTCGTGAGCTCGAGGCCAAGATCATCGAGCTGGACAAGAACCGCAACAACGTGGTCCTGTCCCGCCGCGCCTGGCTCGAGCAGACCCAGTCCGAGGTCCGCACCGAGTTCCTCAACAAGCTCCAGAAGGGCCAGGTCCGCAAGGGCGTCGTGTCCTCGATCGTCAACTTCGGCGCCTTCGTCGACCTCGGCGGTGTGGACGGCCTCGTGCACGTCTCGGAGCTCTCCTGGAAGCACATCGACCACCCGTCCGAGGTTGTCGAGGTCGGCCAGGAGGTCGAGGTCGAGGTGCTCGACGTCGACCTCGACCGCGAGCGCGTCTCCCTGTCGCTGAAGGCGACCCAGGAAGACCCGTGGCGCCAGTTCGCCCGGACCCACGCGATCAACCAGATCGTGCCGGGCAAGGTCACCAAGCTGGTTCCGTTCGGTGCGTTCGTCCGCGTCGACGACGGCATCGAGGGCCTGGTGCACATCTCCGAGCTGGCCGAGCGGCACGTCGAGCTGCCCGAGCAGGTCGTGCAGGTGGGCTCCGACGTCATGGTCAAGGTCATCGACATCGACCTGGAGCGTCGCCGGATCTCGCTCTCGCTCAAGCAGGCGAACGAGAACTTCGTGGAGGGCGAGGAGCACTTCGACCCCACCCTCTACGGCATGGCGGCCACGTACGACAACGAGGGCAACTACATCTACCCGGAGGGCTTCGACCCCGAGACGGGCGAGTGGCTCGAGGGCTTCGACAAGCAGCGCGAGGCCTGGGAGAAGCAGTACGCCGACGCTCGCGAGCGCTGGGAGGCCCACACCAAGCAGGTGCAGGCGTCCCGCGAGGCCGACGCCGAGGCCGCTCTCAACCCGGCTCCGCCCGTGGCCGGTGGCGCGTCCACCGGTGGCGGCGGCGGTTCCACCACGTCGAGCTCGCCGGCCCCGGCGCGTTCGTCCGAGGAGCCGGCCGGCACCCTGGCGACCGACGAGGCTCTGGCGGCGCTGCGCGAGAAGCTCGCCGGCGGCAAGTGAGCTAGTCCTTCAACAGCAGAGCCCGTCCGCGACCCCGGTCGTGGGCGGGCTCTCGCCTTTCCGCGTCCATGACCCCGGGTTGTGGGCTTTCGCCTTTCCGCGACCCCGGTCGTGGGCGGGCTAGCGCTTTCCATGTCCGCGACGCCGGGTTGTGGGCTTTCGCCTTTCCGCGACCCCGGTCGTGGGCGGGCTTCCCTGTCTCCGGGATACTGGGCCGGTGCTGAAGGTGGGGCTGACCGGCGGGATCGGTGCGGGCAAGAGCGCGGTGTCGGCCCGGCTGGCGGCCCTCGGCGCCGTCGTCATCGACTCCGACAAGCTCGCCCGCGAGGTGGTCGCGGCCGGCACCGAGGGCCAGGCCGAGGTGGTCGCCGCGTTCGGCGCCGACGTGCTCGGGCCCGACGGCGAGCTGAACCGCCCCGCGCTGGGCGCCAAGGTCTTCGGCGACGACGAGGCCCGCGCCCGGCTGGAAAAGATCATTCATCCTCGGGTACGCGCCCGAGCCCGCGAACTGGCCACCGCCGCGCCCCCCGGGGCGATCGTCGTCAACGACGTCCCGCTGCTGGTCGAGACCGGTCAGGCGGCGTCCTACGACCTGATCGTGGTGGTGACCGCGGCCGAGGACACCCGCATCCGCCGCCTCGCCGAGACCCGCGACATGCCGGCCGATCAGGCCCGTTCCCGCATCGCCGCCCAGGCCACCGACGAGGCCCGCGCGGCCGTGGCCGACATCCTCATCCCCAACGACGGCACCCGCGACGAGCTCAACGCGGCCGTGGACACCCTGTGGCGCGAGCGCCTGCTCCCGCTGGCGGCGGGCCGGGCGTGACCGAACTGCTGGTCTCCGACCTGGACGGCACGCTGCTGCGCCCCGACGGCACGCTGGGCCCCCGCACGGTGACGACGATCAACGCTTACCTGGCCGAGGGCGGACTCTTCACGTACGCGACGGCGCGGTCCTTCGCCTCCGCCGGCGGGGTGACCGCCGACCTGCGGCTCACCCTGCCTGTGATCACCTACGGCGGGGCGATGATCGTCGATCCGCGTACCGGCGAGGCCCGCCCGCCCCGCCTGCTCGACGCGACGGTCGTCGAGACCGTGCTCGCACACAGCGCGGCCCACCCGCGCCTCCAGCCGGTCCTGTTCGTCCTGCGCGAGGGTCGCGACCGTCTCTGCTGGCTGGCCGACCTGGCCACGCCCGCGATGGGCCCGTTCCTCGCCTCCCGGCGGGGTGACCCGCGCCTGCTGCCGTTGACCTCCTGGTCGGAGATCGACCCGGCCACGGTGATCAGCGTCGCGGTCCTCGGCGATCCCGTCGCACTGGAGCCGCTGCGCGCTGCCCTCGAGGCGCACCGGGCGATCTGTCACTCGGTCTACAGCGAGGACGTCTACGTGCCCGGCACGTGGTGGCTGGAACTGACCTCGGAGCGCGCGACCAAGGCGGCGGCGCTGGCCGAGGTCCGCGAGGAGGTCGGCGCGACGTCCCTGACCTGCTTCGGCGACAGTCCCAACGACCTGCCGATGTTCGCCGTCGCCGATCGCGCGGTGGCGATGGCCAACGGCCTCCCCGAGATCCACGCCGCCGCCCACGAGGTGATCGGCAGCAACGCCGACGAGGCCGTCGCCGCGTACATCGACGCGTTAGCCTCCCGCTCGCTGGACTGACAAGCAGTCGAGGTTGCCGCCACTGGCGCCGGTGGCGGTGGCCCGGATCCGGACCGTGCCCGCGGGCAGGGTGGTGGTCAGGGTGCTGGTTCGCCAGGCCGGCCACGCGCCGGTGGGCGGGAAGGACTGCGCGGCGGCGACCGTGCTGTCGTTGACGGCGATCGCCAGCGGCCGGTCGGTGCTGCCGCCGTTGGCGTACCGGAAGGTCAGGGTGTGTGAACCGGCCGTGGCGACGGTGACCGTCCATTCGACGAAGTCGCCGCTCGCGTTGACGAAGTCGGCGTAGCCGTTGCCGGTGTAGCCCGGGTGCCGCGTCCCGACGACGGCGCCGCCGCGGGTGGCGTCCTCGGCCGAGAAGACGTTCGGGCCGGTCACCGCCGGGAACGGCTGCCCGCTGGGGCGGATCGTGGCCGCGACGCCACCGCCGCCGCCGACCGGGATCGGTGGGGTGACCACGGTCAGGATCTTGCGGGCGGCGTCCCAGGCCTGGCCGCTGCCGTTGAGCGTGGCGGCGATCTCCCCAGCGAAAGCCTCCAGCGCCGGGCCACCGTCGACCCGCATGCCGACCGGTGCGGACAGGCCGTGCAGGCGGACGACGTAGCGGCGCTGGGCCGGGGCGCCGTGGTAGGTGCCCGCCGGGTGGCCGATGGTCACCGCCAGGGCCGCGTTGCCGAACGACAGGCCAGTGACGCTGTTCGCCGGCTTCTCCGACACGCCGTCGTCCTCGTAGAGCGCGAAGGAGCCGTCCGCGCCCGTGTAGACGTCCAGCTCGAGGTGGGTCTTGTCGAGGTACGCGGTGCTCTGGGCGTACCGGTACCGGGGCAGGATCGCGCCGGCTCGCACGTACATGATGATCTCGCCGGTGCGGGTGACGTACGCCTTGTCGGCCGTGTCCGACCCGGCGCTCTTCGCGTCGGACCAGAAGTCGTACCAGGTCTCGCCGGCCGGCAGCCAGACCGGCTGGGTCGCGCCGTCGGTGCCGGTGGTCAGCGGCATGACCAGGATCGACGGGCCCCACATGTACTGCTGGTCGTGCGCGTAGGCCAGCGGGTTGTCCTGGTGCTCGATGATCATCGCGCGGGCCATCGGCAGGCCGGTCGCGTGGGCGGTGTGGGCGATCGTGTAGACGTACGGCATCAGCGTGTAGCGCAGGCGGCCGTAGCGCAGGAACTCGTCGCTCTCGCTCGGGTCCTGGTCGGCCGGCCAGCGGGAGGCCTTGCGGCCGAGGACGAGCGCGTCGCCGTAACCGTGCGGCCGCCAGATGGGGGAGAGGGCGCCCCAGGCGGCGACCCAGTTGCGGTACATGTCGGCCGGGATGGGGTTGCCCTGGTGGCCGCCGCCGTCGACATTGCCGTACGGGAAGCCGCCCAGCCCGGCGTTGAGCATGCCGCGGATCTGCTGCCTCATCTCGTCGTAGGTGGACTGGGTGTCACCACTCCAGAAGTGTCCGTAGCGCTGCTGCCCGGCCGTCGCGCCCCGGCTGAAGATCCACGGTCGTCGTCCGGGCCCGATGCCGCGGTCCCAGCCCTCCTGGCCGGTCGCCTTCAGGAAGTACAGGAAGTAGGCGTTGCGCAGCTCCGACCAGCGCATGCCGTTGGCGGTCAGGGCGGCGTACGGGATCGGCCCGAGCTCGTCGGGCTCGTCGAGCCACAGCGCGTCGCCCGGGAAAGCGAGGGCCGGGTTCAGCGCCTTGTCCCAGAACACCTTCCAGACCCAGGCCCGGGCGGCCGGGTCGGACCAGTCCGGCACCGATTGGTTCTCCGAGACGCCGGCGATGTCGGACGCCTGGAAGCTGTAGCCGGGTGGCGGGCCGG
The DNA here is from genome assembly GCF_043197135.1 of Actinoplanes sp. NPDC049265. Classification (NCBI taxonomy): domain Bacteria; kingdom Bacillati; phylum Actinomycetota; class Actinomycetes; order Micromonosporales; family Micromonosporaceae; genus Actinoplanes; species Actinoplanes sp. NPDC049265. Next base: position 314,631 of record NZ_JBICSP010000007.1, on the reverse strand, counting down.
CGACCCAGCCGGCCATCAGGTTCGAGTTGTTCCGGTTGTAGTCGAGCGAGGTGATGACGCCCTGCTCGTCGGCCCAGCGTTTGAACCCGGCCGGGTCGGGCCAGCGGCCGGCGTCGAACTCGAACCACGAGCCGCTCCAGTCGCCGCTGCCGGCGCGCCAGCGGTTGTCGTGAACCTGTAGGTCGAGGGGGAAGCCCCGGCCGCGGTGGTCGGTGATCTTGGTGACCCACCAGTTCTGGTCGCTGACGGTGGGAAAGTTCTTGTCCGACATCTGCAGACCGAAGATGCCCAGGCGCGGCAGGCGGGGCCGGCCGGTGAGCTGGGTGTACCGGTCCAGGAGCTTGGCGAATCGCGGGCCCTGGAGGACGAAGTAGTCCATCTGCGGGCGTACGCCGGGGGTGTTGTGCTCGTCGGCCCAGAATTCGTACACGCCGCCGTTGCCGAAGTTGAACGTGGTGTCGAAGCTGGTGTTGACGAAGATCGCGTAGCCCCGGGAGGACAGGTAGAGCTGCACGATGGCCGGTGACTGCTGGCTGCGGTCGTTCACCGAGCCGTAGTTGTGGGCGACGATCTCGCCGGTCCGGTCGATCCGCGGCGCCCGGCCGTAGAAGCCGTGCCCGGCCTTGACGAACCGCTCACCGGCCGCCGCCGGGGCGAAGGTCTGCCGGACCACGCTGTTGTTGTCGCCGCCCCAGCTCATGCTGTGCGTCGCGTCCTCGCCGGCGAGCAGCGTGCCGTCGTCCTTGCGGTAGTAGGCGACGCGCAGCGGGTTCTTCCGCACGACGACGCGGAGGCCGTCGGCCGGCGCGGTCGTGACGGTCAGGCCGGTGCCGTCGTCAGTGACGCCGAGCCTGCCGCCCATCCCGCTGTGGCTGGCCGGGTCGACCATCTCGTAGCGGTCGTCGGCGAAGAACGTCTCGCCCGATCGGGCGTAGCGCACCCGGACGATGTGGCCGCCGTACGCGGTGATCCGGAGCCGCTGCCCGGAGGTGCTGGTCACCGTGACGCTGCGGCCGTCCGTGGTGTGACTGGCGTACTCGGCCAGGGTCTCGGTGGCCGGCGGTGCCGCATTCTGCCGCGCGACCACGGCGCCGACCGCGAGCCCGGACGTCCTGAGAAACGAGCGCCTCGAGTGGAGATGTTCGGTCATGTGCTTCCTCCCGCCGCCTCCAACAGATACTGACGGAGGCGAACGGGAGGTAGCAATAGACGTACATCAATTGGTGGCGACGAGGGGTTCGGTCATCGGGCGGCGGCGGAGCGCGGCGTCCAGTGACCACGGGCCGGCGCCCAGCACCGCGATGGCCAGGAAGGCCCAGCAGTAGAGCGCGGCCGAGGCGCCGCCGTTCTGGCTCGGGAGCAGGGCCTGGGGCTGGTGCACGGTGAAGTACGCGTACGCCATCGAGCCGGACGCCACGATCGCGGCGGGCGTGGTGAGCAGGCCGGCCAGCACGAGCAGTCCACACACGACCTGGATGAGGCCGGCCCACCAGCCCGGCCACTGGCCCAGCGGCGCGGCGTGCTTGCCGGCGGCGCCGAAGACGCCGAACACCGTCCCGGCGCCGTTGAGCGTGAACAGCAGTCCGACGACGATGCGGAAGAGCGACCAGACCGGCCCGGCGTACCTGTGCGTACCCATGGTTCTCCCTGAGGTGAGGAGGTCAATATCGACGCACATTAATAAGTTGCAGGCTCAACCTTCAAGTACCCGCAGGTGGACAACATGTTGCGAGGTTGTTAGCGCCGCAGGTGACGCTGCGTGCGCGGTCTGCGACTGTGGTTTGCGACACAAATAAGGGCCGTCGCGGCGGCCGGTCCGTCCGGACCCCCGGTTCGCGCTCGCCGGCCAGGCCGGGTGCTGCGATCCCGATGCCGGCGGGGAGGGACCGAGTGGTGGTCCGGAAGCCCCGCCTGGCGGCCGCCGCGAGCGGCCTACCGCCCCAGGGTAGGACCGGTACGGCGGGTTGCGTCCGGCACGGAGCTGAATTGGCATCCCTTGCGAACCGGAGCCGGGCCGAACTTGTCGTACCCCCGACGTAGCCTGGTCAGCATGGTGCTCGAGATCCCACGCCTGGACGGCCGCTTCGAGGTGGTCAGCGAATTCCAGCCGGCCGGCGACCAGCCCACGGCCATCGCCGAGCTCGATCGACGGGTGCGCCGGGGCGACCGCAACACGGTTCTGCTGGGTGCCACCGGCACGGGCAAATCGGCCACCACGGCCTGGCTGATCGAAAAGTTGCAGCGGCCGGCGCTGGTCCTCGCGCCCAACAAGACCCTCTGCGCCCAGCTGGCCAAGGAGTTCCGCGAGCTGCTGCCCAACAACGCGGTCGAATACTTCGTCAGCTACTACGACTACTACCAGCCCGAGGCCTACATCGCCCAGACCGACACCTACATCGAGAAGGACTCGTCGGTCAACGAGGAGGTCGAGCGGCTGCGGCACTCGGCCACGATGTCGCTGCTAACCCGGCGCGACACGATCGTGGTGGCGACCGTCTCGGCGATCTACGGCCTGGGTACGCCGCAGGAATACATCGACCGGTCGGTGGTCGTCAAGGTGGGGCAGGAGGTCGACCGTGACAAGCTGCTGCGCCGCCTGGTCGACATCCAATACTCACGCAACGACATGGCCTTCCAGCGGGGCACCTTCCGGGTGCGGGGGGACACGCTCGAGATCATCCCGGCGTACGAGGAACTGGCCGTCCGCATCGAGCTGTTCGGCGACGAGGTCGAGAAGCTCTATTACCTGCACCCGCTGACCGGTGAGGTGGTCCGCGAGGTCGACGAGCTGATCATCTTCCCGGCGACGCACTACGTGGCCGGTCCCGAGCGGATGGAACGCGCCATCCGGGGCATCGAGGCCGAGCTGGCCGACCGGCTGGCCGAGTTCGAACGACAGGGCAAGCTGCTCGAGGCGCAACGGCTGCGGATGCGGACGACGTACGACATCGAGATGATGCGGCAGGTCGGCTTCTGCAACGGCATCGAGAACTACTCGATGCACATGGACGGGCGGACGCACGGCGAACCGTCGTACACCCTGCTCGACTACTTCCCCGACGACTACATCACCGTCATCGACGAGTCGCACGTGACGATCCCGCAGATCGGCGGCATGTACGAAGGCGACGCCTCGCGCAAGCGGATCCTCATCGAGCACGGCTTCCGGCTGCCCAGCGCGGCCGACAACCGGCCGCTGCGGTTCGACGAGTTCCTCGAGCGGGTCGGCCAGATGGTCTTCCTGTCCGCGACCCCCGGGCCGTGGGAGATGAGGGAGGCCCAGGGCGAGTTCGTCGAGCAGGTGATCCGCCCGACCGGCCTGGTCGACCCCGAGGTCGTGGTCAAACCGACCAAGGGCCAGATCGACGACCTGATGCACGAGATCAAACTGCGGACCGACAAGAACGAGCGGGTCCTGGTCACCACCCTGACCAAGAAGATGGCCGAGGACCTCACCGACTACCTGCTCGAGAACGGCATCCGGGTCCGCTACCTGCACTCCGAGGTGGACACCCTGCGCCGGGTCGAGCTGCTGAAAGAGCTGCGCAAGGGCGACTACGACGTGCTGGTCGGCATCAACCTGCTGCGCGAGGGCCTCGACCTGCCCGAGGTGTCGCTGGTCGCCATCCTCGACGCCGACAAGGAGGGCTTCCTGCGCTCCGGCCGGTCGCTGATCCAGACCATCGGCCGCGCCGCCCGCAACGTCTCCGGCGAGGTCCACATGTACGCCGACAAGATGACGCCGTCGATGCGCGACGCCATCGAGGAGACCGACCGCCGCCGGGCCAAGCAGATCGCCCACAACGAGGCCAACGGCATCAAGCCGACCGCGCTGCGCAAACGGATCCACGACATCCTCGACGACATCTACAAAGAGGCCGAGGACACCGACGCCGCCGTCGGGGCCGGCCCGATCGTGGGCGGCGGCGGCCGGCAGATGTCGCGCGGCAAGGCGCCGGTCCCCGAGACCCGCTCCAAGCCGCCGCGCTCGGCCGCCACGCCGGCCCGCGAGGGCATGGCCCGCGCCGACCTGGCCCAGCTCATCCAGGACCTGAACGACCAGATGCTGGGGGCCGCGCGCGAGCTCCAGTTCGAGCTGGCGGCCCGGATCCGCGACGAGGTCAAGGAGCTCAAGAAGGAACTCCGCGGGATGGACGTCGCCGGCGTGAAATGACACGCAACCGGTAACCCGCCCGGCTGCGTGTGTGAGACGTGACAGACGACGAATACCGCGCCTGGTACGCCGCGGCCTACGGCCGGGTGGTGGGTCAGGTGTACCTGATGACGGGCGACCTCGGCGAGGCACAGGACGTCGTGCAGGAGGCGTTCATCCGGGGCTGGAACCGGCGCCGGTCCTTCGCCCCTGGCGACGCCCCCGACGCCTGGATCCGGACGGTGGCCCGCCGGCTGGCCGTGAGCCGCTGGCGCGCCGCCCGCTCCGCCCTGGCCGCGTGGCGCCGGGCCGGCCCCGCACGCGACGATCCCGGCCCCGGCGTGGACACACCCCTGATCGTGGCGGCGCTGGCCCAGCTGCCCGAGGCACAGCGCCGGGCGATCGTGCTCCACCACCTCTGCGACCTCTCCGTCGACCAGGTCGCGGCCGAGGTGGGCGTGCCCGCCGGAACGATCAAGGCCCGCCTGTCCCGCGGGCGGGCCGCCCTGCGCGACCTACTGTCCGCCGACGACCTGGTCCTGGAGGCGCGCCATGCGTGAAGTGCTGTGTGACGGCTTGCTGCTGGGCGAGCGCGCCCAACTTCGGCGTCTTTCTGGGGAGCGCGCCCAACTTCGGCGTCTTTCCGGGGGGCGCGCCCAACTTCGGCGTCTTTCCGGGGGGCGCGCCCAACTTCGGCGTCTTTCCGGGGGGCGTGCCGGGCTCAGGCGTCTTTCTGGGGAGCGGGCCGAGCCCGGGCTCCTTTCCGAGGAGAGCGTCAGGCTCGGGCTTCCTTCCGAGGAGAGCGTCGGGCTCGGGTTTCTTTCCGAGGAGTGCGCCGGGCTCGGGTTTCTTTCCGGCGAGTGCGCCGGGCTCGGGCTGGACCAATTGCTGGGCGATGACCGTTTGCTGGGGGAGGGGCGCCGTGCCTGAGCTGGACGAACTGTTGCGCGCGGCCGCCGATGGGGCGGTCACCCGGACGAAGCCGGCCGACTTCGAGGCGGTGGTCCGGGGCGCCCGCCGGCGACGTGCCCTACCGGCGGCGGTAGGCGCCGGGGCGCTGGCCGCCTGCGTGATCATCGGGACCGTGGTGGTGGCCGGCGGCCGCGACCCCGCACCGGCGCCACCGTCGATCACCGCGGTCGCCGAGCGTGATCCGGAGCTGGCGCCGCTGCTGGTCGAGATCCCGGTAATCACCTGGACACCCGACCCGGGCCGATCCCCCGCCGGCGTCGTCGGCCACGTATTCGACGACGCCGTCGGCGGCGCCGGCTACGCCGCCGGCAACACCACGGGCGAGGATTCCCGGTTCAGCCTCGATCCGCAGCTGGAAGAGGCCGGCATCACCGGTCCCTGGGTGATCCCGTCCTACGTCGACTCGAGGGCCGAGCTGCGCACCATCGCCGCCCGGCTGCGTGAGGTGCCCGGCATCCAGGACGCCCAGGTGACCACCGTCCGCGGGATGAGGTTCACCGTCACCGTACGGGCCCGCCTCCGCGCCGACGAAAAGGAAGGCGGCAACGTGCTGATCGGCCAATCCGGCATCACCTGGGGCGCGAGCAACTTCAAACCCCGGGCCGGTGGCATCCGCGACTGGACGATGAACGCCTACTACCTGGGCGCTCCCCTCGACCGAGCCGCCCTGGACCGAATCAAGTCCCTCGCCGCGAACGCCTGGCGCATCCGCCCCGACCAGGTGATCGTGACCCCCCAGCCCCTCCGGGACTGAACCGGCACTCCCGCCGCCTGGCCGGCGTCACCGAGCCCGGTTCGCCTCGGTGACGCCGCTGGGGTCCATGGCTCGGCCGGGCTCGCGGCCCGGCTGACTCGCGGGCTCGACCGGCTAGCCGGTTGGCTGGCGTGGAGCTTCGGTGGCGTCGCCGCGTCCGTTGAGTCGGTGGCGTCCCCGGGTCCGCGTCTTCGCCGGCTCGCGGTTCGGCTGGCTTGCGGTTCGGCTGGTTCGGCTGGCTCGCGGTTCGGCTGGCTCGCTGGTTCGGCTGACTCGCGGTTCGACTGGCTCGCGGGCTCGTGGGCTCGGCTGGCTTGCGGCTCGGCTGCTTGGCGGCTTCGGCGGCTCGGGCGGGATCAGGCGGTGACGTCGCTGAAGTGCTCGACCACCGGGGGGCCGGCGAAGTGGGGGCCGATCAGGGCGCGCCACTGCTGGAACTTCTCGGTGGCGCGGAAGCCCTGCTCGTGGGCCTCGACACTGTCCCACTCGATGAGCAGGACAAACCGGGAAGGTGACTCGATGCCGTGGGTCATCCGGACCGAGCGGCAGCCTTCCGAGCTGGCGACGATAGGGCGGGCCTGCCGGTAGGCGTCGGCGAAAGCTTCTTCGTGGCCGGGGATCACGTCGATGAGCGCGACTTCGAGAACCATGATCGCAGCCTGCCACATCACGCTCGGCGCGCGGGCATCGCGCCCGTACTGCCGGCCAGGCCATGTTTGGGGCACGGCGTGGCGCCGCTGTCTGGTCGGCGCGACCAATTACGCAGGTGGAGCGAAGCGACCTCGGCGGGAGTCCGGCTGTCAGCAACGCCGTGACCAGCGGTCCGTCTCCGCGTTCGATCCCGATCCCCGTCACCTGACGATCGGCCAGCACCGCGATCAACCGGCCGATACCGGCCTTGTCATGCTCGGCAGTGACCCGCTCGACGACCTCACCCTCACCGTCGATCACACACACGACGTGGTAATTCTCAGCCCAGTCGACACCGGCGAACGTTCGCGCCGGTCCTGGCTCGTGGTGCACACTCAAAGCTGCTTGACCTCGCTGCTCTCATCAGCTGGACAAGCACCCAGGTCCCGGGGCATCACTGCCGGACGCTCATTGACGGGCGCTCAACGGCGCAGTAGCCCTGTCGCCAGTCGGGATGCCCCGGACCGCCAAGCCTCGCTAACACTCCCGCAAGCCCTCAACCCAAAAAGGGGGCAGCAAACGGTGGGCGATGACTCAACAGCCCAGATGCCATCCGACCCTCACGGGCCGGACAACATCAAGGGTCCGCCAATGAGCAGCGGTCTGAACCCACCACCCAGCTACGACATCAAGCTCTTGATCTGGATTTTGGCGATCCCGAAGCGCCCTGACCAGCCGTTGCTCGTGGTGCGGGGGCGGTCGAGGGGTGTCGATCGGGCGGCCGATCGACGCCCGCGCCCGGGGCGGATGCCGAGAGTGAGGCATGAATGAACTAGCCTCCTAGGATGCACTAGATGGGGTGTGGTGGGACGATCTGGGCAGGTGGCGGGGAGATGTCGCGCACTTCTTGCGGAGGAGATGTGTAGAAACGCAGCAGGATGCGACACAATGGCGAGGTTGCAAGGGGAGTATTCCTGCCGCGCCGGTCTCGTCAACACGGTTCTGTCTCTCCGGGGGCAGCAGCCCGGGGCCGGCGGTCGCGATCGGGGCTGGCCTGGTCGCGGCGGAAGAGACCTTCGACAGCCGCACGTCGCTGGATCCCCCGTCCGGCGATGACCCGTGTCTGCCGGAGGTTCCCCGACTGATGAATGTTTCCCCCTGGGTGTGGATCGCCACCCTTGCTGCCCTGATTGTGATGCTCGCCGTCGACCTGTTCATCATCGGTCGGCGACCGCACGAGCCCAGTATGCGCGAGGCCGGCACCTGGGTTGGCTTCTACGTCGCGTTGGCTCTGCTTTTCGGCGGCGGGGTGTGGTTCTTCGCCGGGGGTACGGCGGCGGGGGAGTTCTATACGGGCTGGCTGACGGAATACAGCCTGTCGGTCGACAACCTCTTCGTCTTCATGATCATCATGGCCCGGTTCGCGGTGCCGCGGGTATTCCAGCAGAAGGTGCTGCTCATCGGCATCGTGCTGGCGCTGGTCATGCGCGGCCTGTTCATCGCCGCCGGCGCCGCCCTGATCGCGCAGTTCTCCTGGGTGTTCTACATTTTTGGGGCGTTCCTCGTGTACACCGCGATCACGCTGCTGCGGCAGGGTGACGACGAGGAGGAGTTCAAGGAGAACATCCTGATCCGGTGGGCGAAGAGGGCGCTCCCGCTGTCCTCGTCGTTCGGTGACGGCCGGCTCACCACCACGGTCGCGGTCACCGGCAAGCGGCTGTTCACCCCGATGCTGATCGTGATGATCGCGCTCGGCACCACCGACCTGATCTTCGCGCTCGACTCCATCCCGGCGATCTTCGGCATCACCAAGGAGCCGTACCTCGTCTTCACCGCCAACGTCTTCGCGCTGATGGGCCTGCGGCAGCTGTTCTTCCTGCTCGGCGGGCTGCTCGAGCGTCTCGTCTACCTGAACATCGGGCTGGCCGTGGTGCTCGCCTTCATCGGCGTGAAGCTCTTCCTCGAGGCGCTGCACACCAACTCGATCGGCTTCATCAACCACGGCGAGGGCTTCCACTGGGCCCCGGAGATCCCGATCTGGCTCTCCCTGGTCGTGATCATCGGCACCCTCGGCGTCGCCACCGTGGCCAGCCTGGCGAAATCCTCCCGCGACAAGAAGAAGGAACTCGTCGGCGCCCGCCTGGGCTGAGACGGGGCCGTGTGGGCTGAGACGGGGCCGTGTGGGCTGAGACGGGGCCGTGTGGGCTGAGACGGGGCCGTGTGGGCTGAGACGGGGCCGTGTGGGCTGATCGGTGACGTGGGCCGCAGCCGCGCCCGCGAAATGCGGGTGGTGGGACGGCGTTGCCGGGTGAGCCGTAGCCTTGCCGGCCGCGACCCGCGTCAGTCGCAAGCCGCGTCTTGAGAGTTGCGGGCTGCAGTCCAGCTGACAAAGTTGTGCACCATCTCGCAGCCCGGTCACGATGCGGCGCCCGGGCGGCACCGAGGGCGTCGCCCTGATCAGAAGCCGACGCCGGGAGGTGCGCGCAAGCGCAGCGCCTCCCGGCCGGAATCCGCGGCGCGGAGGAACGTGGCGCCGGTGACACCCGGCGCTGTAAGACGCGGCGTGAGTCGTGGATCGGGTCTGACGGTTCCTTTACTTCTGGTGCTTGGCCCGGGCGGCGGCGCGACCGCGGGTCTGCTGGTCGAGGATCACCTTGCGGATGCGTACGGCTGCGGGGGTCACCTCGACGCACTCGTCCTCGCGGCAGAACTCGAGGGCCTGCTCCAGGGACAGCTTGCGCGGCGGGATCAGCTTCTCCGTCTCGTCGGAGGTGGACTGCCGCATGTTGGTGAGCTTCTTCTCCTTGGTGATGTTGACGTCCATGTCGTCGGAGCGGGAGTTCTCGCCGACGATCATGCCCTCGTACACCTCGGTGCCGGGGTCGACGAAGAGCGAGCCGCGCTCCTGCAGGTTGGTCATCGCGAACGCGGTCACCGGGCCGGACCGGTCGGCGACGAGCGAGCCGTTGCCGCGGGTGCGCAGCTCGCCGAACCACGGCTCGTAGTCCTCGAAGATGTGGTGCATGATGCCGGTGCCGCGGGTGTCGGTGAGGAACTCGGTGCGGAAGCCGATCAGGCCGCGCGCCGGGACCAGCCACTCCATGCGCAGCCAGCCGGTGCCGTGGTTGATCAGCTCTTCCATCCGGCCCTTGCGGGTGGACAGCAGGCTGGTGATGGCGCCCATGTATTCGTCGGGGGCGTCGATGGTCAGGCGCTCGACCGGCTCGTGGACCTTGCCGTCGATGACCCGGGTGACGACCTGCGGCTTGCCGACGGTCAACTCGTACGACTCGCGGCGCATCTGCTCGACCAGGATGGCCAGGGCGAGTTCGCCGCGGCCCTGCACCTCCCAGGCGTCGGGCCGTTCGGTCGGCAGGACGCGCAGCGAGACGTTGCCGATCAGCTCGCGGTCGAGGCGGTCCTTGACCATGCGGGCGGTGACCTTGCTGCCCTTCTGCTTGCCGACCATCGGCGAGGTGTTGGTGCCGAGGACCATCGAGATGGCCGGCTCGTCCACGGTGATCAGGGGCAGCGGCACGGGGTTGTCCGCGTCGGCCAGCGTCTCACCGATCATGATCTCGGGGATGCCGGCGACGGCCATGATGTCGCCGGGGCCGGCGCTCTCGGCCGGCTTGCGTTCGAGACCCTCGGTGATCAGGAGCTCGGAGATGCGTACGTTGCTGATCGTGCCGTCGGTCTTGCACCAGGCCACGGTCTGGCCCTTGCGGATGGTGCCCTCGTGGACGCGGCAGAGCGCGAGCCGGCCGAGGAAGTTGGACGCGTCGAGGTTGACCACGTGCGCCTGCAGCGGGGCGCCCTCGGTGTAGGTCGGCGCGGGGATGGTTTCGAGGATGGTGTTGAACAGCACCTCGAGATCGGTGGAGTCCTCGGGGACGGTGCCGTCCTTGGGCTGGGTCAGCGAGGCGATGCCGTCGCGGGCGCAGGCATACACGATCGGGAACTCGATCTGGTGCTCGTCGGCGTCGAGGTCGAGGAAGAGTTCGTACGTCTCGTCGACGACCTCTTTGATCCGCGCGTCGGGCCGGTCGACCTTGTTGATGATCAGGATGATCGGCAGCTTGGCGGCGAGGGCCTTGCGCAGCACGAAGCGGGTCTGCGGCAGCGGGCCCTCGGACGCGTCGACCAGCAGCGCGACGCCGTCGACCATGGTCAGGCCGCGCTCGACCTCACCGCCGAAGTCGGCGTGGCCCGGTGTGTCGATGATGTTGATGGTGACGGGCGCGCCGTCGGCCGGCTGATAGCTGATGGCCGTGTTCTTGGCCAGGATGGTGATGCCCTTTTCCCGCTCGAGGTCCATGGAGTCCATGACGCGGTCGGTCATCTCGCCGCGCGCGTGGGACTGGCTGCCCTGGCGGAGCATGGCGTCGACCAGCGTGGTCTTGCCGTGGTCGACGTGCGCGATGATGGCGACGTTGCGGAGGTCCGAGCGGGTTTGCATGTTCACCATTGTCGCGGGCGGTGGTTGCGGACATTGCCCCGGGGGTGTATCGCGTACGCAAGCTCACAGCTGAGTAATTTGTCCGTTTTTCGGGACGGCGTGGCGCGCTTGCCCGCTGTTAGCTTTCTGGGATGAGGCGGGGGAGAGCCGCGGCGCTGGTCGCCGGGCTGGTCGTGCTGGCGGGCTGTGGCCTCGCCCGGGGGTCCGCGGACGAGCAGAAACCGGTGGCGGCGAGCCCGGAGCCGATCACGTCCATCGAGGTCGTCGAGCCCGGAACGCCGGAGGAGCCCCCGCCGGTGGAGAAGAAGAAGGCGACGCCGTCCACGAAGGCGAAGCCGAAGCCGACCGAGGACCCGAACAACTTCACGCTGCCCGAGTGCGCGACCCGCGAGGGCAAGCTGGTGTCCAAGAAGCAGGCCAAAGCGGCGCTGACCACGGCGGCCGGGCGTACGTACTGGAAGAAGTCGGCGCCGAGGCTGAAGGTCTCCACCGACCTGGTCAAGGCCATCTCCTGGCAGGAGAGCGGCTGGCAGTCGAACATCGTCAACTGCGACGGCGGCCGCGGCCTGATGCAGGTGATGCCCGACACGGTCGACCAGATCAACTTCCGTTTCGGCGAGCACTACGACGCCACCGACTACCGGCAGAACGCGCAGGCCGGCGCCAACTATCTGGCCTGGCTGACCAAGGCGTTCGGCGACCAGTACTTCAAGGGCTCGTACGACCTCAGCCCGGCCAAGTGCAGGAGCCACGGCAGCATGTGCCTGCTCAACATGGTCATCTCCGGCTACCACGTCGGCCCGGGCGGGGTCGACGCCGCGCACGAGAGCGGCGAGCTGCCCAACCCGGCGTACGTGGATTCGGTCCGTTCGCTGATGAAATCGTGCTACTGCGACCGATACTGACCTGGTCGCAGCCGGCCGGCCGGGTGCGGCTACACTTGTCGGTGGAACCCGAGATCCCTGCTGTTTTGACCCGCTTCCCGGCGTCGCTGTAAGGTCTCGGGGTTGTTGTGCGTTCAGATGCTCCGCGTGGCTCCTACTTTCGGCCCGTGCAGCACACCAGAAGGAGCCTGTAAGCAATGCCGCCCAAGAAGAAGACCCATGAGGTGACCCTCGCGCTTGAGGCGGGTAACGCCGCGATGGTCGACCTCGGTAAAATGCTCGGCCCGACCGGCGCCAACATGCGTGCCGTCAAGGTGGAGTACGACGAGGCCACCGCGAAGAACCGCGGCGAGATCATCCCGGTCATCGTCTCGGTCTTCGAGGACCGCTCGCACCAGCTGACCTACAAGACGCCGCCGACCAGCTTCCTGATCCGCAAGGCGCTGGGGATCCAGTCGGGCGCGTCCAACCCGCTGACCCAGACCGTTGGCACGCTGAGCCAGGAGCAGGTGCGTTCGATCGCCGAGCGCAAGCTGCCCGACCTCAACGCCAACGACATGGAGGCCGCGGTCCAGGTCGTCTCCGGCACCGCCCGCTCCATGGGCGTCAAGGTCGCCGACAAGTAAGTCGCTTCCCGAAAGGCCCGCCTGATCCGTCAGGTGGGCCTTTTGTCGTTTCGGCCGGTTCTATCGTTTCGGCCGGTCGGATGCCGTCGCGGCGGGGGGCGATTCAGGTGGTGGGGCGGGGGGCGTCGCCGACCACTGTGTCGATGAGGCCGTAGTCGCGGGCCTCGGCGGCGTTCATGATGCGGCCGGTGGTCAGGTCGTCCTCGATGCGGCTGCGGGTCTGGCCGGTCACGTCGACCAGGCGGAGCACCATCTCCTCGAGTTCGCGCAGGTGCTGGCCGGCGGCCGACGCCACCTCGTCGGCGGTTCCGGTCACGCCGGCGGCGCGAGGCTCGGTGAGGCGGAAACGGGCATGCCGGTAGGCCGAACGCTGCTGCGCCGCGGCCAGTACGGCCAGCACCGCGCCGCCGGCCTCGCTGGTGACCACCGCGTGCACCGGCGCGGTCATCGAGTCGATCACGTCGGTGATCGCGTGCGCGGCGCCGAGCTCGCCGCCGGGGCAGGCCACGTGCAGCTGGATGGGGGCCGGACCGGATGCCTCGAGGGTGAGCAGCGCGGCCGCGATGCCGGTGGCGTCGCCGGCCGTGATCATGCCGCGGACCATCACGATCCGCTGGTCGAAGAGGCGTTCCTCGAGCCAGCCGGGCACCTGTGCACCGGCCGGACCGGGCGGCGCGGGCGTGGACCAGGGGTCGGTGGGCCGGTCGGGTCGGGGTTGCCAGCGCACGTCCATGCGATCGAATCTAGTCAGCCCGTCCGGTGCCGCCCCAGAGCTTCCGCTGACGGCAGAAGCGAAGGATGCGGCCGAAGCGAAGGATGCGGCCGAGGGGGAGGGCGCGGCCGAGGGGGAGGGCGCGGCCGAGGGGGAGGATGCGGCCGAGGGGGAGGATGCGGCCGAGGGGAGGGGTGGCGCCCGCGTCGAGGAGGGCGGTGTCCGTAACACGGGCGGCTTAGGGTGGGGCATGCCTGGTCCGCGACGGCGGTCGATTCTGGTCTCGCGGCTCGCGGACAAGCCCGTCGGGCGGCCGCAGAGCGAGATTCTCGATGACCTGCGGGCGGCGATTCTGGATGGTGAGGTGCCGCCGGGCTCGCCGATCCCGGTGGATCAGGTCGCGGCCGCGTTCGGGGTCAGCCGGATCCCCGTACGCGAAGCCTTGATGACCTTGATCGGTGAAGGGCTGGTCGATCACCGGCCGAACGGCGGGTACCGGGTCGCGATGATGACCGCGCCCGAGTTCGGCGAGTTCTACCTGGTGCGGGAGGCTCTGGAGACGGCGGCGTTGCGGGCGGCGGTGGCGCTGGCGGGGCCGGGTGACGACGACTCGGCGCGGGAGGCGCACGCCGCGCTCGACGCCGCCGTGACCCTGGGGGACGCCCGCGCCCACCACCGGGAGAGCCGCCGCTTCCATCTGGCGCTGATCCGCCCGTGCCGGATGCGCCGCCTGCTGCACATGCTGGACACGGCGTGGAACATGACCGAGCCGCTGCAGCCGATGTCGCATCTGGACAGCGCCGAGCGGGAGTCGCTGCACGACGATCACGCGGAGATGCTGGCGGCGTTCGTCGACCGGGACGTGGACCGGCTGCTGGCTGTCTGCGGCGTCCATCACCGGCGGCTGCAGTCGTTCATGGCGGAGCTGTCGAACCGGGAAGATATACCGTTCCAGTCATAGTCTTGTAACACTGTGTTCTTAGTTTGACCGCATGGCCGACATCATCGAGGCCGCCGGTCATCCGGTCGGCAGCGGAGCAATCAAGCCGGAGTACGACCCCCGGCTCGCCAACGAGGACCTCGCCCCGCTGCGCAAACAGTCGTGGGGCTCGTACAACATCTTCGCGTTCTGGATGTCCGACGTGCACAGCGTCGGCGGGTACGTGACCGCGGGCAGCCTCTTCGCCCTCGGCCTGTCGAGCTGGCAGGTCCTGGTGTCGCTGGTCGCCGGCATCGGAATCGTCTACTTCTTCTGCAACCTGGTCGCCCGGCCCAGCCAGGTCACCGGCGTGCCCTACCCGGTGATCAACCGCTCGGCGTTCGGGGTGCTCGGCGCCAACGTGCCGGCCGTCATCCGCGGGCTGATCGCGGTCGCCTGGTACGGCATCCAGACCTACCTGGCGTCGGCCGCGCTCGACGTGGTGATCCTGAAACTGTTCCCGGGGCTGATGCCCTACGCCGACGTCAGTCAGTACGGGTTCCTCGGGCTGCCACTGCTCGGCTGGTGCTCGTACGCGCTGCTCTGGGTCCTGCAGGCCGCGGTCTTCTGGACCGGCATGGAGACGATCCGCCGGTTCATCGACTTCTGCGGCCCGGCCGTCTACGTGGTGATGTTCCTGCTCTGTGGCTACCTGCTGGTCCGCGCCGGCTTCTCCGAGGTCGACCTGACCCTGGGCGAGGTGAAGTATCACGGCTGGGACGCGCTGCCGATCATGCTCGGGGCGATCGCGCTGGTCGTCTCGTACTTCTCCGGTCCGATGTTGAACTTCGGGGACTTCTCCCGGTACGGCAAGAGCTTCGCCGCGGTCAAGCGCGGCAACCTGCTCGGGCTGCCGGTCAACTTCCTGGTCTTCAGCCTGCTCGTGGTCGTCACCGCGTCGCTGACCGTGCCGGTCTTCGGCGAGCTGATCACCGACCCGGTGGCGACCGTGTCCCGGATCGACTCCACCTTCGCGATCGTGCTCGGCGCCCTGACCTTCACCATCGCCACGATCGGCATCAACATCGTCGCGAACTTCATCTCCCCGGCCTTCGACTTCTCCAACGTCAGCCCGCAACGGATCAGCTGGCGGGCCGGCGGCATGATCGCCGCGGTCGGCTCGGTGCTGATCACGCCGTGGAACCTTTACAACAATCCCGAGGTCATCCACTACACCCTGGAGACGCTGGGCGCCTTCATCGGCCCGCTGTTCGGCGTGCTGATCGCCGACTACTACCTGGTACGCAAGCAGCGGGTCGAGGTCGACGAGATGTTCACGATGAGTCCGGCCGGCCGCTACTGGTACCGCAACGGCTACAACCCCGCCGCGGTCATCGCCACCGCAGTCGGCGCGGTCATCGCGGTGATCCCGGTGCTGTGGACCGGCGGCCCCGGCATGCACGAGGTCGCCCAGTACAGCTGGTTCATCGGCTGCGGCCTCGGCTTCGCCACCTACTGGCTGCTGGTGCCGGTCTTCCGGGTCCGGGACCTGTCCCGGTGCTGATCCGGGTGGTCAACCCCAACACGACCGCGTCGATGACGGCGCTGATCGAGCGGAGTGCCCGGGCGGTGGCCGGCCCGGGCACGACGATCGAGGCGGTCACGTCCACGATGGGCCCGGCGTCGATCGAGAGCCACTACGACGAGGCGCTCGCCGTCCCCGGTGTGCTCGCCGCGGTTTCCACACCATCCGACGGGTACGTGCTGGCCTGCTTCGGCGACCCCGGCCTGGACGCCGCCCGGGAGGTGGCGCACGGTCCCGTGGTCGGCATAGCCGAGGCGGCGATGCACGCGGCGTCGTTCGTCGGTCGCGGCTTCAGCGTCGTCACCACCCTGGACCGGACCAGGGGCCGGGCCTGGGAGCTGGCCGCACGCTACGTGGCCCCGGGCGTCTGCCGCGGCGTGTACGCCTGCGACATCCCGGTCCTCGACCTGGAATCCGATCCGGCCGTGCTGAAACAGGTGGTGGACCTGTCGCGTACGGCCCTGGAGCGCGACGGCTCCGACGTGATCGTCCTGGGCTGCGCGGGCATGGCGTCGTTGTGCGCGGCGGCGTCGGCTGAGCTCGGGGTCCCGGTCATCGACGGCGTGGCCGCGGCCGTCACGACGACCGAGGCCCTGATCCGCCTGGGTGCCGTCACGTCGCCCCGGGGCGAGTACGCCGCACCGCCCGCGAAGCCCTACACCGGGCTCCTCTCCGGCTTCGGCCGGTCACCGGGCTGACGGCGCACCGGCACGCAGGATCTCCGACCACGCCGACGACCCGTCCGTCCGGCGTCTCGAGGACGGCGTCGACCTCGACACCGTACTTCGTGCGGTAATGGTGGAGGGCCGCACGCTCGTCGGTCCAGGTGAGCTGCCGACGAAGGTCGCCGGATCGTCGTGTGCTGAGTGACGTGTGGCCGGGTCGTCGAGGAGCCATGGTCAGTGGTCATCTGGCCGCGACATCCGTGGTCATCTGGCCGCTCAGTTGGTGGTCATTTGGCCGCGGTCAACGGCTTTCCGGCGGAGACGGCGGCCGGATCAGTGGATCGAGTTGACCTGTGGCCGTGGGCTACCAGCCGCGGGCGTGCCATTCCGGCAGTGACGGGCGCTCGGCCCCCAGCGTCGAGTCCTTGCCGTGGCCGGGGTAGAACCAGGTGTCGTCGCCGAAGCGGCCGAACAGTTTCGACTCGACGTCGCCGATCAGCGAGGCGAAGTTCTTCTTGTTGCCGCGGGTGTTGCCGACCCCACCGGGGAAGAGGGAATCGCCGGTCCACAGGTGGGCCGAGCCGGCCGGATCGCGGTAGGCCAGGGTGATCGAGCCGGGGGTGTGGCCCACGATGTGGATCACCTCGAGGGTGCGGTCGCCCACCGGCACCGTGTCGCCGTCGGCCAGGGTGCGGGTCACCACCGGGATCTCGGTGGCGTCGTCGGCGTGGGCCAGCGACTCGGCGCCGGTCGCCCGGACCACCTCGGTCAGGGCGCCGGTGTGGTCGCCGTGCCGGTGGGTGGTGATCACCGCCGTGAGGCCGGCCGGGCCGATCAGGTCGAGCAGACGGTCGGCCTCGTTGGCCGCGTCGATCAGCACCTGGCTGCCGTCGGCCCGGCAGCGCAGCAGGTAGGCATTGTTGTCCATCGGGCCGACGGACAGCTTGGTGACGGTCAGGCCGGGCAGCTCGCGGACGGCGGGCGGCCCGCCGGGCGTGACGTCGCCGGTGTAGTCGCTCATCATTTCCACCTCGGAACCACGGGAAGCTCGCCGTCGGGCGAGACGGTCAGGTCGGCGCCGTCGCCGCGGCCGGAGAGCCAGGCCGCGATCGAGCGGGTGGGCCCGCCCACGACCGGCGCGTCCGGGTTGTCGCCGATCAGGAGCGGATGATCGATCCCGTACGGGCGGAGCACCAGCGCGAACCCGTCGTCGGCGAACCCGGTCACGATCTCGCGCAGCAGCCGCAGCGCGAAGCCGTCGGTCCAGTCGCCGGGCCCGTAACCGGCGTCCAGGTCGACGTGGTGCACCTCGACCTCGCGCAGCCGGGCCCACGGCACGGCCGCCGCCGACTGGCCGGTGGGCTCCAGGAAGAAGGTCCACGCCTCGGCGGTCATCGCGGCGGCCGCGTCGGAGAAGCGCTCGTGGGCGTCGCGGATGTCGACGATCTGCTCGCGCAGCGGCCGGTCGGCGCCGGCCTCGATGCCCTCGGTGCGGGCCGCCGGGGACGCGTACGACGGCGTCTCGACCCCGGTCCGGGCCCAGGTCAGCAGGTTGGTGTAGGCGTCGGCGTTGCGCGCCACGTGGGTGAGCACGTGTCCCACGGTCCAGCCGGGCAGCGCCGACGGCTGGGTCACGGTCACCGGGTCGAGGCCCTCGGCGGTGCGCAGGAGGCGCCCGGTGGCGGCCTCGACATCGGTCATCAGGACGAGCGGATCGATGGTCACGCCGAAACCCTAGCTGGCCGGGGCCGCCGGAATTCACTTTCCCCGCCGGTGATGGCGAACGTACCGTCTGTGCCAGGACTCCGGCCGGAGCGACGCCGCCTGTTTCAGCTTCATTCCCGGGGCGCCGGCACCGGTGGCGAATCTGGAAATAGGCGTTGGGGGGTCACCCACACGATCTAAGGGCTCACATGAAACAAGACCTGTTCCAGCTCGGCTGGGACGACAACTTCGCATCCGCGTACCGGCCGGCCGCCGACTGCACGCCCGCCCGGGTGCTGCGGGCCGACCGCGGCGTCTGCACCACCCTCGGCACCGACGGTGTGATCCGTGCCTCACTGGCCGGTGGGCTGCTGCTGGCCGCCGCCGGTGACCCGGCCCGGCTGCCCTGCGCGGGCGACTGGGTGGTGCTGCGGCGCTGGCCCGATCGGCGTACCACTGTGGAAGGTGTGCTCCCACGCCGCACCACCCTGATCCGGCGGACCGCCGACAAGGACGCCAGCGGGCAGGTGCTGGCGGCGAACATGGACACCGTCGCGGTGGTCGAGCCGATCGACCCGGCGCCCGACAGCGCCCGCGTCGAACGGCTGCTGGCGCTGGCCTGGGAGTCGGGCGCCGAACCGGTGCTGGTGCTGTCGAAGGCCGACACCGCCCGCGACCCCGAGGCCATCGCGCGGCAGATGCGGCAGCTCGCTCCGGGCGTACCCGTGCAGGCCGTGAGCGTGACCAAGCGGAAGGGTCTGGCCAAACTCAGAGCCCTCGTCCCGCCGGGCCGGACCCTGGCCCTGCTGGGCCGGTCCGGGGCCGGCAAGTCGACGATCGTCAACGCGCTGGCCGGCGCGGACGTGATGCCGGTGCAGGCGATCCGGCGCGTTGACGGCAAGGGGCGGCACACCACCGCCTACCGCAACCTGGTGCCGGTGCCGGGCGGGGGAGCGGTGCTGGACACGCCGGGCATCCGCGGCGTCGGCCTGCTCGACACCGCGGCCGGGCTGGACCACGCGTTCGCCGACATCGCCGGACTGGCGGTGTTCTGCCGGTTCGGTGACTGCCGGCACGAGGCCGAACCGGGCTGCGCGGTGCGGGACGCGATCGCCGCCGGCACGCTGACCCGGCGCCGGCTCGACAGCTGGCGCAAACTGCACAAAGAGGTGGCGGTGGAGAGCGCTCGGCTGGCCGCTTCCGGGCGGCGCAAGCCTCGCCTCTAAACTGCCCCGGTGCAGGCCGAAGGTAAATTCCGCGAGTGGTGGGCCTGGCTGAGTTTCCCGGTACTGGCCGTCCTGGTCATGATTCGGCTCTGGGCCGACCCGGCCGGCCGGGTGCTGTCGCACAACGACGACGACCACGGCTTCTTCCTGTTCGTGATGGCGCACGGCGAGCGGGTGCTGTTCCACGGTGAGAACCCGTTCTTCACCGACCGGCTGAACGTGCCCGACGGCGTGAACATGATGGCCAACACGTCGATCCTCGCGCTGAGCGTGCCGGTGGCGCCGGTCACCCACTTCCTCGGCGCCGGCGTGTCCCTGGTGCTGCTGCTGACGCTGGGCCTGGCCGGCACCGCCGCCGCCTGGTACTGGGTGCTCCGGCGGCTGGTGACCAGCCCGGTCGCGGCCTGGCTGGGCGCGCTGTGGTGCGGCTTCTGCCCGGCGATGGTGTCGCACGCCAACGGGCACATCAACTTCGTCAGCCAGTTCGTGGTGCCGTTCATCGTCTGGCAGGTGCTGCGGCTGCGCGAGCCGGGGCGGGTGGTGCGCGGCGGGGTCCTGCTCGGGCTGCTGATCGTGCTGCAGGTCTTCGTCAACGAGGAGGTCCTGCTCTTCACGGCGCTCACGCTGGGCGTCTTCGTGATCGCGTACGCCCTGATGGCGTGGCCCGAGGCCAGGGAGGTGGCCGGGCGGGTCGCCGCGGGCATCGGTGTCGCCGCCGTCACCGCGGGCGTGCTCCTGATCTACCCGCTGTGGTGGCAGTTCTCCGGGCCGGGCCACTACGAGGGCCAGCCCTTCACACCCGACGAGTACGTGACCGACCTGCTGTCGCTGGGCGCGTACGCCCGGCAGTCGCTGGCCGGCAACTCCTACATCGCCGGCGTGCTGAGCGTCAGCGAGACCGAGGAGAACACGTTCTTCGGCCTGCCGCTGCTGGTCCTGCTGGTGATCGGCGTACGGATGGCCTGGCGCCGCTCGGTCGCCGCCCGCTCGGTCGCCATCGCCGCCCTGCTCATGCTGCTCGTCTCCATGGGCCCGCACCTGCGCGCCTCGGGCATCACCACCACCGTCCCGCTGCCGTTCGGGCTGTTCAGCCACCTGCCGGTGATCAACCTGGTCAGCGTGACCCGGTTCGCCATGGTCACCGCCACCCTCGTCGGCGTGCTGCTCGCCCTGACCGTCGACCGGGGGGTGCGCCTGACCGGCCGTGCCCGCCTCTGGTTCCTGGCCGGGCTGGTTGTGGCCCTGGTGCCGGTGCTGCCCAAACCGCTGCCGACCATCCCGGCCACCCCGCTGCCGCGGTTCATCGCCGCCGAGATGTGGCGGCCGTACGTCACCGGCGACCGCACCGTGGTGCCGGTGCCGCTGCCCGAGGTCACCACCGGACGCGAGGCGATGCGCTGGGCCGCCCTCAGCAACCTCGAGTTCCGGGTGCCGCGCGGCTACTTCATGGGACCGCGGAACGCGCCGTCCGACCTGACCGGGTCGTGGAACGCGCCCCACCGGCCGACGTCCGTGCTGCTCTGGAAGGTGCGCGAGTACGGGCAGATCCCGTCGGTGACTCCGCGGGAACGGGCCGACGCGGTGGCCGACCTCACGTTCTGGCGGGCCGGGGTGGTCGTGCTGGTGCCCGGGAGCCGGAACGTGGATGCTTTGGGTGTCACCCTGACCCAACTGCTCGGCCGCGGCCCGCAGCAGGCCGGCGGGGTGCTGCTGTGGGACGTACGGGATCTTCCGGTTCCCCCTCGCGGGTGACGATTGCTCCGCCGGATCTGCGGGAATGTGCGTCAAGTGCACGACGCTGTACCCCGTCGGCCCGTTCTTGTCATACCCCGTGGCTAGAGTGGCCGCGATTCTGCTGACTCTCATACACATGTACGGAGCGCCTGCCTGATGGCCGACCGACTGATCGTCCGCGGCGCGCGGGAGCACAACCTGCGCGACGTCAACCTCGACCTGCCCCGCGACGCGATGATCGTGTTCACCGGGCTGTCCGGTTCCGGCAAGTCGAGCCTCGCGTTCGACACCATCTTCGCCGAGGGCCAGAGGCGTTATGTCGAGTCACTGTCGTCGTACGCCCGGCAGTTCCTCGGGCAGATGGACAAGCCCGATGTCGACTTCATCGAGGGCCTGTCCCCGGCCGTCTCGATCGACCAGAAATCCACCTCGCGCAACCCCCGGTCGACCGTCGGCACGATCACCGAGGTGTACGACTACCTGCGGCTCCTCTTCGCGCGCACCGGCATCCCGCACTGCCCGGTGTGCGGCGAGCGGATCAGCAAGCAGACCCCGCAGCAGATCGTCGACCGGGTCCTCGCCATGGAGGAGGGCACCCGGTTCATGGTGCTCGCGCCGGTGGTCCGCGGCCGCAAGGGTGAATACGTCGACCTTTTCCAGGAGCTGCAGGCCAAGGGGTACGCGCGAGCGCGCGTCGACGGCGTGGTGCACCCGCTGACCGAGCCGCCGAAGCTCAAGAAGCAGGAAAAGCACACCATCGAGGTGGTGGTCGACCGGCTCAGCGTCAAGGCGGCCAGCAAGCAGCGGCTGACCGACTCGGTCGAGTCCGCCCTGGGCCTGGCCGGCGGCATCGTCCTACTCGACTTCGTCGACCTGCCCGAGGACGACCCGGCCCGCGAGCGGCGCTTCTCCGAGCACCTGGCCTGCCCCAACGACCACCCCCTGGCGATCGAGGACATCGAGCCCCGGGTCTTCTCCTTCAACGCCCCCTACGGCGCCTGCCCCGAGTGCACCGGCCTGGGCACCAAGAAAGAGGTCGACCCCGAGCTGATCATCCCGGACGAGGAGAAGAGCATCCGCGAGGGTGCCATCCAGCCGTGGTCCGGCGGCTCGACCCTGGAATACTTCCTGCGCCTGCTCGAGGCCCTCGGCAAGGCCGAGAAGTTCAGCGTCGACACCCCGTGGCGGCAGCTGCCGTCGAGGGTGCAAAAGACGATCCTGCACGGCTCGGAGGACCAGGTCCACGTCCGGTACCGCAACAAGTACGGCCGTGAGCGGTCCTACTACACCGGCTTCGAGGGCGTGATCCAGTGGATCGAGCGCCGGCACAACGACACCGAGAGCGACTGGTCGCGCGACAAGTACGAGGGCTACATGCGTGACGTGCCCTGCCCGACCTGCGGCGGCTCCCGGCTCAAGCCCGAGGTGCTGGCGGTGACCATCGCCGGCCGGAGCATCGCCGAGGTCTGCAACCTGTCCATCGGCGACTGCGCCGAGCTGCTGTCGACCATCGAGCTCGACGACCGGCAGAAGATGATCGCCGAGCGGGTGCTCAAGGAGATCAACGCGCGGCTGCGGTTCCTGGTCGACGTCGGCCTCGACTACCTGTCGCTCGACCGTGGCGCCGGCACCCTGTCCGGCGGTGAGGCGCAGCGCATCCGGCTCGCCACCCAGATCGGCTCCGGCCTGGTCGGCGTGCTCTACGTGCTCGACGAGCCATCGATCGGTCTGCACCAGCGCGACAACCACCGGCTGATCGAGACGCTGGTCCGGCTCAAGAACCTCGGCAACACGCTGATCGTGGTCGAACACGACGAGGACACCATCCGCACGGCCGACTGGATCGTCGACATCGGGCCCGGCGCCGGCGAGCACGGCGGCAAGATCGTGCACAGCGGCTCGGTGAAGGGCCTGCTGGCCAACAAGCAGTCGCCGACCGGCGCCTACCTGTCCGGCCGCAAGAGCATCCCGCTGCCCGGGCACCGGCGCCCGCAGGTGGCCGGGCGTGAGCTGGTCGTGCAGGGTGCCCGCGAGCACAACCTGCGCAACCTGTCCGTCGGCTTCCCGCTGGGCCAGTTCATCGCGGTCACCGGGGTCAGCGGCTCGGGCAAGTCGACGCTGGTCAACGACATCCTCTACACGGTCCTGGCCAACACCATCAACGGCGCCCGCATGGTCCCCGGCCGGCACACCCGGATCAGCGGCATGGAACACGTCGACAAGGTCGTCGGCGTCGACCAGTCTCCGATCGGGCGCACGCCCCGCTCCAACCCGGCCACCTACACCGGCGTCTTCGACAACATCCGCAAACTGTTCGCCGAGACTGTCGAGGCCAAGGTGCGCGGCTACGGGCCGGGCCGGTTCTCGTTCAACGTCAAGGGTGGCCGCTGCGAGAACTGCGCCGGCGACGGCACCATCAAGATCGAGATGAACTTCCTCCCGGATGTCTACGTCCCGTGCGAGGTGTGCAAGGGCGCCCGCTACAACCGCGAGACGCTCGAGGTGCACTACAAGGGCAAGACCATCTCCGAGGTGCTCGAGATGCCGATCGAGGAGGCCGCGACCTTCTTCGAGCCGATCACCTCGATCCACCGGCACCTCAAGACACTGGTCGACGTCGGCCTGGGCTACGTCCGCCTGGGCCAGCCCGCCCCCACCCTCTCCGGCGGCGAGGCGCAGCGCGTCAAGCTGGCCTCCGAGTTGCAGAAGCGGTCGACCGGCCGCACTGTCTACGTCCTCGACGAGCCGACCACCGGCCTGCACTTCGAAGACATCCGCAAGCTCCTCATGGTGCTCAACGGCCTGGTCGACAAGGGCAACACGGTCATCGTCATCGAGCACAACCTGGACGTCATCAAGACCGCGGACTGGCTGATCGACATGGGTCCCGAGGGCGGCAACAAGGGTGGCCTGGTGCTGGCCGCGGGCACCCCGGAGGAACTGGCCGAAGTGCCCGAGAGCCACACCGGCGCCTTCCTGCGTCCGGTGCTCGGCCTCTCCGGCGAGCCGGCCGGGGCCCCGAAGGCGATCGCCCGTGCCACCAAGGCCAACAGCAACCGCTCCACCACCTCGACGTCAGCCTCCGCGTCGGGCTCACGCTCGGCGTCGGGCTCGGCTTCGGCTCCGGCGAAGGCCGCGCCGGCCCGGGTGACCAAGTCGACCGTCGCGGCCAAGTCGTCGAACGCCGGGCGGGCCACCACGGCGAAGGCGACACCGGCCAAGGCTCCGGCAAAGAAGGCACCGCCCCGCTCCCGCGCCAAGACCTCGTCCTGACTGACCACCCCGCTTCACCCACGGGCCCGCGCCGATGTGCGTGGGCCCGTTCCTCATCCGCCCCACCGGTGGCCCCGGGGCAGTGTCCGAGCTCGTACCGTCGCTCCTGGCTACCACTGGGGGTTTGGTGGTGGGGCGGGACGGCGGGTGGTTACTTAAGGTGATTGGGTGACTTCTATGTGTGGTGAGCGGGGTGGGGGGTGTCGAACGGGGCGGATCGTTGGGGCCTAACCTGGGAAATCCCTGCAAATACTGACGCCGGATCGGGAAAATGGGGCAAATTGCCGAAGTGATGGCGAATAATTGCAGCTTCAAGTTATGAACCACTCGACGGGCTGGATCGTATTTAATGGCGACGCCGCGTGACCGTCGTACGCGGACAGACGGTACTGGGAGGGTTCCGACAGATGACTGACGTGCAGACGAAGCCCGAGGCTGAGACCACCTGCGCACACGGGCGCCCGGGCGCGCCCCGGCGGGCGGTCTTCGCGGGGGCCGGCGCCGTCGGTGCCGCCTGCCTGCTGGCGGCCTGCGGCACCAGTTCGGGTGGCCAGAGCGACCAGGGCTTCACCAACGATCCGATTCCCGCCGGCAGCAAGAGCCCGGGCAACGACTCGAGCGGCGACTCGCCCGGCGGCAACACCGGCGGTGCGGCCGCGGGTGTGCTGGCCGCGACCGCCGACGTGCCGCAGGGCGGCGGCATCATCAAGGGCAACTATGTGATCACGCAGCCCGAGTCGGGCACGTTCAAGGCGTTCAGCAAGGTGTGCACGCATCAGGGCTGCGACGTGAGCAAGGTCGACGGCGGTGTGATCTTCTGCCCGTGTCACAAGAGCGAGTTCTCGATCGCCGACGGCTCGCCGCAGAGTGGCCCGGCGCGCAAGCCGCTGCCGGAGACCAAGGTCAAGGTGGACGGCGACAACATCGTCGCAGCCTGAGCCGGACCACCGAGACCTGGTGAGAAACGGCCGGAGGCCCGACGCCGTGGCGGCGGCAACGGACCTCCGGTCGGGCCATTCTGTCAGGGGTCGGCACTACTGTGGGACCCGTGCCTGACCCGTCCAGCTATCGACCCGCCCCCGGGACCATTCCCGACGCCCCGGGGGTCTACCGCTTCCGTGATCCTCAGGGCCGGGTCATCTACGTCGGCAAGGCGAAAAGCCTGCGCAGCCGGCTGAACTCCTACTTCGCCGACACCTGGTCGCTGCACGCCCGTACGCAGCAGATGGTGACGACCGCGGGCTCTGTGGACTGGGTCACGGTCGGCAGTGAGGTCGAGGCGCTCCAGCTGGAATACACCTGGATCAAGGAGTTCGACCCGCGGTTCAACGTGAAATACCGGGACGACAAGTCGTACCCGTTCCTGGCCGTGACGTTGAACGAGGAATATCCGCGGCTGCAGGTGATGCGCGGCGCCAAGCGCAAGGGAGTCCGATACTTCGGTCCCTACTCGCATGCCTGGGCGATCCGCGAGACGCTCGATCTGCTGCTTCGTGTCTTTCCCGCTCGTACCTGCTCAGCCGGGGTTTTCAAAAGATCGGGGCAGATCGGCCGTCCGTGTCTGCTGGGCTACATCGGCAAATGCTCGGCGCCCTGTGTCGGCACGGTCAGCGCCGAGGAGCACCGGCAGATCGTCCTCGACTTCTGCGACTTCATGGGCGGCAAGACCGACACCTTCGTCAAGCGGCTCGAGCGTGACATGCTCGCCGCCTCGGAAGAGATGGAGTTCGAGCGGGCGGCCCGGCTGCGCGACGACATCGCGGCGCTGCGCCGGGCCATGGAGAAGCAGACCGTGGTGTTCGGCGACGGCACCGACGCCGACGTGGTCGCGTTCGCCGAGGATCCGCTCGAGGCGGCGGTCCAGGTCTTCCACGTCCGCGACGGCCGCGTGCGCGGCCAGCGCGGCTGGGTGGTGGAAAAGGTCGAGGACCTGACCACCGGCGACCTGGTCCATCACTTCTGCTCCCAGATGTACGGGGCCGAGCAGGGCGGCGACGTGCCACGGGAGATCCTGGTCCCGGAGCTGCCGTCCGACTCCGCTGCCCTCGACGACTGGCTGTCGGAGAAGCGCGGCGCCAAGGCGACTCTGCGGGTGCCGCAGCGCGGTGACAAGCGGTCGCTGATGGAGACCGTGGCCCGCAACGCCGGCGAGTCGCTGGCCCGGCACAAGCTGCGCCGCGCCGGCGACCTGACCACCCGCAGCAAGGCACTCGATGAGATCGCCGAGGCGCTCGGGATGGAGTCCGCCCCCCTGCGCATCGAGTGCTTCGACGTGTCGCAGATCCAGGGCACCGACGTCGTGGCCAGCATGGTCGTCTTCGAGGACGGCCTGCCCCGCAAGAGCGAGTACCGCCGGTTCGCGGTTCGCGGAAACCCCGACGGCAGCGGTACGGACGACCTGGCCGCGATGAGCGAGGTGATGCGCCGGCGGTTCGCCCGCTACAAGGCGCACCTGGAGGCGGACGCGCCCCGCGACACCCCCGAGTCCGAAGAGGACGAGGTTGCCGCCGAGGACTCCGGTCCGGCCGGGGTCTCGGTTGCGGGCTCCGGTTCGGCTGAGGGTTCTGGTCCGGCCGGGGTCTCGGTCGCGGCCGGGAGCTCCGCTACCGGCTCGGACGGCCTGGCCACCAATGACCTGCCCGGCATCGATCCGCTGACCGGGAAGCCGCGGCGGTTCGCCTACCCGCCCCAGCTGGTCGTCGTCGACGGCGGCCAGCCGCAGGTCAACGCCGTCGCCGCGGTGCTCTCCGACCTCGGCATCACCGACGTCGCACTGTGCGGGCTGGCCAAGCGCCTCGAGGAGGTGTGGCTGCCGGGCGACGACTTCCCGGTGATCCTGCCGCGGACGTCCGAGGCGCTCTACCTGCTCCAGCGGGTACGCGACGAGGCGCACCGGTTCGCGATCACCTTCCACCGGCAGCGGCGGTCCAAGCGGATGACGGCGTCCGCGCTGGACAGCATCCCCGGCTTGGGGGAGACCCGACGGAAGGCGTTGCTCCGCCATTTCGGGTCGCTCAAGCGGCTTGGCCAGGCCACCGTGGAGGAGGTGACCGAGGTCCAGGGCATCGGCAAGCGCACCGCCGAGGCCGTGCTCGCCGCCCTCAGCCCGGACACCGACGAAAAGCCGGCCCCCGACTACGCCGACGATCCGACCCCGGCCGGAGGAGCGGGCAAAACGAAGGCCGGCGCCAACCGGAGCCGCGTCACCCGCACCGCCCGCCGCACCGCAACCGAGAAAAGTACGGACGCGACCTGGCGCGCCGACGATCAGAACAAGAACGCCCACCCCGACCGCGATGACCAGGCCGCCACCGACGGCTCGGACGGCGGCGTCGGCGTCGCCGCCCTGCGGAGTCCTGGCATGGGCAGCGCGGTCGACGGTCGCGGTTCTGGCGGTGGTGGTGTCTGGCCCGAGGCAGCGGGGAATGCTGACGGTGGCGGCTCGGGCGACGACCGGCCGTAGGCGGCCGCGGCCGACCTGTGGCGGTTGCGTCGGTCGTCCCGTCATCGATCGGCCGGAAGTTCGGCGGCGCCGATACCGGTGCGCCACGCCCAAGCAGCGATCTCGACGCGGTTGCGGGCGGACAGCTTGCGCTGAATGTTGGCCAGATGGGTCTTGACCGTGGCGAGCGTGACGAACAGGGTCTTGGCGATCTCGTCGTTGGTCTGTCCATGAGCGACGAGCCGGACGATGTCGAGCTCTCGTTCGGTGAGCGGTTCGGTCGGCGGCGGTTCCGGCTCGGCCGGATCGGCGGTGCGGTGCGGTGCGAGGTGGGCGAGCAGACGAACGGTCACCGCGGGCGAGATGAGCGTGTTGCCGGCGGCTGCGGCGCGAACCGCCTCGACGAGCAGCGCGGGAGACGCGTCCTTCAGCAGAAAGCCGCAGGCGCCGTTGCGGAGCGCCCGATGGACGTACTCGTCCAGGTCGAAGGTCGTCACGATCAGAACATTGAGCGGATCGCGAACGGCCTGCCCGGCCAGCAACCGGGTGGCCTCCAGCCCGTCGACCCGGGGCATCCGGATGTCCAGCAGGCAGACGTCGGGCCGCAGGCGGCGGGCTTCACTCACGGCGGTCTCACCATCCGCCACTCCGGCCACCACCTCGATGTCCGGCTGCGCGTCGAGGATCATGCGGAACGCGTTCCGCACCATCTGCTGGTCATCCGCCAGTAGGACCCGAATGGTCATGTCGACGACGCTCCCAGCCGTACCGGCGACTCGCTCACGAGCGGCACCAGAGCGGTGACCTGCCAGCCGCGGCCGACTGCAGTCTCGGACGTGCCACCGGCCGGCTGAACAGAGGCCGGGTCGGCGGTAGTCGGTGCGTCGGAGGGAGGGACCGGACCCGCGGAAAGGGAACCGCCGAGGGCCTGCACGCGTTCGGCCAGGCCGGTAAGGCCGAAGCCGCCGGCGGGGAACGTGCTCGGCGCCGGCTCGCCGTCGTTGCGCACCGACACCTCGGACAGGTCAGGCCGATCCTCTGCCGGGCGGATCCGAATGTCGATGCGGCTTACACCCGTCGTGTGGCGCAGCACATTGGTCAGAGCCTCGAGGACGGTGTGGTGGATCGCGTCGAGACTGTCGGCGGGCAGCGGCCGTCCAGCCAACGCCTCGTCGATGTGCACAGTAGGTGCCGGGCCCGTGCGCGGGAACTGCTCGACCACCGCGGCCAACAGATCATCGAGGGTACGGTGCCGAAGCACAGCCGGGCCGGTGTCATCACGCAGGGAGCCGACGAGCGTACGCATCGAAGTCAGCGCCTGAACCCCGGAGCGTTCGATGCCGGCCAGCATCGCGTCCATGTCCGCCGGGCTCGGGCGCGCATCGGTTCCCCCGACGTACCGGATGGCCTTGGTCTGGGCCACGATCGCGGTGACGTGATGAGCGACGAAGTCGTGCAGGTCTCGGGCCTGGGCCAGGCGTTCGGCCTGCCGCACCAACCGGTCGGCGTCGGCCCGGCGGCGTTCCAGTGCACTCAGATACAGGCCGAGTAGCGAGATCAACAGGATCCAGCAGAGGATGAAGGTGGCCAGGTCGGGACGGGTCAAGCCGGCGTCCTGTGCGATCGCGCGGTCGTCGCGCGGATGCCCCAGCAGGCGGACCGGCGAGGCGACCAACGCGACGGCGACCGTGGCGGCGGAAAGCGCCGCCCGCCGAAGCGGACCACGCACGATCATGCGGACGAGCGCGGCGGACAGCAGAAGGAACTCGCCGACCCCGGTGGTGACCTCGGGCCGCAGCGCGGGGACCGACGCGAATGCCGCCGACACCAGCAGTGACACACCCGCGGCGGTCGCCACGGCGATCGGCCGGGCATCGGTGCCCACCACGGCATACAGCGCCAGTAGGCCGGCCGCGGCCAGGCCGGCCTTTGCGAGCATGGTGGGGCCCGCCATCGCCTCGAGGATGACAAGAACGGCCGCCGCGGCGGCCACGATGCTCCGCGGCCGCCGGGTGCCTTGCCAAAGGTTCGTCACGCCGGGCAACGCTACGGGCGTACTCCATGGTCGTCCTCATTCTTTTGGCTGAGCCGACGCCGCCGGACTCATCAGCACGGTTGATTCGCCCGCCACGCCGCCGGAAGCAGGATCGGCGTCAACGAATGGAGGGCACCTTGAAGACAGCAGACAATCCTGCGGTGACCGCGGCCGCCTTGCGGCTGCGTACCGGCGGACACCTTGCGGTACGCGGCATCGACCTGCACCTGGGCGCCGGAGTGCACGGCCTGCTCGGCCCCAACGGCGCCGGAAAGACGACCCTGATCCGCGCGCTCGCCACCGTGCTGCGCCCGGCCGGCGGCACCCTCACTCTGCTCGGTCACTCCACCGGCACAGGGCGCGCGAGCGCGTGGCCGGCGGCCCGACAACTGCGGACGGTGCGGGCCGCCCTCGGCTATCTACCTCAGGACTTCGGTTACTACCCGCGGTTCACGGTGGACGAGTTCGTCGAATACATGGCCTGGCTGAAGGGCGTCCCTCGGGCCGGGCGGCGGCGGGCCGTGCGCTCCGCGATCGAGCGGGTCGGCCTGGCCGAGCGGGCGAGGTCGCGGATGAAGGCGCTGTCCGGCGGCATGCTGCGCCGGGCCGGCATCGCGCAGGCCATCGTCAATGAACCCGACCTGCTGCTGCTAGACGAGCCGACCGTGGGCCTCGACCCACAGCAGCGTCTCG
Source organism: Actinoplanes sp. NPDC049265 (assembly GCF_043197135.1). Lineage (NCBI taxonomy): Bacteria > Bacillati > Actinomycetota > Actinomycetes > Micromonosporales > Micromonosporaceae > Actinoplanes > Actinoplanes sp. NPDC049265. Next base: position 284,165 of record NZ_JBICSP010000007.1, on the reverse strand, counting down.
ACTTCCGGGCTCTGCTGCGGGAGTTGGGGGAGCGGTCCTGTGTGGTCGTCTCCACCCACCTCGTCGAGGATGTGGCGGCGGCCTGCTCCAACGTGCTCGTCATCGACGCGGGCACGAGCGTCTTCCAGGGAACGCCCGCCGCCGTCGCCGCGGCCGGTCGTCCCGATGACCCGGGGGACAGCCCGATGGAGCGCGGCTTCTCCGCATTGGTCGCGCGGCACCGCGGCGATGCGGTGACGGTCCGATGAGCGGGAGCATCGCGAGCATCGAGCTTCGTCGGGGCGGGGCGCTGGCCACCGGTCTGCTCATCGCCGTGCCGGGGTTGGCGGGGCTGGTCCTCGTCACGTCCGTCGGCGACGGGGCACCGGTGTGGGCCGGCCAGTGGGTGCAACTGGCGACGTTCGGACGGACCATGCTGTTGGTCCTGGGCCCGCTCGCCGTCACGGCCGGTGCATGGCAGGGCCGCCGGGAGCGGCGCTTCCGGATGGACGAGCTCCTGCAGACGACGTCGGTCTCGGGCTGGCGCCGTCAGCTGCCGCTCGCCCTGACCACGGCCCTCTGCCTGGCTCTTGGCGACCTGTTGATCCTGGTCGCCGGGGCGCCGGGCATGGCGAGCGACATCGGGTGGTCGGCAAAGGCGGGGCTGGCGGTGGCCGCCACCGGTGCGACGGCCGTCGTCGCCGCAGGCTGGCTCGGCTTCGGGATCGGCCGGGTCTGCCCGTTCGTCTTCACCCCGGCGGTGGCCGGAGTGGGCAGCGCTCTGGGGCTCAGCACCGCCTTCGAGGCGGCGAAATCAGGCGACGACAATCTCTTCCTTCCGGTCTTCGCCGGTCAGTTCACCGAGTACGACACCGTCGCCTCCCCGGTCAGCATCGGCCAGGCGGTCTGGTTCGGTGGGCTCGCGTGCGGTGGGCTGATACTCGCCCTCGCCACCGGCCGGCTCACCCGGCCGCTGGCGCTGATCCCGCCCCTGCTCGGCCTGGCGGTTGCGGCGCCGATGCTGGTCGTTCCCGCCGCGGTGGCCGACCCACGTGCTCTCACCGAGGTGTGCACCCACGACGGCGGACCACGGGTCTGCGTGATCCGCATCCACGCCGGCGACTTGTCCGGTCTGGTCGGGCCGGCCCGGCAGGCGCTGCGGCGGCTCGCCACCCTGCCAGACTCGCCCACCTCGGTGCATGAGGTGACCGCTGATCGGGGCTATCCCCAACCCGCCTCGCAGGTGTGGTTCGACAGCGACAATCACCAAGCTTCCGGAGGCTGGGGTACGCGAACACCCGACGAGTTGACCGTCCGGATCCTGCTCGGCGGCGGAACCCGGCAGTGCGCCCGATCCCAGGAGGACGGCACCTATCTGGCCGTGCGCCGGGCCCGCGTCGTCGTCGCCGCGTGGCTGTATGGCACCTATCCGGCCCCTGGGCTCGTCGCTGCGGTACCCGCCGAGGAGAAGGCACGCACCACGGCATGGCAGCAGCTGAGCGAACTTCCCGCGAACGAGCAGGAGCGACGCGTCGCGGCCGTGCGGGCGGCCGGTCTCACCTGTGGGGACCAAGCCGCGGCGGCCGCCGGGAGCAGCCGATGAGAGCGTTGGCGCTGTACCTGCGGTCGCGCGGTGTCCCGGCCGCGCTCGTTGTCATCCTTCCCGGGACGCTTGGCATCACCTGGGCCGGCACCGGCCACGCCGACCCGCGGCGGGCCGTGGCGGCGGTGGTTCTGGCCGTCGGGCTGGGCGTGGCGGTCCTGGGCCACGGGCTGGGCGGCCACGACGGCGCCCTGGACCGGACCGCCGCGATCCGATGGGTGCCGCGGCGGCTCGGACACGTTGTCGCGATGGTGGTGGCTGTATCGGGGCTGGTGTCCGTCCTGACAACCATCCTCTTCGCCGTGGCCGGCCACGATTCGGCCGCCGCGGCGGGCACGGCCGGGCACGATGCGCCCGTCCCCATCGGTGTCGTGTGGCGGGATGCTGCGGCGTTCGCCGGTGTGGCCGCGGTTGCCGCGGCGCTGTTCGGGCGGCAGTTCGCCTGGGCCGCGCCGCTCGCCGTCGCCGCTGTCTCCGCGGTGATGCCGGCGATGCCCGAACCGGTCCTGATCCGGGTGCTCACCTGGGCGGGGCAACCGGACGGTAGCGCCACCGCAGCCGCCGTGGCGGGGGTCCTCGCTGTGGTGGGGCTCGGTACCTACGTGATGCTCGGCGCTCGGCCCGCCGGCCGGACCTGAGGGGTGAACACTGGGTGGCGGCGGCTGATCCATCGGGTGGTGGATCGGGCGTCCCTGGGATGTGGACAGCGCGGTCGGCCTAGGATGCAGTGTCGCCCGCCGGGGGCGGGATGGGACGAGGGAGGCGTTGGTGGCGGATATGGCGGACGAGACGCTGACCGAGGAGGAGACCGACCTGGTGGTTGTCACCGGGCTCTCCGGCGGCGGCCGCAGCACGGTGGCGCGGGCGCTGGAGAACGTCGGCTACTACGTCGTCGACAATCTGCCGCAGGCGCTGATGCTCGACATGGCTCAGCTGGCGTTCAAGGCGGGCGGCGCCGCCCGGCGGACGGCGATGGTGCTCGACGTGCGCAGCCGGGCCTTCTCCACCGACCTGGCCGGCGCGGTCCGGGCTCTCGAGGAGCGGGGCTTCTCGCCGCGGGTGGTGTTCGTGGACGCCGACGACGAGGTGCTGATCCGGCGGTTCGAGTCGGTGCGCCGGTCGCATCCGCTGCAGGGTGACGGGCGGCTGGCCGACGGCATCGCCGCCGAGCGAAAGCTGCTCGAGGAGGCCCGCGAACAGGCCGATGTGATCATCGACACCAGCCACCTCAACGTGAACCAGCTGCGTCGCCGGGTTGAGGAGCTGTTCGGCGGGGAAGATGCCCGCAAGCTGCGGATCACCGTGCTGTCGTTCGGCTTCAAGTACGGTCTGCCGCCGGACGCCGACTACGTGATGGACGCGCGGTTCCTGCCCAACCCGTTCTGGGTACCTGAGCTACGCGACCACACCGGACTCGAGGAAGGGGTCAGCGGGTACGTGCTGGGCCAGGAGGGTGCCGAGGACTTCGTGTCCACGTACGCCTCGCTCATCGCGACCACCGCCCCGGGGTTCGAGCGTGAGGGCAAGCGTTACCTGACCGTGGCCATCGGCTGCACCGGTGGCAAGCATCGCAGCGTCGCGATCGCCGAGGAGTTGACCAGCAAGTTGCGAGACATCAGACTCTCCGCCCACGCCTCGCACCGCGATCTGGGGCGCGAGTGACGGGAAAGCGGGCGCGGGTCGTCGCTTTCGGTGGTGGGCACGGACTGAGCGCCTCGCTGCGCGCGTTACGGCTGTCCCGGCTCGACCTGGACATCACCGCCGTAGTCACGGTGGCCGACGACGGCGGCTCCAGCGGGCGGCTCCGCGCCGAACGGGACGCGCAACTGCCGCCCGGTGACCTGCGGCAGGCGCTCGCCGCCCTGGCCGACGACGACGCCACCGCCCAGCGCACCGCCCAGCTGCTGCAACACCGGTTCGCCGCGGTCGGCGACGGTGAACCCGACCCGCTCAGCGGCCACGCCGTCGGCAACCTGCTGCTGCTCGGCCTGATGGAACTGCTCGGCGACCCGGTGGTGGCCCTGCAGCACGCCGAGCGGATGGTCGGCGCGCACGGCCGGGTCCTGCCGATGGCGTCGCACGCGGTCGGCATCGAGGCCGACGTGCGCGGCGGGGATCCGGAACGGCCGAAAGAGACGGTCACCGTCCGCGGTCAGCACCAGGTGGCGATCACCACCGGTCACGTCGAGGCGGTACGCCTGGTGCCCGCGTCCCCGCCGGCCTGCCCGGACGCGCTGGCCGCGATCGCCCAGGCGGACTGGCTGATCTTCGGCCCGGGCAGCTGGTACACGAGTGTCCTTCCGCACCTGCTGGTGCCCGAGCTGGCCGAGGCGATCGTCGCCAGCCCGGCCCGCCGGCTGGTCACGCTCAACCTGGCGGCGGACAACGAGACGTTCGGCATGTCGGTCGCCGATCACCTGCGGGCCCTGCACTGGTACCTTCCCTCGCTGCGAACCGACGTGGTTCTGGCCGACGCGAAATGGGTGGGCGAGCCCGAACCGGTGCATCATGCCGCCGAGGCGCTCGGTGCCAGGCTGGTTCTGGCACCACTGGCCGTTGCGGACGGCAGCGCCAGGCATGATCCTGAGTCGTTGGGTGTTGCACTGGTGCCTGTCCTGGGTGCCGCTCGTTAAGCAGCAGGCACAACACGGCACACACTGTTGAAGATCCGGCACACGAGGTGACGAAGACGATGGCGATGACAGCGGCGGTCAAGGACGAGCTGAGCCGGGTCGACGTACCCAAGCCTTGCTGTCGCCGGGCCGAGATGGCGGCGCTGCTGCGCTTCGCCGGCGGCCTGCACATCGTCTCCGGCCGGGTCGTGGTCGAGGCCGAGCTGGACACCGGCGCGGTCGCGCGACGGCTCCGCCGAGAGATCGCCGACGTGTACGGCTACCAGTCCGAGGTGCACGTGCTCGCCTCCGGCGGCCTGCGCAAGGGCAGCCACTACATCGTCCGGATCGTCAAGGACGGCGAGGCCCTGGCCCGCCAGACCGGCCTGCTCGACGTCCGCGGCCGCCCGGTCCGTGGCCTGCCGCCGCACGTCGTCTCGGCCAACGTGTGCTGCGCGGTCGCGGCCTGGCGGGGCGCCTTCATGGCCCACGGCTCGCTCACCGAGCCGGGCCGGTCGTCCGCCCTGGAGATCACCTGCCCGGGCCCGGAAGCGGCTCTCGCCCTGCGTGGCGCCGCCCGCCGCCTCGGCATCACCGCCAAGGAGCGCGAGGTACGCGGCGTCGACCGCGTGGTGATCAAGGACGGTGACGCGATCGCCGCGCTGCTCACCCGGATCGGCGCGCACGGCTCGGTGCTGGCCTGGGAGGAGCGCCGGGTACGCCGTGAGGTCCGCGCCACGGCCAACCGCCTGGCCAACTTCGACGACGCCAACCTGCGCCGCTCGGCCCGAGCCGCCGTGGCCGCCGCCGCACGGGTGACGCGCGCGCTGGAGATCCTCTCGGAAGAGGCGCCGAATCATCTGACCAGCGCCGGCCGCCTGCGCCTGGAACACCGCCAGGCGTCCCTGGAGGAGCTGGGCGCCCTGGCCGACCCGCCGCTGACCAAGGACGCCATCGCCGGCCGCATCCGCCGCCTCCTGGCCCTGGCCGACAAGCGTGCCCGCGACCTGGGCATCCCGGACACCGAAGCGGCCGTGACGCCCGAGATGATGGCCTGCTGAGCTTGCTGGTCGTCGCCCTGACCGCCGCCGGGCTGGTCCACGACACCGGCGACGCTTAGCTCCTCCGAAATGCCGGCTTGGTCGCGGCCGTATGGGGCGTGAGGGATGGGCTGAGGGGGCGCCCACGTCCGGGTTGCGGCGAACCAGCCGCAGCGCAGCACGGAGCTTGCGTGGCAGCCACGCCGTGGTCGATAACGAGCACCTACTGTGCGCGTACCCCTAATAGGTTTTAAGTAACGATCAGGTCGCGCCCCGGCAGCAAGCTGGAGCGGCACCTCGGATAGGGTGCGGGTTGACGGCGACGGAGCCGCTTCATGATTGGCCCGACCGCGCTGCATGGATGCGGCTGCGACGGCCTCACCCAGACTCGCCGGCCCAGAAAAGAACAGGTCGGCCTAGCACGAGGAGACCCTGTGACCATCCGGGTTGGCATCAACGGCTTCGGCCGTATCGGTCGGAACTTCTTCCGGGCCGTGCAGGCGTCCGGCGCGGACATCGAGATTGTCGGCGTGAACGACCTGACCGACAACGCGACCTTGGCGCACCTGCTCAAGTACGACTCGATCCTGGGCCGCCTCCCGCAGGAGGTCAAGGCGACCGCGGACGAGATCACCGTGGGTGGCAAGACGTTCAAGGCGTTCGCCGACCGTGACCCGGCCAACCTCAAGTGGGGCGACCTGGGCGCGGACGTGGTCATCGAGTCGACCGGCTTCTTCACCGACGCCACCAAGGCCAAGGTGCACGCCGACAACGGCGCCAAGAAGGTCATCATCTCGGCTCCGGCCAAGAACGAGGACATCACGGTCGTCATCGGCGTCAACGACAACCTGTACGACCCGGCCAAGCACACCGTGATCTCGAACGCCTCCTGCACCACCAACTGCCTGGCGCCGATGGCCAAGGTGCTGAACGACACGATCGGCATCGAGCGCGGCCTGATGACCACGATCCACGCCTACACCCAGGACCAGAACCTGCAGGACGGCCCGCACAAGGACCTGCGTCGCGCCCGCGCCGCCGCCCTCAACGTGGTGCCGACCTCGACCGGTGCGGCCAAGGCCGTCAGCCTGGTGCTGCCCGAGCTCAAGGGCAAGCTCGACGGCTTCGCGATGCGCGTGCCGATCCCGACCGGCTCGGCCACCGACCTGACCTTCCAGGCCAAGAAGGAGACCTCGGTCGACGAGGTCAACGCCGCCATCAAGGCCGCCTCCGAGGGTGCGCTCAAGGGCATCCTGACCTACACCGAGGACGACATCGTCTCCTCGGACATCGTCACCGACCCGGCCTCCTGCATCTTCGACGCCGGCCTGACCAAGGTCATCGGCAACCAGGTCAAGGTCGTCGGCTGGTACGACAACGAGTGGGGCTACTCGAACCGCCTGGTCGACCTGGTGAAGCTGGTCGGCTGACCTTGAAGACTCTCGACGACCTGCTCGGCGAGGGTGTCTCGGGTCGGCGTGTGCTCGTGCGCGCCGACCTGAACGTCCCGTTCGACAAGAAAGAGGCCGGTGTCATCACCGACGACGGCCGTATCCGCGCGGTACTGCCGACCATCGTCGCTCTGCGTGACGCCGGCGCTCGCGTGATCGTCTTCTCGCACCTGGGCCGTCCGAAGGGCGCGCCGGACCCCAAGTTCTCGCTCGCCCCGGTGGCGACCCGGATGGGCGAGTTGCTCGGCAGCCCGGTGGTCTTCGCCGAGGACACCGTCGGCGAGTCCGCCGGGGCCGCTGCCGTCGCCCTGCGGGACGGCCAGGTGCTCCTCCTCGAGAACCTCCGTTTCAACGAGGGGGAGACCAGCAAGGACGCCGGGACGCGGATCTCCTTCGCGGGCCAGCTGGCGGTGCTCGGTGACGCCTACGTCGATGACGCGTTCGGGGCGGTTCACCGCAAGCACGCCTCCGTGTACGACGTGCCGGCGCTCCTGCCGCACTACGCCGGTGGCCTGGTCCTGCGTGAGCTCGAGGTGCTGAAGAAGGTCACCGAGAGCCCGGAGCAACCGTACGTGGTGGTGCTCGGTGGTTCGAAGGTGTCCGACAAGCTGGCCGTGATCCAGGCGCTGCTGCCCAAGGTGGACAAGCTGCTCGTGGGCGGCGGCATGTGCTTCACGTTCCTCAAGGCCCAGGGCCACGAGGTCGGCAAGTCGCTGCTCGAGGCCGAGATGATCGACACCTGCCGTGATCTGCTGGCTCAGGCCGACGGCCGCATCGTGCTTCCCACTGATGTCGTCGCCGCCACGGAATTCAGCGCCGACGCGTCGTACGACGTGGTCGACATTTCCGAGATTCCCGCCGATCGCCTGGGTCTCGACATCGGTCCGGCGTCGGTGGCCGCGTTCGCCGCGGCGATCGGTGGCGCGAAGACGGTGTTCTGGAACGGGCCGATGGGTGTGTTCGAGCTGGCGCCGTTCGCGGCCGGCACCCGGGGCGTGGCCGAGGCGATCACCAAGATCGACGGCTTCTCGGTGGTCGGTGGCGGCGACTCGGCCGCGGCCGTCCGCACCCTCGGCATCGACGAGTCCGGCTTCGGGCACATCTCGACCGGCGGCGGCGCGTCGCTGGAGTACCTCGAGGGCAAGACCCTCCCCGGCGTCGCCGCTCTGGAGAACTGAAATGGCTGAGACCCGCCGGCCGATCATGGCCGGTAACTGGAAGATGAACCTCAACCACTTCGAGGCCATCGCCCTGGTCCAGAAGCTCGCGTTCAGCCTGAACGAGGAGCAGCTGGCCGAGGTCGAGGTCGCGGTGCTGCCGCCGTTCACCGACTTGCGCAGCGTGCAGACCTCGGTGGACGGGGACAAGGTCCAGATCGTGTACGGCGCGCAGGACCTGTCGCCGCACGCCAAGGGCGCGTACACCGGGGACATCTCGGGCGCGATGCTGGCCAAGCTCGGCTGCACGTACGTGGTGGTCGGGCACAGCGAGCGCCGGCAGTACCACAACGAGGACGACGCCCTGGTCAACGCCAAGATCAAGGCGGCCTTCGCGGCCGGGCTCACGCCGATCTTCTGTGTCGGCGAGGGCCTGGACATCCGCGAGGCCGGCGACCAGGTCGCGCACGTGCTCGGCCAGGTCGACGCCGGCCTCGACGGGCTCAAGGCCGAGCAGATCAAACAGACCGTGATCGCGTACGAGCCGGTGTGGGCGATCGGCACCGGCAAGACGGCGACCCCCGAGGACGCGCAGGAGGTGTGTGGCGCCATCCGGGGCCGCATCACCGAGGCGCACGGCGCGGAGATCGGCGACGCGGTCCGCATCCAGTACGGCGGCTCGGTCAAGGCGCAGAACATCGCCGCGATCATGGCCAAGCCGGACGTCGACGGTGCTCTCGTCGGTGGCGCCAGCCTGGACGCGGAGGAGTTCGCGTCGATCTGCCGCTTCAAGGAGCACGTGGCTCGCTGAGTACACCCGGCCGCCCACCGTGGCGGCCGGGCGTTCCGCTATTGTTGTGGCGCTGTCGTGCCCTTTGAGAGGACTGACCCCGGCCATGCCAACCTGGTTCGCGTACACGATGATCGGGTTGCTCGTCCTGACGAGCGTCCTGCTGACCCTGCTGATCCTGTTGCACCGTGGCAAGGGCGGCGGCATGTCCAGCATGTTCGGCGGCGGTGTCACCTCGAGCCTGGCCGGTTCCTCGGTAGCCGAGAAAAACCTGGACCGCTACACGGTGCTGGTCGGCGTCATCTGGTTTGCCTGCATCGTCGGCCTCGGCCTGTGGCTCAAGGTCCACCAGGCGGGCTGAGTCCAGTCCTTCATATCAAGGTCTCGGAGTCGTAGACTCTGCCGCGCGGTCCGGTCACACCGGGTCGCGCGGTTCGTTTCGCGCCCTTTCCAGCTCCTGACAGGAGTTCTTCCGTGTCCAGTGGCAGCGCCATCCGTGGCAGCCGCGTCGGGTCCAGCCCGATGCGCCCCGACGAGCGCAGTGAGCCAGCCCCGCGCCGGGACGTGACCTACTTCTGCGCCGCCGGGCACGACTCGATCATCAAGTTCGCGGCCGAGGCCGTGGAACCCGAGGTGTGGGACTGCCCGCGCTGTGGACAGCCGGCCGGCCTCGACCGCCAGAACCCGCCCGGGCGCATGCGCAACGAACCGTACAAGTCCCACCTGGCGTATGTGAAGGAGCGCCGCTCGGACGCCGACGGTGAGGCGATCCTGGCCGAGGCGCTGGCCAAGGTGCGTCAGCGCCGGGGCGAGTTCTAGACCGTTTCCGCGGTCCGCCTGTCGCGCGGACCGTTCCGCTTTCGCGCGCCGCGCGGACCGCCTTCCGCGTGGTCCGTGCCGCGCCTTCCGCGTGCCATGCGGGATCGCTTTCCGCGTGCCGCGTTTTCCGCGTGCCATGCTTTCCGCGTGCCATGCGGGACCGCTTTCCGCGTGCCGTGCCTTCCGCGTGCCATGCGGGACCGCTTTCCGCGTGCCGTGCCTTCCGCGTGCCGTCTGCCGGGTGTCCGCTTCGCCCGGGGGCGGGCTTCAGATCTCGGTTCCGCGTACGAGGAACAGGGCGCCCGTGTCGGCGACCGGCATCTCGGTGAAGCCGAGCCGGTCGTAAAAGGCACGGGCACCCTTGTTGTCGTGCGCCATGCCGAGGTGGACCCGTTCCACGCCGGCGTCCCGCAGCCCGCGCAGGAACGCCTCCATCAGGCCGCGTCCGAAACCCCGCCCCTGCCACTCCGGCAGCAGGTCGATGTGCAGATGGGCGGGGTAGCCGGCGAGCTCGGGCGTGAGCATGCGCTCCGGGTCGAGGGCCAGGACCAGCCAGAAGTCGCTGCGGTTGACCGGCGGGTCGTTCGGGGCCGGATAGCGCGTCCTGATCAGTGGCACCCACTCCTCGCGGAACCGGCGGACGAACGCCGGCGTGTCGGCGGTGCCGAGGACGTAGCCGACCGCGTTGCCCTCCCCGTCGTCCAGGATGTGGGCGTGCTCCGGTTCGAACGTCACGTACGGCGCCGCAAAGATGTCACCGACCAGACGGTCGTCGATCGTGGTGCCACGTGCGTCGCCGCCGCTGTTCGCGGTGCGGACGCAGATGTCGTAGACGGCGTCGAGGTCGGACGGGCGGTAGGAGCGGATCATCGGCTGCACGTGGCTAGTTTAGAGAGCGCTCTCAGGGTGGTGTGGATCACAGTCTGGGAGCCAACCGATTTTCCGGTGAAGCGTCCGTCCAGGCGTAAGGAACTTTCCTCTATCGCTTGGAGTGGCTTGATGGGACGCATGCGTACGGTGGTGCTGGTTTCGGCGGCTGTGGTGGCCGGGCTGGGCGGCGCGACCGCGGTCGCGCTCGCGGCGAACGCCGACGACGCGCCGCGACCGGTTCCCGCCCAATCGCCGGCTCACCCGGCCGCATCGCCGGCGGCCGCCTCTCCCGCCGCGGCACCGGCCGAGTCACCGGCGGCGCGCCCGGCACCCCATGACCGGAAGGGCCGGCCGGCCGCGGCCCCGGCGCCTCGTCCGGCGACGTCTCCCGGCGCCCGACCGGCTGCCTCGCCCGGCGCCGCCCCGGCGGCGTCCCCGGGTGCCCGTCCGGCCCGTCCGGCGGCGTCCCCCGGTGCCGGACCGGCCGTTTCCCCGGGGGCCCGGCCGGCACCGGTCAGCCCGAAACACGAGGCGACGCCGCGGCCGTCGCACAAGCGCTGACCTGGCGCTGGTCGGATAACGTCGCCGGTCTGGACGCGATGACTCTGCTTTCCTCGGTGCCGCCCGTCCCCTGGTGGGGCGGGCGGTTGCTGCGCATGTTCAGGTCGCTGACCGGCGGGGGCGCCGCGGCCGGGCCGGGGCGTCGCGTCGCCGACGAGCGCTGGCCGGCCGCCGGGCCGCCGGTCGCCGTGGGCGCGGGCGGGATCGACGAGCTGTATCGCACCCGGCGGCTCGCCCTGGTGCGCCTGGCCGTGCTCATGGTCGACGACCTGAGCACGGCCGAAGACCTCGTACAGGAGGCGTTCACGAAGCTGTGGCGGCGGCACGGGGCGGAACTGCGGGACCTCGACGATCCGAACGCCTACCTGACCACGGCCGTGCTCAACGGCGCCCGGTCGGCGTTGCGGCGGCGGAAGGTGGCCCGGGCCTACGTGCTGCCCCGGGCCGGCGTGGAACCCGCGGCCGAGGACCTGGCGCTGCTGGGCCAGGCCGATCGCGAGGTGCTGGCGGCGCTCGGGCGGCTGACCACCCGGCAGCGGCAGGTGGTGGTGCTGCGCTACTGGTCCGAGCTGTCCGAACAGGAGATCGCGGACGCCCTGCGGGTGTCCCGGGGCACGGTGAAATCGACGGCCAGCCGGGCGCTGACCATTCTGCGTGGGGCGCTGGAGGGACGGCGATGAGCGACGACCTGGAGGTGCGGCTGCGGCAGGCGCTCGGCGCGCGGGCCGGTCAGATCACGGCCGACCGGTTGCGGCCGGCCGAGGTTCCGCGGGGCGTGAAGCGGGTACGGGCCTGGGCCATCCCGGCGGTGGCGGGCGCCGCGGCGATGGCGGTGCTTTTCGCCGTACTCCTGATCCGGCAGCCGGACCGGCCACCGTCGCAACCCGCGGTCCCGCCGACCGGCCCCGCCTCGATCGCGCCCTTACCCACGGCCCCACCCCCGGCCCCGGCGAAGCCCTCGGCGCGCCCGGGCGCGGACAGCCCGGCGCCCGGCCGGAGCCCCCGCGCGCCCAAGGGGGAGGGGCCGGCGGCACCCGGCCGCACCCCGCGCCCCGGAGACCCCGCGGCCACCCCGGCCGGTCCACGGGCCGCTCCCGCGGATTCGCCGCCCCCGACCCCCTGACCGGGCTTCACCTGGCACGATGACCCCGTGAAGTGGACGCTCGAGGTTGTTGTGGTGCCCGTGACGGATATCGACCGGGCCAAGGAGTTCTACGCCGGGAAGCTCGGCTTCCACCTCGATCACGACGTGTCGTTCGGCGAGGGGCAGCGGATCGTGCAGCTGACACCGCCCGGCTCGGGGTGCTCGGTGGTGATCGGCCGGGGCGCGGTGCCGGAGATGCCACCGGGGTCGCTCAAGGGCCTGCAGCTGGTCGTGCCGGACATCCGGCAGGCGCACGCCGAACTGGTCGAACGCGGGGTCGACGTCACCGACGTGCAGGTGCTCGGCACGAACCCGGGCCCGGTCCCGGACGAGCTGGACAACGTGGGGTTCGTGTTCTTCAGCGATCCGGACGGCAACAGCTGGGGCGTGCAGCAGATCAGCTCGCGGGCCGGCAACTGACCGGCAACCGGCACGCCCCCGGTTCGCACTCCCGGAATCCTCAAGTCCGGCGAACTGATCGGCATGACCGACACGCAGATCGTTGAGCTGGGCCTGCACGCGATGACCGTCGCCGCCAAGATGTGCGCGCCGATCCTGCTGACCGCGCTGCTCATCGGGTTCGCGATCTCGCTGTTCCAGTCGGTGACGCAGATCCAGGAAGCGACGCTGTCGTTCGTGCCCAAGGCGATCGGCGTGGGCGTGGCCATTCTGTTCTCGGGCAACTGGATGCTGCACGAGATGATCACGTACACCCAGCAGCTGTTCGAGCGGATTCCGGCGCTGCTGGGCTAGGAGCCCGCTTCCGGCCGAGTGGAGATCATCCACTCACTTTCGCCCCAACGGCACGATGGCCTCGCCGGGCCACCCGATCTACGGCCAGGGCATGTCCTCGGCCTCGCCGCACGCCTCGGGCCTGGACCTCATCCTGCGCTCGGAGCACGATCAGGACGCGGCGGCCCGGCACTTCTCCGAAATGAGAAACGACTCCGGCGCCGCGGCACCGGAGTCGCTCACGATGTCACCGCAGGCTGCGGGCCGTGGCCGGGACGTTCGCGGCGGCGGCCCGGTCGAGCAGCCACAGGGTCCGTTCGGTGCCCGACACACCCGCCGCCGGCACCTGCCGGGGGCCGGCGCCCTCGACGGCCATGCCGACCGGTGCGGCCTTGTCCGGTCCGGAGGCGATCAGCCAGACCTCCTCGGCCGTGTTGATCGTGGGCATGGTGAGGGTGATGCGGGTGGGCGGGGGCTTGGGGCTGTTGTGTACGGCCGCCGTCGTACCCGTCTCGTACCCCACCGGGTGCTCGGGGAAGATCGACGCCACGTGACCGTCCTCGCCGACGCCGAGCATCAGCACGTCGATGTGCGGCAGCTCGGAACTCCCGGGCTTGGCCGCGGCGGCCAGCTCCCGCGCGTACCGGTCGGCGGCCGCCTCCGCGTCGTCGCCGTCGGGACCGTCCGACGGCGGCATCGCGTGAATCCGGGCCGGTTCCAGCGGCAACGCGTCGAGCAGCGCCGCCCGGGCCTGCGTCTCGTTGCGGTCGGGGTCGCCGGACGGCAGGAACCGCTCGTCACCCCACCACAGGTCGACGTGCGACCAGTCGATCGCGTCCGAGGCCGGCAGCTCCTTGACCGACTGCAGGACCTTCTTGGCGATGCGGCCGCCGGTGAGCACCACGCTCGCCCAGCCGCGCTCGGCCTGCGCGTCGATGATCTTCACGACCAGCCGGGCCGCCACGGCCGACGCCAGGATGTCGGCGTCGGGTACGACCACCACCACGGTTTCGCTCATGCCGCGGTGCCGCCCGGCCCGGCCATCGCGCCGGTGGTGTCGCCGGCCCGTGCGGCCAGGGCCGGGTCCTTCCAGACGTGTACGCGCGACGGCTGCTTGTGGTCGAGCCCGGTCAGCCCGGCCATCGCCCCCAGCGCCTCGCCGTAGATCTGGTCCGGGTCGAGCCGGCGTAGCTCCTCGGCGAGCTCGTCACCGACCGGCCGCTTCGGCAGCGGCATGTAGCGGTCCTCCTGGCCGGTCCGGCTGAACAGCGCCGTCCCCTCCTCACGGGTGACCGACACCTTGTCGCCGTTGGCGCACTCCAGCTGCACCGAGTGCATGCGCGGCGCGCGGTCGGTCGGCTCCCACACCGGCTCGATGCCGAGGCGGGACTGGAGCCAGCCCTTCATCAGCGCGGCCGTCGGGTCGCTGGGTGGCGCCACGATGGTCGCGCCGGTGACCCGCTCCTCGGTGGTGTCGAACGCGCCCGCCACCAGGGTCCGCCAGAGCGTGATCCTGGTCCAGGTCAGGTCGGTGTCGCCCGGCGCGTAGTCGACCGCCCGCTGGCGCAGGGCCGCGACCGGGTCGGTGGCCAGCGCGGCGTCGGTGATCCGGCGGTCGGCCACCACCCCGAGGAAGTCGTTGGCGATGAGTTCCGGCGGCGTCTCGTGCCACCAGGTCACCACCGGCACGTCCGGGGCCAGCAGCGGCATGACCACCGACTCGGCGTGCAGCGCGAGCCGGCCGTACATGCGCATCACGACCGCCTCGGCCGGGCCGAGCCGGCCACCGACGACGATCTCGGCGTCCAGGCGGCTGCGGCCCTCCAGGTCGGAGCGGACGACGATGAGCAGGCGGCAGGGGTGCGCGGCGGCGGCGATGGTGGCGGCCGCCTCGGCCTCGCGTACCTGCTTCTCCTCGACCACCGCGATCAGCGTCAGCGCCAGGCCGGACGCGACACCGCCCGCGCTGCGGCGTTCGGCCGCGAGCGCCTTGACGACCTCGTTACCGGTGGTGTCCCACAGCCCGATCATGCCCGCCTCCAAGAACGACCCTCGCGGGCCAGCAACTCGTCCGCCGCACGCGGTCCCCACTCGCCGGCCCGGTACGGTTCCGGCTTGGTGGTCGCCCACCCCTCCTCGAGCGGGTCGATGACCCGCCAGGACTGCTCGACCTCGGCCGCGTCCGGGAACAGGGTCCGGTCGCCGACCAGCACGTCGAGGACCAGGCGTTCGTACGCCTCCGGGCTCGACTCGGTGAACGCCGCGCCGTACTGGAAGTCCATCGCGATGTCGCGGACCTCCATCGTGGTGCCCGGCACCTTGGAGCCGAACTTGAGCACCACTCCCTCGTCCGGCTGCACCCGCACGACCAGCTGGTTGTGGCCCAGCATCTCGACGTCGGCCGGGTCGAAGGGCAGGTGCGGGGCGCGCTTGAAGAGGATCGCGATCTCGGTCACCCGGCGCGGCATGCGCTTGCCCACGCGTACGTAGAACGGGACGCCCGCCCACCGCCGGTTCTGGATGCCCAGCCGCACCGCCACGTAGGTCTCCGTGGTCGAGTCGGCCGGGATGTTCTTTTCCTCCAGGTAGCCGACCGCGCGCTCGCCGGCCACCCAGCCCTGGAGGTATTGCCCGCGCACCGAGCCCTGCTCGATGTCCTCGGGCAGGCTGATCGCCTTGAGGACCTTGAGCTTTTCCGCGCGTACCTCATTGGGGTCGAAGCTCGTCGGTTCTTCCATGCCGACCAGCGCGAGCAGCTGCAGCAGGTGATTTTGCAGCACGTCACGGGCGGCCCCGGAGGCGTCGTAGAAGGCGGCCCGCGTGCCGATGCCGACGTCCTCGGCCATCGTGATCTGCACCGAGTCGACGTACTTGGAGTTCCACACCGGCTCGAACAGGCTGTTGGCGAAGCGCAGGGCCATGATGTTCTGGACTGTCTCTTTGCCCAGGTAGTGGTCGATGCGGTAGACGTCCTCGGGGGTGAAGACCTCGTCGACCAGCTGGTTCAGCGAGAGCGCGCTCTGCAGGTCGTTGCCGAACGGCTTCTCGACGACGACCCGGCGCCAGCCGCCGGACTTCGCGTTGTCGGCCATCCCGGTGCGGTTGAGCTGGTTGAGCACCAGCGGGAACGCGGCCGGCGGGATGGAGAAGTAGAAGGCGGCGTTGCCCGGGATGCCGTTGCGTTCGCGCAGGTCGTCCAGGGTGGCCGCGAGGTGGTCGAAGGCCGCGTCGTCGTCGAACGAGCCCGGTACGAACTGGAACTGGCTGGCCAGGCGCGTCCAGACGTCCTCGCGCCAGGTGGTCCGGGCGCCCTTCTTGGCCGCCTCGTAGGCCAGGGATTCGAACTCGCCCTCACCCCAGTCGCGCCGGGCGAAGCCCAGGACCACGAAGCCGGGCGGCAGGAGGCCGCGGTTGGCGAGGTCGTAGACGGCCGGGATGAGCTTCTTACGGGAAAGGTCACCGGTGACTCCGAAGATCACCAGAGCGCAGGGCTCCGGGATCCGGGGAAGCCGACGGTCCTGTGCGGTACGCAGCGGATTGCCCACGGGATCATCCTGCCAAAAGTCGCTGGGTTACGCGGGGGGAAGCCGCCGCGGGTCAGGTACCCGCGGCGGCTTCCGTCGAACGTCAGGCGCTCTCGAGCGACTTCTTCATGTTCTCGGCCAGCTCGGCCCAGCTCGCCTCGAACTTCTCCACGCCCTCGTTCTCGAGCGTGAGGAAGACGTCGGTCATGTCGACGCCGGCCGCGGCCACGTCGTCCATCACCTTCTGGGCCTGGGCGTACACGCCGGTGACGGTGTCGCCGCGAGTCTCGCCGTGGTCCTCGTAGGCCTTGATGACCGACTCGGGCATGGTGTTGACCACGCCGGGGGCGACGAGCTCCTCGACGTAGATGGTGTCCTTGTAATCCGGGTTCTTGGTGCCGGTGGACGCCCACAGCGGGCGTTGCGGCTTGGCGCCGGCGTCGGCCAGGGCCTGCCAGCGGTCGCTGCCGAAGACCTCGGCGTACGCCTGGTAGGCGAGCTGGGCGTTGGCCACCGCGGCCTTGCCCCGCAGCGCCTTGGCCTCGTCGCTGCCGATCTTGTCGAGACGCTTGTCGATCTCGGTGTCCACCCGGGACACGAAGAACGACGCCACCGAGCCGATCTTGCTCAGGTCGTGGCCGTTGGCCTTGGCCTGCTCGATGCCGGCCAGGAACGCGTCCATGACCAGCCTGTAGCGCTCGATCGAGAAGATCAGCGTGACGTTGACGCTGATGCCCTGGGCCAGGGTGGCCGTGATCGCGGGCAGACCGGCCTGGGTGGCCGGGATCTTGATGTACAGGTTGGGCCGGTCGACCAGCCACCACAGCGTCTTGGCCTCGGCGTTGGTCTTTTCCGTGTCGTGGGCCGAGCGCGGGTCGACCTCGATCGAGACCCGGCCGTCGACGCCGTCCGAGGCGTCGTACGCCGGCCGCATGACGTCGCACGCCCAGCGCACGTCGTACGAGGTCAGCAGCCGCACCGCCTCCTCGACGGTGACCTTCTGCTTGCGCAGATCACGCAGCTGCTCGTCGTACGCGTCGGCGTCGGACAGCGCCTTGGCGAAGATCGTCGGGTTCGTGGTCACACCGACCACGTGCTGCTCGGTCCGCATCTTGTCCAGCGAGCCGGACTGCAGGCGTACCCGGGAGAGATCGTCGAGCCACACCGCGACACCCGCGGCGGAGAGCTCAGCCAGTCTGTCGGTCATCTCGCGACTCCTCAGTTACCGGTCGTGTGACCGGTGATCTCGCCGACCTTGGCGAGGGCGGCGTTGGCCTTGGCCACCACGTTGTCCGCGGTGAAACCGAACTGCTCGAACAGGATCTTGGCGGGCGCGCTGGCGCCGTAGTGCTCGATGCTGACCGCCTCGCCGGCTTCGCCCAGGATGCGGTCCCAGCTCATCCGGATCCCGGCCTCCACGGTTACGCGAGCCTTGACGCCGCGGGGCAGGACCTGCTGCTGGTAGGCCGTGTCCTGCTCGAAGAACCACTCCTGGCAGGGCATCGACACGACCCGGGTGGGTGTGCCGGCCGCCTCCAGGCGTTCCTGCGCGGTCAGCGCGATGGCGACCTCGGAGCCGGTGGCGATCAGGATCACCTGGGGCGAGCCGCCGGACGCCTCGGACAGGACGTACCCGCCCTTGAGGGTGCCCTCGGCGCTGGCGTACTTCGAACGGTCGACGGTCGGCAGGTTTTGCCGGCTCAGCGCCAGCGCGGTCGGCCGGTCGTTGTGCTCCAGCGCACCGCGCCAGGCCCAGGCGGTCTCGTTGGCGTCGGCCGGGCGGACCACGTCGAGCCCGTGGATGGCGCGCAGCGCGGTCAGGTGCTCGATCGGCTGGTGGGTCGGGCCGTCCTCGCCGAGGCCGATCGAGTCGTGCGTCCACACGTACACGACGCCGACCTTCATCAGCGCCGACAGCCGGACGGCGCCGCGCATGTAGTCACTGAAGACCAGGAAGGTGCCGCCGTACGGGCGGGTGCCGCCGTGCACCGCGATGCCGTTCAGCACCGCGCCCATGCCGTGCTCGCGGATGCCGAAGTGCAGCGTGCGGCCGTATTCATTACCCGGGAAGGCCTTGGTCGCGTACTCGGCCGGGATGAACGACGGCTCGCCCTTCATCGTGGTGTTGTTGGACTCGGCCAGGTCGGCCGAACCGCCCCACAGCTCGGGCAGCACCGGGGCCAGCGCCTCCAGCACCTTGCCGGACGCGGCCCGGGTGGCCAGGCCCTTCTCGTCGGCCGGGAACTCGGGAAGCGACTTCTCCCAGCCCTCGGGCAGCTTGCGCGCGTCGAGCCGGGCGAACAGCTTGCTCGCGTCGTCGTTGGCCGAGGACCAGCTGTCGAACGCCTTCTGCCACTCGGCGTGCGCCTCCTGGCCACGGGTCTTGACCTGGCGGGCGTGCTCGATGACCTCGGCGGCCACGGCGAACGTCTTTTCCGGGTCGAAGCCCAGCACCCGCTTGGTCGCGGCCACCTCGTCGGCGCCCAGGGCCGAGCCGTGGATCTTGCCGGTGTTCTGCTTGTTCGGCGCGGGCCAGCCGATGATGGTGCGCAGCGCGATGAACGACGGCCGGTCGGTAACCGCCTTGGCCGCCTGGATCGCCGCCCAGAGCGCCTCGACGTCCTCGTGGTAGTCGCCCTTGCCGGGGTCGCCGGTGCGCCAGTCGACGGTCTGGACGTGCCAGCCGTACGCCTCGTAGCGGGCCGCCACGTCCTCGTTCTTGGCGATCCGGGTGTCGTCCTCGATGGAGATCTCGTTGTCGTCGTAGATCACCGTGAGGTTGCCCAGCTTCTGCACCGCGGCGATGGCGCTGGCCTCGTGGCTCACGCCCTCCTCGATGTCGCCGTCCGAGCAGATCGCGAAGATGTTGTGGTCGAACGGCGACTCGCCGGGCTCGCCGGTGGGGTCGTACAGGCCGCGCTCGCGCCGGGTGGCCATCGCCATCCCGACCGCGTTGCCGATGCCCTGACCGAGCGGGCCGGTGGTGACCTCGACGCCGGGGGTGTGCCCGTACTCCGGGTGGCCCGGGGTCAGCGAGTCCCACTGCCGCAGCGCGGCCAGGTCGTCAAGTTCGAGGCCGTAGCCGGAGAGGTAGAGCTGAATGTAGAGGGTGAGGCTGGAGTGACCACAGGAGAGCACGAACCGGTCGCGGCCGGCCCACGTCGGGTCACTCGGATCGTGCCGCAGGACGCGGTTGAACAGCAGGTAGGCGACCGGGGCAAGGCTCATGGCGGTGCCGGGGTGGCCGTTGCCGGACTTCTCGACGGCGTCCATGGCCAGGACCCGCACGGTGTCCACCGCGCGCTTGTCGAGGTCGGACCAATTCAGCTCTGGGGACTTGGCAGCCACGTCGGTGTGCTCCTGAACATGGTGAGCGGATGCATCTCTTATCAGAACTCTATGAAGTTGACCCTATCCATTACCGGTAAACCCCCGCCCGGGGAACGCCACAGGCCCATACGCTGAGAGCGGACAGAGGGGTTCAAACATGTGATGCCTTGCATCTACGACGGGTCGTCGGAGGAGCGCTCCAGGCTGCGCGTAGTCTGTCCGAGCGTGCCGCCGGATCGACCCCGGCCACGGCCGTGAATCTCTTGTGCCGATGCCGGAAGGTGGCTGTCCGTGAGCATGATCACCGAGCGTCCCGTCCAGGGGCGGCCGACCGGCTTGAGAGCCGGCTCGGCCGACGTCGGGGAGGGGGCGGCGGCCAAGCGCGACTTCCGGGCCGTCATCGGTGCGTACGTGGCTCTGACCAAGCCGCGCATCGTCGAACTGCTGCTGATCACCACCATCCCGGCCATGATGCTCGCCGCCGGTGGGCTGCCCGACCTTGGCGTGATGGCGATCGTGCTGGTCGGCGGGGCCTTGGCCGCCGGTGCGGCCAGCGCCCTCAACTGCTACATCGACCGGGACATCGACCAGCTGATGCGCCGGACCAAGCGGCGCCCGCTGCCGGCCCACAGCGTGACACCGCGGGCGGTGCTGATTTTCGGGTTCACCCTCGCGGTGATCTCGGTCGCCCTGATGGCGGTGTTCACCAACTGGCTGGCGACGGTGCTGACGGCCGCGGCCATCTTCTACTACGACGTTGTCTACACGCTGTGGCTCAAGCGCCGGACCTCGCAGAACACCTTCTGGGGCGGTGTCTGCGGCGCCGCACCGGTGATCATCGGCTGGGCCGCGGTGACCGGCGGTGTCGCCCCGATGGGCTGGGCCCTGTTCGCAGTTGTCTTCTTCTGGCAGATGCCGCATTTCTACGCGTTGGCCATCAAGTACAAGGACGACTATGCCCGGGCGGGCATTCCGATGCTGCCCGTGGTCCGGTCGGCGGCCCGCGTCAACCGCGAGATCCTGCTGTTCACGGTGCTGACCGTGGCCGCCTCGGTGGCCGCCTGGCCGTTGGGCGCGGCGATCGGACTGGGCCCGATCTACGGCGCCGCGGCTCTGGTCACCGGCGGGCTGTTCCTCGCCGAGGCGGTGCTCCTGGTGCGCCGCTCGCGGGCCGGGCAGCCGCTACGCCCCATGCGCCTGTTCCACTGGTCCACCACTTACCTGACCATTCTGTTCATCGCGGTCGCCGTCGACGCCCTGGTGTGATGTCTGATTTGCCCGACAATGCGGGTACGTCCTTCGGTGGAACTGTGTCGGGGTGCAATTCGGACAAAATCGGTATGAAACAATGCGCTGAACGTTCAAACCCGCAGGTAATTGGCATCACAATTACCGGGCATGTCTGCTTGCCCCGGTCAGAAGTCTGCCTACTCTTCGGTTCATGGCAGAAGGTTCCGATACGAGTCTGACCGCCGGCATCAAGTCGTTCGCCGGCGAGCACGGTGGGGCGAAGGCGGTCATCGAGTACGTCGGCAAGAAGGGCGCGCGCATCGTCCTGGTCGGCGACGACGGCGAGTGGTCCGACCAGTTCGCCGGCAGCACCGACGTGGCTCGCAAGGCGTGTGACGCGGCGGGCGTCGAGGTGGAGAACGAGTGGGAGCGCGAGCTGATGGAGCAGATGCGCCCCAGCAACGACCTGTGGCGTTCGATGTCGCGGCGGAGCATGGCTCGCTGATCTGATACCAGGCATGACCCGAGAAGACATTCACGGAGCGGCCCGGGACGGGTCCCGGGTCGCTCTCGTCACCTGTGCGATCTTTCCCGACCTGTACGAAGACGAATTCCCGCTGCGGGACGCGCTCCGCGCCCGCGGGGTGACCGTGGAGTCCCCGCTCTGGGACGACCCGGCCACCGACTGGGCCGCGTACGACCTGGCCGTCCTGCGCAGCACCTGGGACTACCCGGCCCGCCGGGAGGAGTTCGTGGCCTGGGCGCACACCGTGCCCGCCCTGGCCAACCCGGCCGGCGTGGTCGAGTGGAACACCGACAAGCACTACCTGCGCGAGCTCGCCGCGGCCGGGGTGCCGGTGACGCCCACGACGTTCGTCGAGCCCGGGGAGAGCTGGACGCCGGTATCCACCGGCGAGTGGGTGGTCAAGCCCACGATCAGCGCCGGCAGCCGGGACACCGGGCGATACTCGTTCCCGGCCGAGGCCGGGCTGGCCGTCGAGCATGTCGCGCGGCTGCACGAGGCCGGGCGTACGGCGATGGTCCAGCCCTTCCTGGCCGCGGTGGACGGGGTCGGCGAGACGGCCCTGCTCTACACCCCGGGCCCGGACGGCGGCGCCCTCGGCTTCAGCCACGCCATCCGCAAGGGCCCGCTGCTCAGCGGACCCGACCGGGGCGACAAGCAGGCCGAGTACAACGAGGAGATCAGCCCGCGTACGCCCGGCGAGGCCGAACTGGCCGTGGGGGAGCGGGTGGTGGCGGCGCTGCCGGCCGGCCTGCTCTACGCCCGGGTCGATCTGATCCCGGGGCCGGACGGCGCGCCGCTGCTGGTCGAGGTCGAGCTGACCGAGCCGTCGCTGTTCTGGACCCACGCCGACGGCTCGGCCGAGCGGATGGCCGACGCCATCGTCGCCCGTCTGAAGCTCACTCCTCGATGATCGACAACGCCTGGGACGGGCAGATCAGGACCGCGTCCCGGGCGTGCTCGGCCGCCTCGCCCTCGGGCCGGTCGGTGAGCAGGGTGACGATGCCGTCGTCGTCCTGGTCGAAGACCGCCGGGTCGGTCAGCACGCACTGACCGGCGCCTACGCAGACATCGGTGTCCGCCTTTATCCGCATGGTGGCTCCTCTCACCAGATGACCGGCAGCTCGTGCACGCCGTAGATCGACGCGTCGGTCTTGTACCGGACCTGGTCGGCCGGTTCGGCCAGCCGGAGTCCCGGGATCCGCCGGAACAGCGTGTCGAACACGATCTGCAGCTCGAGACGGGCCAGGTTCTGGCCGAGGCACTGATGTGGCCCGTACCCGAAGGCTATGTGGTTGCGGGCACGGCGGTCGATGTCGAGCTCGCCCGGGGCCGGGAAGACCTCCGGGTCCCAGTTGGCCGACAGCCCGGAGACGATGACACCCTCGTCGGCCCGGATGCGTACGCCGCCGATCTCGACATCCTCGGTCGCCACCCGGGAGGTCGCCGTCTCGACGATGCTGAAGTAGCGCAGCAGTTCCTCGACGGCCAGCGGGGTCAGCCCCGGGTCGGCCTTGATCCGGGCCAGCTGATCGGGATTGTCGAGCATCGCCACGACGCCCAGCGAGATCATGTTCGCGGTCGTCTCGTGGCCGGCCGCCAGCAGCAGGAACGCCATGCTGACGAGGCTCGGGCGGTCGAGCGGGCCGTCCTGCCGGCGCAGCGCGATCTGGCGGCTGAACAGGTCGTCGCCGGGCTCGGCCTCCTTCCGCGCGATCAGCTCGCCCAGGTAGCCGCGCAGCTCGGCCTGGGCCTGGGCGCGTTCCTCGGGCGGGGTACTGCGCTGGACGATCTTCGAGGTGCGGCTCTGGAAGAAGTCGTGGTCGTCGTACGGCACGCCGAGCATCTCGCAGATCACCAGCGACGGCACCGGCAGGGAGAGCGCCTGGACCAGGTCGACCGGTCGTTCCGGGGCGGCCAGCATGTCGTCGAGGAAGCCGTCGACGATCTGCTGGATGCGGGGTTGCAGAGCGGCCAGCCGCTTGACCGTGAACTCGCTGATCAGGGCGCGGCGCTCGGCCGCGTGCTCGGCGCCGTCCATGCCGATCATGGACGGCGCCTGGTCCCGGAAACGCTCACGGATCGACCGGTCGATGCCGGGGAACGGAAAGCCGGCCCGGCGGCGGTCGGAGGAGAACCGGCCGTCGACGAGCACCGCCCGGCCCTCGGCGTGCCGGGTCACCCACCAGGCCTCGTCCCCGCCCTGGAGCGCGACCTTGCTGATCGGCGCCTGCTCGCGGAGCTCGCTGTACTCGGCGGGTTCGGCGAACGGGCAGCGCCGCGCGACCGGGAAGGACTCGGTTTCCGTCACGATGATCACCCCATGGATTATCCGGATGAATTTCTTCCGCTTGCGGTCGAGGGTAGCCAACCGGAGGACATTCGTCCACACACGACGGAAGTCGGTCATGCCATACTCCGGCCCGTGGAACAACCGACGTCGGCCTCGCTCCGCGCCGACGCCCGGCGCAACCGGGAGCAGATCATCGACGCCGCGCGCACGATGTTCCTGCGGATGGGCGTCGACGTGCCGATGGACGAGATCGCCCGGGCCGCCGGGGTGGGCATCGGCACGCTGTACCGGCGCTTCCCCGACCGGGCCGAGCTGATCAAGGCGGTCAGCCGGGACAGCCTGCACGAGATGGCCGAGGTCGCCCGGGGGCTGGAACGGGACGAACCGGACCCGACGGTCGCCCTGCGCGATCTGTTGCGTACCTTTCGCGACCGCTACCTGGTCATCGTCATGACCGCGGTGTCGGCCCACGCGTTCGAGACGCTCAAGGACACCCCGGCCGTGATCGAGGACCGCGACGAGCTGCTCGTCGTGGTCGGCCGGCTGTTGCGTCGCTGTCAGGAGCAGGGCACGGTACGGCCGGACGTCGCTCCCGGCGACCTGATCCTGGCCGTGGCGGCGATTTCACGCCTGATCCCGGCCCCCGGCGACGAGCTCGGCGCGATGGTCTTCGACCGGCTGTTCGCCCTGGTGATGGACGCGTTCCGGGTCGGCTCCCCGGCGGCGCTGCCCGGGCGGCCGGTCGATTACCCGGACGTCACCCAGCTGCGCCAGCACGGCGGGCTGGCCGGGTTCGGCCGTGCCTAGGCCGCGCTGGTGGCCCGGACCGGCTCGGCGGCCGGCGCGGCCGGCGCCGGGGCCGGGCTCGCGCTGAGCGAGCGGACCACGGCCAGCGTGGCCAGCCACACCAGCACCGCGCCGAACATGTGCGCGCCGACCAGCAGCACCGGCAGGTGCGTGAAGTACTGCACGAAGCCGATCAGCCCCTGGCCCAGCTCGACCAGGACGAGCACGCCGGCCGCCCGGGCCGCGGTCGCCGGTGCGTCGGCCGCGCGCAGGGCGAACCACAGGGCCACCGACAGGCCGATCAGCAGGAAGACCAGATCGGCGTGGGCCTGCGAGATGTTCGTCGGGTCGAAGCCGTTGCGCGGGGTCTCGGCGTCGCCGGCGTGCGGGCCACTGCCGGTGACGACCACGCCGGCCAGGATCACCGCCGCGCTCACCACGGCCAGAACCCGGGCCAGGGTGAGCAGCGGAGCGGGCACGACCGGCACGCGGGCGGCGTCCGGCTCGGTGGTGCGCTTCCACAACACGTACGCCCCGGCCGTCATCGCCATCGAGATCACGAAGTGCGCGCCCACGATCCACGGGTTGAGCCCGGTCAGCACCGTGATGCCGCCGACCACCCCCTGAGCCACCACGCCGAGCCCGAGCACGAAACTCAGCCGAGCCTGCGCGCGGCGGCGCGGCTTCTCCAGCAGGGCAGCGATGAACGTGGCCAGGGCGACCAGCCCGATCAGCACGCCGAGCAGCCGGTTGCCGAACTCGATCGCGCCGTGCACCCCCATCGCGGACGTCGTCGTGTAGGACCCGTCGGTGCACTTGGGCCAGGTGGGGCAGCCGAGACCGGACCCGGTCAGCCGGACGGCGCCGCCGGTCACCACCAGCTGCGCGTTCAGGATCAGCGACGCGAGTGCCAGGGGACGCAAGGGGAGACGAACGGTCACCAGCCGGATCGTACGCGGGTGTTCTGGATCACCGGCGACGCGGTTTGCGGCGGCCCGCCGAAATACGTAACGTTGGCGTAGTGAAAAACGAGGTGCTGATCCGGAGCAACGCGGTGGCGAGCGCCGCCGCGCCGGACGGACGCACCCGTGACCGGGTCGCCCAGCTGCTGCTGGAGCGGGGCGCGGCCACCGCGGCCGAGCTCGGCGCCCAGCTCGGGCTGAGCTCGGCGGCGATCCGCAAACACCTCGACGCGATGCTGGCCGACCAGCTGGTCGAGGCCCGCGAGAGCCGCAGCCTGGCCCCCCGGGGCCGGGGCCGCCCGGCCAAGACGTTCGTGCTCACCGCCGCCGCCCGCGAGGCGTTCCCGCACTTCTACGACGGTCTGGCCACGGCCGCCCTGCGCTGGATCGCCGACCAATGCGGACCGGAAGCGGTCACCGCCTTCGCCGCCACCCAGGTCGCCGCGCTCGAGGACCGCTGCCGGACGGCTCTCGCCGAGGCCGGGGACGATCCCATCGCGCGGGCCGAGGCGCTCGCCGAGGCGCTGACCGCGGAGGGCTACGCTGCCAACGCGACCACGATCGCGACCGGCGGCCAGCTGTGCCAGCACCACTGCCCGGTGGCGCACGTGGCCGCCGAGTTTCCCCAGCTGTGCGACGCCGAGACCGCGGTCATCCAGCGGCTCGTCGGCTCCCACGTGCAGCGTCTCGCCACCATCGCGCACGGTGACGGAGTGTGCACCACGCACATCCCGGGCCCTTCGCGTGAGCAAGTACCAACCACGGTTAGGACGGATAGATGACCGACCAGATCGTCACTCAGGAAGAGCACCTCGCCGCCCTGGGCAAGTACGAATACGGCTGGGCCGACGCCGACACCGCGGGCGCCACGGCGCAGCGGGGTCTGTCCGAGGCCGTGGTGCGCAACATCTCCGGGCTCAAGAACGAACCGCAGTGGATGCTCGACCTGCGGCTCAAGGGCCTGCGCCTGTTCGACCGCAAGCCGATGCCCAACTGGGGCGCCGACCTCACCGGCATCGACTTCCAGAACATCAAGTACTTCGTGCGCTCCACCGAGAAGCAGGCCGCCAGCTGGGACGACCTGCCCGCCGACATCAAGAGCACGTACGACAAGCTGGGCATCCCCGAGGCGGAGAAGCAGCGCCTCGTGTCCGGGGTGGCGGCGCAGTACGAGTCCGAGGTCGTCTACCACAAGATCCGTGAGGACCTCGAGGAGCAGGGCGTCCTGTTCCTCGACACCGACACGGCCCTGCGGGAGCACGAGGACATCTTCAAGGAGTACTTCGGCACGGTGATCCCGGTCGGCGACAACAAGTTCGCCGCTCTGAACACCTCCGTCTGGTCCGGCGGCTCGTTCATCTACGTGCCGAAGGGCGTGCACGTCGACATCCCGCTGCAGGCCTACTTCCGGATCAACACGGAGAACATGGGCCAGTTCGAGCGGACGCTGATCATCGTCGACGAGGGCGCCTACGTGCACTACGTCGAGGGCTGCACCGCGCCGATCTACTCGTCCGACTCGCTGCACTCCGCGGTCGTCGAGATCATCGTCAAGAAGAACGCCCGCTGCCGGTACACGACCATCCAGAACTGGTCCAACAACGTCTACAACCTGGTCACCAAGCGCGCCACCTGCGAGGAGGGCGCGACCATGGAGTGGGTCGACGGCAACATCGGCTCCAAGGTGACGATGAAGTACCCCGCCGTCTACATGACCGGCGCACACGCCAAGGGTGAGGTGCTCTCGGTCGCGATGGCCGGCGAGGGCCAGCACCAGGACGCCGGCGCCAAGATGGTGCACGCCGCGCCCCACACGTCGTCGACGATCATCTCGAAGTCGATCGCCCGGGGCGGTGGCCGCACCTCGTACCGCGGTCTGGTGCAGGTGCTGGACGGGTCGCACCACAGCAAGAGCACGGTCAAGTGCGACGCGCTGCTGGTCGACACGATCTCGCGATCGGACACGTACCCGTACGTGGACATCCGCGAGGACGACGTGAACATGGGCCACGAGGCGACCGTCTCCAAGGTCAGCGAGGACCAGCTCTTCTACCTGATGAGCCGGGGCCTGACCGAGGACGAGGCGATGGCGATGATCGTCCGTGGCTTTATCGAGCCCATCGCGAAGGAACTCCCCATGGAGTACGCGTTGGAGCTGAACCGCCTGATCGAACTCCAGATGGAAGGGGCAGTGGGCTAACCGTGTCCACCGAGACAACCGCGCCGCCGCCGAGCACCAAATCGCAGGTGCTCCGGTCCTTCGCCGTGACCGACTTTCCCAAGGTCGGCGGGCTCGAGGAGGAGTGGCGCTTCACTCCGATCAAGCGGCTCGGTGACCTGATCACCGCGACCGCGCTGACCGGCGTCGCGCCGGAGTGGCAGCACGACACGCTGCCGCCCGGCGTCTCGGTCAAGGAGGTCGAGTCGGCCGAGGACATCCTCACGCCGTTCGACCGGATCAGCGCGCTGGCCTACGGTTCGGCCACCGGCGTCACGCTGATCAACGTGGACGCCGAGACCACGCCCGACGCCCCGGTGCTGCTGCGCCGCGTGGGCACCGGTGGCGCGGCGGCCGGCGCCCGCACGTACGTCAAGGTCGGGAACTTCGCGAACGTCACGCTCATCCTCGAGCAGACGGGCGACGCGATCCTCGCCGACAACATCGAGGTCGTCCTGGGCGACAGCGCCCACCTGACCTTCGTCACGCTGGCCGAGTGGAACGCGGGCGCGGTGCAGGCCCAGCACGTCAAGTTCCGGGTCGGCAAGGACGCGCGGGTCCAGCACGTGCAGGTCTCGCTCGGTGGTGACGTGGTCCGGCAGTTCACCAGCGTCGAGTACGCCGGGCGCGGCGGCGACGCCGAGCTGTGGGGCCTCTACTTCGCCGACGCCGGTCAGCACCTGGAACACCGCCAGCTGGTCGACCACGCCGTTCCGGACTGCCGCAGCTACGTGGGTTACCGCGGCGCCCTGCAGGGCGAGTCGGCACAGACGGTCTGGGTCGGCGACGTGCTGATCCGCAAGACGGCCACGGGCACGGACACGTACGAGATCAACCGGAACCTCGTCCTGACCGACGGGGCGGTGGCTCACTCCGTACCCAACCTGGAGATCGAGACCGGCGAGGTCGCCGGCGCCGGGCACGCGAGCGCGACCGGCCGCTTCGACGACGAGCAGCTGTTCTACCTGATGGCCCGCGGTATCCCCGAGGGCGAGGCCCGCAAGCTGGTCGTCCGCGGCTTCTTCGCCGAGCTGATCAACAAGATCCCGTCCGAGGAACTGCGGTCGCGGCTCGGTGACGCCATCGAGAGCCGTCTCGCGAAGGCGGGGGCATGACCTTCCAGTTCGTGGGTCCGGTGGACGTGGTGGCGAAGGGTTCCGTGCTCGCCACCGAGGTCGACGGCGTCGAGGTCGCGGTCGTGCACGCCGACGACGACAAGTTCTACGCCGTCCGCGACGAGTGCAGCCACGCCTCGATCCAGCTCTCCGAGGGTGAGGTCGACGGCTGCACGCTCGAGTGCTGGCTGCACGGCTCGCGCTTCGACGTGCGGACCGGCGAGCCCACCGGCCTGCCCGCCACCGAGCCGGTGGCGACCTTCCCCGTCGAGATCCGCGACGGCGACATCTACGTATCGACGACACCGAGCAATGGAGTTAACCCGTGAGCACCCTGGAGATCCGCGACCTGCAGGTCTCGGTCAAGCTGCCGGAAGGCGACCTGAAGCCGATCCTCGCGGGGGTCGACCTGACCGTGAAGTCCGGTGAGACGCACGCCATCATGGGTCCCAACGGATCCGGCAAGTCCACGCTGGCCTACTCCATCGCGGGCCACCCCAAGTACCAGATCACCGGCGGCACGGTGACGCTGGACGGCGACGACGTGCTGGCGCTGACCGTCGACGAGCGGGCCCGGGCCGGTCTCTTCCTGGCCATGCAGTACCCCGTCGAGGTTCCCGGCGTGTCGGTGGCCAACTTCCTGCGTACCGCCAAGACCGCCATCGACGGCGAGGCGCCCAAGCTCCGCACCTGGGCCGGCGAACTGCGCGGCGCCATGGAGAAGCTGCACATGGACCCGGCGTTCGCCCAGCGCAACGTCAACGAGGGCTTCTCCGGCGGCGAGAAGAAGCGCCACGAGATCATGCAGCTCGAGCTGCTCAAGCCCAAGGTGGCGATCCTCGACGAGACCGACTCGGGCCTCGACATCGACGCGCTCAAGATCGTGTCGGAGGGCGTCAACCGGGTCCGCGCGACCGGCGAGACCGGCCTGCTGCTGATCACCCACTACACGCGGATCCTGCGCTACATCAAGCCGGACTTCGTCCACGTCTTCGTGGCCGGCAAGATCGTCAAGGAGGGTGGCCCCGAGCTGGCCGAGGAGCTCGAGGCCTCCGGTTACGCCGAGTTCGTCGAGAAGGCGGGCGCCACAGCATGAGCACCTTCGACGTCGCCAAGGTCCGGGAGGACTTCCCGATCCTGGGCCGGGAGATCAACGGGCATCCGCTCGTCTACCTGGACAGCGCCAACACCTCGCACAAGCCGGTGCAGGTGCTCGACGTCATGCGTTCCTACTGGGAACGGTCCAACGCCAACGTGTCGCGCTCGGTGCACACACTCGGCACCGAGTCGACCACCGCGTACGAGGACGCCCGGGCCAAGGTGGCGGCGTTCATCGGCGCCCGCTCGGCCGACGAGGTCGTGTTCACCAAGAACTCGTCCGAGGCGATCAACCTGGCCGCCCACTCCCTCGGCGCGTCCCTCGTCGCCGGTGACGAAGTGGTGATCTCCGAGATGGAGCATCACTCGAACATCGTGCCTTGGCAGCTGCTGTGCGAGCGTACGGGCGCACGGCTGCGATGGTTCGGTATCACCGACGACGGGCTGCTCGACGAGTCGGGCATCTCCGCGTTGATCACCGAGCAGACCAAGATCGTGTCCCTGGTGCACATGTCGAACATCCTGGGCACGATCAACGACGTCTCACGGATCGTCGCCCGTGCCCACGAGGTCGGCGCGGTGGTGCTGCTGGACTGTTCTCAGTCCGTACCCCATCTGCCGCTGAATGTCGTTGAACTCGGCGCCGACCTGATCGCCTTCACCGGCCACAAGATGCTCGGCCCGACCGGCATCGGCGTCCTCTGGGGGCGCGGCACCCTGCTGGCCGAGATGCCGCCGTTCCTCGGCGGCGGCTCGATGATCGAGACAGTCACCATGGAACACACCACCTACGCGGCGCCGCCGGCCCGGTTCGAGGCCGGCACGCCGCCCATCGCCGAGGCGATCGGCCTGGGCGCCGCGGTGGACTATCTCTCCGGGATCGGCATGACCGCGATCCACGAGCACGAGATGGAGCTCACCGGCTACGCGCTGAAGACGCTCGCGGGCATCGACGGCGTCCGGGTCTTCGGCCCGGGCACCCCCGACGGCCGTGGCGGCACGGTCTCCTTCGACGTGGCCGGCGTACACCCGCACGACGTCGGGCAGATCCTCGACGGCCTGGGCGTCGAGGTCCGCGTGGGGCATCATTGCGCTCGTCCGGTGTGCGCGCGTTTCGGCGTCTCGTCGATGACCCGTGCGTCGTTCTACCTTTACAACACCACCGCCGAGATCGACGCCTTGGCCTCAGGGGTGGAGCAGGTGAAGAAGGTGTTCTCGAGTTGATGGCCTCGCTTCGCTCGGCGGGCGCTGCTCCCCGGGAAGCCGTTGTCGGCGCCACCGGTTTTCGGCCGGGAAAGAGCGCCCGCCCAAAGACCTGCGTCCCCGACAACGACGGGAGCAGCGCATGACCGACGCGCTTTACCAGGAGATCATCCTGGACCACTACAAGCACCCGCACGGGCGTGGCCTGCGCGAGCCGTACTCCGGCGAGGCGCACCACGTGAACCCGACGTGCGGCGACGAGATCACCATTCGGGTGACCGACGATTTCGCCGACATCTCGTACGACGGGATGGGCTGCTCGATCAGCCAGGCGTCCGCGTCGGTGCTCTACGAGCTGCTGCGCGGAAAATCGACCGAGGAGGCGGCGCGGATCCACGACGCCTTCGTCGAGCTGATGCAGGGTCGCGGCCAGATCGTGCCGGACGAAGAGGTGCTGGGTGACGGGATCGCGTTCGCCGGGGTGGCGCGTTATCCGGCCCGGGTCAAATGTGCGCTGCTGCCGTGGATGGCGTTCAAGGACGCCGCGGCACGTGCCGGTGTGGAGGTAACGGTATGACTGCCCCTTCTTCTTCTCCTTCGTCTTCGGAAGAGGTTCCCGCCGCGGAGACTGCCGTCTCGACGGCTCCCGCCGAACTCTCGAAGGCTTCCATCGCGGACATCGAAGAGGCGATGAAGGACGTCGTCGACCCCGAGCTCGGGATCAACGTCGTCGACCTCGGCCTCGTCTACGGCACGCACGTCGACGACGAGAACGTCGCGACCCTGGACATGACGCTGACCTCGGCCGCGTGCCCGCTGACCGACGTCATCGAGGACCAGACCCGCGCCGCCCTGACCACCGGCCCCGGCGGCGGCCTGGTCAAGGACTTCCGCATCAACTGGGTCTGGCTGCCGCCGTGGGGCCCCGACAAGATCACCGACGAGGGCCGCGACCAGCTCCGCGCGCTCGGCTTCAACGTCTGAGCGGCTTTGCCGTTTGTCGTCACGCCCTCGGCCAGGTGACCAGCCGCTCGGCGTAGCGGACGTGCCGGGTGTGTGGGAGCAGGTCGATCGGCATCGTCGCTCGCTTCCTGTCGAATGACCCGGTCAGGCGGGCGGCGTGGCCTGGTCGGGGGCGGGCGCGGCCGGCGGCGCCGGGTCGGTCAGGTGGTCGACCGTGTTGTAGCGGTCGAGGAGCAGAGCACCCGAGCGGCCGTCGAACACCGTGATCGAGGCGTTGCGGACGGTGTTGCCGGCCGAGACGCGGTCGACCCCGTCCCAGTCGAGGTCCTCGACGACCGCGCGCATCATCAGGACCACCGCGTCGTGGGCGGTGACGACGACGCGGTGGCCGGCGTGGTCGGTGTTGATGTCGTCGAGGAACGCCTTGAGCCGGATGCGAATGTCGCCGAACGACTCGCCGTTGGGCGGCCGCCAGCGGTAGTCGGTCACCCCGTGGTAGCGGGCCTCGTCGGGGTAGTCGCGGGCGACCGCCGCGCGGGTCATCATCTCGAGGTCGCCGAGCAGGCGGTCGACCAGGCGCTCGTCGGTCGTGGCGGGCGGGAAGCTCAGGCCGGACGCCTCGGCGGCGATCCGCCAGGTCTCTCGCGCGCGGAGGTAGGGCGACGTGATCGGCACCTCGGGCACGCGGTCGGCCGGCAACCGGGCCAGCCACGCGCCGACGGCCCGGGCCTGCGTCACCCCCAGTTCGGTGAGCTCGACATCCCGGTCGCGACCACTGAGGCCGCTGTCGATCAGCCCCTCGGCGTCGGCGGCGGGGAAGGCCACGTTGGCGGCACTCTGCCCGTGCCGCAGAAGAATCAGTTCCGAAACGACAGGCACGCCCGAACTCTAGCCCGCACTGCACTACGGTCACTGGGATGGGTACGCGCCCTCTGAGCTACCGGGACGCAGCACGACTCCTCGGTGTGCCGGACAATCCGCTGGTCAAGATCGTCGGCGCGGTGACCGGGGCCGGTGCCGCAGCGGTGACGCTGGCCACCCTCGGGGCCAACGACTTCTTCGCGTTGCGGGCCGAGGTCATCAACTGGGGCAACGCGGCCGTGGACGGGCTGCGCGAGCGGATCACCGGGGTCAGCCGCTTCGACCGCACCGAGCGGCTGGCCGCGGCGCACGCCGTCGTCGTGGTGACGTCCTTCTACGAGGCGCTCGACGTGGTGCTGACCGACGGGTCGCCGTTGGCCCGCGCGGTCGCCCAGATCTCCGCGGCCGAACAGGTCGCGCTGGCCACGTCGACCGCGGTCGCCCAGCGGTACGCCGACGTCCTCCGTACCCTGATCGACGAGCCGCCTCCGATGCCCGCGCCGCATCGTCCCTTCGAGGCGACGCTCGACGAGCTGGCGGCCTATTTCGCCACGATGGCCGGCGCTCTGGGCGGTTTCTTCGCCGGGCTCGAGCCCTTCGAGAACAGAGCCGTGCAGATCACCCTCGGGGACGGCCTGGACCGGTTGGCCGTCCAGCGTTACACCGAGGCGTACCGATCCCTGATCGCGCGGGCGCCGGAGTTCGGTGCGTGGGCCGGCATGGTCGAGGCGCAGGCCACCCGCGCGTTGTTGAAGACCGGGTTCGGGGACCTGTCCACCCAACTCCACGACCTGCACGCCGCCGTCGACGCGGTCCTGTCCGGACTGGGCAAGCGGTACCGGGCGGCGGTCACCGGGCCGATCCTGGAGTCGGCCGACGCGCCCGCGCACGTGGCGTTGCCGTCGCTCGACGAGGCGTACGTCAATCCGCACGGCCGTGTCGCGGTCGCCGGTCCGACTGATCTTCCGGCCACCGAGTCGTGGTGGGAGACGGCTCGCGGCCTGGCCGACGTACAGGGCTATCTGCTCGCGTACCTGAGCAGCCCGGAAGCCGTACGCAGCCCGCTGACGGTCCTCGGTCACCCCGGTTCGGGCAAGTCGGCGATGACCAAGGTGTTCGCCGCGCGGCTGCCCTCCGACTTCCTGGTGATCCGGGTCGAGCTGCGCAACGTCCGCGCCGACGCCACGATTCAGTCGCAGGTCGAACAGGCTCTCCTCCAGACGCTGGGCGAGCACGTGTCGTGGCCCGATCTGGTTCGCCGGGCCGGGCCCGCGCTGCCCGTCGTCGTGCTGGACGGGTTCGACGAACTGCTCCAGGTGTCGGGTCTCAACCGGGCCGACTACCTCGATCAGATCCGGCAGTTCCAGCAGCGTGAGCGGGAGCTCGACCGGCCGGTGGCGGTGCTGGTCACCAGCCGTACGGTGGTCGCCGACCGGACGAGGTTCCCACCCGGCTCGGTGGTGCTCCGGTTGGAGCCGTTCGACGACGGCCAGGTCCGCGCATGGCTGGACGTGTGGAACGGGCACAACGCGGCCGGCCTCGCGAGGCGGGGTCTGCTTCCGCTGAGCGCCGACGCGGCTCTGGCGCAGGGCGAGCTGGCCCGTCAGCCGCTGCTGTTGCTGCTCCTGGCGCTCTACGACGCGGGCGCCAACGCGCTCCAGCCCGCGGGCAGCGACATCCGGCAGGTCGACCTGTACGAGCGCCTGTTCGCCGATTTCGTCGAGCGCGAGATCGACAAGCAGGCCCGGGACTGGAGCCCCGAGGAGCGCGCGGCCGAGATCGACGCGGAGTGGCGGCGGCTCGGTGCGGTGGCCGTCGCGATCCTGAACCGCGGTGGTGACGTGATCCTGGACGACGAACTGAACGCCGACATTCCGCTGTTGCTGTCGGCCGCCGATCTGGGCCTGGTCCGGTCCGAGTCGGCCCACCGCGCGCTCAGCGCGAGCCAGATCATGGTGGGCCGCTTCTTCTTCATCCACGAGTCCCGGACCGCGCGCGGCACCTTCGGCGCGGAGCGCAGCTTCGAGTTCCTGCACGCCACCTTCGGCGACTTCCTGGCCGCCCGGCACATCGTGACCACGTTCGCGGACCTGGCCGAGGAGCGTGTCTACCAGCGTCGGCGGCGAGGCGCCTACGACGCCGGCGATCTCCATGCGGCAACCTCGTTCGTGACGGTGACCCGCCGGGCGCCGCTCTGGGAGTTCTGCCGTGGCTTGTTGTCCAAACTGGACGCGGAGCAGCGGCGGATCGCCCGCGAGCTGGCCCTGGAACTGCTGCCCGAGGCCGGGTACGCCCACCCGACCTGGAGCCGGGGAGACTACGAACCGCGCCGCCTGCCCTTCGCCCGCAGGCACTCCGCCTTCTCGGCCAACCTGGCGTGCTTCGTGGTGATCCTCAGCCCGGAGCCGGTCGACGCGGTCGAGCTGGTGGGTGAGCCGGTCGTCGGCAACTGGCGCAAGCAGGCGCTGCTGTGGCAGAGCCAGCTCGACGACGAGGACCGCAAGCGGCTGGCCCTGTCGCTCCGGGTGGCGTGGCGGCTGGACGCCGATCCGACCCGGCTCGAGGTGCGGCTCGAGGACGGGTCGGACGTCTGGGTCTACCGGTCGCTGCCGTGGCCGCCGGACGTCCGCCCGGCGCCACGTGACCCGGACGCCTACCGCATAGCCCCGGACCTGGCCATCGTCCCGGACAGCCGGCTCGGACGCTCGTTGCGGCTGTCCGCGTTCGTGCAGACCGCCCACGAGGTACGCGAGAGCCTCTACGACCTGATGCCGTACTGGCGAGCCGCCGGGCATGCGGATCTGTACGACGCCGACGAGACGGAGCCCTTCTCCGAAACGTCCCTTTTCCTCGATCTCATGCTCTCGCCGGTGGATGAGGACGAACGGTCCATGGCGACGCGTTCGGACCAATTCCAGCTGGCGCTCGCGATGACCGACCTGCCACGGCAACGGGATCTGTTGATCAGCAGACTCAGCGACTACGGAACGGCAATCCTTCCGGGCGATCTGCCCGATATCTTCAACCGGCTGCGAGCCAGCGATCTTGAACGGAATACGGACGCGGTTCGCCGCATTCTCTCCCACCTGTCCGAGGACATCGCGGAGCAGTGTCTGCGCGCCGTCAACTGGAACCGGCGGGAGGAGTACAGAGATCACTGGCTGGGGCAGCGGTTCTGACGGAAATCGGTGGCGGGGAGGCGCGCCGGTTCCGCATCATGTGGCCGTGACCGCTTATCTCATGACCCGGGTCTCTGTACGCGCCGGCCTCGTCGCCGCGCGACAGCAGACGCCCGCCGGCGGATCGGCGGTTCTCAGCCAGCGGTCATGAGCGGGGCGTTTCTGGCCGGCGTCGTCGCCGGCTACGGGATCGCTGTGCCCGTCGGAGCCATCGGGGCGTTGATCGCGACGCTCAGTGCCCGGGAGTCGTTGCGGGTCGGAGCGGCCGCCGGGCTGGGCGCGGCCACCGCCGACGGTCTCTACGCCATGCTCGCGGTCGCCGGCGGCGCGGCCGTCGCCGGCCTCGTCGCGCCGATCGCCACCCCGCTGAGGTGGGTGGGTGCGACGGCTCTGCTGGTGTTCGCCGCCGCCACTGCGGTCGGTGCGATCCGGAGGCGGGCGACACCGCCGGCGGAGCGCGGACGGCCCACCGGCGTGCTGAGGGCGTACCTGGGCATCCTGGGTCTGACCTTGTTGAACCCGGCCACGGTGGTCTATTTCGCGGCGCTGGTGCTGGGTGGCGCGGGCGGCGGCCTGTGGTTCGTGGCCGGGGCGTTCCTGGCCTCGGCCAGCTGGCAGCTGCTGATCGCCGGCGGTGGGTCGCTGATCGGCCGGCTGCTGACGGGCACCCGCGGCCGGCTCGTCACCGCCCTGACGTCGAGCACGGTCGTCGCCGCCCTCGCCGTGGCGATGGTGCTGTAATCGCTAGAGATGCTTGGTCGCCTCGCGGACGGACAGCGGGGACAGGGCGTCGCGATGGGCGTCGACGTACGCCCGCACCGCCGACGGGTCGGTGCGGGCGTAATGCCTCAGGGCCCAGCCGATGGCCTTGCGGATGAAGAAGTCACGGTGGCCGGCCTGCGCGGTGCAGTACGAGAACAGCCGGCGCGTGTCCGTCTCGACGCCCCAGTGCAGTTGGTGCAGGACCGCCGTACGCGCCAGCCAGACGTTGTCGTCGCCCGACCACTCGTCCATCGTCGCCGCGAGTGACCGATGGGCCCGGACCAGGTCGCCGACGATCCGCGTGGCCAGCGGATCGACCGTGTCCCACCACGACTTGGTCGTGATCAGCGTGCGCAAGGTGACCAGGAACGACGGGCCCAGCGCGTCGGCCCGCAGGATCTCGCAGGCGAAGTACTGGTATTCGCGCGCGGGCATCTCCCAGCATCGCAGCGCGATCTCGCGCAGGTCGTCCGGGCCGGCCGGCGGGACCGACTTCATCAGGGTCTTCGACATCTTGCGGACCTGGGGGAGGGTCAGGCCGAGGTACGGGAACTGGTCCCGCATGTACGCCCGCTGCCCCTCGGCCCGCGCCGGATCCGCCTCGGCCGTGAACATCGGCACCACCCGGGCCACCACCTGGTCAGCGAGATCACTCATGCCGCTCACCGTAATGTGGCGGGCATGGGTGCACGACCGGCGGCGGGTGGCGGGCGTTTCGTTGATGTCGCGCCGGAGCGGTTGTCGCGCTGGCTGGCGAACTTCGCGACGCGGCACGGGCCGTACACCGCGGACGGGCTGACCGTGACCGCGGCGGACGGGGCTGTCGCCGTCTTCGAGCCGCCACCGGGCGCTGCCGGCGTACCCGATCTGGATGCTCTGGCCGCGACGGCGACCGCCCCGCGCACGCTGGGCCTGCTCCTGGCGCGCAAGGGCGCGATCGCGGTGGGTGTCGCCGAGGGCGCCGAGCTCGCCGTCTCCAAGGTCGACACGCACTACGTGCAGGGGCGGACGGCGGCGGGTGGGTGGTCGCAGCAACGCTTCGCGCGCCGCCGGGCCAATCAGGCCAGGGCGGCCACCGCGGACGGCACCGGCATCGCGGAGCGCGTTCTTCTTCCCCGGGTACGCGACTTCGCCGCACTTGTCACCGGCGGCGACCGGTCGGCGGTGGACGCGATCCTCGCCGCGCGCACCCTCGAGCCGCTGGCCGGCCTGCGGGCCGACCGGTTCCTGGACGTGCCCGAGCCGCGGCACGCCGTCCTGGTGGAGGCGATCGCCGCGGCCCGGGCCGTACGCGTGCTGGTGAAGGACCCTTAGGAGACAGCACCCTGCTTGAAGGTGTCGCAGGACTTGGGGGAGCCGGACTCGAAGCCGGTGCGGAACCACTGCTGGCGCTGCGCCGACGTGCCGTGGGTGAACTCGGCCGGGTTGACCTGGCCGCCGCCGCGCTGCTGGAGGGTGTCGTCACCGATCTGTTTGGCGGTGTCCAGGCCTTCCTGGATGTCCTGGTCGGTGATGCTGGTGAAGATCTTCTGGCCGCTGCCGTCGTCGGTGCCGGTGGCGTTCTTGGCCCACACCCCGGCGTAGCAGTCGGCCTGCAGCTCGAGCTTGACGCTGAGCGCGTTCTGCTGGCCGGGGTCGCGTTGCTGCTGGCGGCGCATGGTGGCCTCGGTGCCGGTGAGGTCCTGGATGTGGTGTCCGTACTCGTGGGCCAGCACGTACGGCTGGGCGAACTCGCCGGGCGCGCCGAGCTGGTCGGCCAGCTGCTGGTAGAAGGTGAGGTCGATGTACACCCGGTCGTCGCCGGGGCAGTAGAACGGCCCGACCCCGGAGTCGGCGGCGCCGCAGGCGGTGTTCACCTGGCGGCTGAAGAGCACCGTCTTGGCCGGCTGGTACGGGTCGCCGAAGTTCTGCGGCATCGCGTCTTTCCAGTAGTCCTGGATCGAGTTGACGTAGAGCACGTTGCGGCAGTCGAGCTGCTTGGAGGCGTCGGACTGCGAACACTCCTGGGACAGGCTGGTGTTGTCGCCGGTCTGCGGCTCGCTCCCCCCGCCGCTGATCTGGTTGATGCCGAAGTAGCCGCCGACCACGGCGAGTACCAGGCTGATGATGATGCCGGTGATGCCGCCGCCCCCGATGGGCAGGCCGCCGATACCACCGCCGCCGCCACCGCCGGAGCCGCGCTGGTCGTCGATCTGGCTGGTGTCGATCCGGGCGTTCTCGTTGAGCTCCATCTCACCCTCACTCGCGCTGCCGCAGGTGGCTGCGGTGTACCCGATGATCTTCCCGACTAATCGGTTGGGAGGTGCTACCGGGTGCCCGGTAGACTATCGGCCGTGAAGCTCTGTCAAGGCTGACCGCTCTGTGCCTTCTGGTTCAGGGAGCCTTCTGATTCAGCCTTCGACCTCTGAGAGCGAGAGTCTGCAACCATGATCACCGCCACCGGGCTGGAACTCCGCGCGGGCGCCCGCATCCTGATCAACCCGACGACCCTGCGCGTGCAGCCGGGCGACCGGATCGGCCTGGTCGGCCGCAACGGCGCCGGCAAGACCACGACGCTCAAGGTGCTGGCCGGCGAGGGGCAGCCCTTCGCCGGCGAGGTGACCCGCACCAGCGAGGTCGGTTACCTGCCACAGGACCCACGTACCGGCGATCTGAACGTGACCGCCCGCGACCGCGTACTCTCCGCCCGCGGTCTCGATGTCCTGCTGGCCGAGATGCAGAAGCTCGAAGTGCAGCTCGAGGAGAGCGACGACGAGAAGCTGATCCGGCGTTACGGCAGTCTGGAAGACCAGTTCGCCAGCCTGGGCGGGTACGCCGCCGAGGCCGAGGCGGCCCGGATCTGTTCCAACCTCGGCCTGCCCGACCGGGCCCTGGCCCAGACCATCGGCACCCTGTCCGGTGGTCAGCGGCGGCGCATCGAGCTCGCTCGCATCCTGTTCCAGAACTCGGGCCAGAACGGCAAGGGCATCCTGCTGCTGGACGAGCCGACCAACCACCTCGACGCCGACTCGATCACCTGGCTGCGCGGCTACATGGCGGCGCACAAGGGCGGGCTGGTGGTGATCAGCCACGACGTGTCGCTGCTGGAGGCGGCGGTCAACAAGGTGTGGTATCTGGATGCCAACCGCTCGATCGTCGACATCTACAACGTCGGCTGGAAGACGTATCTGGACCAGCGCGAGACCGATGAGCGCCGGCGCCGCCGCGAGCGCGCGAACGCCGAGAAGAAGGCCGGCGCGCTGATGGCGCAGGCCGACAAGATGCGGGCCAAGGCGACCAAGACGGTGGCCGCGCAGAACATGGCCCGCCGGGCCGAGCGGTTGCTCAGCGGCCTGGAAGAGGTGCGCGCCTCCGACCGGGTGGCCAAGGTCCGGTTCCCGCAGCCGGCGCCCTGTGGCAAGACGCCATTGACCGCCTCCGGGCTGTCCAAGTCGTACGGCTCGCTGGAGATCTTCACCGACGTGAACGTGGCCGTCGACCGGGGTTCCCGGGTGGCCATCCTGGGCCTGAACGGTGCCGGCAAGACCACCCTGCTGCGCATTCTCGGCGGTCTGCTGGACAGCGACACCGGTGAGGTGCGCCCGGGCCACGGCCTGCGGATGGGCTACTACGCGCAGGAGCACGAGACGCTGGATGTCGACCGGTCCGTGCTCGACCACATGCGCAGCGCCGCGTCCGAGCAGACCGACACCGAGCTGCGCAAGATCCTGGGCGCGTTCCTCTTCTCCGGCGACGACGTGGAAAAGCCGGCCGGGGTGCTCTCCGGCGGCGAGAAGACCCGGCTGGCCCTGGCCACGCTGGTCTGTTCCGGCGCCAACGTGCTGCTGCTGGACGAACCGACGAACAACTTGGACCCGGTCAGCCGGGAACAGGTGCTGGACGCCATCGCCAACTACCCCGGCGCCATCGTCCTGGTGACCCACGACCCGGGCGCTGTGCAGGCGTTGAAGCCCGATCGGGCGATCCTGTTGCCGGACGGCGACGAGGACGCGTGGAGCGACGACCTGCTCGAGCTGGTCGAGTTGGCGTGATCTGTCCTATTTGATCCACATCATTGCGTGCGTCGATTTGTCAACCGGGCGTCGCACAGGGTGTGCGACTTCTGACCGTCAGCAGTCAGAACCGACATGACATCGGTCATCGTGGTGAGCGTTAACATCATCGGCCCGC
The DNA here is from genome assembly GCF_043197135.1 of Actinoplanes sp. NPDC049265. Taxonomy (NCBI): domain Bacteria; kingdom Bacillati; phylum Actinomycetota; class Actinomycetes; order Micromonosporales; family Micromonosporaceae; genus Actinoplanes; species Actinoplanes sp. NPDC049265. Next base: position 243,190 of record NZ_JBICSP010000007.1, on the reverse strand, counting down.
TGCCCGAACGGTCAGTCGATCACGGCGCTCGGTGAGCAAGACATCGACGGACGGTAACGTTTTTCGAAGTGGGTCTTGGTCGATGTTTGCGCTGGTGATCGTGGGTCTTGCGGGTCGAGCATGATCACGCTGCGGAGTCGGGACCGTTGTGTATTCCCGTGGTCAAGCGCCTCTGAGGTAACTGTCTGACATTGATGCGCGTGCTCGTCGTCAAGTTCCTGACAGTGATAATTGGGCACGTTGGGGAGGGCGAGATGCCTAGCGCATGATCGTCCGAGGCGTTCTAATAGGTGAGACCGGTATGAAACCGCAGTCAGGGACGTGAGGATTCAAGATGCCAGCGACGGGCGCAGCCACCAGTACTGAGAAGGGTCGTCGAATCGTCGGAAGCGAGCGTCAGACGCTCGCCAAGGACCTGGTCAAGCGTTACACATCCGGCGAGAGCATTCGCGCACTGGCCGCATCGACCGGACGGTCGTACGGATTCGTGCATCGGGTGCTCACCGAGTCGGGTGTTCAGCTGCGCCAGCGTGGCGGCGCGCGTCGCCGCAAGAAGGCGTGACGACCAGCAGCAACGACGCCGGCGTCAGCTATGTGCAGGACGGGCCGATAGCGACCGTGACCCTGTCGCGGCCCGACGTGCTCAATGCGCAGACACCGGCCCTGTGGGCGGAGCTCGGCAACATTTCCCGGAAATTGCCGGGAGACGTGCGAGTCGTCATTGTGCGGGCCGCGGGACGCGCATTTTCCGCCGGCCTCGATCTGTCGGTCGCGCGTAGCCAGGGCGATTCTTCGTTCGCCGATCTGGCGCGCTTACCGGCGGACGAGTGCGCGGATCGGATTGCCGGGTTCCAAGCAGCGTTCACGTGGTTGCGTGAACCGTCCGTGGTGACGATCGCAGCCGTGCAAGGCCACGCCATCGGCGCGGGATTTCAACTCGCGCTCAACTGCGACATGCGGGTGCTGGCCGACGATGCTCGATTCTGCATGGCCGAGGTGAGCCTGGGACTGGTTCCCGATCTGGGCGGCACCAAACGCCTCACCGAGCTCGTCGGCCCGTCCCGCGCGCTGGAGATCTGCGTCACCGGCCGGCGGATCACCGCCGACGAGGCCGACCGGATCGGGCTGGCCACGGCGGTCGTGCCCCGGGCCGACCTGGACACGGCGGTGACCGACCTGGCGGCGGCGATCGTGTCGGCCGATCGCGGGGCGGTGGCCGAGATCAAGGCACTGATCTCGGGCGCCGGGCCGCGGTCGTACGCGGAGCAGGATCGCGCGGAGCGGGAAGCGCAGACCCGGCGGCTGGCCGATCTGCTGGAATAGCCGCATCGGACGCAAAGTTGTCGTACCCGGCGGGCAGACTCGGATCTGACCCCCGGGAGGTGACCGATGACGAGCCCGATGAGCAGCTGGATGATGCTGCGCTCGATGCAGAACGCCGACGGTGTCAAGAAGCACCAGCTCAGCGCCGGCACGTTCCGCCGCATCGTGACGTTCGCGCGGCCGTACCGCGCCGACATCAGCGTCTTCCTGTTCACCGTCGTGCTCGGCGCGGGCATCGGGGTCGCCACCCCGGTGCTCGCCGGCCACGTCGTCAACGCCATCACCGGTGGCGGCGGCCCGGACGCGGCCGGCACGGTCATCCGGCTGGCCCTGTTCATCGCCGGCCTGGCCGTGGTCGACGCCTTCCTGTCCCTGGCCCAGCGGTGGTACTCGGCCCGCATCGGCGAGGGCATCATCCTCGACCTGCGTACCCGGGTCTACGACCACGTCCAGCGCATGCCGCTGCAGTTCTTCACCCGCACCCAGACCGGCGCCCTGGTCAGCCGGCTCAACAACGACGTCACCGGCGCCCAGCGGGCGTTCACCTCGACCCTGTCCGGTGTGGTCAGCAACGTCATCCAGCTGGTCCTCACCGCCGCCGTGATGATCAGCCTGTCCTGGCCGATCACCCTGCTGTCGGTGGCCATGCTGCCGCTGTTCATCATCCCGGCGCGCCGGGTCGGCAAGCGGCTGGCCGAGATCACCCGGGAGTCGTACAACCTGGACGCCAAGATGAACGCGACGATGACCGAGCGGTTCAACGTGTCCGGCGCGCTGCTGGTCAAGCTGTTCGGCCGGCCCGAGACCGAGGCGCGCCGGTTCGGCGAGCGTGCGGCCCGGGTCCGCGACATCGGGGTCCAGCAGGCGATGTTCTCGCGGACCTTCTTCGTCGCGATGCTGCTGGTGGCCTCGCTGGCCCAGGCGCTGACCTACGGTCTGGGCGGCTGGCTCGCGGTCACCGGCAGCGTCACCGCCGGCACCGTGGTCACGCTGGCGTTGCTGCTGACCCGGCTCTACGGCCCGCTGACCGCGCTGAGCAACGTGCGGGTCGACGTGATGAGCGCGCTGGTCTCCTTCGACCGGGTCTTCGAGGTGCTCGACCTGGCGCCCGGCATCGCTGAGAAGGCCGATGCGGTGCCGGTCGGCGAGGGCCGCCTCGAGTTCCGCGACGTGCACTTCCGCTACCCGGCGGCCGACGAGGTCTCGCTGGCGACCCTGGAGGACGTGGCCACCCTCGACCGCCGCGAGAACGCGCCGGTGCTGCGGGGCGTCGACTTCACCGTCGAACCCGGGCAGATGGTCGCGCTGGTCGGCCCGTCCGGCGCGGGCAAGTCGACCACGTCCATGCTGGCGTCCCGGGTCTACGACGTGACCGGCGGCGCGGTGCTGGTCGGCGGGGTCGACGTGCGCGACGCGACGCTCGCCTCCCTGCGCGACGCGATCGGCGTGGTCACCCAGGATTCACACCTCTTCCACGAGACGATCAAAGAGAATCTGTCGTACGCCGCACCCGGCGCGACCGAGGACGACATGTGGGCGGCGCTGCGTGGCGCCCAGGTCGAAGAGCTCGTCCGCCGCCTGCCCGACGGACTCGACACGGTCGTGGGGGAGCGGGGCTACCGCTTCTCCGGCGGCGAGAAACAGCGCATCGCGATCGCCCGGCTGCTGCTCAAACACCCGTCGATCGTGATTCTGGACGAGGCCACGGCCCACCTCGACAGCGAGTCCGAGGCCGCTGTGCAACGGGCGTTGTCGGTCGCCCTCGCCGGCCGCACGGCGTTGGTCATCGCCCACCGGTTGAGCACCGTCCGGGACGCCGACCTCATCCTGGTGATGGACGACGGGCGGATCGTCGAGCGTGGCCGCCACGACGAGCTGGTCGCCGCCGGCGGGCTCTACGCCGAGCTCTACCGCACCCAGTTCGCGGTGGCCGGCAGCCCGTCCCGCACCGAGGACGTCGAGCCGGTGATCATCACGGTGCCTGACAAGATTGCGCCGTGACCAGAGTTCAGGGCGACGCCGCCGCGCCGGAGTCGTCGTTCAGCCAAGAGCACTTCGTCAACCTCTACCTGGCCAAGGACGACCCGTGGGACAACGTGACGAAGTGGAGCGATCGCCGCAAGTACGCGATCACCGCCGCCTCGCTGCCGCGCGAGCACTACCGCCGGGCGTACGAGCCGGGTTGTGCCGTCGGTGAGCTGACCCGGCTGCTCGCCCCGCGCTGTTCCGCCCTGCTCGCGGTCGACTGCGTCGACGCGGCGGTCACCCAGGCCGCCGCCGCGGTCGAGAGTCTTCCGCACGTGGTCGTCGAAAAGGCCCTGCTGCCGGCCGACCTGCCGGCCGCCACCTTCGACCTGATCGTCCTCGGCGACCTGCTCTACTACCTCTCGGCCGACGACCTCACGGCCCTGCTCGACGGCCTGCTGACCCGGCTCGAGCCCGGCGGCGACATCGCGGCCGTCCACTTCCGCGATCGCGACGGCGTGGGCGGCTACGACGGCTTCAACGTGCACGCGTCGCTGCTGGCCCGTCCCGGCCTCGAGCACCTGGTCCACCACGACGACGACTGGTTCGTCCTGGACATCCTGCGCCGGTCGGCCTGACGGGCCTGTTTGACCGCTCCCGATCCGGCCCTCGGCCGACCGCCGCCTCCCGTCACCGGCCGGGCCGGTTGCCCGGGCTGCGGGTCGGGCTGGTTGCCCGGGTGCGGGCGGGCCGGCTGATCGGGTCGCGGGTCGGGCTGGTTGCCCGGGTTGCGGGTCGGGCTGGTTGCTCGGGTTGCGGGCGGGCTGGCTGTTCGGGTGCGGACGAGGCTGGTTGCTCGGGTTGTGGGTCGGGCTGGTTGCTCGGGTTGCGGGTCGGGCTCGTTGCTCGGGTTGCGGGTCGGGCTGGTTGCCCGGGTCGCGGGCCGGCGTCGGCACCGGGGACGGCCGGTGATGGGCCGGGTCGCATGGATTCAAGGTCAAGGGCCTGATGTCGTGGCTGGGTGGTGGGTGCGGACCGTCGCTCACGCCGAGGGTCGCTTCGCTCCACCGGCGTGCGTGGTCACCCTTCGTCGCTACGCGACAAACCCCGCTGGTTGACCAGCGGTGCGACCGTGTCAAGGTCCTCGAAGTCCCGCGCGGTCAGCGTGGGTTCTGTGCATGAGGGAATGACGCCTGTGATCTCGGTGCGCCCAGCGGCCGCCTGAGGTTCGACCAGTTCCGCGGTGGCCCGACGTGTCTTCGTCCCGGCCGTTTCCAGCATGCCCAGAGGTCATCGTGCTCATGGACTCTCGTATTCAGCAGTCGGTCGTCGCCAGCCTGTCCGCCCGTCCGGCGGCCACCGAGATCGGGCCCTTCGTCCTCGGACTCGATCCGGGCACCGACAGCCCGCACGCCAACTACGCCACCCCGCGGCCCGGCGCGGCCGTCACCGGCGCCGACGTCACCAGGATGGTGGCGGCGTTCCGGGACGCCGGTCGCCGTCCGCGCCTGGAGTACGTCACCACCTGCGCGCCAGAGCTGGAAGCCCTGCTGACGGCGGCCGGGTTCGAGGTCGAGGCCCGGCACGAATACCTGGTCTGTTCGGCTCGGACGCTGACCACACCGGACGTGCCGGACGGGTTCGAGCTGCGCCAACCGGTCTCCGACGAGGACGTGGCCGCCCTGATCAGCGCGCAGAACGAAGCCTTCGGCGGGGAGCCGGTGGCGAGCCCGGCCGACGTCGACCGGCTCCGGCGCCGGCAAGCCGAGGGCGGGGTCGCGGTCCTGGCCGTCAGCGCCGGCGACGTGGCGCCCGGGCCGGACGGCCAGGGGCGGGGCGCCTGCGTCGGTGGTGGGCAGGCGGTCCCGCCGCGGGACGCGGTCAGCGAGGTGACCGGTATCGCCGTCCGGCGGCCGTACCGTCGCCGTGGTCTCGCCGGTGCGATCACCGCTGCCGTCACCGCCCGCCTGTTCGCCGCGGATGTAGGGGTCGCCTGGCTGGAGGCTTCGGGCGAGGAGTCGTGGCGGGTGTACGAACGCGTCGGCTACCGGCCCGCCGGCCGGCGGCTCTACCTGCGGTTGCCCTGACCGCAGGGAAGGCGCGCGCTTTCCCGACCCAGGCCAAGGGCTGCGGCCTGACCGGGTCGTGAGACGCGCCTTAAATCAGTTGCGCCGCCCGGCCGGGCCCGGGCAGGGTGGCTGCTGCGGGAAGTCCGACCGTGAGAAAGAGGGGGTGTGGAAGACATGGCCGTCTTTGTCCTTTGCCGTGCCCTGATTCCCCTGAACTCTTTCTCCGAGGAGACCCTGAAGTGCGCGAGCACACCATGCGCCATGGCAAGCGTAAGTTCGACGACGACAACGAGTCGCAATTCCTGAAGTGGAGCGCGGGCGAACCGCAGCTCAAAGAAGATCCTGACCGGCCCGACGAGGGCGACCGCTGGTCGACCTGGGACGGCGCGTTGCACGGTCCGGAGCCACGGCCCGACTGGGTACGCACCGAGCACGCCGCCGTCGACGCCGAACTCGGCATTCTCAAGACCGGCAAGGAAGCCGACGTCTACCTGGTCCGGCGCTACATTCCGGGCACCGACAGGGTCAGCGTGCTGGCGGCCAAGCGCTACCGGGACGGCGAGCACCGGCTCTTCCACCGCGACGCCGGCTACCTCGAAGGGCGGCGGATGCGCCGCTCGCGCGAGAACCGGGCCATGTCGAACCGGTCGTCGTTCGGCAAGGAGCTGATCGCCGGGCAGTGGGCCGCCGCCGAGTTCGGGGCGCTGTCCCACCTGTGGGAGGTGGGCCAGGAGAGCGGGCTGATCCGGGTGCCGTACCCGGTCCAGCTGATCGGCACCGAGCTGCTGCTGGAGTTCATCGGCGACTGGGACACCGGCGAGGCGGCTCCGCGCCTGGCACAGGTCCGCGCGGATAAGGCCGAGCTCGAGGATCTGTGGCTGCAGATGGTGGAGGCGCTGTCGGTGCTGGCCCGGGTGCAGGTGGCGCACGGTGACCTGTCGCCGTACAACACCCTGGTCCACGACGGGCGGCTGGTGCTGATCGACCTGCCGCAGATCATCGACGTGGTCGCCAACCCGCAGGGCGCCGACTTCATCGCCCGGGACGTGAAGAACGTGGCGGCCTGGTTCACCAGCCGCGGCGTGGCGACCGACACCGAAGGCTTGATCGAACGCCTGCTCTACGAGGCGGGGTTGCGGTGACCCGCCGGAAGCGTGTGCGGCCGCGGCCACCCAGTCCGAGGTGGCCCCGGCCGCGACCACGTCACTGGAGGTAGCCCTCCACCTCCGACACACTGTGCGCCTGCTCGGCGTTCGGGTCGTTTCCCACCTCGCGGGCGGCCCGGCGCCGGCGCAGCAGGTCCCAGCACTGGTCGAGGCCCTCCTCGAGCTCCTTGAGCCGGGTGTGTTCCTCGTCGGTGCCGATCTCGCCGCGACCCACCGCCTGGCGCAGCTTGTGCTCCTCGTCGACCAGCTCATGGATCCGGCCGAGCACAGTTTTGTCATCCATGACCAGAGAGTATGGCGTGTTTCCGGACCCGGCCACGCCTCGCTCGTGGCCGGGTCAGGAAACACGCCTTCATCCGGGAGAATCACCGGCATGACGCTGTACCAGGGTGCCGCCGAGCACTACGTGCGGGGACGGCGGGACTATCCGGCCTTTCTGGGCGAGGCGATCCGGGACGCGCTCGGGCTGGACGGGACCGGGCGGCTGCTCGACGTCGGGTGCGGGCCGGGCAAGCTGACCACCCTGCTGGCGCCGCACTTCGCCGAGGCGGTGGGGGTGGACGCCGACCCGGGCATGATCGAGGTGGCCGCGGCCAACCACCCGCGGATCAGCTGGCACCGGGTGAACGCCGAGGATCTGCCGGCCGGGCTGGGCACGTTCCGGTGCGTGACGTTCGCGCAGTCGTTCCACTGGATGGATCAGCCGCTGGTGGCCGCGCGGGTGCGCGACATGATCGAGCCGGGCGGCCGCTGGGTGCACGTCGCCGCGCAGACGCATCGCGGCCACGAGAGTGACGTTCCGTGGGACCGCGTCGAAGATCTCGTCGAGGGGTACGCCGGCGACACGATCCAGCCCGGCGCCTCGAAGAGCGGCGAGGAGGACGTGATGCGTGCGGCCGGCTACCACGGCCCGGAGCGCATCGTGCTGCCGTGGGGCGAGGAGGTGTCGAGGTCGGTCGACGAGGTGGTGTCGGCGGTGTTCTCACTGTCCTGGGCGGCACCGCACCTGTTCGGCGACGATCTGCCCGCCTTCGAGCGGGACCTGCGGGACCTGCTGGGCTCCGGCCCGTACACCGAAAGAATGTATGAGATCGAAACTGTTATCTGGTGGCCATGACGGCGGACAGGCCCTGGATGATGTTGCCGACCACGCGGGTGGGGGCGTAACGGTTGTCCACCCACTCGCGGCCGCGGTGCAGCCAGACACTGGGCAGGCCCATCGCCGCCGCCCCGCCGATGTCGGCCTCGGGGCTGTCGCCGACCACCCAGGCGCCGCCCAGTCGCATGCGGACCCGCTGAGCCGCCATCGCGAAGATCCGCGGGTTGGGCTTGCTCACCCCGGCCTGCTCGGAGATCACCCATCCGGCGACGTAGCGGTCCAGCCCGGTACGCCGGATCCGGCTCTCCTGCGCCTCGGCCGGCCCGTTGGTGACGACCACCGGCACCCAGCCCGCGTCGCCGGAGATCTGCAGCGCGCAGGCGACCAGCGGGTCGAGCTTCTCGTAGGCCAGCGGGCCCTCGTGCAGCTCCTCGAGCAGGTCGATCGACGGGACGTCGAGCTCATACCGGTCGCGGATGGCGTCGGCCACGTCCCAGCGAGAAGTCAGACCATCGGCGTCGACGGAGAGTAGCCAGTCGAGCTCGTCGGCCGGTGCGCCGATCTCGTCCAGGAATCCCTTCGCCCACAACCGGAAGGCACCGCTGCGGTCGAGCAGGGTGTCGTCCAGAGCCAGGAAGACGAGGGGCACCCGCGCACTTTACGTGAGTGAGTACTGCGGCCGACAGCCCGAGTGTGTTAACAAACCAGGGTCCAGATGGTGGAATTCGCACCATCCGGGCAGCCGGCCCGGGCGCGACACGGTCACCGGCAAGCCGTACGTACGGATTGCAACGGGCCGGACGCGCGTGACACGATCGACGCCGTGCCCAGGGTGAGCCAGGATCAGCTCGACGCCCGCCGCCACGAGATCCTCGCCGCGGCGCGTGGCTGTTTCGCGCGCTTCGGGTACGAGGGTGCCACAGTCCGCCGCCTGGAGGACGCCACCGGCCTGTCCCGCGGCGCGATCTTCCACCACTTCCGCGACAAGGACTCGCTGTTCCTGGCCGTCGCCGAGGACGACGCGGTGGCCATGGCCCAGACCGTCGCGGCCGACGGCCTGGTCCAGGTGATGCGCGATCTGCTCGAACGGGCGGGTAGTGGCGACACCGCCGGGTGGCTAGGCAGTCAGCTCGAGGTGTCCCGGCGGCTGCGGACCGACCCGGCGTTCGCCAAACGCTGGGCCGAGCGGTCGGCCGCGATCGCCGAGGCCACCCGCGAGCGCCTGGCCCGGCAGCGGGAGGCCGGCGTGCTCCGCGACGACGTCCCGCTCGAGGTGCTGACCCAGTTCCTGGAGCTGGCGTACGACGGCATGGTCCTGCACCTGGCCACCGGCCGGCCGCCGGGCGAGCTGAGCCGGGTGCTCGATCTGGTCGAGGAAGCCGTCCGCAAGCGCTGACCAGGCACACCGTACGGTGGACCCCTCCCGTGACTCTGAACCGCACAATGGGGCGGGGAGGTCGAGCGCTCCGGGTACGGAACCACGAACGAGCAGCGGACCCTGGCCCGGAGGTGGGCGCTGCTGCCCGCGGCCGAGGCCGAGATCCAGCGGGTCGGTGCGGGCGGGCCCGCTCAGCGGCGGCGGCAGCAGCGGTTCGTGCGGCGGTGGCGGCTCCTGCGGGGGCGGCGGCTGCGGCGGTGGCTGTGTCGGCTGACATCCGCCCTGCTCACCGGCCATTTGCGAGCTACTGCACAATGAGGCCAGCAGGCAACTGAGAGGGGGGTTTCAGATGCAGTACTACGCAGCACCCACGGACACCTGGGGTATCCCCGGACCCACCTTCGTCGGCTACTACGTGGTGGCCGTCATCGCCGCGGCGCTGATCGCCTGGGTCGCCCGGCGCATCCTCTTCGCCGGGCCGTCCGGCGACACCCGCCTGACCCTGGCGCCGCAGCAGGTCGCCTACCTCAACGGCCGCGACAACCTGGCCGTCTACGCCTCCCTCACCGGACTCCGCGCGGCCGGTGTGCTGACCAGCGGGGCGGGCGGCTTCCTGCAGGTCGCCGGGTCGATGCCGGCCGGTCTGACCCCGCTCGACGTGGCCGTCTACAACGCGGCCGGGCGTGGCGTCCGCACCCGTGACCTCAACCAGGACCAGCACGTCCGGTCGGCCCTCGACCAGCTCCGCGAGAGCGTGGAACGGACCGGCTACGCCACCACGGCGAGCCAGCGGTCGATGGCCCGGCTGTGGGCGTGCCTGCCGGTCGCGGTGGTGCTGCTCGGCGTGGCCCGCATGATCGCCGGCGTGCAGAACGGCAAGGCGGTCGGCAACCTCACCCTGCTCTTGGTGGTCGCCGTGATCGCGGCCATCCTGGCGCTGGTCCGGGCCAACCGCGGCGCCACCTACGCCACCGGCAAGGCACTGCGCCAGTTGCGCAAGGACAACCAGCACCTGGCGCCGCGGATGTCGCCGTCGCTGACCACCTACGGCGCGTCGACCGCGGCCATGGGCGTCGGGCTGTTCGGCGCGGCGTCGCTCTACGCGATGGACCCGGCGTTCGCGGCCGACGCGGAGATCCGGCGCAACATCGGCACCGACGCGTCGGGAGGCGGTTCCTCCTGCTCCAGTGGCAGCTCGTGCAGCGGCGGCAGCTCGTGCGGGGGCGGCGGCGGTGGTTGCGGTGGCGGCGGGTGCGGCGGATGAGCACAGCCAGCGGGTGCGGGGTCGGCGGCGTGCGCATCCTCGGCGGTGGTCACGGCGGCGGAAGGTGCGGCGGATGAGCACGATCGGTGAGTACGGGGTGGGCATCGGCTGGCGGCCGGAGATCGCCGGCTTCGTCGCCGGGCTGCCCGGTCTGCGGTTCGCCGAGGTCGTGGCCGAGTCCGTGCACGACCACGACGACCTGCCGGCCGGGCTGGGCGAGCTGCTGGCCCACGGGGTGGCGGTCGTGCCGCACGGCGTACGGCTGTCGCTCGGCGGCGCCGAACCGGTCGAGCCGGCCCGGGTCACCCACCTCGCCCAGGTCGCCGAACGGCTGGGCGCGCCCCTGGTCAGCGAGCACATCGCGTTCGTCCGGGCCGGCGGTGTCGAGGCCGGCCACCTGCTGCCGATCCCGCGCAGCCGCGAGTCGGTGGACGCGGTCGTCGCCAACGTGAAGCGCACCCAGGCCGAGCTGAGCGTGCCGATCGCGCTGGAACCGATCGCCGCGATCTTCGACTGGCCGGACAACCACCTCGACGAGGGCGACTTCCTCACCGAGATCCTGGAGCGGACCGGCGCCCTGCTCCTGCTGGACGTGGCCAACGTCTACGCCAACGCGATCAACCGGGGCACCGAGCCGGCCGCGCTGTTCGACCGGATCCCGCTGGAGCGCGTCGCCTACGTGCACGTGGCCGGCGGCGCCGAACACGACGGCGTCTACCACGACACGCACACCGACGCGGTCCCGCCGGTGGTGTTCGACCTGGTGGCCGAGCTGTGCGCCCGGCACCGGCCGCCGGCCCTGATGCTCGAACGCGACGGCCAGTACCCGCCGGCCGACGCCCTGCGCCAGGAACTCGACGCCATCGCCAAGGCGTCCGGCTACCCGGCCGTCACATGACCGCCACCGACCGCGAGCACGGCCGTCGCGTCGCCTCAGCCGACCGCGACCGGCTGCCCGGCCGTCACGTGAGCGGCGGCGGTGACAGTGGTAGCCGGGAGCGGCATCCGGATCCCGGACACCGCTCGGGGCTACCACTGGAGGGGGAGGGTGACCACCCGGGACAACCCGGTGGGGCGGCACCGGGCCTGGCCGAACGCCAAGCTCAGCTTGTTGCCACGCTCACCTCTGGTGCGCCCGTACCCGATGGCTTTGATCCTCGTCTGATCGAGACCGCGCGAGTCGCGCTGCTCCGCAAGCGTGCCGGTGAGGTCGCGAAATCGTGGCCGGCGCTGGCGGCGTCGCACGGCCTCCGGTGGCACCGGGCCTTCGCGGCGTGGGCGTCCGGGCGGCCGACGCAGGGGTCGTTCCGGGACGGCTGGGACCTCGCGCGGTCGCTCACCCTGCGACCGGACGCGGCCGAGGAACTGGCGGCACGGGAGGCGGCCTATGTGTACGACGGGAGCGCCCCGCCGCGCCCGCGCCGGCTGCCGGCCCTGCGCCGCGGCGACGGCAGCGTGATCATCCAGGTCGCCGGCCGGGTCCGGATCCTGCGCCGATAACGGCCCGAACCCGGGGGGCGCTCTGGGCCACGCCGCGGCCCCGGCCGGACTGCGAACCACAGCCTAGGCTGGGAGCATGGATCTCGGGCTGCGTGACCGCGTCTTCGTCCTCACCGGGGCGTCCAAGGGCCTGGGGTATGCCACGGCCGAGGCGCTGGTCGCCGACGGCGCGCGGGTGGTCGTCTCGTCCCGTTCGGCCGAGCAGGTCTCGGCCGCTGTCACCCGGCTCGGGCCGCTCGCCCACGGTGTCGCCGCCGACCTGGCCGCTCCCGCCACGCCGGAGTTGCTGGTCGGCGCGGCGACGGAACAGTTCGGGCGCTTCGACGGGGCGCTGATCTCGGTCGGCGGCCCCCGGCTCGGCTCGGCCGCCTCGATCGACGACGCGGACTGGCGGGCGGCGTTCGAGACCGTCTTCCTCGGGACGGTCCGCGCCGCCCGGGTCTTCGCCGCCGCGCTGGCCACGCGCGGCGGCGGTGCGGTCGGCCTGGTGCTGTCCCGCTCGACCCGCGAGCCGGTGCGCGGGCTGGGCATCTCCAACGGCTTCCGGCCCGGTCTCGCCGGCGTCGCCAAAGACCTGTCCGACGAGTACGGGCCCAGCGACGTCCGCTTCGTCGGCCTGCTGCCCGGCTCCATCCTCACCGACCGCAACCGCCAGCGATTCGAGGCGACCGGCGACGCCGAGCGGGCGTCCGCCGACGCGGTCGCCGAGGTCCCGCTCCGGCGCCTCGGCGAGCCGGCCGAGTTCGGCCGGGTGGCGGCGTTCTGCCTGTCCCCGGCGGCGAGCTACCTGACCGGCATCACCGTGCCGGTCGACGGCGGCGCCCTCCGCGGCCTGTGAAACCCACCCGCGCCGACCTGGCCGCCGCGGCCGGCCGGACCATCCCCGATCTGGCCGGCCCCGGCCTGCGCGTGCTGTTCTCGGGCATCAACCCCAGCCTCTACTCGGCCGCCACCGGGCACCACTTCGCCCGGCCGGGCAACCGGTTCTGGCCGGCGCTGCACCGGTCCGGCTTCACCGGCCGGCTCCTGCATCCGTCCGAACAGGGGGAACTGCCGGCGCTCGGGCTGGGCATCACCAACGTGGTCGCGCGGGCCACCGCCCGGGCCGACGAACTCGCGCCGGCCGAACTCGTCGCGGGCGGCGAGATCCTGTCGGGGCTGGTCGCGCGGTGGCGCCCCCGATATCTGGCGGTGCTCGGGGTGACCGCCTACCGCACAGCCTTCGCCCGCCGGGGCGCGGCGGTCGGCCCGCAGGCCGAGACGTTCGGCGACACCCGGCTGTGGATCCTGCCCAACCCGAGTGGCCTGAACGCCCACTACCAGATCGACGACCTGGCGACCGAGTTCGCCCGCCTCCGTTCCGCCGCCGAGGCGCGGCCGTGACCGTGCCGCTCGCCGTCGCTCCGTTCCTCCGCCGAGGTGCGGGCATGACCGTGTCGCTCGCCGTCGCTCCGTTCCTCCGCCGAGGTGCGGGCATGACCGTGTCGGCCGCCGTCGCTCCGCTTCGGCGCCGAGGTGCGGGCATGACCGTGTCGCTCGCCGTCGCTCCGCTGCGGCGCCGAGGCGCGGCCATGACCTGTCGCTCGCCGGCGGCCGTCGAGGTGTGGCCATGACCGTGTCGCTGGGGCGTGACCATGGCCGCTGAGATCGTGCAGTTGCTCGCGTCGCCGGCGCACCGCTTCGAGGGCCGGCCCATCGACGGCCCCGCACCCGCCCCGCCCGGCGAGGTCGTCACCGAGATCCACGTCCGGGCCGGCCTGGGCATCGTCGGTGACCGCTACTTCAACCGGCCGGCCCACCGCGACGCGAGCGTCACCCTGATCGCCCGCGAATCCCTGCCGCCCGGCATCGACCTCACCCACGTTCGCCGCAACATCCTGACCAGCGGCATCGCCGTGGACGACCTGGTCGGTCGCACACTGTGCCTGGACTCGGGCGATGGCCCGGTGTGCCTGGAGGTCCGCCGGCGCGCCAACCCCTGCGCCTGGATGGACGTGACCATCGCGCCCGGTGCGTGGCGCGAGCTCCGCGGGCGGGGTGGCATCCGCTGCGTCCCGGTCAACGACGGCGTCCTGCGGTCCGGGCCGGTCACGGTGGAGGTCCGCTGAACGGATTCGACCGGTCATGCTGTTTCTGATCGAGGCCGACTGTCTGATCCGGCTGGACGCGCTGCGGCAGCGAGCGGCGCCATCGAGGAGGTCATGAACTCGCGGCGGGGGCCGGAGCCGCCCGATCGAGTGGACGGCTATGTGTTCGGCGTCGGCACGGTGTCGCCGCTGGGTTACACCGGTCATGGCCTGCCGCGGATGTTCGGTAGCCGGTCGCGGGCGGGCTGGGCGCACGTCAACATCGTGATCGTAGCCATCGTGAGCTCGATCATGGCGTCGTGAGACCCGGGCTGCGGCAGACGAAAGGCGCGCCGGGAGAAGCAAGACCGTGGAGAGACGTAAGGCGCGTCGAGATGTAAGGCGCGCCGCGGGACGTTAGGCCGCCGGGAGGCGAAGGCGGGCGGGAGGCGAAGGCGCAGACCGGGGAGTCGAAGCCGAGCGAGCCCGACGGTGGCGCGCCGGGAGATGTGAGGCGGGCGAGGAGATGTGATTCGGGCCGGGAACGGCGACGGCCCGCCGTCCCGCGAGGGGCGACGGGCCGTCGGGGCCGCGCTCAGCTGGTGAGCATCTTGCGGAGGACGTACTGGAGGATGCCGCCGTGGCGGTAGTAGTCGGCCTCGCCCGGAGTGTCGATGCGGACGTCGGCGTCGAACTCCACGCCCGTGTCGGTGCGGACGGTGACCGTGGACGGGATGTCGCCGTCGTTGAGGGCCGTCACGCCGGTGATGGTGAAGGTCTCGGTGCCGGTCAAGCCGAGCGTCTCGGCGCTGGTCTTGGGCGGGAACTGCAGCGGCAGGACGCCCATGCCGATCAGGTTGGAGCGGTGGATGCGCTCGTACGACTCGGCGATCACCGCGCGCACCCCGAGGAGCATGGTGCCCTTGGCCGCCCAGTCGCGGGACGAGCCGGAGCCGTACTCCTTGCCGGCCAGGATGACCAGCGGCACCCCGGCTTCCTGGTAGGCCACCGACGCGTCGTAGATGGTGGTCTGGTCGCCGGTCAGGTGGTTGATCGTGAAGCCGCCCTCGACGCCGGGCACCAGCTGGTTGCGGAGCCGGATGTTGGCGAAGGTGCCGCGGATCATCACCTCGTGGTTGCCGCGCCGCGAGCCGTAGCTGTTGAAGTCACGCCGCTCGACACCGTGCTCGGCCAGGTACTTACCGGCGGGGGAGTCGGGTTTGATCGAGCTGGCGGGCGAGATGTGGTCGGTCGTGACGGAGTCGCCGAGCTTGGCCAGCACGCGCGCACCCGAGATGTCGGAGACATCGGAGGGTGAGGCGGCCATGCCCTCGAAGTACGGGGGCTTACGGACGTACGTGGAGTCGGAAGCCCACGAGAACGTGTCACCGGTCGGGGTGGGCAGCGACTGCCACTGCTCGTCGCCCGCGAAGACGTCGGAGTAGGCCGACGAGAAGCCGGACGCGCCGATGGCCGAGGCGATGACGTCGTCGATCTCCTTGGCGCTGGGCCAGATGTCGCTGAGGTGGACCGGCTGGCCGTCCGATCCGGTGCCCAGCGGCTCGGTGGTGATGTCCAGGTCCATCGTGCCGGCCAGGGCGTACGCGACCACGAGGGGCGGCGAGGCCAAGTAGTTCATCTTGACGTCGGGGTTGATGCGGCCCTCGAAGTTGCGGTTGCCGGAGAGCACCGACACCGCGGTCAGGTCGTTCTCGTTGACCGCGGCCGAGATCGCCTCGGGCAGCGGGCCGGAGTTGCCGATGCAGGTGGTGCAGCCGTAGCCGACCAGGTTGAAACCGAGCTTGTCGAGGTAGGGCGTGAGGCCGGCCCGGTCGTAGTAGTCCATGACCACCTTGGACCCGGGGGCCAGGGTCGTCTTGACCCACGGCTTGCGGGTCAGGCCCCGGTCGACGGCGTTCTTGGCCAGCAGCGCCGCGCCGATCATGACCTGCGGGTTCGAGGTGTTGGTGCAGGACGTGATGGCGGCGATGACGACCGCGCCGTGGTCCAGCTCGAACTCCACACCGTCGTCACCGGTCACCCGCACCGGGTTGGACGGGCGGCCGTCGGCGCCGGTCGCTGCGGAGAAGATGTGTGGCTTGTCGGAATTATCCGATACATGATTCGCGGGCGGGTCGGACGCGGGGAACGACTCCTCGGAGGCCTCATCGGCCGCGCCGGTGGCGGAGACGTAATTGGTCAGCGCATCCCGGAACATCGGCTTCGCGTTGTTCAGCGGCACCCGGTCCTGCGGCCGCTTCGGCCCGGCCAGCGACGGCACGATCGTGGAGAGGTCGAGCTCCAGCCGCTCGGAGTACTCCGGCTCGGCGGACGGGTCGAGCCACAGGCCCTGACGCTTGGCGTACGCCTCGACGAGGGCCACCTGAGCCTCGGAACGACCCGTGAGCTGCAGGTATTTGATGGTCTCCTGGTCGATCGGGAAGATCGCGACGGTCGAGCCGTACTCCGGCGACATGTTGCCGATCGTGGCCCGGTTGGCCAGCGGCACGGCCGACACACCGGGGCCGTAGAACTCGACGAACTTGCTGACCACCCCGTGCTCACGCAGCATCTCGGTGATCGTGAGGACCAGGTCGGTGGCGGTGGTGCCGGCCGGCATCTCGCCGGACAGCTTGAAGCCGACGACCCGCGGGATCAGCATGCTGACCGGCTGGCCGAGCATGGCCGCCTCGGCCTCGATGCCGCCGACGCCCCAGCCCAGCACGCCCAGGCCGTTGACCATCGTGGTGTGCGAGTCGGTGCCGACGACCGTGTCGGGATAGGCCTGGCCGTTGCGCTCCATGATCGTGCGGGCCAGGTATTCGATGTTGACCTGGTGCACGATGCCGGTGCCGGGCGGGACGACCTTGAACTCGTTGAACGCGGTCTGGCCCCAGCGCAGGAACTGGTAGCGCTCGCGGTTGCGCTGGTATTCGAGCTCGACGTTGCGCTGGAACGCGTCCTCGCGGCCGAACAGGTCGGCGATCACCGAGTGGTCGATGACCAGTTCGGCCGGGGCGAGGGGGTTGACCTTGGACGGGTCGCCGCCGAGGTCGCGGACGGCCTCGCGCATGGTGGCCAGGTCGACGACGCAGGGGACGCCGGTGAAGTCCTGCATCAGCACCCGGGCCGGCGTGAACTGGATCTCGACGCTCGGGTCGGCCGACGAATCCCAGCCGCCCAGGGCGCGGATGTGGTCGGCGGTGATGTTCGCGCCGTCCTCGGTCCGCAGCAGGTTCTCCAGCAGGATCTTCAGGGAGTAGGGCAGCCGATCGTGGCCCTCCACCTTGTCGATCGTGAAAATCTCGTAGCTCGCGTCCCCGACGCGCAGCTCGCTCTTCGCACCAAAGGTGTCCAGGCTGGCCACGTTTCCGCTCCTTCCAACACCCGACCGTGAGTCGTCCTCATCAGTCTTTCGCACCGGTCACGGCCCAGTTCCAGTTAGGCCGACCTAACTCCGGGTTACCCGTCAAGCCTGTAAACCGTACGTCCGTCTTGTATTTTCCTGCAAGTCCGGGTGACAGTCGCACAAACGTGCGTTTGTCCTTGTCACGCTGTGGAAATATCGCGTTCCGTGAAGGCGATCACGGATCTGGACCACCTCACCGACTTCTTCGATCGGTACGGCTCGGCCCTGACCAGGGGCGACGTATCCGCGGTCGCGAACTGCTACGCGCTGCCGGGAATGGTGGTGGCCGACACGTACAGCTTCACGTTCACCTCGCCGGCCGCCGTGGCGCTCTCGTTCCTCGGCGCCGCCCCGGCGTACCAGGAGCAACAGATCGTGGCCGCGCACGCACAGATCCTGGACGTGCAGCGGCTCAGCGACGCCCTCGCGATGGTGGCGGTCGAGTGGGAATACCTCGACTCGTCGGGCGGCGCGGTGCCC
This sequence comes from Actinoplanes sp. NPDC049265, assembly GCF_043197135.1. Lineage (NCBI taxonomy): Bacteria > Bacillati > Actinomycetota > Actinomycetes > Micromonosporales > Micromonosporaceae > Actinoplanes > Actinoplanes sp. NPDC049265. The sequence goes on along the minus strand of NZ_JBICSP010000007.1, from coordinate 225,471 downwards.
GGTGAGAGCTACCGATACCTGGTCAGGGCGGACACCGACGGGCCACGAATCACCACCGTCATCGCGACACGATGAAGAATCGACCTACCCCGGTGTAATAGTGACCGGGTGACCACGACCGAGATCATCCCGGGCCGGACGAAACAGCACCTCAGCAGCCCCGAGTGGCTTGTCGTGCACTATCGCCGGGCGGACGGGGACTACTCGGCGTGGTCGTTGCACGCGTGGGGGGACATCGCGCCGGGCCAGATGACCGGTTACCCGCACGGGCATCCGTTCGCCGGCGAGGACGAGTGGGGCCGCTTCGCCTGGGTACGGCTGGCCGACGACGCGCGTGAGGTCGGCTTCCTGGTCGTGGACCGCTCCGGCGCCAAGGACGTGCCCGACGACCGGCACGTGGACCCGGGGGTGAGCCCCGAGATCTGGCTCACCGAGGGTGACGATCTTGTCGTTACCGAACCGCCCCCCGCGGCCGCCGTGAGCGAAGATGACGTCGTCATTCACTATCGGCGACCGGGCGGGGACTACGGCGGGTGGGGCCTCCACGCCTGGGAGGGGACCAGGACCAAACCCGTGTGGGGTACGCCCCTGAGCCCGCTTTCGCACGACAGCTTCGGGGCCGTGTTCCGGGTACCGGTGCGCCCGGACGCCGTCGGGTTGCGGTTCGTGCTGCACCGCGGCGACCACAAGGACCGGCCCGACGACCAGCGCCTCGACCTGACCGAGACCCGCGAGGTGTGGCTGCTGGCGGGCGAACGGGCACCGTTGCGCCCGGCCCTGCGTACCCTCGGACCCGAACTGGACCCGGCCCGGGCCCTCGCCGTCTTCGCCGACCGCACCACCATCGCCCTCCCACCCGAGCTCGCCGCCCAGGCCTCGACCTTCGCCCTGGTCGCGGCCCCGGGCGGCGGCGTACGCCGGGACGGCGGCGACCTGACCGGCGAGCACGCCACGCTGCCGCTCACCCCGCGCCCGGGCGGCCTCTTCCAGTCGCAGAGCATCAAGTTCCCGCACCTGCGCGCCTACGCGGCCTTCGCCGTCCGTGAGCTGGGCGCGAGCGCGCTGGCCGAGCTGCTGAGAGGGCAGCTGCTGGTGGCCGGGCGGGACGCCGGCGGCCGGCTGACCGTGCTGACCGCCGTGCAGTTACCGGGCGTGCTGGACGACCTCTACGCCGACGCGCGGGAGGCACCACTCGGGCCGGTGATCGACGAGGAGAAGCCGGTCCTGGCGGTGTGGGCGCCGACCGCCCGATCGGTGACGCTGGAGCTGTTCAAGACCCCGGACGACGAGCCCAAGCTGCTGCCGATGGACCGCGACCAGGTCACCGGCATCTGGTCGGTCGCCGGGAAGCGCAAGTGGCTGGGCCGCTACTACCGGTACCGGGTCGAGGTGTGGCACCCGGCGGCGCAGGCCGTGGTCACCACCAGCGTGACCGACCCGTACTCGGTCGGCCTGGCCGTCGACTCCACCCACAGCCTGATCGCCGACCTGGCCGACCCGGAACTGGCCCCGCCCGGCTGGGACGAGCCGGCCAAGCCACCCGCGGTCGAGCCGGCCCGGATGCAGATCGCCGAGGTGTCGGTCCGCGAGTTCTCGATCGCCGACCCGACCGTGCCGCCCGAGCAACGCGGCACCTACGCCGCGTTCACCGCCGACTCGGCCGGGATGCGCCACCTGCGCTCGCTGGCCGGCGCCGGGCTGACCCATCTGCATCTGCTGCCGGCCTTCGACTTCGCCAGCGTGCCGGACCGGCGGGCCGCTCAGGCCGTACCCCAATGTGATCTCGCGGCTCTGCCCCCGGACTCGTCCGAGCAGCAACGTGCGGTGCTGGCCGTCGCGGCCGAGGACGGCTGGAACTGGGGTTACGACCCGTGGCACTACACCGCGCCCGAGGGCAGCCTCGCGGTCCAGCCCGAGGGCGCCGCCCGGATCCGCGAGTTTCGCACCATGGTCGCCGCGCTCAACGCCGCCGGGCTGCGCGTGATCATGGACGTGGTCTACAACCACACCATGGCCGACGGCCTGCACCGGATGAGCGTGCTCGACCGCATCGTGCCCGGCTACTACCACCGGCTGCTCGCCGACGGCACCGTCGCCGAGTCCACCTGCTGCTCCAACACCGCGCCGGAACACATGATGATGGGCCGCCTGGTCGTCGACTCGGTGGTCACCTGGGCCCGCGACTACCACGTCGACGGGTTCCGCTTCGACCTGATGGGCCACCACCCGCGGGCCAACATCCTCGAGGTGCGGGTCGCGCTCGACCATCTGACGCCCGACGTCGAAGGCGTCAACGGCAAGGACATCTACCTGTACGGCGAGGGCTGGAACTTCGGCGAGGTGGCCTTCGACCAGCGATTCGCGCAGGCCACCCAGGCCAACATGGCCGGCACCGGCATCGGCACGTTCAACGACCGGCTGCGCGACGCCGTCCGCGGAGGCGGCGCGCACGGCGACCCGACCGTGCCCGGCTTCGCCTCCGGCCTCGGGGCCCGGACGCCGCTGTGGCTGCACGACTCGATCAAGGTCGGGCTGGCCGGCGGGCTGGCGGCGTACCGCTTCGTCACCCACGACGGCCACGAGCGGACCGGCGCGCAGGTCGACCACCACGGTTCGCCGAGCGGCTACGCGGCGGCGCCCGGGGAGTCGGTGATCTACGTGGACGCGCACGACAACGAGATCCTGTACGACGCGCTCGCGTACAAGCTGCCGGCCTCGCTGACCATCGAGGACCGGGCCCGCATGCAGATCCTGGCCCTGTCGACGGTGGTGCTCAGCCAGGGCGTCGGGTTCATCGCGCTGGGCAGCGAGCGCCTGCGGTCCAAGTCGCTGGACCGCAACTCGTACGACTCGGGCGACTGGTTCAACCAGATCCGCTGGGACCCGTCGACCGGCAACGGTTTCGGCCTGGGCCTGCCCCCCGCGCCGGACAACGCGGCGGTGTGGCACCTGGCCCGGCCGCTGCTCGCCGACCCGGGCCTGGTGCCGCCGCCGGCCGTCATCGAGATGACCGCCGAACGCTACCGGGAACTGCTCCGGATCCGCCGCGAGTCGCCGGTCTTCGGCCTGCCCACGGCCGAGGAGGTGCAGCACCGGCTGAGCTTCCCGCTCGGCGGACCGGCCGAGACCCCCGGCGTGATCGTCATGGACCTGGACGGCGACGGCCTCGACCAGCCGTGGCGCCGCCACGTGGTCGTCTTCAACGCCACGCCGTCGCCATTCACCCACGACGCCCCGCCCGGCCTGCGCCTGCACCCGCTGCTGGAGTCCTCGGCCGACCCGCTCGTCCGTGAGTCGGACGCCTCGGAGGGCCGGTTGGTCGTACCGGGACGGACCGTCGCCGTCTTCGTGGCCTAACGTCGCGGCATGACTGAGGTCGCTCAACGCCCGCCTCGACGCACCCGGCGGCCGGCGGATCACGATCATCGAGGAACCCGGATGAAACGGTTGCTGCTCGTCCTGCCGCTCCTGCTAGCCGGGTGCACCACACCGGACGAGACGCCGCCGCAGCCCTCGCCGACCACGGCCGGATCGACGCCGCCGTGGACCGAACCGGCCGACTACACCTTCGTCGCCGAGCGCACCTGCGACGGCGCCAAGTCGCTGGGCAAGTACAAGGTCACCGTGGCCGGGGGCGCGGTCGGCGCCGCCGAGCGGATCGACGGGAAGACGGCCGAGGGCGAGGAAGAGGTCGAGATCCCCACGCTCGGCGGGATGGTCGAGCTGGCCCGGACCGCGGTCGACGACGGGGCCGAGGCGATCACCACCTACGACCCGGCCGACGGCCACCCGACCTCGGTGGTCGTCAACCGGGCCGAGGAGGAGAACGGCGGGGCGACCTGCTTCAAGATCACCGATTACGCCCCGCGCTGACAATGTGGCCGGCTCCGATTCCGAATATTGCTCATCAATTTCGGTCAGTCGGATGGATGCGTCACACTGTCCGGCGTGCATGGCCGCTGGGTGCGAAGCATTCTTCTGCTTCTGTTGATCGAATTCATCGCCTTCATCGTCGCGTGGGCCGCAGTGGTGATCTTCAAACCGCAATTCGCCGAGGGCATGAACTATATCGGCGGTGGGCTCAGTGCCCTTGCCGGTATTGCCTCCTGCGCGGTGGCTGTGATTGTCGTGCGTAGACGGGACAAGAAGGCGGAGCGACCCCCGTGGCCCATCTGGCTGCTGGTTGGCGCGCTCGTCGCCTTCCTGGGTCCGGTGAACTTCGCGGTCGCGGGCCGGATATCCGCTCCGGCGGTCGCGGCGCCCGCTCCGGCTCCGGCAGCGCCGCCGGCGGCCACGATCTCCGTGCCGGTCGGCGGCAGCGCGGTCGGGCGGTGCGAGACGGTGCGCGGGCAACTGTCCCCGGCGAGCCGGCAACGAAATATCTGGATTCTGGTCCAGGCGCGGGGAGAAGCCCTCTACCTCTCGGGGCAGGTCAATGCCGGGGCGGACGGGCGATTCGAGAATCGCGTCGAGATCGGCGGAGACAAGGGCGCCGGAGTTCCGTTCGCGGTGAGCATTGTGCAGACCGACGCCGCGCTCAGCCGGAATTTCGGCGATCGCTGGACGGCCAACGGGAAGGGCGCGAGATCGACCGACCTCGGTCTGCCGCTGCCGGACGGGGCGGAGAGACTGGCGCAGGTGGACGTGGTGCGAACGCGCGACGAGAGTTGCCGCGGGCGCTGACCCGCACATGCGGTCGGGGGAGTGGGATCGGCTCGCTCCCCCGACCGGGCGACGCTACTCGGGAAGGCGGGGGCCGGCCTCGCGCTGGGCCGCCAGCCACTGCTCGACCTCGTCGGCGCCGCGGGGCAGGCCGGCCGACAGGTTCTTGCAGCCGTCGGCGGTGACCAGGACGTCGTCCTCGATGCGGACGCCGACGCCGCGTAGTTCCTCGGGGACCAGGTCGTCCTCGGGCTGGAAGTAGAGGCCGGGCTCGACGGTCAGGACGTACCCCTCGCCCAGCGGGCCGTCGGTGTATTTCTCCTTGCGCGCGGCCGAGCAGTCGTGCACGTCGATGCCGAGCATGTGGCCGAAACCGTGCAGGGTCCAGCGGCGGTAGACCGTGGACGTCTTCTCCATCGCCTCGTCCACGCTCACCGGCAGCAGGCCCAGGTCGTGCAGGCCCTCGGCGAGCACGCGCATGCACACCTGGTGGACGTCGCGGTGCACGACGCCGGGCTTGATGTAATCCATGCCGGCCTGCTGCGACGCGTGCACGATGTCGTACACCTGCCGTTGCAACGGGGTGAAAGTGCCGTTGACCGGCACCGTGCGGGTGACGTCGGCGGTGTAGAAGTTGTCGCCCTCGACGCCCATGTCCATCAGCAGCAGCTCACCCGGCGTGGTCACACCGGTGTTGCGTACCCAGTGCAGGATCGTCGCGTGCGCGCCGGCGCCGACGATCGAGCTGTAGCCGACGTCGTTGCCGTCGTGCCGGGCGCGCAGGCCGAAGACGCCCTCGAGCAGGCGCTCCTTGACCGGGCGGTCGGCCGGCAGGACACGGGCGACATCCTCGAAGCCGCGGACGGTGGCGTCGATCGCGTCCTGCAGCTGGGCGATCTCCCACTCGTCCTTGACCAGCTTGAGCTCGGAGATCACCCGGGCCAGGTCGCGGTCGCGGCGGTTGGCCGGGTCGGGTTCCCAGGCCAGGATCGCCCGGTCGACGTTGGGGTCGAGGCCGCGCAGGACCCGGGTGCGGGCGGGGGCGCTGTCGGCCAGGGCGCGGCCCAGTTCGCCGTACGCCGCCGTCTCGACGCCCAGCTCGGTCGACTTCTCGGCCAGGGTGTGCGTACGCCCGATCCACAGCTCGCCGTCGCGGCTGCGGAAGAACGCGTCGGTCTCCTTGGAGTTTCGTTGCCGGGTGTAGAGCACGGCGTCGTGGCCGGACCCGGTCGGCTTGAGCACCAGCACGCTGTCGGGGTCGCGGTCGCCGGTCAGGTAGACCAGGTCGCTGCCGGGGCGGAAGTGGTAGTCGGTGTCGTAGGCGCGCACCTTCTCCACGCCGCTGGGGATGATCAGCGTCTCGCCGGGGAATGCGTCGGACAGCGCCGCCCGCCGCTTGGCGTAGTTGGGGCTCTCGGCCCGGGGCGTCACGGCCAGAGCGTCTTCCCGCCAGCCGGTCCGCATGAACTGCAGGAAAGCCTCGGGGTAGTCCGGGTCGTGGCTCTCGGTCTTGGGTTGCGGCGGCTGGGGCTGTTGCTCGGCCATGTGGGGGTCCTCCCGTCTCGGTCCACCTCTGACCGTACCGGCTTTCAGCCGGGCAGGGTCAGGCACGCCACTCGCGCTCCGGCGGTTCCGGCAAAACCTTCTTCGGTACGGGTACGTGAGGCGTGCACGACCAGCGACCGGGGCGGCGTGAGCTCGTCGAACGACCAGGTCAGCACGGCCGTGGCGGTGGCCGCGCCGATCCGGTCGGCGGTGAAGTCGAGCCACACCTCGTTCTTCGGGTTGGCGTACGACGGGTCGGCCGGGGGTGGCGAGGCCGACGCCATCGGGTCGGGGTTGTGCTGGTAGTGCGGGCCGGCGCCCTTGGGATCGGGCCGGCAGGGCTTGGTGTGCAGGTGGGCGCCATAGGTGCGCAGGGGCAGCATCCCGGTCACCGCCAGCCGCACCTGCATCCCGTTGGCCAGCCGGGTCACCGTCACGTGGGCGGTCGAGCCGGCCGGGACCAGCTGCGGCTCGTAGGTGATGGCCGTGCCGTCCTTCGGGTCGAAGGTGCCCTGGGCGACCACGTCTCCGGTCATCCCGGCGTCCGGGCTGTAGAACCCGCTGGCCGCCGGGTGGCCGAAGACGGTCGCGCTGATGGCCGGGGGCGGGCTAGCCGCCTCGCCCGGGATCTCCACCGGCACGCCGGGCGTCCCGGCGCACCCGGTGGCGAGCAGAACGGGCAGGATGATCATCAGGCGACGCATTCCTGGATCATGTCAAAATCGGGCATAAAGGGCACGCATCTGGTCTTGGACGGCCGCCTCGGCTTACGGTCAGGCGACAAACGAGAGGACGTTCATGGGCTACGCGGTGGTGCTCGGAGAGTCGTTGGTCGACCTCCTCGAAACCGACCGGGACGGCGAGCTGATCTACCGCCAGGCGATCGGCGGCGCCCCGCTGAACGTCGCCGTCGGCGCCACCCGGCTCGGCGGCGAGGTGCAGTTCGCCGGCACGCTCGGCAGCGACATCCTCGGCGACCGGATCGCCCAGTTCCTGCGTACCACCGGGGTCGGCACCCGCCTGCTCAAACGCGTGCCGGTGCCGACGACGCTGGCCGTGACCACCTTCGAAGGCGCCGAGCCGACCTTCACGTTCTACGGCGAGCCGCCGTCGTACGCCCTGCTCGAGGCGGCCGACCTCGACACCGGCCTGCTGACCGGGGCCGGCGTGGTCTACACGGGGTCGATCTGCCTGCTCCGGGAACCGTTCCGCCAGGCCGCCCGGGCCGCCTGGCGGGTCGACGGCCCGCTGCGCGTCTTCGACCCCAACGTCCGCCCGACGCTGCTGCCGGACCGGGCCGCCGTGGACACCCAGCGGGCCCTGGCCGAGGAGTTCTTCGCCACCGCCGACCTGGTCAAACTCAGCCTGGCCGACGCCGAGGTGCTCTACGACGGCGCGTCGGCCCCGGCCGCGGCGTCGCTGATCCTCGACCTGGGCGCCAAGGCGGTCGTGGTGACCTGTGGGGCCAAGGGGGCGTACGCGGCGGTGCCCGGCGGAGGCACGATGCTGCCCGCACCCAAGGTCGACGCGGTCGACGCCACCGGCGCCGGCGACTCGGTGATGGGCGCGCTGATCCGCCGCCTGCTCGCCGACGGGGTCCCCGCCGACCTGGCCGGCTGGGAGCGCAACGTCCGCTTCGCGCTGGCCGTGGCCGGGCTGGTCTGCGAACGACCCGGCGGCGCGGTGGCCATGCCGACCCAGGAGGAGCTGACCACCCGCTGGGGCGCACTCGTCTGACGTGTCCGTCCGGGCAGCTTTGTAGAGGATCGGTCGCCGGGGCGCCAAGATCCACCCATGTCTGGTGTCACGGTGCGCCCGGTCCGGCGCGAGGACCTGCCCTTGCTGTACGTCGACCACGACGAGGATCCGGTCGGTACGTTCGGCTACACGGCCACCAACGCGCTGGAGCGGAACTTCGACGCCGACGGGCTGATCGGCTACGACCACGGCACCCTGGTCATCCAGGACGCCGACGGCGCGGTGGCCGGCAAGGTGGCGTGGCGGCCGGTGCCGCACGGGCACAACATCGCGTCGCACGCCCTGAACATCGGCACCCGGCTGCGTCCCGCCTTCCGCGGTCGCGGCCTCGGCACCGTCGGGAAGATCCTGGTGGCGGCCTACCTGTTCGAGACCACGACGTTCGAACGGCTGCAGGCCGAGACCGACGTGACCAACGTCGCCGCCCAGCGGAGCCTGGAGAAGGCCGGCTTCACCCGCGAGGGCATCGCCCGGCACGCCCAGTACCGCAAGGGCGCCTACCACGACATGGTCGTCTACAGCCGCCTCCGCAACGACCCCGCCCCCCACCGATAGCCCCGCCCGGACTGCCGATCTCGCCCGCTCCTACCGCTTTGGGTTTTGGTGGTAGGCCCGAGCGGTGTCCGGGGCGCCGATGCCGCCCGCTCCTACCGCTTTGGGTTTGGTGGTAGGAGCGGGCGGTGTGCGGGGGGCTACCACCTTTTTTGGGGGTGGTCAGGAGGGGAGCCAGGCGGCCTTGGTGAAGCGGTCAGCGATGCGGGCGTGGGCGGCGTCGTCCGGGTGCAGCTCGTCGGGGAGCGGGAGCTCGGCGTAGTCGTCGGGGCCGTAGAGGTCGCGGCCGTCCAGGTAGCGGAGGTTGGGGTCGGTGGCGGCGCGCTGGGCCACCACGGCGGACAGCTCCTCGCGGATGACGCCCAGGGTCAGCTGGCCGCGGGCCACGCCGGCCGGGTCGCCGGTGGCCCGGAAGCGCAACTTGCCCTCGGCCAGGGCGGCCCGGTCGAAGTCGCCGGGGCCGGGCGTCTCCTCGTGGATCGGGCACCAGATCGGCGAGATCACCAGCAGCGGGGTGTCCGGATGGCCGTCGCGGATGGTGTCCAGGAAGCCGTGCACGGCGGGGCCGAAGGCGCGGCGGCGCATCAGGTCGGCGTTCACGATGTTGATGCCGATCTTCACGCTGATCAGGTCGGCCGGGGTGTCCCGCATGACCCGGGCGGTGAACGGGTCGAGCAGCGCGCTCCCGCCCAGGCCTAGGTTGACCAGGTCGACGCCGGCCACGGCGGCGGCCCGGGCCGGCCAGATCGCGGTCGGGCCGGCCGCGTTCGAGCCGTGGCTGATCGAGCTGCCGTGGTGCAGCCACACCGGGCGGCCGCGGTCCGGCTGCGGTTCGATCGGTGCGTCGGCGCGCAGGTCGATCAGGGCCGTCGTCTCCTGGTACGGCAACCAGATCTCGACGTTCTTGTCGCCCTCGGGCAGCTCGGTGAAGCGGGCCGTGTGCACCGGGCCGGGGGTGGTGGTGGCGCTGCCGGTGGCCATGTCGATGGTGACCCGGTGGCCGCCGGTGGCGGTCGACCGGCCCACCAGCTCGCCGTTCACCACCAGGTCGAACTGGCCGTCCGGGCGGAACGGGACGCCGGCGAAACCGATCACGGTGCGGCGCGAGTCGAGCTCGATCGTTGTCGCGCGGGTGCGGAAGGCCAGGCGTACCCCCGAGGGGTTGCTCTCCACCATCGCCAGCTGGGGGTCGGGGCACTGGGCGCGGGCCCACGCGGGCAGCCGGTGCGGCACCAGACCGTCGGCGGTCCGCTCGACCTCGGCGTGGCCCTTCAGAAATTCGTCCATGGATCAGCCTTTCGGTTCGGGCCAGTTGCGGAGCATGACGTCGGTGGCGTCGAGGACGCGCGGCCAGCTCTCGCCGGTGCCGGGCACGCTGTGGTCGAAGGCGCCGCCCAGCTCCATCCGGACGTAGCCGTGGAAGATGCTGCCGAGCAGCCGGACCGCGTGCACCCGCTCGGAATCGGGCAGGTCGTAGCCGCGCAGGATCGCGAACGTCATCTCGGCGTGCCGGGGGCCGGCGCTCGCGGCCGCGGTGGCCGGGTCGAGGCGCAACTGGGCGGCGTCGTACCGGCCGGGGTGCTGGTGGGCGTAGTCGCGGTAGACGTTGGCCGCGGCGGCCAGCGCGTCCTTGCCCGAGCGACCGGCCAGCGCGGCGGCCACCCGGTCGGCCATCTCGGCCAGGGCGAGCAGGGCTATCCGCGTACGCAGATCGTCGGAGCTGCTCAGATGTGAGTAGAGGCTGGCCACCTTGACGTCGAACCGGCGGGCCACCGCGGACACGGTGACGTGCTCGAAGCCGACCTCGTCGGCCAGCTCGGCGCCGGCCGCGACGAGCTTCTCGATGGTGAGACCCGCACGTGCCATGAACTATTCATAGCTTGCCTAAAGCCTTTAGGCAAATGACTATGGGGTGGTGGCTCGTTCGATGAAGCGCTGACGGTCGAGCAGCACCCGCTCGACGCGCACGTCGGCCACCACCTGCTCACCGTCGCGAACCGTGACGTCGAAGGTCAGCTTCCGGCCGTCCACCTTCGCCAGCGTGGCCGTGGCGGTGACCGTGCGGCCGAGCGGGGTGGGGGCGCGGTGCTCGACCTCGGCCCGGGTGCCGACCGTGGTGACACCGCCCGGCATCTGCCGCGCGGTGGCGGCGACCGTCGCCGCCTCGGCCAGGGCCAGCACCCGCGGCGTGGCCAGCACCGGCACGTCGCCGGAGCCGACCGCCTGCGCGGTGTCGGCGTCGGTGACTGTCAGTTCCAGCTTGGCGCTGAGGCCGGGAGCGAACTCCGGAAACTCCATGCGCGTGATTCTAGGGACGCTGCCAGACCTCGTCGTCCGTGGACGGCGCGGCCGGGGAGAGCTCGCCGGTGGCCAGGGGTGCGAGGTTGCGGGCCTCACGGGCGCGGCGGGACAACTCGTCGGCCAGCGCCCAGGCCTCGGAAAGGTCGCGGTCGTGGGCCACGCCGGCCCGGCCGCCGGCCGTGTCCGCGTACACCGTGGCCAGGCCCAGGCGGCGCTGGATCGGGCCCTGGACGACGCGGACGCTCTGCAGGCGGGCGTACGGGACCACCGACATCTGCCGGGTCAGCCAGCCCCACCGGGTCACGAACACCTCGGGCGACAGGCCGGCGCCGTACCTGCGCAGCGCGAACGGGTGCAGCACGCGGGCGCGGTCGGGTGGCGGCGTGGTCGGCAGCGCGAGCAGGTCCACGCCGGGCAGGACGTCCCAGATCAGCGCGCGGCCGGTGTCGTTGTCGCCGACCGGGAGGAGCCGGTCGGAACGCTTGTCGTTGCCGTTGCCCTGCGGTCCGGCGTACCCGGCGATGTCCAGGCTCAGATGGAGCCACCGCTTGCCGCGCCAGAGCAACGGCCAGGTCACCCCGACCGACTGCACCCGATGCAGCGGAACCACCTGGCTGCGCGTCTCGAGCAGCCCGTAGCGCACGACCAGCCGGCCGCCGGCGTCCCGGGCCAGCCGGAAGTCCCAGTCCTGCAGCACCCGGCGCGCCGGCTGGAGCAGCACACCGGCCATCGCGGTGACCGTCGACGCGATGCCGATGAACGTCCACGCGCCCTCGAGCACGGCCTGCGCCACCACGAAGGCGGCGCCGAACGGCAGCAGGAACGCCTGCGGGGTGAGGAGCTGACTGAGCACGACGTCGTTGTTGCGGACCCGGAGGAGGGGTTGTTCCACGGCGGGTGCGCCGGTCACCCTGGGCGTTGTGGCGGCAACGCCTTCGGGGGTACGCCCGGCCAGCGCCAGCAGGCGCTCCCGGAGGGCGGCGGCGTCCCGTACGGTCAGATAGGCCAGTGGCGCCTCGGTCTTGCTGCCGCCGACCACCTCGAGCCGCAGCTCGGCCAGGCCGGTCAGCTGGGCCAGCAGCGGCCGGCGGACCTCGACCGCCTGCAGCCGTTCGAGCGGAATGGCCCGGTTGCGCCGCCACAGCAGCCCGTCCTGGATCCGCAGCTCCTTGCCGACCACGTGGTAGCCGGTGTTCAGCCAGTTGACCAACGAGAAGATCACCACGGCGACGGCCAGTCCGAGTACGACCAGAGCGAACCGCTCGAACCCGATCTGCGCGAGCGTCTGCCAGGACAGCGCCACCACGATCACCGCGATCGACTTGGCCCCGTGCAGCAGCGGACTCAGCGGGTGCAGCCGCCGCCGCGGCTCCTCGGCCACCGGGCTGTCCGCGGCCCGGCCCTGGGCGTCCGGACCGACCGGCGGCGGGCCCGGGTGGGTGACCGGTGGGCCCGGGTCGGCTGGGCGGGCGACCGGTGGGCCCGGGTGGTCGACCGGGGGGCGCGGGTCGGCCGGGTGGGGGTCGGGGTGCGCGTCGGTGGTCACAGGCCCTCGGCCCGGTCCTCGCCCAGGGCGGTCAGCCGGTCGCGGAGCCGGGCGGCCTCTTCCGGGGCCAGGCCGGGCACCTTGGCGTCGCTGGCCGCGGCGGCGGTGTGCAGCTGGACGGTGGCCAGCCCGAACGCCCGCTCCAGGGGGCCGGCGGTGACATCCACGTACTGCATCCGGGCGTACGGGACGATCGACAGCCGGCGGACGAACAGGCCGTGGCGGACCACCAGGTCGTCGCCGCGTTCGGCGTACCCCCAGGCTTTGACCGCCCGGACCGTGATGATCGAGCGCCAGACGGCCAGCAGCAGGTTGATGCCCATCAGCAGCGGGAAGAGCCAGAAGTGGTCGCTGGCGACCCAGCCGATGACCAGGCCGATCATCACGATCAGGAGCAGGATCCCGCGGCTGATCAACTCCACAGTGATCAACTTGGGCGAGACGCGGCGCCACTCGACGGAGTCAGGCCACGGTTCGAGGGCATTGACGGTCACACCCTAGAGCCTAGGAGATGTCGGCGTGAACGGCCGTACCTCACGCAGGAAGCTCCGCGCGCGCAGAAAGTCGCCCAGCGATTGACGATGATCGTCACAGGCCAGCCAGGTCTTGTACCGATCGCCGGTGTGAATCCGCGGATTTTGCCACCGCAGCTCCCAGCCCGCGGCCGCACGGCACCCCTTGGAACTGCACTGAACATCCGCCTCACCCACGCAACAACCATAGGCAGCCCCCCAGCAGGTGTCTGGGGGCTTGGCCCACAGCAGGGGTCTGGGGCTTGGCCCACAGCAGGGGTCTGGGGCTTGGCCCACAGCAGGGGTCTGAGGGCTTGGCCCCCAAGGCAAACATGCAAAAGGCCCTGGTCTGCGCATTCTGCAGACACAGGGCCGGAGCCTTTTACGCCGTCGGGCGACCACGGGGGAAGTCGCCCGACGACGCTTTGAATCTTACACAGGTGGTCGCCCGACGCGTCCACCCCGGGGGCGTGGGAGTTCCGGCGTATCGCGCAGAAAGATCGACGCCATCGGTTGATGGTGGTCAAGGTGGTCGGCGCGTAAAAGCAGCCTCCCCGTACGCTCTCAGAAAGCTCGTGTAAGTCTTGACCGTCGGCACCCGAGCCGACGCGACCCAGACCCGCTGTGGAGGACCGGTGGCCCAGCCGACCACGCCCGACGCCCAGACCAGCCCGGCCCCGGTGACCCCGGCCGAGGACGCGACCCAGCTCGAGCGGGCCATGTTCGAGGTCAAACGGGTCATCGTCGGCCAGGACCGGATGGTCGAGCGGATGTTCGTGGCCCTGCTCGCCCGCGGCCACTGCCTGCTCGAGGGCGTACCCGGCGTGGCCAAGACGCTGGCCGTGGAGACCCTGGCCCGGGTGGTCGGCGGCACGTTCTCCCGGGTGCAGTTCACGCCCGACCTGGTGCCCGCCGACATCGTCGGCACCCGCATCTACCGGCAGTCGAGCGAGAAGTTCGACGTCGAGCTCGGCCCGGTGTTCGTCAACTTCCTGCTCGCCGACGAGATCAACCGTGCGCCGGCCAAGGTGCAGTCGGCGCTGCTCGAGGTGATGGCCGAGCACCAGGTGTCGATCGGCGGCGAGAGCCACGGGGTGCCCGACCCGTTCCTGGTCATGGCCACCCAGAACCCGATCGAGCAGGAGGGTGTGTACCCGCTGCCCGAGGCCCAGCGTGACCGGTTCCTGATGAAGATCCTGGTCGGCTACCCGACCGACGCCGAGGAACGCGAGATCGTCTACCGGATGGGTGTGAGCCCGCCCGAGCCGCAGCCGGTCTTCACCCCCGAGGACCTGCTCGCCCTGCAGCGCCGGGCCGACCAGGTGTTCGTGCACAACGCCCTGGTCGACTACACGGTCCGGCTGGTGCTGGCCACCCGTGCGCCGGCCCAGCACGGCATGCCCGACGTCGCTCAGCTGGTGCAGTACGGCGCCAGCCCGCGCGCCTCGCTCGGCATCGTCCGGGCCACCCGGGCGCTGGCCCTGCTCCGCGGCCGTGACTACGCGCTGCCGCAGGACGTGCAGGACATCGTCCCCGACATCCTGCGGCACCGGCTGGTGCTCAGCTACGACGCGCTGGCCGACGACGTGCCGGCCGACCACATCGTCGCCCGGATCATGCAGAGCGTGCCGATGCCGTCGGTGGCATCGAGGCAGGGCGCCGCCTCGAACGGCCAGCCGGTGTCCGGCGCGCCCGTCTCCGTTCCCCTTCCGGAACAGCCGCAGCAACCGCATCAGCCCCAGCCCGGGAACGTCTGGCCGGGCCAGCAGTGACGACCCAGGCCGGCTCCGACCTTCCGGCGGCCACCGATGGTGGTACAGCCCGGGCCGAGGCCGTCCTGTCCCGGTTGCAGCTGCTGGTCACCCGCAAGCTCGACGGGCTGCTCCAGGGCGACTACGTGGGATTGCTGCCCGGGCCGGGCAGCGAGGCGGGCGAGAGCCGGGAATACCGCGCCGGTGACGACGTCCGGCGGATGGACTGGCCGGTCACCGCGCGGACCACGACGCCGCACGTCCGGCGGACCGTGGCCGACCGCGAGCTGGAGACCTGGATGGCCATCGACCTGTCGGCCAGCCTCGCCTTCGGCACCGCCCAGTGGCTCAAGAGCGATCTGGTGATCGCGGCGGCGGCCGCGATGGCTCACCTCACGGTCCGTGGTGGTAATCGGATCGGGGCGGTGGTGGGTACGGGGACAGGCATGCCGGTACGCGATTCCGGGCGTGGTTTCGGCCGTTGGCGGCGGTCGTCCCGGGCCGGGTCGACGTCCGCCGGCTCCGGCGCGCCCGGCTCCGGCGGGGCTCCCGGCCCCCTCGGCTCGGGTGGGCCCGGCTCGCCTTTCGCGGCGGCGGGGTCGGGGTCGGCGCTGCCGGACGAGCACCCCGGTGGCATCGTGCGGCTGCCCGCCCGCCCCGGGCGCAAGGAAGCACAGGGACTTCTGCGGGCTGTGGCGCGTACCCAGATCAGGCCTGGACGCACCGACCTGGGTGACCTGATCGACCGGCTCAACCGCCCACCGCGCCGGCGGGGTGTCGCCGTGATCATCTCCGACTTCCTGGCGCCGGTCGACACCTGGTCACGGCCGGTCCGCAAGCTCGGTGTGCGGCACGACGTGCTGGCCATCGAGGTGGTCGACCCGCGCGAGCTCGAGCTGCCCGACGTCGGCGTGCTCACCCTGGCCGACCCCGAGACCGGCGCGCTGCACGAGGTGCAGACCGCCGACCCGGCCCTGAGGGCGCGCTACGCTGAGGCGGCCGGCGAGCAGCGTGGTGCGATCGCCCGGGCGTTGCGTGCGGCCGGGGCGGCCCACCTGCGGCTGCGCACCGACACCGACTGGCTCCTGGACACGGTGAGATTCGTCGCCGCCCAGCGACACGCACGCACCAGGGGGACCACCCGATGATCCGCTTCCTGCAACCGATCTGGCTCCTCGCGCTGCTGCCGGTGCTCGCGGTGGCCGCCTTCTATGTCTGGCGGCAGTTCCGCAAGCGGCAGTACGCGATGCGCTTCACCAACGTCGACCTGCTCCGCACCCTCGCCCCGCGCGGCCTGGGCTGGCGCCGCCACGCGGCCGCCGGGGCGTTCCTGCTCAGCCTGGTCGCGCTGGGCACCGCGATGGCCCGGCCCTCGCTCGACAAGGAAGAGCCGCTCGAACGGGCCACGGTCATGCTGGCCATCGACGTGTCGCTGTCGATGGAGGCCGACGACGTGGCGCCCAACCGGCTCGAGGCGGCCCAGGAAGCGGCCAAGGCGTTCGTGCAAGAGTTGCCGCCCACCTACAACCTCGGGCTGGTCTCCTTCGCCAAGTCGGCCAACGTGCTCGTGTCACCGACCAAGGAGCGCGCCGCGGTCATCGCCGGGATCGAGGGTCTGACCCTGGCCGAGGCGACAGCCACCGGCGAGGCGGTGTTCACGTCGCTGGACGCGATCCGCTCGGTGCCGTCCGACGGCGCGAACGGCGCCCCGCCGGCCCGGATCGTGCTGCTGTCCGACGGCTACCGGACCTCCGGGCGGTCGGTCGAGGACGCGGGCGCGGCGGCGCTGGCGGCGAACGTACCCGTCTCGACCATCGCCTTCGGCACCGACACCGGCGTCGTGGACATCCGCGGGCAGCTGCAGCGCGTGCCGGTCGACCGGTTGTCGTTGCAGCAGCTCGCGGAATCCACCAAGGGCTACTTCTACGAGGCCGCTTCGGTGAGCGAGCTCAAGAAGGTGTACGAGGACATGGGCTCTTCGATCGGCCACCGGGTGGCCTCGCGCGAGGTCACCCAGTGGTACGCCGGGGCCGCCCTGATCTTCGGGCTGGTGGCCGCGGCCATGAGTCTGTTGTGGACTTCCCGCCTGCCGTAGCTCATACGGGTCTTCGTTGTTCGCTCTTGAGGCTGACTCAGCTGTTGCCGTGCAGGATGACGAACACGATGACCACCCAGGCGGCGGCCGCGGTGAACGTGAGGGGCGCGACGAAACGGCTCATCGGACGTACCTTCCGTGGGGTTCTTGCACTCGGAAAGCGCGCACGTGACGTCGCGGCCGGCACCCGGCTCCCCAGGGTCGCGGCGCACACGACGAACACCGGTCCGCGGGCAGGGCGGCACGGTGGGGGAGCGGGCGGAGGGTTACGTCAGCGGCTCAGACACACTGACGAACGGCCCGGCCACGACTGGGAGGATCGCTATCTCGCACAGCGATCACCTCCGTCGGTCGTAGCTTCAGGGCCGTTGGGCAGCTTACCCCTCGAACGGGAATCAAGTCGCCCGGGAACGTCGTGTCGCCGGCCACGCGAGCCGGATGAGGCCTGCGAGGACGAGCGCGAGGAATGGTAGCCAGGCCAGTCGGGCGAAGATCCACTGGGGTCCGGCCGGGGCCGTGAGCAGGCCGTTCACCGGTCCGCCGGTGATCAGGTGGGCAGCGCCGACGGTAGCCACCAGGACGGACTGATGTCCGAGATAGATCGGCAGGGCGGCACGGTTGAGGTGTCGGACCGGTCCGTTCGGCCGACCCCGTTCGAGCCGGTTGGCCACGGTGAGGTAGAGGCCGATCTGGGCCAGCCCGAGGGCCACGGCGAAGAGCGACGGCGGGGAGAGGTTGGAGCGGCCGTCACCCGGCACACCCACGGCGCTGGCCGGGTAGTGCAGGACCAGAATCAGCAAAGCCATCGCGGCCGTGCCGGTAACGATCAGGGTGCGGGCCGGCAGGCAGCCACGGCCGCGGCGGGCGACGGCGATGCCGAGAATCCACGGTACGGACCACGCTGCGGGCACCGCGACCCACAGCGGCAGCAGCCCGGCGTCGGACAGGGCGACCAGCGCCACGGCCGGCGCCACCAGCGGCAGCGGGCCGACCCGGTCGACCGCCCGGGCCAGCGGCGTGGTGACGGCGCGCAGGCCCAGGTAGGGCAGCAGGAACCAGAGCGGGCTGATCACCAGCATCGCGATCGTGCGCCGGGTCCCGAACGGCACCCCGGCCAGCGTGGTGACCAACAGGACCACGGCCCAGGTCCCCAGCAGCACCGCCACCGGGATCGCGAGCCGCCGGAGCGCGCCGGCCCGGGGCCGCCGGCTCGCGTTCCGGGGTTGCTCGCCTGTGTCGGGTCGCCCGCTCGTGCTGGGCTGCTGGTTCGTGTTCCCGGGCCGCCGGCTCGTGCTCTGGGGTTGCTCGCCTGTGTCGGGTCGCCCGCTCGTGTTGGGCTGCTGGTTCGTGTTCCCGGGCCGCCGGCTCGTGCTCTGGGGTTGCTCGCCTGTGTCGGGTTGCCCGCTCGTGCTCTGGGGCTGCTCGCCTGTGTCGGGTTGCCCGCTCGGGCCGGCCTGGCCGCTCGTGCGCTGGGGCGGTCCGCTCGTGTTCCGGGATGGGGAATTGGGGCGGGGGCGACCGGCGCCGAAGCCACCGGCGAAGAACAGCAGGGCCAGGGTCTGGAAGAACCAGGAGGCGGGGGCCAGGGCGGGCATCTGTGACAGCGGGCTCGCCTGATGCCAGGCGCCGTCGCCGCCGATGACCAGGCCGGTCACCAGCCAGTGGCCGCCGACCACGCCGGCCACCGCGACGGCCCGGACGACGTCGATCCCCCGGTCGCGCCCGGCGCCCACCGCAACGCCGGTCGGCAAGGCGGCGGCCGGCGAGGTTGTGGTCGCCGAATGCGCGGACGCGGGGGCGGTGGTCGCCGTCGGCGCGGGCGTTGCGGCAGTGGTCGCTGACTGGGCGGTCGGCGGGGCGGTGGGCGTGAGCCGGGCGGCTGGTGCGGCGGTGGCCGGCGGCTGGGTGGGCGTTGCCGTGGTGGGTGCGGGCTGGGCGGCTGTCGGGGCGGTGGTCGCGGGTTGGGCGTGCGCCGGGGCGGGGGTGGCCGGCTGGGTGGCTGTGGGGGCTGTGTTCGCCGGGGTGGTCATGCCGCGGCCTCCGTTCCGAGGACTACGTTCGCGAGGGCGTCGAGGGTGGCTGAGCCGGGGGTGAGGTAGTAGTCGTGGCCGTCGACGCCGGCGGTGGGGAGGGGCAGGGCGCCGAAGGACGGGTCGGACGGTCGGCGGCCGTGGCCCAGGTCAAAGACGCGCAGCTGGGGGATGCGGCGCATCCAGTCCCGGGGGGCCAGCGCCGACCACACCCGGGCGCCGCCCAGGTCGCCGGCGTGGGCCGCGCCCATGCCGGGGGCGCCGAGCGCGACCACGTCATGTACGTACGGCAGATGAGGTGCGGCCAGACCGACCACAATGGCACCGTAGCTGTGGCCGACCAGGGTGACCCGGGCCGACGGACGCCGGTCGTGCACACCCTGGACGAAGCGGGACAGGGCCTGCGCGCCGGCCCGGGCCCGCTGCTCGCGGACGGCGGCCAGGCCGATGCCCTCCGGCGGGTCGTAACCGAGCCAGGCGATCACGGCCACGTTCGCGTCGCGGTCGGTGGTGCGCAGCTTCCACCAGATCGCGCGGGCCTGCACCGCGGGGGCCCGGCGGGCCACGCTGCCCAGGCCACGGTCGAAGTCCTTCAGGGCGTTGTCCACACCGGGCACCACGACCACGATCCGGTCGGCGGTGGCCAGGTCACCGACCACCTCGGCGGCGGTGCCGTCGCCGGTCGGGTCGAAGGACAGGAAGTGCCGGCTGCTGTCGGCCCAGTTGGCGTACGCGCCGCCGGCCTGACGCATCGCAGCCGCCGCGGCCCGGTACGCCACCGCGAACGGCGGAAAGGCCGCCCCGGCGAACAAGGAAGCGGAACACGAAGGGGCTCTGGCCGGCGACGGCGCGCAACGCGAAAGGGACCCGGTCAGCGAAGGCAGCGCGGACAGCGAAGCCTTGGCGAACGGCGGAACAGCCCGGCCGGCGAGCGACCGTACGACCGCGGGGGAGGCGACTGGAATCGGTGTGATCAGGAGCAGCGCCGCCGCGCTCAACAGGAACTTCGACATGGGCCGCAATGTGCGGCCACGGCCGGTGGAAGATCGTCAGACCGGAGTGCGAACTACGGCCTCATACCGGGGTCCTACTCGCCGACCGCCACCAGACCACACTCGTACGCGAACACCACGGCCTGGGCCCGGTCGCGCAGCCCGAGCTTGGCCAGGATCCGTCCGATGTGGGTCTTCACGGTCTGTTCGGCGACCACCAACTCCTCGGTGATCTCCTGATTGGACCGGCCACGGGCGACCAGCCGTAATACCTCGGTCTCACGTGGCGTGAGGGCGTTGAGCGCGGTCGGCCGGGGGCGGTCGGTGTGCGGCCGGGCGGCGAACTCGGCGATCAGCCGCCTGGTCACCGTCGGTGCGAGCAGGCCGTCGCCCGCGGCCACCACGCGCACGGCGTTGACCAGGTCGGCGGCCGGCGCGTCCTTGAGCAGGAAGCCGCTGGCCCCGGCACGCAGGGCCTCGTACACGTAGTCGTCGAGGTCGAATGTGGTCAGGATGAGCACCCGCGGGCCGCTCTCGTCGAGTGGTGGCCGGCCGCCGAGCAGCCGCCGGGTGGCCTCGAGACCGTCCATCCGCGGCATCCGGACATCCATCAGCACCACGTCGGGGCCGAGCTCGCGCGCTTTGCTCAGGCCGGCCTCGCCGTCCTCGGCGTCGCCGACGACCACGATGTCGGTCTGGGCGGAGAGCAGCGCCCCGAAGCCCTGACGCACCATGGCCTGGTCGTCGACGATCAGCACTTTGATCACTGGGCCGGCTCCTCCGCGTACGGCAATCTTGCCTCCACGCGGAACCCGCCCGCGCCGTCCGGCGCCGCACGCAGCGTGCCACCCAGCAGCTCCGTGCGTTCCCGCATGCCGCGCAGGCCGTGCCCGTCGTCGTTGTCGTCCGTCGCCGGGCCGTCGGCGCCGACCTCGTTGCGGATCACCAGGATGAGATGGTCGTCCTCGGCGCGGGCCTCGAGGCGTACCGGCCGGCCGGGCGCGTGCCGGGCCGCGTTGGCGAGACCTTCCTGGATGATGCGGTACGCGGCCAGCCCGACCGCCTCGGGCACCGCGGTCAGCAGTGTTGCCTCCACGCTGAGCTCCACCCCGGCCTGCCGAGCCTTGTCGACCAGCGCGGACAGCTCGTCCAGCCCGGGCTGCGGCGCCTTGAGGGCCTGCTGCTCGTCGGCCCGCAACACCCCGAGCAGGCGGCGCATGTCGGCCAGCGCCGACCGGGCCGAGTCGGCGATGGTGGCCAGCTCGGCCCGGGCCGGATCGCTCAGACCGGAGACCCGGAACGGCGCGGTCTCGGCCTGCACCGCGATCATCGACATGTGGTGGGCGACCACGTCGTGCATCTCGCGGGCGATCCGGGTGCGTTCCTCGAGGATGGCCCGGCGGGCGCGTTCGAGCTCGGTCAGCTCGGTCTGCTCGGCCAGCTCGGCCCGGCTGTGCCGGCGCCGGGAGACCACGTCGCCGAGCAGCGGCACGGCCGCGAACAGCAGCGCCGCGCCGTAGGCGTTGCCCGAGTCGGTGAACAGGAACGGGATCACGATGTTGAACCCGGTCGCCCACACGGTGATCGACGTGTCCTGGGTGAACGCCATGATCAGCATGCCGGCCAGGAAGGCCAGGATCTGCACCGGTGCCCACGGCCAGGCGTCGCTGGCCTTGGCGCCGATCGCACCGACGACGAGCATCGGGTACGCGATCCGCCAGGCCACCACCGGGTTGCGCACGGCCAGGATCAGCGGCCCGATGGTCAGCACCGAGATCAGCAGCGCGCTCCAGGCGGTCATCGCGCGGCTGTCGCGGAGGTAGGAGATGTTGGACACGGCCAGGCCGATCAGCCCGAGCAGGGCGATGGGCGCGGCGTAGCGCAGGAAGAGGTTGCGCGGCGCGGGCAGTCGCGTGCTCGGGCCGAGCCAGAGGCGGCGCAGCGCCCACCACGGGCCCGTGGCTTCGTGGGTCGCGGCCAGGCCGCTAGTCTCCATTCCCAGCAGGTTACGGCGGCGGGGCGAGGCTCGCGTCGGTCCGTGGTCCGTTCTTTGCACTCATACCTGGGTATGACATGAGGGGAGTTCCCGTTGGCCCGCACCGTGTTGGTGACCGGCGGCAACCGTGGCATCGGCCTGGCCATCGCGCAGGCGTTCGTCGAGCAGGGTGACCGGGTGGCGATCACGCACCGGGGCAGCGGTGCCCCGGACGGCATGTTCGGCGTCCAGTGCGACATCACCGACGCCGAGCAGATCGACGCCGCGTTCACCCGGATCGAGGCCGAGCTCGGTCCGGTCGAGGTGCTGGTGGCGAACGCCGGGATCACCGACGACACGCTGCTGCTCCGGATGTCCGAGGACCAGTTCAGCCGGGTGATCGACACCAACCTGACCGGTGCGTTCCGGGTGGCCAAGCGCGCGTCGGCCAAGATGCTGCGGGCCCGCTGGGGCCGGATGATCTTCATCTCGTCGGTGATCGGGCTCTTCGGCGGGGCGGGCCAGGTGAACTACGCGGCCAGCAAGGCCGGCCTGGTCGGGGTGGCCCGGTCGATCACTCGCGAGCTGGGCAGCCGCAACATCACGGCCAACGTGGTGGCGCCCGGCTTCATCGAGACCGACATGACCGAGGCGCTGACCGAGGCGCGCCGCAAGGAGATCCTGGCGGCGGTCCCGGCCGGCCGCCTGGCCCACCCCGACGAGGTCGCGGCCGTGGTGACCTGGCTGGCGGGCGACAAGGCCGGCTACATCTCCGGCGCGGTCATCCCGGTCGACGGCGGCCTCGGCATGGGCC
Source organism: Actinoplanes sp. NPDC049265 (assembly GCF_043197135.1). Taxonomy (NCBI): domain Bacteria; kingdom Bacillati; phylum Actinomycetota; class Actinomycetes; order Micromonosporales; family Micromonosporaceae; genus Actinoplanes; species Actinoplanes sp. NPDC049265. The sequence goes on along the minus strand of NZ_JBICSP010000007.1, from coordinate 202,938 downwards.
ACTGACCGCCCAGACCCACCACCGGGAGTGCCAGTGGTAGGCCCGGGCGGCATCCGAGGCCCGGACACCGCCCGGGGCTACCACTGAGGAACGACGCGGAAAGAGGGAACTTGTCCGGACTGCTGGACGGTAAGCGGGTGCTGATCACCGGCGTGATCACCGACTCGTCGATCGCGTTCGCCACCGCGAAGATCGCCCAGGAGCAGGGTGCGACGGTGGTGCTCACCGGCTTCGGCCGGTTGTCGCTGGTCGAGCGGATCGCGAAGCGGCTGCCCGTGCCCGCCCCGGTCGTCGAGCTCGACGTGACCAGCGAGGAGCACCTGGCGGCGCTGCCCGAGAAGGTCCGCGAGCACATGGACGGGCTGGACGGCGTGGTGCACTCGATCGCCTTCGGGCCGCAGAGCGTGCTGGGCGGCGAGTTCCTCAACGCCGGGTGGGCCGACGTGGCCAAGGCGCTCGAGGTGTCCACGTACTCGTACAAGGCGCTGGCCACCGCCTGCCTGCCGCTGCTGGGCGGCGGGTCGAGCGTGGTCGGGCTGACCTTCGACGCGGCCAAGGCGTGGCCGGTCTACGACTGGATGGGTGTGGCCAAGGCGGGGCTGGAGTCGGCCTCCCGCTATCTCGCGCTGCACCTGGGCAAGCAGGGCATCCGCAGCAACCTGGTGTCGGCCGGTCCGCTGCGCACGATGGCGGCCAAGTCGATCCCGGGCTTCGTGCGGTTCGAGGACGCCTGGACGGCGCGCGCCCCGCTGGGCTGGGATCTGGAGGACAAGGAGCCGACCGCGAAGGCGATCTGTGCCCTGCTCTCGGACTGGTTCCCGGCCACCACGGGCGAGATCGTCCACGTCGACGGCGGCTACCACGCGGTCGGAGCCTAGGGGACAAAAGTCAGACTTGTGAGGATTCTTCGAAAACGAGGGATCTTCGGTATTAGCCGGGTTTACGTTTCGCCTCGTGGCGAGTAGGCGATTCCCCCCGGGCACCCCGTCCTTCGTGCGCAGGACCGCGGCCGCGACAGTGGTCCTGCTCGCCGTCACCCTGACCGGGCCACCGACGGTCGCGTACGCCGCGGCCGGCCCGATCACCACCCAGGGCCAGGGCCTGCGTGCGAACATCGCGCTGCTCAACAACCTGGCGCCGCTGGCGGCAGCGACCCCGACGGCGAACTGGACGACCGGCGGCGCCGCCGTCACCCGCAACACGGCCGGGGTCAACCTCGGCGTACCCGTGCTCGCCCCGAACGTCCTGGGCACCGGCGCGATCACCGCGAAGGCCCAGCCGTCGAGCGGCGGCGGTTCGGCCTCGGCCGAGGTGCTCGGGCTCAACCTGCTCAGCACGTCCACCGTGGGCGCCGACGCGGTCAACTCCTACTGCTCGGCGACCTCGACCGAGATCACCGGTGGCACCGACGCGGCCAATCTCAGGATCGCCGGCAACACCGTGAACCCGGGCGTGAACACCGACATCGGCGTGCAGAACGTTCTGTCCGGAAAGGTCAACCGGCAGACCGCCGACTGGGACCAGAACACCGGACGGCTCACGTACACCGTGCAGGGTCTGCAGTTGAACCTGCTCAGCGGCCTTTCCGTGGTGGCCGCCGGCACTGTCACCGTGGCCGAGTCGGTCTGCTCCGGCATCGTGCGGCTCGGCTCGCTGACCACGACCGCGCGGTCGGTGATCCCCGGCAACTCGGCGACCCCGCAGGTGACCGTCCGCAACACCGGCGACATCGCCGCGCCCGGCACGGTCATCACCATCCCGGCCCCACCCACCGGCTACACCCTGGGCACCCCGACCGTCACCGGCGGCGGCGAGTGCACCTCGACCAGCACCCAGATCCGCTGCTCGGGCGTCACCGTCCCGGGCGGCGGCAGCGTGGTCGTCTCGCTGCCGGTCACCGTGAACAGCTCGGCCCCGACCGCGGCCGACTGGGCCCCGGGCTCGACCGCGATCCTGGCCCGCAGCACACCGGTCGCCGCCGCGGCCGGCACCACGATCGACGTCAACGGCGGCGGCACCCTGATCAGCGTGCTGGCCCCGCAGAGCGGCGGCACGATCACCATCGACCCGGTCACGGTGCCCGCCGGCCGGACCGCCACCACCACGCTGACCCTGGCCAACCAGGGCCCGTCGGACGCGAACACCGCGCTGACCATCCCGATCGGCAACCGGCCGGCCGGGCTCAGCATCCAGTCCGCGACCGTCGGCGGCACCCCGTGCACCGGGCTCTCCGGCGCGGTCATCACCTGCTCCGGGCTGAACGTGCCGTCCGGCCAGTCGGCCACCGTCACCTTCCGCGTCGCCGCCGCCGGGTCGGCGACGCCGGGCACGGTGTGGAACCTGGAGAACGTCCAAGCCACGCTGAACGGCACACCGGTCACCGGCACCGGGCGCTTCGCCACCGTCTCCGACCCGGACGTCAACCTCAGCGGCGGCGTGACCATCAACCGGGTCACCGGGGTGCCGGGCGGCGGCACGGCCACGCCTACCGTACGGGTGGCCAACATCGGCATGGTCCCGGCCACCGGCACCACCATCGCGATTCCCGCGCCGCCCATCGGCTACCAGGTCGGCCAGGTCACCACCACCAGCGGCACCGGACAGTGCACCAGCGGCGCGTCCGGCATCCAGTGCACCGGGGTGACAGTGCCCGCCAACGGCGCGATCACCGTGACCATCCCGGTGACGCTGGCCTCGAACGTGACGGCGAGCTGGACCGCCGTCGCGGCCGGGCCGGTCACCGCGACCAGCGACGACTCCACCGGCCAGAAGACCGGCCCGATCGTGGTGGCCGAACCCAGCTGGACCCTGGAGGTGGACTCGGTCCCGCCCCCGCCCGGCACGGTCCGCCCGGGCCAGGACACCACGATGGAGGTCGACGTCACCGACGCCGGCCCGTCCGACGCCGTGGACGCCGAGTTCGTGGTGGTGGCGCCGCGGAACACCACGTTCGCGCCGCTGCCGCTGCCCAGCCCGGCCGTGAACCTGTGCGAGGTGCTGTCGCCGGCCACGCTGCGCTGCACTGTCGACATCCCGGTGGACGGGGACCCGGTGGTGCTGCGGCTGCCGCTGCGCGTCTCCGGCGACGCGGACAGCCCGGTCGAGGGCGGCTGCGCCAGCCTCAACAACGACACCGACTGCGCCGACCCCGGTGACGAGCCGCTGGCCGACATCGTCCTGGGCACCTCGCTGGGGCGTCGGCTGACCGTCAACCCGCAGTCCGCGACCATCACGCCGGGCACCAGCGGGACGGGCCGCGTACGCATCACCTCCACCGCCGACGAGGACGCGCTCACCGTGACCGTCCCGCTGGCCCAGCTCCCGACCGGTTTCACCGCGACGCCGGCCGCCGGGTGCACGGCGACGGCAACGGCGATCACCTGCACCGGCGTGACCCTGACGGCGAACCAGGAGGACGGGATCGACGTTCCGGTCGCGGTGCGGTCGAACGTGGTCCCGCCGCGCTCCTGGACCGCCCAGGACATCCGGGTCAGCGACGGTGTCGAGACCATCACCTTCGACGGGACCCTGGCCGTGGCCGGGCCGCCGCGATGGGATCTGACCGCGACGGTCACCGGCCCGGCCGACGGCACCGTGCAACCCGGCGGCACCGGCACCCTGACCGTGGTCGCGCACAACGAGGGACCCTCGGACGCCACCGACGCCTCGTTCGCGGTGGTCGCGCCGGACAACACCACCTTCGATCCGCTGACCGGCGAAGCCGCCCGCTGGTGCACGCTCGCCTCGGGCAACAGCCGCGCGGTGTGCACTGTCGACCTGGCCGCGAACGCGAACACCCCACAGCTGTACTTCGTCTTCCGGGTGCCGGCCGGCGCCGACCCGTACGAGCCGATCCCGGGCGGGTGCGTGGACCTGGACGGCCAGCCCGGCTGTGGCCCGGACGACGAGCCGCTCGACCCGGTGGTCATGGGCGTGCCGTTCGACCGGCTGGTGGCGCTCAGCTACACCACCGTGACGGTCACCCCGGGCACGGCCGGCAACGCCGCCGTCCGGGTCACCGCCCGCGGCGGCGACCAGAACGGGCTGACCGTCGGCATCCCGGTCAGCCCGATGCCCGCCGGACTCAGCGTGGCCCAGGTGACCGCGCCGTCCGGCGCCACCTGCCAGACGTCCGGCACCCGGATCACCTGCACCGGCGTGGACGTGGCCGACGACAGCACCGTCTCGATCGTCGTACGGGTGGCCGCGACCCCCGCCGCCGTGCAGGGCACCACCTGGACGGCCGGCGACGTCACGGTGGCCCGGGGCAGCGACCAGATCACCGGCAGCGGCCGGCTGGCCGTGGTCGGCGCCCCCCGCTACACCTTCAACGTCGACGTCGGCGAGCCCGGCCCGCTGCCGCCCGGCGGCACCACCGAGGTCGAGGTGACAGTCACCAACGACGGCCCGTCCGACGCGCCGCCCGGCCCGGTCAGCATCCTGGCACCGGACAACACCACGCTCGGCGACCCGCCCGCGCCCACCTCGGACCTCTGCCAGAAGGTCTCGGACACCCGGTGGACCTGCACCTTCGGGCTGCCGTACGGCCAGCCGGTGGTGCTCAAGGTGCCGATCATCGTGGACGCCGACGCCCCGCCCGGCGACCTGCCCGGCGGCTGCCTGGACGCGGACGACAACCAGATCTGCGACGGCGACGACCCCGAGCTCGGTCCGCTGTACACGGCCACGCCGTTCAACCAGGAGCTGTCCATCTCGACCGTGCCGGTGACCATCGCGCCCGGCACCACCGGCAACGCCACCGTCCGGCTCCAGGCCGGCCACACGATCAGCGGGCTGTCGGTGACCATCCCGCTGCTGGGCAAGCCGGCGCAGATGGCCACCGTCGCCATGCCGCAGGTCAGCACCGGCGCCAGCTGCCAGTACAACGTCGGCGTCGCGTTCGTCTGCACCGGTGTGACAGTGCCGGCCGGCGGCGCCGCCATCACCCTGCCGGTGACCGTCTCGGCCGGCGCCCCGACCAACCTGACCTGGTACTCCCGCGCCCTCACGGCGGTCAACCAGGACGGCGACGTGGCCGTCGGGGCGGGCCTGCTGGTGCGGACCGGCGCGCCGCAGTACACGCTGACCGCGACCGCCACCGGGCCGGCCGACTACACCGTGGCGCCCGGCGACACCGGCAACTACCAGATCCAGATCACCAACCAGGGCCCGTCCAACGCGACCAACGGGCTGGTGACCATTCAGGCGCCGTACAACACCCGGTGGGGCGACCTCACCGGGCTGCCGATCGACAGCGCCTGCGACAAGAACTCCGACGTCCTGCTGGTCTGCAACGTCACGCTGGCCGTCGGCGCCTCGTTCAGCTGGCAGCTGCCGGTCTACGTCTACCCGGGCGCCTCCGGGCAGGCCCGGATCAGCGGCGGCTGCGTCGACCTGGACGGCGACAGCCAGTGCGGCGGCGCCGCCGACTACGTGCTGCCGGACTGGGCGCTGCGCGTCGACTTCGGCGACTCGCTGACCGTGCTCTCGGACAACCCGCAGGTGCAGCCGGGCACCGACGGAACCACGAACTTCCGGATCGGCTCGAACGTGGCCGGCAGCAATCTGACCGTACGCGTCCTCACCGCCGGACTGCCTCCAGGCCTCACCGCGGCACCCCTCGGGAGCTGCACCGCGGTCGCGGACGGCATCGAATGCACCGGCGTCAGCTTCGCCGCCGGCCAGCGGGCCATCATCCCGGTCGCGCTGACCGCCGCGCCGGACGCCGTCACCGGCCGGTCCTGGACCGCCGCGGTCCGGGTCACCCAGGGCAGCGACGTCTACACCCGCAACGTCCGCGCGGCTACCATCGGCGACCCCGAGCACGAGCTCACCGTCGAGGTGCGGCCGCCGGCGCCGGGCACGCTGCGCCCGGGCGGCACCGGCGAGCTCGACATCACGGTGACCAACGAGGGGCCGGCCTACTACCCGGGCGCGGTGGTCGAGTTCGAGGCGCCGGACGGCACCACGTTCGTACCGCCGGCCGCGCCGCTGTCCGGCAACTGCCGGCGGACCGCGCCCACCCACGTTGTCTGCACCTTCGACCTGCCGGTCGGACCGCGCAACTTCAAGCTGGTCATCGCCGTGCCGGCCACCGCGACCGGACCGCTCGGCGGCGGCTGCGTCGACCGCAACGGCGACAACCGGTGTACGCAGCCCGAGGACGAGCCGTTCCCGCCGATCGTGCTCGGCGCGAGCCTGAACGATCGGATCACGCTGAGCACCACCGCGGGCGGAGCCACGCCGGGCACCATCGGCACCGGGTACGTCGGCACCGACACCGACGAGACCTGGGCCGACGCGACAGTCGTCATCCCGAAGACGCTGCCGGCCGGCTTCACGGTCACCGGTGCCGCCGGTCCGACCGGGTCGACCTGCGACTACGCCGGCACCGAGATCCGCTGCACCGGTGTCGACGTGCCGGCCGGCGAGACCGGCGACCTGATCGCCATCACCGTCAGCACCGCCTCCAGCCTGCGGGCCGGCGTGACCTGGACGGCGTACTCGATCTCGCTCGAGGTCCCCGACGGCACCGTGCAGACCTACGGACCGCTGCTGACCACCACCACGCCGGTCGCGCCGGTCACCTACACGCCGGACCTGGCCGGCGCGGTCCGCCCCGGCGGCACGGCCACGCTGACCGTCGGCGTGCACAACGCCGGCCCGTCCGACGCGCTCGACCAGCGCATCAAGATCGTGGCGCCGCAGCAGACCACCTTCGGCGGCCTCAGCGGCGCGGTCGCGACCGCCTGCTCGCGGACCAGCAGCACGGTGCTGACCTGCCGGTTCGACCAGACCGCGCAGGCCGCCGACCTGCGCTGGGAGATCCCGCTGCTGATCGACGACGACGCTGATCCGGCCGTGCCCCTGGGCGGCGGCTGCGTCTCGGTCGACGACAACGAGACCTGCGACTACCCCGGCGACACCCAGATCGAGTCCTTCGCCCTGGCTACGCCGCTGACCGACGCGGTCACCGTCGGGTACGACCGGGTGGTCGTCGCCCCCGGCGCCGACGACACCGCCCGGGTGGTCCTGACCGGCAACCAGGACATCACCGACCTGACCGTGACCGTCGGCAACCTGCCGCCCACGTTCTCGGTGCTCGCCGCCAGCGCGGACAGCGGCAACTGCACGGTCAACAGCGACAACGTGGTGTGCACCGGCGTCAACCTGATCGACGGCCTCGCGATGAACATCGAGCTGCAGGTACGGGCGGACGTCACCGCCACGGCCTCGGCCCGGTGGCGGGCGCTGGTCGAGGTGGACGACGGCAGCAGCACCCCGCTGTACTCCAGCGGCCTGCTGGCCAGCGTGACCGCGGCGGCGTACGACGTGTCGGTGACCCTGGGCGCGCTGACCCCGAACCCGGCGTCGCCCGGCCAGACGGTCACGCTGCCGGTGTCGCTGCACAACAACGGGCCGTCCAACGCGTACCCGTACAACCTGGTCGTGGTCCTGCCCACCGGAACCACCCACGGACCGCTCCCGTCCGGCTGCACCGGCAGCGGCAACGGGCGGATCGTGACCTGCGAGGTGGACATCGACGCCGACGCCGACGCGAGCGTCTCCATCCCGATGGTCGTCGACGACAACCAGACCGACGGCTCCGTGCTCAGCGGCGGCTGCCTGGACAACGTCGGGCAGGACAGCTTCGACTACGTCTGCACCGGGCCGGACGACGACGCGCTGCCCAGCATCACGGTCAGCGCGCCCCGGGCCGACCTGCAGATCCGCTACCTGAACCCGCGGCCCAAGGCGGTCCGGGGCGGCACCGTCCGGCTCGGCCTGCCCTACAGCAACGTGGGCAACGACAGCGCGTCCGGCGTCCGGTTCACCATCGACCCGCCGGACGGTGTCCGGGTGACCGCGGCCGACATCCTGCTCGACGCCTCCAACGCGGTCGGCGAGCCCGGCCCGGACGAGACGGTGGCGGCCGACTGTGTCGCGGCCGACGACGGTGACGCCAACACGGTCGTCTGCACCGGCCCGGACGCGCCCACCGGCGACGAGAGCCAGCTCTGGATGAGCCTGTACATCGCGTCGAGCGTGCCGGCCGGCACCTACCCGATCACGGTGGAGATCAGCACCACCAGCCCGGAGGGCAACACGGTCGACAACTTCGCGGTGGCGCAGCTCTCGGTGGCCACTTCCGCCGGCGTCACGCCGAGCCCGACGGCCACGCCGACCTCGTTCCAGCCGCCCAACGACAACGGCAGCTACCCCGGCTATTCGGGCGGCGGGGGCGACAACCTGCCCAGGACCGGCTCGAACGTCTTCTCGCTGACGGTGTTCGCGATCCTGCTGATCGCGGTCGGCGTAGGCGTCCGGCTGGTGGCCCGGAACCGGCCCTGTCCACAGCCCGACGGAGCGCTGTAACCACTGGTGGAAGAATGGCCTCGTGCCCTACGACGCCTTTCTTCTGCTCTCCTTCGGGGGTCCCGAGCACCCCGACGACGTGATGCCGTTCCTGCGCAACGTGACGCGCGGGCGCGGCGTGCCCGAGGAGCGGCTGCTCGAGGTGGCCGAGCACTACCAGCACTTCGGCGGGGTCAGCCCGATCAACCAGCAGTGCCGTGAGCTGCTGGCGGCGGTCCAGGCCGATTTCGCGGCCAACGGGGTCGCGCTGCCGGCGTATTGGGGCAACCGGAACTGGGCGCCGATGCTGGCCGACACCGTGGCACAGATGCGCGACGACGGCATCGAGTCGGCGCTCGGCTTCGCCACCAGCGCGTACGGCGGCTATTCGTCCTGCCGGCAATACTGGGAGGACATCGCCGCGGCCGTCGAACACGTCGGCCCCCGCGCACCCAAGATCACCAAACTGCGCCAGTTCTGGGACCACCCGGGCTTCGTCGGGCCGCACGTCGACGCCGTCCGTTCCGCCCTCGCCGAGATCGGCGCCGGCCCCACCACCCGCCTCGTCTTCACCGCGCACTCCATCCCGGTCACCATGGCCGACAACGCGGGCCCGACCGGCGGCCGCTACACCGAGCAGCTCAACGAGACCGCGGCCCTGGTCCACGCGGCCGCCGCACCCGACCTGAGCTGGGACCTGGTCTGGCAGAGCCGCTCCGGCCCGCCGCAGGTCCCGTGGCTCGAACCCGACATCAACGACCACCTGCGCGTCCTCGCCGACAAGGGCGTGACCGATGTCATCGTCAGCCCGATCGGCTTCGTCTCCGACCACCTCGAGGTCATCTGGGACCTCGACAACGAGGCCCTGGAAACCGCCCGTGAGCTGGGTCTGGGCTATGTGCGCGCGGGCACGCCGGGCACCCACCCGGCCTTCGTCGAGATGATCCGCGAGCTGGTCCGGGAGCGCACCGACAACGCACCGCAACGGCGGCTCGGTACCCTCCCGGTCTGGGACATCTGTCAGACCGACTGCTGCCCGGCGCCGATCCGGAGAGGACCACGATGACCGAGCGCAAGGCGATCGAGAGCTGGCTGACCGACATGGACGGCGTGCTCGTCCACGAGGGCGTGCCAGTGCCCGGCGCCCCCGAGTTCGTCAACAAGCTGAAGTCGTCCGGCAAGCCGTTCCTGATCCTGACCAACAACAGCATCTACACGCCGCGCGACCTGCAGGCCCGGCTCAACCGGGTCGGCTTCGACGTGCCCGAGCAGTCGATCTGGACCTCGGCGCTGGCCACCGCCCAGTTCCTGGCCGACCAGCGGCCCGGCGGCACGGCGTACGTGATCGGCGAGGCGGGCCTGACCACGGCCATGCACGCGGCCGGCTACGTGCTGACCGAGTTCGACCCCGACTACGTCGTGCTCGGCGAGACCCGCACCTACAGCTTCGAAGCCATCACCAAGGCCATCCGCCTGATCGACGGCGGCGCCAAGTTCATCTGCACCAACCCCGACGCGACCGGCCCGTCCAACGAGGGGGCGCTGCCCGCCGCCGGCTCGGTCGCCGCGATGATCTCCAAGGCGACAGGTGTCGACCCGTACTTCATCGGCAAGCCCAACCCGGTGATGATGCGCTCGGCGCTGAACACGATCGAGGCCCATTCCGAGAGCACCGCGATGATCGGCGACCGGATGGACACCGACGTGCTCTGCGGGCTGGAGGCCGGTCTGGAGACGATCCTGGTCCTGACCGGCATCAGCGACCGGGCCGAGAGCGAACGCTACCCGTACCGCCCGTCCCGCGTGATCGACAGCGTCGCCGATCTCATCCCCGAGATCTGACCGACCCGCCGGCGGCATGATCGACTCATGCCGTTCACTGGTTCCCACCCGGCCGCGGTCCTGCCCCTCAGCCGGTCCTCGCTGCCACTGTCCGCGCTGGTCATCGGCAGCATGGTGCCGGACCTGCCGTTCTACGTCCCGACGCCGTACGGCCGCCGGCTGAGCCACCGGTTCCTCGGCGTCGTCACGGTCGACGTCGCCGCCGGGCTGCTCGTGCACGAGGCCTGGCTGCGGGTGGTCGGGCCGGCGGTCCGTGCGTACGCCCCGCCGGCGATCAGCGGCCGGGTCACGCTGGCCCGCGCCGACGCCGCACGGGTGGTCGCCGGCGTCGGGCTCGGCGCGCTCACCCACGTGGTGTGGGACGCGTTCACCCACGAGGGCGGCTGGGGCGTCCGGCTGGTCCCGGCGCTGCGGACGACGGCCGGTCCGCTGGCGGCGTACGAATGGGCGCAATATCTGGGCGGTGCCGGCGGTGCCGTGGCGATCGGCTGGTGGGCGTGGCGTCGCCGTGCGCCTGCCCCGCCGGCCCGGTGGAGGCGCGGGCGGGTGGTGACCGCGGTGGTCGCGGTGGCCGCGGTGGCCGGGGGCGCGCTCGGATTCCGCCACGGCCTCGGCCGGCCCGACCCCGTTCGGTCGGCGTTCTATCACGGCGCCACCTGGGCCGTCGACGCCGGCGTCATCGCGCTGGCCGGGGCATGGTTCCTTCGCCGCCGCGCCTGAAATTCAAAGGCTTTTTCCGTGCTCGGGTCCGTCGTGGTCCCGACCGTCGCTCCCGCCAGAGAACGGTCGCTTCGCTCCCTGCCAGCTGCGTGAGCGGCCCAACCCCACAGCGTGCCGCCTTCCGCTACCCCACCGCACCCAGCGGTAGCCCACGCCGCTCTGGGCTACCACTGGGTGTGGGGTGGGAGTCAGGGGGTGATTGTGAGGGTCAGAGTGCGTTCGGCGGCGTGGGGGACGAAGTCGGTGAAGCGGACGCGCAGCTTGAACGTGCCCGTCTGCGCCGGCGTGCCGGAGAGGACCCCGGACCGGGACAGCGACAGCCCGCTCGGCATCGTGCCCAAGGCCAGCGTCCACGCCCCGGTCAGGTTGACCGAGCGGGCCAGCTGCTGCCGGTAGGCGTGACCCTTGGCCGCGGCGGGCAGGGTCGCCGTGGCGATGTGCGCGGCCGCCGGCGGCGGCGAGGTGAACAGCAGCCGGTTCGGCGAGCCGTTGCCGGGGCTGGTCACCACGTTCTTCGTGGCCCTGGCGAGCAGGCGCGACGTCACCTGGGCCGGGGTCAGGGCGGGGCTGGCGGCGAGCAGCATCGCGACCGCGCCGGCCACGTGCGGGCTGGCCATCGAGGTGCCGTCCATGGTGGCGTACATCGAGTTGTCGCCGTTGTAGTCGCCCGGGTAGGACGAGACGATGCCGACACCGGGGGCGAAGAGGTCGACGCACTTCCCGTAGTTGGAGAAGGAGGCGCGGCGGCCGTTCGACGCGGTGGCGCCCACCGTGATCGCGGCTGGGACCCGGGCGGGGGAGGACAGGCAGGCGTTGGCGCCCTCATTGCCGGCCGCCACCGTGTACGTGACACCCGACGCGATCGACCTGGTCAGCGCCCGTTCCAGCAGCGGGTCGGGGTCGCCGCCGAGGCTCATGTTGGCGACGGCCGGCTTCTTGGCGTGCGCGGTCACCCAGTCGATGCCCTTGATGACGTCGGAGGTCCAGCCGCCGCCCTGGCAGTCGAGCACGCGTACGCCGACCAGCCGCACTCCCTTGGCCACGCCGACCGTGCGCCCGCCGATGGTGCCGGCCACGTGCGTGCCGTGCCCGTCGCAATCGGTGGCGTCGCTGTCGTTGTCGACGAAGTCGTACCCGCTGCTGGCCCGGCCCCGGAACTGGTCGTGGGTCAGCCAGACGCCGGTGTCGATGACGTACGCGTGCACCGTCGAGGCCGCGCTCAGCGGCGTGTAGGTGTGGCTGAGGGTGGCCGACCGCTGGTCGATCCGGTCCAGGTTCCATCGCGGGTCGAGCTGGGTGCCGGCCGCGTGTACGCGCCGGTCCGGCTCCACCAGCGTGACGGCCGGGTCGGCGGCGATCCGGGCGGCGTCCTGCGCGGTCAGCGTGGCCGTGAACCCGGAGACGCCGGCCAGCGTGTCACCGACCCGGTCGCCGACGAGCCGGGCGGCCGCGTCGCCGAGCGAGTCGGCGGTCAGTCCGAGCGTCGGGTTCAGCGCCACGATGTAGCGCCCGGTCGGCGCGGCGGCGCCCCGGGCCGAGACGGTGGCGGCCTGAGCCGAGAAGGTGGCGCCCCGGGTCGACGTGGCGGCAGCCTGGGCCGGTACGGCGGCGGCCTGGGCGGCGACGCCGGCACCGGTGAGGGCGGCCAGCAGGGCGGTGGAGACGCGGCGGAGCCGCAGGTGAGAGGTCATGTGCGTCCGTGCAACCTTCGCCTGGGTGACTGGTGGGCGCCGGGAAGATCGGACGCGTACGCCGCCAGGTGAGGAAATCAGACGGTAGCGACTCGGTCGCGCCGCGCGAACCAGTTGTTGGCGACCTCGGTGTGCAGCGGGAAACCCAGCGTCGCCGGGCCGGTCATCACCTCGAGCCCGAGCGTCTCGTCGTTGGGGACGAACGACGGCAGGGACGGAAGGGGCGGGAGTTCACCGAAGACCAGCAGCATCCCGTCGAGGGCGCTGAGCGCGTCGACGAGGCGGACGCCGGCCGCGTCCTGGTCGACGCCGGTCTCCTCACGCAGTTCCCGTACCGCCGCCTCCTGCCAGGTCTCGCCCACCTCGATGAACCCGCCCGGCAGAGCCAGCCGATCGCGGGCCGGCGGAATGCCACGCCGGATCACCAGCAGGCCGGCGCCGACCGGCTGGACCACCACGGCCACCGGCAGCGGGTTGCGGTAGCTGATCTCACCGCAGGCGGCGCAGCGCCGCGGCCACGCCTGGTTGGGGGTGAACCGGGCGCCGCAGAACGTGCAGTGCGCGAGACGATCCTGCACGGCCGGTCAGCCCAGCGGTGAGTTGCAGGCCGCGACGAGAGCCTGACGGCAGGCCGCGGTGAGCGGGCGCAAGGCCGCGTCGCGCTGCTGGGCCTCGTACGTGTTGACGGCCCCGCCCGGCGCGTTGTGCTCGGCCAGCGCCAGCACCTGGTCGAGCACGCTGGCCCGGGCGAACACCCGGCGTGCCCGCGGATCGAAGCCCGCCGGCAGCGTGGCCGTGCTGTCCGGTCGCCGCAGCGCCTGCAACGCGCCGGCCAGCTCGGGCCGCCACTGGGCCACGTCGAGCCGGGTGAGGGCGGCGGTCGCGGCGGTCAGCGCCTGGGTCAGTTCCTGCTCGGCCTCGGCCGCGCCGATCTGGAAACCCGGCCGGTACGAGTCGGTGGGGATGACCCGCCACAGCACGGTCTCGAAGGTGACGCCGGACCCCGACGTGTGGGTACGCACCTCGGGCACGATCCCGAACTCGGGCGCCATCACCGCCTCGCCGGCGAGCATCGCCGCGCCGGTCAGCGGGCCCGGGCCGGGCAGGCCGCGCGGGTCGCCCGGTGCGGGCAGGACGAGGCGTATCTCGTCGGGGTGCAGCTTGGCGAAGGCGGGCAGGGCCTGGGCCAGCGGGACGTCGGTCCACGTGCCGGGCGCGTCGGCGACCAGATGTTCCTCGTCGCCGGCGATCTCGGAGTCGAGCTCGTCGAACGGCACGAGTCCGGCCCGCCAGGCGCGCACCCAGGTCACGAACCGGGTGGACCGGCGCGCGGTGAGGGTGGTCGCGTTGGCTGCGGGGGACATGCGGCAAGGGTACGTGTCGTCCGACAGCCTTGTCTCGACTGACTTGCTGACGCCGTTTCGCGTCGCGGCCGTCACCTCGGAACCGATGAGATGACTCACAGGTTCCGGCACTCGTAAACCCGGCGGCGATCGCGCGTCACCTTCGGCGTGTCAGCGGACGCGGGTTACCGTGCGTCCCATGTATGGGGAGGACGTGCTGGCCGGGAACTGGCGGCGGCGCAAGGTGGTGCCCGAGGTGGACGCCGAACGCGACCTGGTGGTGGAGGATGTGGACTCCGGGTTCTGCGGCGCGGTGGTCGGATTCGAGTACGGCGCGGTCGTGCTCGAGGACCGGCACGGCAAGCGTCGCAACTTCCCGCTGGAGCCGGCCGCGTTCCTCCTCGACGGCCGGGTGGTCACGCTGCGCAAGCCGGCGCCGGCTCAACCAACTCCGGCGCGTACGCGGACGGCGTCCGGTTCGACCGCGGTGGCGAACGTGCGGGCCCAGGTGGCGAAGGCCGGCCGGATCTGGGTGGAGGGTGTCCACGACGCCGCCCTGGTCGAACGCATCTGGGGTGACGACCTGCGGATCGAGGGCGTGGTCGTGGAGCCGCTGGACGGCATCGACGACCTGCCCGGTGCCGTGCGCGCCTTCGGTCCCGGGCCCCGGGCGCGGCTGGGCGTACTCGTCGACCATCTCGTGCCCGGCTCCAAGGAGAGCCGCATCGTGGCGTCCGTGACCGACCCCGACGTGCTGGTCACCGGCCACCCCTACATCGACGTCTGGCAGGCCGTGCGGCCCGAGCGGGTCGGACTGAAGGAGTGGCCGGTCATCCCGCCCGGACGCCCCTGGAAGGAGGGCGTCTGCGCCGCGGTCGGGATCCGCGAGCCGTACGAGATGTGGCGTCGCATTCTCGGTTCGGTGGACAGCTACAAGGACGTGGAGACGCCGCTGATCAATGCGATGGAGCGCCTCATCGACTTCGTGACTGAGCCGTACCTCTCGGAGTGAGTCACCTCACCGGGGTTTTCGGCCGGTCGGAGCGAGCCGCCGAGCCGGGCTCGGTCACCCGACCGCGGCGAGCGGGGTGAGCCGGCGGCGGGAGAGTCGGAGGGCGGCGCCGGCGGTGCAGTTGCGGGCGGCGACGCCGCGGCCGGTGCGGGGGATGAGGGCGGCGATGATCGGCGGGATGCGGCGCTGGCGTGGGTCGGTCTCGCGCCGGTGCCGGGTCTCGTAGGCGGCGAACGCGCGGGCGTGGTCACCGGGGTGCTCGGCCAGGGCCTGGGCCAGGGTGTACGCGCCGGCGACGGCCAGACTGGACCCGTCGCCGAACAGCGCCACACTGGACGCCGCGTCGCCCAGCAGCGCCACCCGGCCGCGTGACCAGCTCGCCATGCGTACCCGGTTGAGCGCGTCGAAGAACGGGGCCGGGTGAGTGCGGAACCGCTCGACCAGCTCCGGCGCCCGCCAGCCGACCCCGGCGTAGGCCTCGGTCAGGAGCCGTTTCTGCCGGTCGGTGTCGTGCCGGTCGTACCCGTCGGCGGACGGCCCGCGGAAGACGAACAGGGCGAGCGGGTTGTCCCGCCCGGGGTGGATGGCCAGCAGCCGGCCCGGCGTGTTGTGCAGCACCATGTCGTGCGGCAGGTCGACGGCCTCCGGTGGCAGCGGCACGGTCGCGACGTACATGCCCAGGTCGGTGGCGAACTCCGTCTCCGGCCCGAAGACCAGACGCCGCGTGGTCGAGTGCATGCCGTCGGCCCCCACGACCAGGTCGAACCGGCGCGGCGCGGACCGGCCGAAGGTGACCTCGACACCGTCCGGGTCCTGGTGCATCCGGGTGACGCTGTCGCCGAAGACGAACTCGGCGTCGTCCCGCGCGGTCTCGTAGAGGGCCGAGGACAGGTCGGAGCGGGCCAGCTCGACACCGGCCGCGTCGCCGGTCGGGAGGGCTGTGCGGGCGAACGCCCGGCCGTCCGGGTGGAGCAGGGTGATCGCGGTGGCGCGGGTGGCCAGGCCGCGGAGTTTCGGCATCAGGCCCATCCGCTCGGCGACCGGCACGGCCGGACCCTTGACGTCGATTGGGTTGCCGCTCGAGCGCAGGTCACTGGCCCGTTCCACCACCGTCGTCCGGAAGCCGTGCCGGGTCAGCCAGTAGGCCAGCGCCGGCCCCGCGACCCCCGCCCCCACGATCAGCACTTTCTGAGGTGTCATGCCGGCCACCGTAGTCGCACTCAGTGCAGAATTGCAACGAGTGCCGAAATGCATTCACTGCCATTCCGGGCGTACGGCGATAGTCTGTGCCCATGAGCGTCCGCGACCGTAAGCGCGCCCGCACCCGGCATGCCCTGGTCGCCGCGGCCAGCGACCTCTTCGAGCGGCACGGTTACGAGCGGACCACGATCGCCGACATCGCCGCCGCCGCCGAGATCGGCACGCGCACGTTCTTCAGCTACTTCGCCACCAAGGAGGAACTGCTCTTCCCCGAGACCGATCCGCGGCTGCGGGCGGCAATCGAGGCCATCGAGTCCCGCCGCCCCGGCGACCGCCCGGCCGAGATCCTGCTGCGCGCCTGGGAGCGCGCCGACGACGAGGGCGACCTGGTCGAGGGCCTGGCCGAGCTGCGCAACCGGCTGATCCGCGAGGTCCCGTCGGTCCGCGGCCGCGCCCTGCAGGTCTATTGCGAGGCCCAGATGGAGATCGCCCGCCGCCTCGCCGAGGCCTTCCCCGACGACCTCGACGAATTGAACGCCGCCGCCCTGACCGGCGCTTTCGCCGGCGCGGTGGGCGGAGCCCTCTACGTCCTCCTGCGCGACCCCCAGACGCCCGCCGACCAGGAGTCCATCCGCCGCGCCGTCGAGGCCGCCCTGGCCCCGTGGCTCGCACACACCCCCGCGCCCTGACGCCCCCGCGAACCGCCGGCGCGCGCCCTACGCCAAGTGGGCCGGATCCCGCTTGAACACGAAGGTCGCGATGTCCAGCGCCTCGACCGCTCCGTCGACCGCCCGGATCACCTGCAGCACCTCGCCCAGCTGATCGCCGCTCACCCCGCGCCAGCGGTCGCCGCCCTCGCGTACGAACCGCCACGGCTCCTCGCGCGGCTTGGCCAGGCCCTCCACCACGATGTCCTCGCCGTCCGCGGTGATCTCGTGCTCGCGGCCGATCCACCACCACCGCCCGCACAACTCGGCCGTCTCACGGGCGGGCGGTGCCGCCGGGCGCCACGGTTCGGTGACCGGGGGCTCCGTGTCCAGCACCGCGGTCAGCGCGTCCAGGGCCACGTCCTGGATGGATGTGCCGGTCAGCCCGTACGCGTTGGCGAACGCGATCACCCCGAGCCGGCTGCGCCGGTGCACCGCGAGGGTGGCGACGTAGCCGGGCATCGAGCCGCCGTGCCCGACGTAGACCCGTTCGCCGACCCGGTAGAGCTCCGGTCCCAGCCCGTGGCCGCCGGTCCACGACTCCAGGTCGTAGATGGTGACCGGCGCACACATCTCGTCGACGGTCTCGCGGGCCAGCACCGCCGGCGCCGGGTCGGCCAGGAACGCCGCCCACTTGGCCATGTCGGTGACCGTGGACCACAACTGCCCGGCCGGCGCCATGGCGCCCGCGTCGGCTCGCGGCTCCTCGTGCAGCGTGCCGTAGGCCGGGTCGACCACGTAACCGCGGGCGAACGGCTCGACCGGAGCGTACGTGGTCCGCTTCATCCCCAGCGGGTCGAGCACCCGCCGGCCGACCAGCGTGCCCCACGACTCGCCGGTGACCCGCTCGAGGACGGCGCCGAGCAGCCCGTACGCCAGGTTGGAGTAGTGAAACGCCCGGTACGGCCGGCCGGACAGCTTCTCCGGCACCAGGCCGGCCAGCAGCTGGCCTACGTCGCCGCCGTCGGTCCGCTCCCACCACCGGCCGTCGGGTTCGCGCTGCCGGCCGGAGACGTGCCCGAGCAGCTGCCGCAGGGTGATCCCGCCGACCGGGGTGCCGGGCAGGTGCCGGTAGAGCAGGTCGTCGAGCGAAAAGAACCCCTCGTCGCGCAGCTGCATGACCACCGTCGCGGTGAACGTCTTGGTGATCGAGCCGAGGCGGTACTGCGTCTTGGGGTCGGGGCGCGGGTGCTCGCCGGCCGCCGCCAGGTGCAGTACCGCGCGGTCCCGGAGCACGCCCAGCGCCACTGACGGGACCCGGCCGGTGGCCTGTGCCTGAGCGGTGATCTCGGTGACGCGGCGCACGGATTCCGGCAGCAGGTCCACGGGAGTCCTTTCGGTGGGGAACTTCCATGTCTAACTGCGTGGGGGCGATCTGGCTACGCGGTTACCGACTCGCCCGGGCGGGCCGGCCGCCGCCGCGGACGTGTGCGTCTTCGGGCGTGCGGTGGATGCGCGATACGTGCGTAGACGTGTCACGATTCAGGTATGGACGCGGTGCTGTGGGTGGTGCTCGCGGTCGCTCTGGCGATCGGTGAGGCCTTCACGGCCACCTTCCTGATCATCTTCTTCGCGGTGGGTGCCCTGGCCGCCGCGGGCGCGGCGGCGCTCGGGGCACCCCTACTCGTCCAGGCGATCGTCTTCGCCGTCGTCTCGGCCCTGACCGTCGGGGCGATCCGGCCGATCATCGTGCGGCACCAGCGCGACGAACTGGAGCCGGGCGAGACGCAGTTCGGGGTCCAGGCCCTGGAGGGCGCCCGCGCGACGGTGCTCGAAGAGGTCGGCACCGAGCACGGTCTGGTCAAGATCGACGGCGAGCTGTGGCAGGCCCGCGTCATGGACCACACCGAGAAATACCAGCCCGGCCAGCGGGTCCGGGTGGTCAAGGTCAACGGCGCCACAGCCATCGTGTGGCGCGATGACATGCCAGAGATCTGAGAGGCGCTATGGACGCTGTCGTCGGCATTCTCATTTTCATCATCGCGTTGTTCGCCGTCATCACGCTCGTCCGGTCGGTGCGGATCGTCCCGCAGCAGCGGATGGACGTGGTCGAGCGGCTGGGCAAGTACAAGCGGACCCTGGCGCCGGGGCTCAATCTGCTGGTGCCGTTCGTCGACGCTGTCCGCACCAAGGTGGACATGCGCGAGCAGGTCGTCAGCTTCCCGCCGCAGCCGGTCATCACGTCGGACAACCTGGTGGTCTCGATCGACACGGTCCTCTACTTCAAGGTGGTCGACCCGGTCCGGGCCACGTACGAGATCAGCAATTTCCTCCAGGCCATCGAGCAGCTCACCGTCACCACCCTGCGCAACGTCATCGGCTCGCTCGACCTGGAGCGTGCCCTGACCAGCCGCGAGGAGATCAACCGCCACCTGTCGAGCGTGCTCGACGAGACCACCGGCCGCTGGGGCATCAAGGTGACCCGGGTGGAGATCAAGGCGATCGAGCCGCCGCCGAGCATCCGCGACTCGATGGAGAAGCAGATGCGCGCCGAGCGGGAGCGTCGCGCGACGATCCTGAACGCCGAGGGTCACAAGCAGGCGGCGATCCTGACCGCCGAGGGTGAGAAGCAGTCGCAGGTGCTCCGGGCCGACGGTGACCGGCAGGCCCGGATCCTCCAAGCCGAGGGCCAGGCCAAGGCCATCCGTACCGTCTTCGACGCGATCCACACCGCCAACCCGTCGCAGAAGGTCCTGGCCTACCAATACCTGCAGGCCCTGCCGCAGATCGCCAACGGCACGGCCAACAAGGTCTGGATCGTGCCGACCGAGCTGAGCAAGGCTCTCGACGGCATCGGCGGCGCGCTGGGCGGCCTGGCCAACATGGCCGGCGACAAGCCGACCGAGGCGGTCGACGCCGGCGCGGTCGAACGGGAAGCGGTCGAGGCGGCGCAGGCCGCGGCGGCCGAGGCCGAGGCGGTCAACGCCCAGGTGCGTCAGGCGGAGGCCCAGGTCTCCGGCGACAACGCGCCCAAGGGCCTGCCCGCCCCCGACCCGGTTCCGCCGTCGGCGGCCCTCGGCGGCGCCGACTACAACGGCGTGCAGCAGCAGGAACGCGCCTGATCGCATGGCTGGGGCGGCCACACCGGCCGCCCCAGCCGAAACATCTGTCCCGTTTCGGCGGTTTCACATCGGAGCCGGGCGATCCTCTGCGATTCTGTCCGCAGAGGACCCACCGACGGTGCCCCCCAGCCGCTCGGCCGTGACCCGAGCGAGGGACGCCGCCATGAGCATCAGCCAGCGCCAGACCGCGAGTGGACGCCCGCTGCGCGTGGCGCCCGCCTGGGTGGGCGCGGCCCGCCCGGTCAGCACCGACGACGATCACCTTCTGCCGGTACGCGAGGCGGTGTGGATCTGGTCGGTCCGCCGCTACGCCCGGGTCGCCTTGTGGGCGCTGCCGATGAGCGCGCTGCTGCTCGGCTGGTCCGGGCTCGGCGTGGCCACCCCGCCCGGCCCGCTCGTCGTCCGGCTCGCCGCCGGCTGGTGCTCGACGATCGCGATGATCGCCCTGGCCGCGTTGCTGGCCGGCGCCCGTACCCGCCGCCCCGCCGTCGCCGGCCTGCTCATCGGCCTGGCCGGCGCCACTGTCCTGCTGCCCGTCTCAGCCCTGCCGGCCGGCGTGGCCCCCGACGGCAGCCCGCTCGCCGGCGACCAGGTGCACACCGCGGCGGTCGCCGGCGCCGCCGTCCTCGGCGCCGGCTGGCTGCTGCAGGGCTGGGCGGTCTTCCGCAGCCGCCTGGTCAACCCAGCCGACGGGGTGCTGCTGATGCTGGCCGCGGTGTCGATCGGTGCCGGCTCGTACGCGATCCAGCCCTTCCCGACCATCGGCGCCCTCCTGCTCCTGGCCGCCGGCATGGGCCTGGCCTGGACCGGCAACCGCCTCATCCCACCCGCGTAACGCCCAGCGACAGCCCCGCCGCCCGTAGCATGCGCCTGGGCCTGGGCGGTGTTCGCGTGGCGGATGCCGCTCGGGGCGACCACGGAGCATTTGCCGTCGCCCGCGCATGGCATGCTCGCAGGCATGCCGAAGGTCATCGCGGACATCTCCATCTCGCTCGACGGGTACGTGACCGGCCCCCATCCCGGGCTCGCGAACGGGCTCGGCGACGGCGGCGAGGGCCTGCACACGTGGGCGTTCTCGAACGACGCGGTCGACCAGGCGGTGCTGAGCGAGGGCACCGGCGCCACCGGCGTCATCGTCATGGGCCGGACCCTGTTCGACCTCATCGACAGCCCCGGCGGCTGGAACGACGAGGTGGGCTACGGCGCCGGCGAGGTCGGCCTCCAGCCGGTGCTGGTGGTGACCCGCACCCCGCCGGAAAGGATGCGCCTGCCGGCCGACCGGTTCACCTTCGTGGCCGACGGCATCGGCAGCGCCGTCGCCAAGGCCACCGCGATGGCCGACGACCGCCACGTGGTGATCATGGGCGGCGGCCGCACCGTACGCGGCGCCCTCGAACTCGGCCTGCTCGACGAACTCCACCTGCACCTGGCCCCCGTCATCCTCGGCGGCGGCACCCCACTTTTCGACGGCGGCTCACCCCGGACCCTCCGGCAGTTCCGGGTACGCCACTCCGCCCACGCCACCCACCTGAGCTACCGCGTCGACTGACCCGTGCCCGACGTACACGAGATCACCGACCCCGCCGACGACCGCCTCGGCGACTACCGCGCCCTCACCGACCTCGAACTGCGCACCAGGTGGGAGCCGCCGCACGGCCTCTTCATCGCCGAGGGTGAACTGGTGCTGCGCCGGGCGCTGCGGGCGGGCTACCGTCCCCGCTCCTACCTGATCGACGCCAAGCGGATCGGCCAGCTCGCCGACCTGCCCGGCGACGCCCCGATCTACGCCGCCGCGCCGGCCGTGCTGGAACAGGCCACCGGCTTCCACGTCCACCGCGGGGTGCTCGCCTCGTTCCACCGGCTTCCGCTGCGTACGGCGGACGAACTGATCGCCTCGGCCCGGCGCCTGGCGGTGCTGGAGGACGTCAACAACCACACCAACATCGGGGCGGTGTTCCGCGACGCGGCCGCGCTTGGCGTCGACGCGGTGCTGCTCTCGCCGACCTGCGCCGACCCCCTCTACCGCCGGGCGGTCCGGGTGTCGATGGGCGAGGTCTTCGCCATCCCGTACGCCACTCTTGAACCGTGGCCGGACGGCCTGGGCCAGGTCCGCGAGGCTGGTTTCACCGTGCTGGCAATGACCCCCGACCCCGCGGCGACCCCCTTGCACCAGCTCACCACCGCCCAGCGGGCCCGAGCCGCGCTGCTGCTCGGCGCCGAGGGCCCCGGCCTGTCCCGCACGGCCCTGGCCGCGAGCGACGTACCCGTCAAGATCCCGATGCGCCGCAACGTCGATTCGCTCAACGTGGCCGCCGCCGCGGCCGTCGCCTTCTGGGAACTGGGCCGCGACGATCAGGAGATCGCATGACCCACCCGCCCTTTCTCCGCGGGCAGGTCGCATGACCTGCCCGCCCTTCCTCCGCGGTCGCGGCGAGGGGATCGCGTGACCACCCTGCGGACCGACCGTCTCATCCTGCGGCAGTGGCGCGACGACGACCTGGACGCCTGGGCCGCGATGAACGCCGACCCGCTGGTCCGCGAGTTCCTCGGCGGCCCGCTCACCCGCGAGCACAGCGCCGCGTCGATGGCTCGGTTCGCGGCCGACATCGATACGCGGGGCTGGGGCTGGTGGGCGGTCGAGGTGGCGTCGTCGGGCACGCTCGCCGGCTTCGCCGGCCTCGACCCGGTCGATCCCGGGGGCCCGGTCGAGGGCGTCGAGATCGGCTGGCGGCTGGCCCGCGAGATGTGGGGTTCCGGGTATGCGACGGAAGCCGCCCGAGCCTGCCTTTCGTACGGCTTCGACACCCTGCGCCTACCCGAGATCGTCGCCATCGCCGCCGCCGGCAACCACCGCTCCCGAGCCGTGATGACCCGCCTCGGCATGACCCACGACCCGTCCCTCGACTTCGCCGACGGCGCTTTCCCCTCGGTCGTCTACCGCCTCGCCGCCGGCCTCTGACCAGGAGCGATTCATGGCGGGGCGCTCCTCGCCGCTCCATCTTGCCTCCAATCGCGGCACCCGCCCGCCGCCCGCCGCTGACCTGGCGCGCTCCCTCCTGGTGCGCAGAGCAGGTTCTGCGTACGAGGAGGAGGCGCTTCCTCGTGGTGTGCAGAGCAGGTTCTGCGTACGAGGAGGAGGCGCTTCCTCGTGGTGTGCAGAGCAGGTTCTGCGTACGAGGAGGAAGCGCTCGTTTGGGCGGCCCGATCCCGGTCACAATGAGGTCATGGTCGATGAGTTGGCGGTCGCGTCCCTGTCCGAACTGGCCCAGCGCCGCTCGGCCAAGTGGCGGCGGTTCCCGGCCGGGGTGATCCCGATGCACGTGGCCGAGACGGATTTCGCGCTGGCGCCGCCGGTGCTGGCCGCGCTGCGGGAGGCGGTCGACGCGTCCGACGTCGGCTATTCGTCGGCCGAGCCGGAACTGGGCGAAGCCTATGCCGGGTTCGCCGCCGCACGCTGGGGCTGGCAGGTCGATCCGGCCGGCGTCACCGCGATCACCGACGTCGGCGTCGGCGTGGTCGAGTTGCTGCGGGTGTTCACCCGGCCCGGCGACGTGGTCGCGATCAGCCCGCCGATCTATCCGCCGTTCTTCGACTGGTCACCCGAGGCGGGCGTCCGCAACATCGAGGTTCCGCTGCGCCTGGGGGAGTCCGGCTACCGGCTCGACCTGGCCGCGATCGAGGCGGCGTTCGCTCGACATCCAGCGGTGTACGTGCTCAGCAACCCCCACAATCCGGTCGGCCGGGTGCACACGGCCGACGAGCTGACCGCGCTGATCCGGCTGGCCGAACGCTATCGGGTGGTCATCGTCAGCGACGAGATCCACGCCCCGCTGGTGCTGCCCGGGGCGGCGTACACCCCGATCCTGTCGCTGCCCGGCGCGGCCGACGTGGCCGTGGCCGTCGTCTCCGCGAGCAAGGCCTTCAACCTGGCCGGCCTGAAGTGCGCCGCCGTGGTGACCGCCTCGGCCCGGATGGCCGCCGCCGTCGCGTCCTTCCCACCCGACGCCCGCTGGCGCACCGGCCACCTCGGTGTCATCGCGTCCATCGCCGCCTTCCGCGACGGCGGCCCGTGGCTCGACCAGTTGCTGTACACCCTCGACGCCCGCCGCGCCCAGCTCGGCCGGCTGCTGCGCGACCGGCTGCCCGCCATTTCCTGGCATCCGCCGCAGGCCACCTACCTGGCCTGGCTCGACTGCCGCAAGCTGGGCGACGACGATCCGCAGGGCCTCTTCCTGGACCGCGCCCGCGTCGGCGTGGAGCCCGGCCTGCGTTTCGGTGCGGCTGGGCTGGGGCACGTGCGGCTCAATTTCGGTACGGGTGCCCATGTGCTCGACGAGGCGACCGCCCGCATGGCCGCCGCTCTGTCCGGGTAGCGGACGCCGTGCCCACCACGGCAGTACGGTTGTACTGTTCGCGTATTCCGGCCGCCCGGGGGTGTACACGTGTCGTCCGGCTCCGACCCGCATCTGGTGGCCCTGCTCCGGGCCATCCGCCTCCGCGCGGCCCATCCCGAGGCCGCCGCGGCCGGCGCCGCCGACGTCGAGGCCGCCCTCGGCGCGCCGCCCACCGACCCCGACCACCCGGCTCCCGGCCCGGGCCACCCCGCCGCCGCTCCTGGCCACCCGGCTCCCGGCCCTGGTCAGTCCGCCGCCCCTGGCTACCCCGCCGCTTCTGGTAACCCCTCTGCCGCTGGACACCCCTCTGCCGCACCGGGGCATCCCACCGCCGGGTCCGGGCACTCCGGTGCTGCGGACGGCTTTCCCCTGGTCAATCCCGCTGTACGCGGTTATGGGCACCACGCCACCCCGATGCCCGCGGGCCCGCCGCCCGCCGCGCTGCCGTCGGCCACCCGCCGCAGCCTGCCCGCCGGCCCGGCCGCGACCCGTCCGGCCAACCCGGATCCTTTCGCCCAGCCCACCAGCGAGCCGGTGGATGAGATGCCCGCCCACCCCGCGGCGGCCCGCCGTTCGGTCAACCCGCTGCGCGATCCCCAGCAGGCTGACGACCCGGCGCGAGCGGCCGCCGCCCAACCATCGGTCACCCAGCACGGCGCCCGGGCCTCGGTCAATCCGGAAGGCCCCCGCCGGCCCTTCATCCCACCAACCGCCCATCCCACGCCGCCGCCACCGGGCCCGAGTGCGCCAACCGCGCCGACGCCCGGCCCGGTGCCGCCAGGCGGGTCGGTGCCCCCAGGCGGGTCGGTGCCCCCAGGTTGGACGATGCCGCCAGGTTGGACGATGCCGCCCGGCGCGACCGTGCCGCCCGGCGCGACCGTGCCGCCGGATGGAGCGGTACCGCCGGGTCGAACTTTGCCGCCGGGTGGAACTTTGCCGCCGGGCGAGACGGTGCCGCCGGGTGGAACGACGCCGGGTGGAACGACGCCGGGTGGAACGACGCCGGGTGGAACGACGCCGCCCGGTTGGACGCCGACGCCCGGAGCGCAGCCGCCGGCAGCCGGCCCCCCGGCCGGTGGCGCTAACCTCCCCGGCGTGCCGGCGCGACTCCTTCCGATCCCATCGCCGCCGGGTGGTCAGGGTGTTTCGCCCGTCGCGCCCGGTCACGCGATACTCCCGCCCAGCGCGACAGGCGAGACTGCCACCAGCTCGTACGCCCCGCGCTCGGGCCCGGCGCAACCTGGAACGCCACCCCCCACCCCCTGGACCGGAGGGAACCCCACCACCGTGCCCGGCCCCGGCGCCACCAACCCCGGATCCCTTGTGCCCCAGACCCCGCACCCACCCAGCAGCGCCCAGCCCAACCCATGGCCGGTCAGGCCAGGACCTCCGGGCGCGCCGAACGGATCAACAGCGCCGGCCGGACCAGGCGCGCCCAACGCACCAGGCGCGCCCAATGGGCCAGGCGCGCCCAATGGGCCAGGCGCGCCCAATGGGCCAGGCGCGCCCGGGAGAGCGGTATGGCCCGGCGGCACCGTAACCCCGGCCCCTGAAGATGAGAGCGTCCCGATCCCGTGGGCGACGTCGTCCGTCCGCCCGGTCCAGGGCGGCAGCGTTCCGATCCCGCACCCCGGCCACGGCTCGAACGTCTCCAGCGGCCCGATCTCGGTCGACCCCGTGCCGGGCCTGTCCGCGGTCGGCCGTCCGGTGCCGGGCCAGTATCCCGACCCGGCCGGCCCGGTGGTGATGCCGCTGCCCGGCGTACCCAAGATCGGCGGAACCCACCCACCGGCCGGGGCCGGCGACGGCATGGACCCGGCCGACGACGCTGCCCTCAAGGAAGTGCAACGCCTGCTCAGTAACAGTCTGAGCCTGGCCGGCGGCACCGAGGAGGTGGCGACCAGGCTGCGGGCGGCGCTTCTGCTGGCCCAGCCGCAGCTGACGGCGACGCTCCCGGGCACCCCGTTGACCCAGCGTGAGCAGCTGGCTCAGGCGCTCGCCTGGCTGGTGCACAACCTCGACGATCCGCCGGTGCTGGTGGCCGGTTGTGTGCAGCTGGGCGGGGCGCTGGCCGAGTGCGGGATCCAGCCGGGCCAGTTGCAACTGGTGGGGGCCGCGCTGGCCGAGGCGATGCGGCAGGGGATGACCGCGAACGGCTGGCGGCAGGACTTCGACCAGGCGTGGCGCAGCACCTGGCAGCACGTGCACGAGTGGGTGGCGCACGGCGCCGAGATGGCCCGCTATCAGCCGGTGACGTGGCTGGCCGAGGTGGTGTCGCACGAGCGGCGCCGGCCCGATCTGGCCGTGGTGCGGATCCGGCCCTACCTGCCGATGCCGTGGCGGCCGGGGCAGTATGCCCGGATCGAGGTGGACGGTGTGCCGGGGGTGTGGCGGCCGTATTCACTGGCCGGGCGGGGGAACATCATCGAGTTGCACGTGCGGGCGAAGACCGAGGCCGGCGTCTCGGGCACGCTGGTCTACCGGACCGGCGAGGGCGACCGGGTGCGGTTCACCCGGGCCGAGGGCGGCATGGGCGTGCCGCCGGGGCAACGGGACCTGCTGCTGGTGGCCGGGGACACCGGCGTGGCGCCGCTGAAGGCGATGCTGGGCGAGCTGGCCGCGACCGGTGACCCGCGGTCGGCGGTGCTGTTCTGGGGCGTACGCGACCTCGACGAGCTCTACGACATGGAGGACATCGCCCGGATCGCCCGCGCATGCCGGAGGGCGACCGTCGTTCCCGTCGTTTCCGAGGGTGACCCGGGTCAGTACGCTTCGGGCCTGGTGACGGATGCGATAGCGGCGTACGGGGAATGGTCGGAGGCGGATGTCTTCCTGGCCGGGCCGCCGGTGATGCTGGCCGCCACCAGCGCCGCGCTGCAGCTGCTCGGAGTGGCTCCCGAGCGCATCCACCACGACGCCCCGGAGGGTTGATTTGACCGTCGAGGAGATCCACGGTGAGCCGATCGAAGACCCGTTCCGCCGGCTCGAGAACGCCGAGGATCCTGAGACGGAGGCCTGGTCGGCCGGGCAGGATCTGCGGTTCGCGGCCGCCCGTGACGGCTGGGCCGACCGCGGTGACTGGGCCGCCGGCCTGGAGAAACTCTTCCGGGTGGGTGCGATCGGGGCGCCGGTGTGGCGGGGGGAACGGTCGTTCTCGACCCGCCGGGACCCGGGCCAGGACCACGCGGTGCTGCTTGTCACCGAGCCGTCGGGGGAGGAGCGCGTGCTGGTCGACCCGGGCGCGATCGACCCGACCGGCCGTACGGTGCTGGACTCGTGGTCGCCGTCCATCCAGGGCGATCTGCTGGCGTACGCGTTGAGCGAGAGCGGCACCGAGTGGGCGACGATCCGGGTGCTGGACGTGACCACCGGTGACATCGTGGACGGTCCGATCGGGCGTACCCGGCATCCGTCGATCGCCTGGCTGCCGGGCGGCCGCAGCTTCTACTACCCGCGCTATCTGACCATCGACGAGGCCGACGAGGAGCGCTGGCTGCGGCAGCGGCTGTACCGGCACGAGCTGGGCCACGATCCGGAGTCGGACGAGCTGGTGTTCGGTGACGGGCTGCCGCGGGCCACCAATCTGGCCGTGTCCACCTCGGATGACGGCCGCTGGCTGTCCGTGTCGGCGTTCCGGGGCACGGACGCCCGCAACGACGTGTGGCTGGGTGTGCCCGGCGACGGCATGTTGACGCCGGTCAGCCTGGGTGAGGACGCGATCTCCAGGCCGTATTTCGACGCCGCGGGCGACCTGTGGCTGCTGACCAATCTGGACGCGCCGCGCTGGCGGCTGCTGCGCTGGGCCGACGGGGAGCGGGTGGAGGCGCTGCCCGAGGATCCGGAGGCGGTGCTGGTCGACGCCCAGGTGCTGGCCGGTGCGGGGCTGATCGTCGCGGTGCGTTCGCGGCACGCGGTCAGCGAGGTCGCGGTTCACGATCTCGGTTCCGGCCGCGAGCTACGCCGGTTGGATCTTCCCGGCCCGGGTACGGTGACCACGCTGACCCGCCGCGCCACCGGCACCGACGTGTGGGTGGGCTGGACCGACTTCACCACTCCGGCCTACGTGTTGCACGCCGACGCCGCCAATGGCACTTCCGAGGTGTACGCGCGTCCGCCCGGCACCCCGGACACGGCGGTGACCACCCGCCAGGTCGTGTACACGTCGTACGACGGCACCCCGGTGCACATGTTCGTGATCGCCCCGGCCGGCGCCGACCTGTCGACGCCGCGCCCGACGGTCCTCTACGGCTACGGCGGCTTCAACATCTCGATCACGCCCGGTTACTCTCCGTCGATCCAGGCGTGGGTGGCCCGGGGCGGGGTGTACGCGGTGGCGAACCTGCGCGGCGGCAGCGAGGAGGGTGAGGAGTGGCACCGGGCCGGCATGCGTGAGCACAAGCAGAACGTGTTCGACGACTTCGCGGCCGCCTCGGACTGGCTGGTCGGGCAGGGCGTGACGACCCGGTCGATGCTGGGCATCCGAGGTGGGTCGAACGGCGGTCTGCTGGTCGGCGCCGCGGTCACGCAACACCCGGCGAAGTGGAGCGCGGCCGTCTGTTCGGCGCCGCTGCTGGACATGCTGCGGTACGAGCGGTTCGGGCTGGGCGAGTACTGGAACGGTGAGTACGGGACGGTGGCCGAGCCGGCGGAGTTCCGGTGGCTGCGGGCGTATTCGCCGTACCACAACGTGCGCCCGGGCACGGCGTACCCGGCGGTGCTGTTCACCGTGTTCGAGGGCGACACCCGGGTGGACACGATGCACGCCCGCAAGATGTGCGCGCTGCTGCAGCGGGACACGACGGGCGAGGCCCCGATCCTGATCCGCCGTGAGGTGGGTGTCGGGCATTCGACCCGCGCGGTGTCCCGGGACGTCGAGCTCGCCGCCGACGAGTTGTCATTCCTGTCGAACTATCTGAGGGCGTCGGCCAGAACCGAGGCGTAACGCTCCGGCAGAGAGCCGATCTTGGCCGGGGCGAGAACGTCGTCCCGATCGGCCAGCGCGGTCTTCCAGCCCTCCTCGGGGATCTCGGCGCGCAGGGCGTCGACGACCGGTGAGTGCTCGTCGATCATGGAGAGGGCGACCACCGATTCCTCGACCTCGCCGACGCACTCGAACGGCTTGTGCGCGTCCAGTCCGAGCAGTTCACGGTAGCCGGGCAGCTGGGCCGGGTCGGCGAACAGGTCGTGGCCGAAGATGTGGACCAGCCGTTCGTGCGGCATGAACGGCGCCATGGCCAGGAAGACGAACCGGCACTTGGGGCAGTTCCCGCACCAGCGTTCGGTCCGGTCGTGCAGCTTGAACGCCTGGTTGCAGCTGGTCACCACGTCGTCGTAGCGGGTGTGGGCGGCGAACAGCTGGGCGATCCGCAGTTCGGACAGCGGCCGCAGGAACGAGAAGTAGGGCTCGGTCAAACCCACGTGCTCGCGTACGGCCGCCCGCAGCAAGCCTTCCGCAGCCTCCCCCTTGGACCACTGATGGTTGACCTCGTGTCCGTTCCAGATCAGGTTGGGGTCACTGGCCGAGCGCTCGTTGGACATCGCCACCGGGCCGAGCCCGTGCCACGCCGCGGTAGCGATCGCGATGAGCGAGTTGATCGCGGTGACCGGGATGTGGCCGTTGCGGGCGCCGGCGTTGTTGAGCTCGAACAACCGCGGGTCGAGCTGCCGCCGCGCGGCCAGCGCGGGCAGCCCGGAGGCCTCGTTGACGCTGACGATGACCGGGTTGGGGTTGACCGAGAACGGGACCGGGTCGAAGCCGGCCGCGCGCAGGATCTCCAGCGTGACGATCGAGTCCTTGCCCCCGCCGACCGCGCTCAGCGGCCTGCCGTCCGAATTGTCCGTCTCGCTCACCGGCGTCGGGTCGCCGGCGGTCGAAACGTGCAGGTCCAGCACGTGCGGCAGCTGGTTCCGGTAGGCGTACTCGGCCAGCCCGTGGGTGTAGACGGCATCGAAGAAGGCCCGCGCGGCGGGCCCGAACGCATCCTCGGTGACGACCAGGGGCGGGGCGCCGACCTTGTAGTAGCTGACTCCGGCGACCACGTGCAGCAGTTCGAGCGTACGCATCAAGGTCTGGGTGTCGGCGGTGCCCACCGGCAGCGTGACCGTCTCGGTGAAGGTCTCGGGGGCCGGCCCGTCGAGCAGGTAGCCGAGCTTGACCACGCCGGTCGCGGCGTCGAACGAGCGCGTCGTCATCCGCAGCGCCGTGTATTCCTGAGCCACCCGCGTTCTCCCGTCGTCGGACCGGCGGCAATACTAATGCGCATGCGTCTCGCGGAGCTGAAGGGTCGGTCGGTGGCGGTCTGGGGTACGGGCCGGGAGGGCCGGGCCGCGGTGACCGCGATCGCCCAGCACGGTCCGTCCCGGCTGCTCGCGGTGGACGACAGCGCCAACTTCCTGTCCATCCCGTGGGAGGGCGAGCTGGCCGCGCTGGCGCCGCTGGCCGGCGGTGACCACGCGTTCGGCGCCCTGGTGGCGGCCGATGTGGTGGTGCGGTCGCCCGGCGTGCCGCAGACCCACCCGTGGATGGCCGAGCTGCGTGGCCGCGGCGTCGCGATCACCGGCGGCAGCGCGCTGTGGATGGCCGAGCACGCCGGCCGCACCGTGGGCGTGACCGGCTCCAAGGGCAAGAGCACCACGTCCAGCCTGCTCGGCCACCTGCTGGCGGCGGCCGGCCGGCCCAACGTCTTCGGCGGCAACATCGGCGTCCCGCTGCTCGACCTGCCGCCGGCCGAGCTCTACGTGCTCGAACTGTCCAGCTACCAGTGCGCCGACCTGGCCGACTCGCCCCGGGTGGCGGTGGTCACCTCGCTCTTCCCCGAGCATCTGGACGCGCACGGCGGCGAGCGCGAATATTATCGCGACAAGCTCAACATCCTGGCCCACAGTCCGGAATTGATCGTTGTCAACGCCGCCGACGAGCGGCTGATGCGCGAGGTTTCCGGTGTGACCGACGCGAACGGGTTCGCCCCGGTCCCGGCCGGCGCCGGTGACTCCCGGTTCCGGGTCGAGGGCGACGGTCAGGTGTGGTGCAGCGACGACCCGCTCTTCCCGCGTGCCGACTTCAAGCTGCGCGGCGTGCACAACGGGCGCAATCTCTGCGTCGCCCTCGCGGTGCTGGACGGCATAGGTGTCGACGTGTACGCCCCGGAGGTCGCCGCCGCGGTCCGGTCGTACGAGGGGCTGCCGCACCGGCTGGCCGAGATCGAGGACCCGTCCGGCCTGACGTTCGTCGACGACACGCTGTCCACCAGCCCCTACTCGGCCATGCACGCGATCGACGCGTACCAGGGCCGGCCGTTGACCGTGCTGGTCGGCGGCACCGACCGGGGCCTCGACTACGGCCCGCTGCGTGAGCACGTCCGTGACCTCGAGCTGACCGTGATCGGCATTCCGGACAGCGGCGAGCGCATCGTGGCCGAGCTGGCCGGTCTGCCCGCTGTCCGCACCGAGGTGGCCGAGGACCTGCCGGCGGCGGTGAGCCTGGCCCGCAAGCTGACGCCGGAGGGCGGCGTGGTGCTGTTGTCGCCGGCCGCGCCGAGTTACGGCCGGTACCGCAACTTCGAGCACCGCTCCGAGGTGTTCGCGCAGGCCATCCGCGACACCGCACGGTAAACACTCCTACCCATTTCACCCGATCGGCTCGCGGCCGATCGGGCGTTCGGCCTATCCCAAAACCGGTCGAATCGGCCGCGTATTCATGCCCATTGATCAGGTAACGGTTTGAAAACTTGAACCAAACTCTTGACTCGGAGGGGTGGTTAGTAAGAACTTTTACCGCGACAGTTAACACTCCTTCCTGAAGGGCGGCCCCATGGTCGAGCCGGCGGTTGACGGCGTGGCAGCGGCCACGGTCGTCAAGGCCCCGAGTCTGAACGGCTCGGACGGCGTGCTGGTTCGCGTCCGGACCCTTCTCCCGGAGTTCACCGGCGCCCTCCAGCGAGTCGCCGAGCAGGTCCTCACCGACCCGGCCGCCGCCTCCCGGGCCACCATCGTCGAGCTCGCCGAGCGCAGCGGCACCTCGCCGGCCACGGTCACCCGGTTCTGCCGGGCCCTGGGCTTCGACGGGTACGCCGACCTGCGCCTGGGCATCGCCGCGGAGACCGGCCGGGCCCGGTCGGCGGGCTGGACCGTCGACATCGGACGCGAGATCCAGCCGGGCGATCCGCTGGAACGCGTCCTCGGGCAGATCATGGCGTCCGACACCCGCGCCATGCACAACACCGCCGAGCTCCTCGACCTGGCCGAGGTCGAGCGGGCCGCCGGCGCGATCGCCGCGGCCACCCGGGTGAACATCTTCGGCGCCAGCGGCAGTGCCCTGGTCGGCGAGGAGATGCAGTTCAGCCTGCACCGCATCGGGGTGCCGGCCTGGGCCTGGACCGACGTGCACAACGGCCTGGCCAGCGCCGCGCTGTCCCGAGCGGGCGACGTCGCGCTGGGCATCTCGCACTCGGGCGAGACCGGCGAGACCATCGAGCTGCTGGCCGAGGCCGGCAGCCACGGCGCCACCACGATCGCCCTGACCAGCTTCCCGCGCTCGCCGCTGGCCGAGCTGGCCGACATCGTGCTGCTCACCGCCACCCAGGCGACCACCTTCCGGCCCGACGCGCTCTCCGCGCGCCACCCCCAGCTGGTCGTCCTCGACCTCCTCTACGTCGCCGTCGCGCAGCGGACCCACGAACGTTCGCATGCCGCGTTCCAGCGCACCGCCCAGGCCGTCAGCGGACACAAAGCCGCGAAGGACGGGAGCACAACATGAAAACCCTGATGTCCACCCCACATAGATCGCGCACCCGACAAGACCCCTCTGGAGGAACCGTGAAGCGCAAGATCGCGCTCGCCGCGGCACTCACCGCCACTCTGCTCGCGGCGGCGTGCGGCAACGACAGCAGCAACAGCGCCACGCCGAACGCCAACGCGTCGGTCGACGGCAAGGGCAAGACCCTCAAGGTCTGGCTCATGGTCGACGCGCAGTCCGGCTGGAAGAACGTGGTCGACCAGGCCAACGAGCGCTTCACCCAGGCCACCGGGGCCCAGGTGCAGATCGACTACCAGCAGTGGGGCGACCACCTGGCCAAGGTCGACGCCACGCTGGCCGGCTCCGACGTGCCGGACGTGATGGAGCTGGGCAACACCGAGATGCCCAAGTACGTCTTCAACAACGCCTTCCACGAGCTCGACAAGACTCAGTACGAGAACTCGGCCAACTGGCTGACCGGCCTCTCCGCTCCGTGCGAGTTCGAGGGCAAGACCTACTGCGTGCCCTACTACGCGGGCGCCCGCGTGCTGATCTACAACACCGACCTGTTCAAGAAGGCCGGTCTGCAGCCGCCGAAGACGTACGCCGACGTGGTCACCGCGGCCAAGACGCTCAAGGAGAAGAACACCGGGGGCAAGTTCTCGGCCTTCTACGCCCCCGGCGCGCACCAGTACATGGGTCTGGCCTGGGCCGTCGCCGGCGGCGGCACGATCGCCAAGCAGGACGGCGACAAGTGGGTCGGCACGCTCTCCGACCCCAAGGTGCAGGAGGGCCTGACCAAGTGGAAGGAGATCACCACCTTCTCCTCCGGTGACAAGACCAAGAACGAGGTCGACCAGTCCGCGGTCTTCGCCCAGGGCCAGAGCGGCATGATGTACGGCGCGGGCTGGGAGGCCGGCTCGGCGCAGGAGCAGCCCAAGGACCCGAACAACCCGGCCTCGGAGAAGGTCAAGACCAAGGTGGCCGGCAAGGTCGCCACGGTCGCCATGCCGGAGATCCCGTCCTTCCTCGGCGGCTCGGACGTCGGCGTCACCGCCAAGGCCAAGAACCCCGAGCTGGCCGCGCAGTGGGTCAAGATCTTCACCGACACCAAGTCGCAGGAGCTCCTGATCGACAAGGGTGCCCTGCCCAACGCGACCAACCTGCTCGACAAGGCCGCCGCCAAGGAGGGCAACGAGGCCAGCGCCCAGGCCGCGAAGAACAGCTTCTTCGTCCCGATGGCGCCCAAGTGGGCCGAGGTCGAGTCGGCCAACGTGATCCAGCAGATGCTGGTCAGCATCGCCACCGACAAGGCCACCGTGGCCGACGCGACCAAGAAGGCCGACGACCAGATCAACACCATCCTCAACGGCTGACCACCGGCGCCGCCCGCCCGCCGCAGACGCGGGTGGGCGGCGTACCGGTGATCGGCGACGAGGAGAGGAAGGGATCAGATGTCCGTCGCCTCACCGTCCGCCCCGGCGCGGCCCACACCGCCCGGTCCGGCGGCGCCCGGCGCGCACGTGCGTCGTAAGCGCCGGTCGAGCACCTCCGGCGGTTTCGTACCGTACGCGCTCGCCCTGCCCGCGCTGTTCCTGCTGTCCGCGCTGCTCGGCTATCCGATGATCCGGATGGTCGTGTTGTCCTTCCAGAGCATGCGGCTGCGGGAGCTGTTCGCCGGCCTCACGCCGCCCTGGGTCGGCCTGGACAACTACACCAAGATCCTCGGCGACAGCGTGTTCTGGACCGTCGCGCTGCGTACCGCGGCCTTCACCGTGGTGTCGGTCTCGCTCACCGTGGTCCTCGGCCTGGCCGTGGCCATGCTGATGCGCCGGGTCGCGCCGGGCGTCCGGATCGCGATGATCGTCGCGATGATGTTCGTCTGGGCCATGCCGCAGCTGGTCGCCACCCAGATCTTCCGGTGGCTGGTCGACGCCGACTTCGGCGTGATCAACTACCTGCTCACCCGGATCGGGCTGGACTACGAGAACCACAGCTGGTTCGCCGAGCCGCTGGAGGGCTGGTCGGTGATCACCGCGTTGGTGGTCTGGGCCGGCATCCCGTTCATCGCCATCACGCTCAACGCCGGCCTGACCCAGGTGCCCAAGGAGTTGCTCGAGGCGGCCACGGTCGACGGCGCCTCGGCCTGGCAGGGATTCCGTAACATCGTTCTGCCGATCTTGAAACCGTTGATCGTCATCGTGACCACGTTGTCGGCGATCTGGAACTTCGGCGTCTTCACCCAGCCCTGGGTGATCCGGGACGGGCGGCCCAGCTCCGACTACCAGTCCCTGGCCACGTACGCCTACAGCGTCGCGTTCAAGAACAACAACTACAGCCTCGGCTCGGCGGTCGCGGTGATCACCGTGCTCCTGCTGCTGGCCGTGATGGTGTTCTACATCCGTCAGATGTTCAAGATCGGAGACGTGGACTGATGGCCGCCGTCGCCCCCGCCGTCCCGGCCCGCAAGCGCCGCGTCCGGGACACCGGAACCGTCACGGTCGGCCGCAGCCGGACCGGCACCGTGCTGGCCAACCTGGCCGGGATCGTCTTCACCGTGGTGATGGCGTTCCCGGTCTACTGGGTGCTCAACACCGCGTTCAAGCCGTCGAACGAGATCCTGCGGTTCGAGCCGACGTTCATCCCGATGAGCCCGACGCTGGACAACTTCAAGTCGGCCTTCAACGCCCCCTACTTCCAGCAGGACCTGCTCAACGGCGTGCTCATCACGCTCGGTGCGGTGGCCGGTGCGATAGTGGTCGGCTTCCTGGCCGCGCTGGCCATCGCCCGGTTCAGCTTCTACGGCCGCAAGGCGATCATTCTGGTCGTACTCGGAGTCCAGATGGTTCCGTTGGTCGCCCTGCTGATTCCGCTGTTCCTCATGATGCAGGGATTCGGCCTGACCAAGGACCTGCTTGGGGTGACGCTCGTCTATATCGTGCTGATCCTGCCGTACACCGTCTGGACGCTTCGTGGTTTCATCTCCGGGATTCCGCGCGAACTCGACGAGGCCGCGCTGATCGACGGGTGCACGCGTGCTCAGGTGTTCTGGCGGATCATCCTGCCGCTCACGGGTCCCGGTTTGGTCGCAACGTCCGTGTACGGCTTCATTCAGGCGTGGAACGAGTTCATCATCATCAACACGTTCAATGATCAGGCCCAGCAGAACCTGATGGCCTGGCTGCTGCAGAACCAGACGCAACGAGGGACGTTCTGGGGACCGTTGATGGCCGGGTCGATCCTGACCGCGATCCCGGTGGTGATCTTCTTCCTCATCATTCAGCGCAACATCGCGACCGGCCTCACCGCCGGTGCGGTGAAGGGCTGAGGCACCAACCCCTTTTCCGTACGAGCAACACAGCACCACCAGCGAGGAGAAACGATGAGCGAAATTTTTGCCCGGCCCGAGGTCGACCGGCGGACGCTGCTGCGCCGCGCCGCCGCCGTGGGCCTGATGGCCACCCCGGCGGCCGGCCTGTTGAGCGCCTGCGTCGGCACCAGCGACGAGCCCACCCAGAAGCAGGCCGAGGGTACGAAGAGCGCCGCCAACCCGCTCGGCGTCGACGAGAAGGCGCCGATCGAGGTCATCATCTTCAACGGTGGTCTGGGCACCAAGTACGCCACCGACGTGCACATTCCCTCGTACAAGAAGGCCTTCCCGAACGCCGAGGTCAAGTTCTCCGAGACCCAGGAGATCGGCAAGGTCGTCCAGCCCCGGATCAACGCCGGTGACCCACCGGACATGGTCAACAACGCCGGTGCCGGCCTGATGGACATGGCCGCCATCGTCAAGGCGGGCCAGGCCCAGGACCTGACCGACCTGTTCGCCGCCCCGTCGGTCGACATCCCGGGCAAGACGGTCAAGGACACCCTGGTCCCCGGCGCGTACGAGCAGGGCCTGTTCGACGGCAAGCCGTTCGTCGTGAACTACGCGTTCACCGTCTACGGCCTCTGGTACAACAAGGCGCTGTTCACCAAGAACAACTGGCAGCTGCCGAAGACCTGGGACGAGTTCACCACCCTGCTCGGCCAGATCAAGGCCAAGGGCATCACCCCGTTCGCGTACGCCGGGGCCAACGCGCCGTACTACATGTACCTGGCCATCCTGACCAGCGCGGCCAAGATCGGTGGCGTCGAGATCCTCAAGGCGCTGGACGAGAACGCCCCGGGCGCGTGGACCGCCGAGCCGATCAAGCAGGCCGCCGCCGCGTGGGCCGAGATCGGCAAGAACTTCTCCGACAAGAAGTTCTCCGGCCTGCGCCACACCGAGGTCCAGCTGCAGCAGAACCAGGACAAGGTCGCCTTCTACCCGTGCGGCTCCTGGCTCGAGAACGAGCAGACCAAGGACACCCCGCCCGGCTTCGAGTACGCGGTCATCCCGCTGCCGTCGGTCACCGGCTCGGACAAGCTGCCGCAGACCTCGATCTACGCCGCCGCCGGCGAGATGTACTACGCCTCGAGCAAGGGCAAGAACCCGCGCGGCGGCATGGAATACCTGCGCCACATGCTCTCCAAGGAGGGCGCGGCCGGCTTCACCAAGCTGACCAAGGTGCTCACGGTGGTGCAGGGCGCCGCCGACGGCCTGACCATCTCGCCCGGCCTGACCAGCGGTAACGAGCTGCTCAAGGCGGCCGGGACCAACTTCTTCGGCTACCGCTGGCCCGACCTGTTCAAGAAGCTCGACGTGGAGTGCCAGGCGGCGACCAACCAGCTGTTCTACGAGGGTGGCACGGCCGACGCCTTCGTCGCCCGGATGGACAAGGCCGCCAAGGCCGCCAAGTAGCCAGCTGGTTTTTCACCCCGCCGGCCAGTAGGAAGGACGTCATGCGGCACGGCAAGTACCCCTTCATCATCGGTTTCCTTGTCGTGCCGGTGGCGCTCTACGCGATCTTCGTGGTCGCGGCATATGTCCAGACCTTCCAGTTGGCGTTCACCGACTGGTCCGGCCTGGGCCCGATCTCGTACGTCGGATTCGACAACTTCGTCACGATGTGGAACGACTCGTTGTTCTGGCGATCCGTCCAGCACAACCTGTTCGTCCTGCTGGTGCTGCCGATCATCACGATCGCCATCGCGCTGGTGTTCGCGTTCCTGCTGAACGTCGGCGGCGGTCACAAGGGCGGCACCACCCGCGGCGTCTGGGGTTCCAAGCTCTACCGGGTGCTGTTCTTCTTCCCGCAGCTGCTGGCCCTGGCCATCGTCGCGGTCATCTTCGGCCGGGTCTACTCGCCGGACGAGAGCGGCCTGATCAACGGGCTGCTCCCGTCCGGCTGGGACCCGATCCTCTTCCTGGCCGACCGAAACCTGGCGCTGATCTGCATCGTCGCCGTGCTGGTGTGGCAGTCGGTCGGCTTCTACGTGGTGCTCTTCTCGGCCGGCATGGGCTCGATCTCGGCCGAGATCTACGAGGCCGCGGCGCTGGACGGGGCCAACCGGATGACGCTGTTCTTCCGGATCACCATCCCGCTGCTCTGGCAGACCATCCAGGTCGCCTGGGTCTACCTCGGCATCGCCGCGTTCGACTGCTTCGCGCTGGTCAACATCATGTCGGTGGAGCGGGGCGGACCGGACGGCGCCACCTCGGTGCTCAGCCTGATGATCTATCGCAACGCCTTCGAGTTCTCCCAGGCCGGGTACGCGTCCGCGCTGGGTGTCTCGCTGTTCATCCTGACCCTGGCGTTCGCCGCGCTGACCCTCCGGGTCACCCGCCGCGACGCCGTCGAGATGTGAGGGAGGCCCGGTGACCATGACATCGACCACCGTGCCCGCCGCCGCCCCGGGCACCGCCCAGGCCGCCGGACGCAAGCCGGACACCAAGCGTGAGGTGAACGCGTTCAGCGGCCTCGCCCACATCGCCCTGTTCGTCTGGGCGCTGGCCACGGCCGGTCCGCTGATCTGGGTGATCCTGTCCTCGTTCAAGAACAACACCGAGATCTTCCTGGGCAAGCCGTTCGGGCTGCCGGGCTCGTTCTCGTTCGAGTCGTACGCGAACGCGTGGAGCACCGCCCACGTCGGCCAGTACTTCCTGAACAGCGTGTTCGTGGTCGCGCTGAGCACGGCCGGCACCATGCTGTTCGGCTCGATGGCCGCGTACGTGCTGGCCCGCTACAAGTTCTTCGGCAACCGCTTCATCTACTACCTGTTCGTCAGCGGCCTGGCCTTCCCCACCTTCCTGGCCCTGGTCCCGCTCTTCTTCATCCTGAAGAGCTTCGGCCTGATCAACACCTTCACCGGGCTGATCCTGGTGTACATCGCCTACTCGCTGCCGTTCACGGTCTTCTTCCTGGCCGCGTTCTTCAAGACGCTGCCGATCGAGATCGAGGAGGCGGCGACCGTCGACGGCGCCTCCCACACCCGCAAGTTCTTCCAGATCATGGTGCCGATGGCCCGCAGCGGCCTGATCAGCATCACGATCTTCAACATCGTCGGCCAGTGGAACCAATACCTGCTGCCGGTCGCGATCATGCAGGGTGCCGGGGCCGACTCCAAGTGGGTGCTGACCCAGGGCATCGCGAACATCAGCACCTCGGCGGGTTACCAGGCGCAGTGGTCGACGCTGTTCGCCGCGCTCACCCTCTCGATCCTGCCGATGATCGTCGTGTACGCCATCTTCCAGCGTCAGATCCAGTCCGGCCTGACCGCCGGCGCCGTGAAGTAGCCGGTTTTTGTCGTACCCGGCGGCCAGAATGAGGATGTGGGCCCGCCGCTGATAGCCGTTCAGGAAGGGCTGGGACCGGCCACGCACGGGGGTGGCCGGCTCCAGCCCCTTCCCGACGGCCCGGCTTTCGACGTGCCCGACCTGGCGGCCTACGTCGGCGAACGCGAGGCGGCCGGCCCGGTGCGGTGGGTCTGGCCCGCCACCGCCGACATCTACCCGTCGCTGGTCCGCGCGGGCGTCCGGGTCCGGCGCTGTCACGATCTCGAGCTGACCGAGGCACTGCTTCTGGGATACGCGGGAAGCTGGGGCGCCCCGCGGATGTTGCCGGCGGTGCTCGCCCGCCTCGACGGCCGTCCCGTGCCACCCGACCCGCCGCCCCGACCGCCCGATCCACCCGGCCTCAGCCAGGGCGCCCTGTTCGAGACCACATCCGCGCCGCAGTCCGTTCCCCTCACCGACATCGTGCGGGCGTTCGCCGACCAGCAGAAGCGACTCGCCTCGATCGAACAAGCCGGGCGCTTCCGTCTGCTCGTGGCCGCCGAGAACGCGGGCGCCCTGCTCGGCGTCGAGATGGGCCACGCCGGGTTGCCCTGGCGCGCCGACATCCACAACGAGCTGCTGCGCGAGCTGCTCGGCCCACCACAGCCGGTCGGCCCGCCCCGCCGGCTGGCGGCACTGACGGCGGAGATCAACGACGCTTTCGGCGTACGCGGATTGCACCCTGATTCTCCGGCCGAGGTGGTGCGCGCCTTCGCCAAGGCCGGGATCGAGGTCCCCAACACCCGGCGGTGGGTGCTGCGCGAGGTCGACCATCCGGCGGTCAAGCCCCTGCTGGCCTACAAGGAGCTCTACCGCATCTGGACCGCGCACGGCTGGAGCTGGCTCGACGCCTGGGTCGTGAACGGCCGGTTCCGCGCCGAGTTCGTCCCCGGCGGCGTGGTCTCCGGCCGGTGGGCCAGCCGTGGCGGGGGAGCGCTACAGGTCCCCAAGGTGGTCCGCCGGGCCGTGGTCGCCGACGAGGGCTGGCGCTTCGTGGTCGCCGACGCCGGCCAGCTCGAGCCCCGCATCCTGGCCGCGGTCTCCGGCGACGACCGCCTGGCCGCCGCCGGAAGCGCCGGCGATCTCTACGCCGCCCTGGCCCGCGACTCCTTCGACGGCGACCGCGCCAAGGCCAAGATCGCCCTCATCGGCGCCATGTACGGCCAGACCGGCGGCTCGGCCGTCCCCGCGCTGACCGTGCTCCGCCAGCGTTATCCCACCGCGTTCGACTATGTCGAGACGGCCGCCCGCACCGGCGAGGCCGGGGGCCTGGTCCGCTCCTGGCTGGGCCGCACCTGCCCACCCGCGTCGTCGGCGTGGCGCGACGCCGGCCTCGACCCACCCGAGGAGGCGGGTTCGGCCGAGCTGCCCCAGGGCGGCGCGACCGGCCGGGCGCGGGGCCGTTTCACCCGCAACTTCGTCATCCAGGCGACCGCGGCCGAGTGGGCCCTGGTCCTGCTGGCGTCGTTGCGTACGGCCCTGGAGGGTACGAAGGCCGAGCTGGTCTTCTTCGTCCACGACGAGGTGGTGGTCCACTGCCCCGAGGAGGAAGCGCCCGCGGTGGTGGCGGCGGTCCAACAGAGCGCGGCCGAGGCCGGCCGCCTCCTGTTCGGGGCGACCGAGGTCCGCTTTCCCTTGGACGTCTCCGTGGTCCAGTGCTACGCCGACGCCAAATGACCCGGGCCCCGAGTCTTGGTGGCGCGGCCCCGCCTTGGTAGGCGTTCATCCCGCCTTGGCGCCGCGCCCGTACCCGGGCCGGCCCAGTTTTCTGCGCCGCGGGCGTTCGGGTCCCGCCTTGGCAGGTGTTCGGGTCCCGCCTTGACAGACGTTCGGGTCCCGCCTGGCTTCGCCGTGGTCGTCGCCGGCTCAGCTCCTGCGGGCCTGGAGCTGTTCGGCGATGGCATGGCGGTCGATGAGCGAGTCGACGGCGGCGATGCGCCCGCCCACGAAGCGGTAGAACACGTGCTCGGCGAAGAGGAACCGCCCCCCGTCCGGCGTGAAGCCGAGGAACTCCTTCTCCGGCTTGCAGTCGAACAGGATCCGGCAGGCGATCCGGTCCTCCGTCGCCACAATGATCCGGGCGTCGAAGAACAGGTCCGGGATCGCCTCGACGTCCCCCGCCAGCATGGCCTGATATTCCGGCC
This sequence comes from Actinoplanes sp. NPDC049265, assembly GCF_043197135.1. NCBI lineage: Bacteria > Bacillati > Actinomycetota > Actinomycetes > Micromonosporales > Micromonosporaceae > Actinoplanes > Actinoplanes sp. NPDC049265. The sequence continues at coordinate 161,037 of NZ_JBICSP010000007.1, read as the reverse complement.
GGGTCAGCGCCGCACCGTTGTAGGTGAGCTCGTCCTGCACGTACTCCACGAGATCATCGAGCCTCCGCTCGTTCAGCGCGGCCAGGTAGGCGCGGTACCGCTCGGAAAGATCACTCATCCGTCCCACGCTAACCGGTGCGCGGCACTTCTACCCTGTGAGTCATGGGAGCCGGACGCATTGTCGTGGCCGTCGTCGCGGTGCTCGCCTGCGGCGGCGGAGGACTGCTGATCATGAAGGCGAAACATGACGCCGACCAGGAACAACCACCCGCCGAGGCCGCGGCACGCTCCTATCTGGACGCGATGCTGGCCGACCGCCTCCCCGACGCCTACGCGATGACCTGCACCAAGATCCACGAAGAAATGACACCGAAGCAGTTCGAGGACTACCAGTCCGACCGCGACCAGATCGCCCGCTACGAGGTGACCGGCTTCGACTCATCCACCTCCAACGGCAAGCTGGAGAGCGCCGCCGTCCACCTCCGCATGTACGGCCACGATGGCCGCTTCTTCGACCAGCGCCTCCCGATGACGAAGGAGAACGGCGCCTGGCGGATCTGCCAGTAGACCGCCGCCCCCGCCGCCGCTCTCACCGTTTCGGTCGATGCCCTGCACCGTCCATTCCGGACCGAGCGCGCCGTCACCGCCGCCGTGGCCAGAAATCGTGGGGATCGCGGCCGGCCCGGAAGCCGTACGCCTCAGCCATGCCGGCCGCCTCCCGGAACCCGTGCGCCACCAGATCCGGAAGGTGCGCGTCACTGCCGAAGCTGATCGCCGCCCCGCCCTCCGCATACCACCAGCCCAGGATCGTCTCGTGCAACGGAATCCGGGTGTTGACCTCCAGCACCCGCCCCGCCGACGCCGTGGCCCGCAACGCGTACCGGAACTCCTCCTCGAACCGCCCCGGATCGAAGTCACCGCCCGGCCACGACCGCACCGCATAGTCGATGTGCGCCAGCACCTCGAACGTGGCGCTCCCCGAGACCAGCCGCGCCACCTCGGCGAGGTAGTCGCGCATCACCTCGTCCGGATCCCGTACCGGGTAGAGCAGCCACGGCTCGGCGTTGGTCGTCCCGTACGGCAGGCAGTGCATCGACCCGAGCACACGGTCGAACGGCCCGGAGCGCAGCACGGCATCGCACGCGTCCTTGTGCCAGTGCGGTTGGCCGAGCTCCACGCCGCTGAGAATCCTCAGATCAGGAAAGAGGTCGCGGCAACGCTCAACCGACTCGAAGTACCCGCTCACATCGAACGGTGGCGGCTCGATGATGCCGTCCGCTCCCGCGAGCGCGAGATGATTCTGATTGGCGTACGGCCCGGTCCGCGCAAGCTGCCACGACGAATGATCAACGTGCTCGGTGAACGCGATAGCCGGCAGCCCGAGCGCGACCGCCCGAGCACACGACCGCTCCATCGACCCCACATCGGTGTCCCACGACCACTCGGTGTGCACGTGGTAATCCGCCGGAAGCCGCACCGCAACCGCATCATCCCGCCCCTGCGCAGAGCTCATCGGCCTACCCTCCATCGCGTGTCCGGGTGGCGCGGCGTCGAATCCGCGCGGCGTGTGCGTGGGAGGGAGCTCGCGGCGCTGGTGCGGCGGTCATGGGATTGCTCGCCGTCGTGTGTCCGGGTGGCGCGGCGTCGGAGGCCGCGTGGCGCGTATGTGGGACGGAGCTCGGGGTCGGGCGCGGCGGTCATGGCTGCTCGTGATCGTGTGTCCGGGTGGCGCGGCGTCGAATCCGCGCGGCGTGTGCGTGGGAGGGAGCTCGCGGCTCTGGTGCGGCGGTCATGGGATTGCTCGCCGTCGTGTGTCCGGGCCGCGCCGCGTCGAACCCGCACGGCGTGCGTGGGACGGAACTCGGGGCTCGGCGAGGCGCTCACGGGCCTGGTCGGCGTCGTGTGTCCGGGCGGCGCGGCGTTGGGCTGGCGGGCGGGTCATGGCGCGGCGGCGTCGAAGTGCATCGAGTTGAGGACGCCGGGGAAGAACATGGCCAGGAGCGCCAGCAAGGAGACGATCGTGAAGAGGCCGCGTAGAACGAACACCTCGCCGGGGCCGCCGGCCTTGATGGCGATGCCGTCCGGGATGCCGATCATGCGCCACATGCGGGCGCCCAAGGGTACGGGCCAGAGCAGGGGCACACCGCTGCGAGTGATCATGTCGCCGAAGAGATGGACCACACAGCCCACACCCACGGCCATTCCCAGCAGCGGATAGCCACGGTCGGCGTCCAGGTGCGAGGCGGCCAGGAAAGCGACCGCGCCGGAGGTCAGCGTCACGATCAGCCAGCCCGCCCGCTCGGCCCACTTGTCGAAGAGCCCCCGCAACGCCAGGCCGGCCATGAAGAACAGCACCCCCAGAACGGCCCACTTCCCGTACGCCGCGCAGAGGTTCGTCGTACCCCAGCCAACTAGCCCGGCGAACGGCAGCGTATGCGTGAACGTCCGGTGCCCGTTGGTCCGCTTCGGGTCCCGTGGCATCCGGGTGATCGAGTAGATGCCCAGCGACAGCTTCTCGATCACCTCGGCGAGGAAGAGGGAGAACACCCCGAAGGTCCGCGCCACCGTCGCGCCGCCCTGGTTGCGGGTCACCTTGCCGGACAGGTCGAGATCGGGCAGCAGGGCCGCGCCGGCGCACACCGTCGCCCCGATCGTCACCGCGAGCGGGCTTTGTGCGTACCCCCCGAAGTGATCCAAAGCCCAGCTCCCGGCGAGCCAGACTGCGGCACCGGACAACGCATGCGACGGACCCATCACGGCTTCCAGCGTTTCAGGGCGATGCCAGTCGATCAACGACCGTCGCGTCCACTAGCGAGTCATGGCGCGTTCCACGGTGCGACCGGTTGGTGGTGGCGGTAGTGCGGGTGGCGGTGGTGGCGTGGACCGCCGTGGTGCCGGGCGAACGCCATGAACAGGAAGAACATCGGGAAGATGGGCCAGAAGAAGTGTGCCGCGGAGAAGAACCAGACGGTCACCAGGACGGTGGACACCACGAAAACGAAGCCGGCGAACGCCCGGCGGTCCCGGCGTGTCGCGGCCCGGAACTCGGGCGTCTGGGCGAGGGCCTGACGGCCGTGCCCGGGCAGGTCGGTGGTGAGCGGCAGCAGCTCGTCGCGGAATTTCGCCGCGTAACACAGGCCCAGCCGCTCCTCGCCCTCCTCGAGGGTGAGCCGGCCCTCGGTCATGGCGGCGCGCAGGATAGTGGCGACCTGTTCCCGCTCGGTGTCGGACGTGCGGAGCCGATGCTGCCCGGCCCGTGTGGCGTCGTCGGTGGTCACGGAAGCCCCCTTCGGTCGTGGACTGGTCCCAAGCTTTCCGCGTCGCGGCCGGTTCCGCGTCAGCCCAGGGAAGGGACTTCGGGTACGACACCGGGCTGACCCCGATGGCCGGTGTACGACCAGGGGAGTACACAAGGACAAACCTGAGTCCGATGCCCGCCGGGGTGCCGGTGCCGTACGTTCAACGACGTGCGACAACGGGGCAGCAGACGGCATTCGCCATGGCAGCAGGACCAGCCATGGCCCGATCCGCCGTGGGCTTCGAGTCGTCGCCGGCATCGGGGCCCACCGGCGGGCGCGGCGATCGGCGCCGGCCTGTTCCACGTGCTCGGCGCCCGCGACCTGGCCGCCGACGGGCTCGTCTACCACCCGCTCGACGCGCTGGCCTACGCCATCCTGCTGGCCGGTCCGTTCGCGCTGATCTGGCGGCGGCGCCACCCGATCCCGGTGCTGCTGATCACTATGGCGGCGTCGATCGGTTTCGCGACGATGGCCGCCCCGCGCTGGATGGTCATGATCGCCCCGCTGATCGCCTGCTGGAATGCGGTCAAGCAGGGCCAGGGCCGCCCCGCCTTCCTGGCCTCGGCAGCCGGCTATGTGGCATATGTCGTGGTCGCCGTCCTGCTCGCCGGCCAGCTCGGTCTCCCGCCGGGCACCCGCCCCGGCCTGCGCACCCTGGTCGTGCTCGCGGCCGTGCTGCTGCTGTCGATGTTCTTCGGCGGGGCGGCCAAGGCACAGAGCGAGCACCTGGCCGAGATGGCGCGGTCCCGGGCCGAGCGCGCCCGGGCGCAAGAGGAGCAGGAGCGCCGCCAGGCGTCCGAGGAACGGCTACGCATGGCCCGTGAGCTGCACGATGTGCTCGGCCATCACCTGTCCCTGATCAGCGTGCAGGCCGGCGTGGGCCTGCATCTGATGGACAATCAGCCCGAGCAGGCGCGCGAGGCGCTGACCGCGATCAAGACCGCGAGTGCGGAGGCCCTTCGAGAGGTACGCGCGGTGCTCGGCGTGCTGCGCCCGGAGGAGGAGGCGGCGCCCCGGCAACCGGCCCTGGGCCTGGACCGGCTGGACGAGCTGACCGTGAGTGCGGGCCTGCCGGTCACGACCACCCGGTCGGGCGAGCCGCGTCCGCTGCCGGCCGAGGTCGACCGCGCGGCATATCGGATCGTGCAGGAGGCCCTGACCAACGTGCGCAAGCACGCCGCACCGGGCTCGTCGGCCGAGGTGGCGATCGACTACGCGCCGGCCGAGCTGCGGCTGTCGATCCGCAACGACGGAGCGGTCGGCCCCGACGTGTCGCAGGAGGGCAGCGGCATCACCGGGATGCGGGAGCGCGCGTCGGCACTGGGGGGCAGTCTGCAGGCAGGCCCCCTGCCCGACGGCGGTTTCCTGGTGACCGCATCCCTGCCTGTCCGGCAGGAGCCCCCGTGACCGGGGGGAAACAGGCGCGGGGAGGGGGCCGGCGCGGGGGGAGATCGCGGGCCACGCCGTTTGGTTTCGCGGAGTTCTCCCGGCAGCGCGGCCTGGCGTCGCGTGGCGGGGCTTGGTGACGGATGGCGGGGGGCTTGGTGGCGGGACGGCGGGAGGCGTGTTGATTTCGGTTTTGCTGGCGGATGATCAGGCTCTGGTTCGGGCTGGGTTTCGGGCTCTGTTGAACGCGGAGTCTGACATTGAGGTGGTGGCCGAGGCGGCGGACGGGGTCGAGGCGGTCCGGCTGGTTGAGGAGACGCGACCCGATGTGGTGCTGATGGACATTCGGATGCCGGGCGTCGACGGACTCGAGGCGACTCGCCGGATTGCCGCCGAACCGGGGCTGGCCGCCACCCGGGTGGTCATTTTGACCACGTTCGAGCTGGACGAATACGTGTTCGAGGCGCTGCGGTCCGGCGCCTCCGGGTTCCTGGTCAAGGACACCGAGCCGGTCGAGTTGCTGCGCGGAGTTCGGGCCGTGGCGGCCGGTGACGCGCTGCTCTCGCCCAGCGTGACCCGGCGGGTGATCGGCGAGTTCGCCACCCCGGGGCGCGGCCGCCCGACAGCGCCGCCGGCCGAGCTGGAGCAGCTGACCGACCGGGAACGCGAGGTGATGGTGCTGGTCGGCGAGGGGCTCTCGAACGACGAGATCGCCGGGCGCTTGGTGATCAGCCCGGCCACCGCCAAGACCCACGTGAGCCGGGCCATGATCAAGCTCGGCGCTCGCGATCGGGCACAGCTCGTGGTCTACGCGTACGAGGCGGGCCTGATCAGGCCTGGCTGGTTGACGTGATCGGGCCTGGTGTTGGTTGACCTGCGATCAGGCTTGGCTGGTTGAGCTGATCAGGTACTCCCGGCTGACCTGCAATTCTCGCCCCGCTGGCCGACGTGATCAGGCCTGGCTGGCTGACGTGATCCGGGCCGGCTGGCTCGGGTGATCCCTATCGGACCGGACCGGAGACGCGTCAAAAACGCTCAGATCTGACATCGCCCTGCTCTCGCGGTTCCGCTCCGATTGTCGTAGCCTCATTGTTCTGGCCTGGAAGTCCTAGACTTCTATACCTGGTCTTACGCACATGCAAATGCATTGTCACGCCGTCCACAAAGGGCGGTGCGGCCACCGTGTGTGCAGTCAAGAGCCGTTTTCACTATTACTCACGGGTATCACTCACGTGTGCAAAGTGCACGTCAGTCGCAGCTGATCAAGCTCCTGGTGCAGTTGGTGCTAACCCAGATCGTTTCCGCCCTCTGCGGCGATGAGCCGATTGTTGATCTCCGTCACTGTGCGCTCATGCAACGTTGCCACGGATCGCGATCATTTCTGTGACGGCTCAGCCGCCCCGGCCGACCGGCCGAGGCGGCTGCTACTGCCGAAAACGCGCTGGAGCTGGGCCGAACAGGATGGCCGAGATCATCTTCGGACACGATTGGCACAAACGAGTTGACCAGCACACATTGTCGTACTCACATCACGCTTCGTACAGTGTGGTCAAGAATCATCGACCGCTGTAAGTACGACGAGCGGGGTCGTTTGCCGACGACCCTCGGGGGTGCAGGAAGCATGCTTGTCAAAATCATCGACCAGATCACCGATGAAGAGAACCTCGACGCCGCGTGGAACCTCTACATGGAGGCATTCGAAGACATCCGTGCCCTCGCTGTGCAGCGCCACCTCATGTATCGCGACGAGTTCGACGCGGTCATGCGGGACCAGCGAGTTCAGAAGTACCTGGCTCTGCGGGACGACGGCACCCTGTGCGGCCTGTCCACGTACACCAATGATCTGCACGCTGTGCCGCTCGTCGCACCGGAGTACTTCGAGCGGCGCTGGCCGGAACTGTATCGGCAACACAAGGTCTGGTATTGCGGGTTCGTAGCCGTCGGCTGCGGGGCCCGGGACACCAGAGCCTTTGCCGACCTGGTAGAGGCCATGTACCTGACGGCCGCGAACCAGAACGGCATCATCGCGCTCGACTTCTGCCGGTACAACGACGAACTGCGGAAGATGTCGCGTGTGATCCGGCTGATGCTCCACCGGTTGTCCGGCGGGGTGCGCGCCGAGTGCATGGATGCGCAGCAGTTCTGGATCTACGAGTTTCCGTCGGCAGCCTGAGCTGAGTCAGGGTCAGGGCATAGGCGACCTCCACATCGACCAGAGCGGCGGCCCGTCGGGTAGCTGCAACACGGACCGGACCTGATATCCGTGCCGAAGGTAAAGGTCACGGTTGCGCGGGTCGTTCGCTTCGAGATAGGCCGGGAGGCCGGCCCGATCGAGCCGGTCGTGGTGGCGGTCGAGCAGCGAGCTGCCGATGCCCTGACCCTGCCGGTCCGGGCGCACCGCCAGGAAAGCGAGATAGTGGTGCGGGTCCAGCGGGTGGTTCTCTTCCATGAGAGCGTCCAGCTGGCACGCCCGGTCGAACGCGTCGCCGGTGACCTCCTTGAGCCGGCGCTCGTAGTCGATCGGGCCCGGGATCGCCGAAGTGAACGGGAACCAGAGCGCGACGCCGGTCATCTGGCCGGTGTCGGAGTCGGACATGCCGTACACCTCGCCGTACTGGACGGCGTAGTCGACGAAGATGTCGAAGTAGGCGGGGCTGCGGTGCCTACGCTCGGACTGGTCCGGGTTGAGCCAGCGGGCCACCGGGCCGTCCCACATCGCCTCGGCCACGAGGTCGGTGATCTCGGCGGTGTCGAACGGCGACACGTGCCGGATCACGAGCTCCCGGATCGCGTACGTCATGAATCTCCCCTATGAGATAGGTGGATCGGGTTACCGAATCGACGGAAGTTGTGCGCTGAAGGGATCCGGGTGGGCGTGTGGACGCTTCGGGATCGGCGAGTCCATGATCGAGCGTTCGGTGCCGCGGCCGATCATGGCGTATACCTCGGGCCGGCCCATCCGCATGATCAGCGCCCAGATCCCGCCGACGATCCCGAAGACCAGGTAGGCCGCCGAGAACACCCAGTGGAAGATCGAGCCCTCCTTGACCTGGAGCAGATCGCCCAGCCCGATCACCGTCGCGGCCAGGATGATGCTCAGGAGCAGGAACGCCAGGATCGGGGCGATGCGGGTCCGCCACACTGTTTCCTTGCGGCGGTTGCGGGCGAAGAACGCGATCACCGCGGCCGAGCAGCTCCACATCAGGATCAGCACGCCGAGGCCACCGACGACGGTCAGCCAGGCGAACAGGTAGACCAGCGGGTCGGCGCCGCCGATGCGGTAGAGCACGATCACGATCAGCGCGAGCAGGCTCTGGGTGACCGAGCCGACCACCGGCGCGCCGGTGCGGGGGTTGGTGTAACCCCAGAGGCGGGGGAGCACACCCTCACGGCCGAGGGCGAACTGATAACGCGAGACCGCCGCGTGGAAGGCCAGCAGGGCGGCGAAGATGCTGGTCATGAACAGGACGTAGCCGACGCTGATCAGTGCCTCGGGCACATGCGGCTCGACCAGCTTGAACACCATGTCGGTCTGCTGGCCGCGAGCCTGCGCGACCACCTGGCCGGGGCCGGCGCCGACCGACATGGCCCAGGCCGAGACACCGCAGAGCAGGCCGGCCAGGATCACCGACCAGTGCGTGGCCCGGGCGATCGTCTTCTTTGGGTCCTTCGCCTCCTCGGAGAGGACCACTGTGGCCTCGAACCCGACGAACCCGGCGATCGCCAGCACCATCATGGCGACCACCTCGGGGGTGGCGAGCTGGGCCGGGGCCAGGCTGGAGAAGCTGACCGCGCCGTCGGCCGGGTTGGCGACCATGACCGTGTCGTAGATCAGCACGACCGCGATCTCGAGGACCAGCAGGACGCCGAGCACCTTGCCGCTGAGGTCGACCCAGAGCTGGCCCAGGATCGCGACGATGCCCCAGGCGACCAGGGCGCAGACGAACCAGGAGACGGTGATCCCCAGGCCGCCGAGCACACCGGAGGCGACCACGCCGAACAGTCCGAAGAGGCCGATCTGCATCAGCGAATAGGCCGGTAGGGCGACGAACGCCGCCGCGACACCGAGCACCCGGCCGAGGCCGTGGCTGATGTAGGAGTAGAACGCGCCAGAGTTCACGATGTGCCGGCTCATTGCCACGAACCCGACCGTGAAGATCGACAGGATGCCGGCCACCACCAGGTAGACCAGTGGCACGGCGGTGTTGCCGACCACGGCGTAGATGGTGGAGATGGACCCGATGATCACGGTCAGCGGTGCGGCGCCGGCCACTCCGAAGAACACGACGGAAGGAACGCCGAGCCGGTTACGGGCCAACGCCCGCGTAATAATGTCCGGCTCAGCCGTGTCCTTACTCGCCATCAACATCCTCCCGGCCCATTGGTCGACATTGTGTTTCGTACGGTGGTGGCGGCCGACGGTGGTCACCGGCGCCCGGCGGTGAGCGCCGAGCCGACCGAAACCTCGGTGTACTCGATCAGCTCACGCAGATCCATGGGGAGCGAGGCGATCGCGTCGGGCAGCGTCTGGAACGCGTGCCGGTGCACCTCGAAGTCGTAGAGCACGTGCCGGGTCAGCCCGGTCGCGGCGATCAGACCAGCCAGCACCCGGTCGCTGATGTTCATGTCGAGGCCACGGACCAGCAGGTTGGCCAGGCGGGCGGGCGCCCAGGCGGCGGCGTTGCGCTGCTCGGCGCTGTTCGGCATGTAGAGGGTCTGCGTGCTCAGCATGCGGCGGCGGGTGACCGGCTCGACCGCGCCGAGGCGCATCAGCCGCTCGCCGACCCGGATCGCCGCGTCCTGGGAGAGGAACGCGAGCCAGGTGCGTACCTCTCGGTGCTGGGGTTGGGCGATCAACAGGTCGAGGATGTCGTGCGACAGCGCGTCGCTCGGTGGCTGGCGACTGACGATGTGCAGGTCGCCCTCGATGATGCGAAGCCGGCCCTCGAGCATCAGCTCGCCGAGCAGGGACGCGGCCAGCCCCAGGCCGGTCGCCCGTGGATGTAGCCGCGAACGGCCCGTCCGGTCCTCGTGCGCGATCAGAAAGTACTGGTCAGCCAACACGCTTGCCACGCCCCTTATAGACACTCGACCTAAATCACGCCTGCGGGACTGGCGGGCCCGCGCGAGAACGCCTTAACTCGTTGTCCGGTGCATCATGTACCCAACTCGGAGATCAAGACAAGAAGTCCTAGACTTCCAGTACGAAACTCGATGTCTAATGTGGTTGTCGGGGTGGACCCGACAGTGCGCCCGGTTCCCGCTTCACCGCCGGACGTAAAATTGGGTCCTGCATGGAGTCGAGGAGTCCTGGTGACCGTTGATGAAGGCCCTACGCTGCGACGCCGCCGGCTGGGCGCGGAGCTGAAACGCTGCCGGGAGGCGGCCGGCCTGACCCAGGAAGCCGTGTCGCGCCATTTCGAGTGGAACACCGCGAAGCTGACCCGGATCGAGACGGCCCGGGTCGCGGTCACCGCGCGTGACGTCCGTGACCTGCTGACTCTCTACGGCCGGCACGACGAGAGCTACCGCGACGCCATGGTCGAGCTGGCCCGGCTGTCCAAGGAACGCAGCTGGTGGACCGACTACAAGGACGTCCTGCGGCCAGGCAACTTCGTCGGGCTGGAGGCGGGCGCGGCCACCATGCGGGTGTTCGAGCCGGTGGTGGTGCCCGGGCTGCTGCAGACCGAGGCGTACATCCGGGCGCTGATGCGCTCCGGGTCGGACGTGCCCCGTGAGGTGATGGACCGCCGGGTCAAGTTGCGATTGCATCGGCAGGTCCGGTTGTCCGGACCGAATCCGTTGGAACTGGTGGCCCTGGTCGACGAATCCGTTGTGCGCCGCAACATCGGCGGCAAGGACGTCATGCGCAAGCAACTCCAACACATTGTTGATATGGCGCAATCACCCAATGTGACGATTCGCATTCTGCCCCTGGACTTCGGCGAACATCTCTTCCTCGGGGGCCCAGCAGCGCTTTTGGAGTTCCGCGAGACCACCCATTTGGATGTTGTATATCTCGAAGGGCTTGCGGGAGACTTGTACGAAGAGCAACCGAGTGAGGTTGCTCGTTACCGAAAAGAGTTCGATCGTCTGACCGTGGGGGCGCTTGACCATCGCGCATCCCTTAAGATGATCGAGGGTCTCCTGCAGGAGTAAGAACTCTTCGAGACAACAACATATCGAAGGGAGGTGCTTAGCGTTGTCTACGCATCTCAACGGTGCTGTGTGGCGTAAAGGCAGCTACAGCAACGGATCCGGCGGCAGCAACTGTGTCGAGGTGGCGTTCCTCGACACAGGTGTTGCCGTACGCGACAGCAAGAACCGGTCAGGACCGGCCCTCATGTTCACTCAGGCGGAGTGGAACGCCTTCGTGGACTCAACAAAGGATGGCGAGTTCGACATCCAGCCCTGAGCCTAGCGATAGGCACGCACCGATGGGAAGTGCTTACTCAAAGTCAACTTCTCCGGAGCGGTAACCATGTGCGAATGCTGCAACGTCCCTTGACGGGGCGTTGCAGCATGCTGCATTTTAATCGCGCCCGCGACCACTGTACGCTGGGCGTCGACTCGGTCACCCAACGTGAAAGAGTTTACGGTGCTGGACGACGCCATAGGTTTCCTTTCCTCCGACTCCACCGCACGGGATCCGGGTGATGCCGGGCCTCTGCTGGAAATGAGTTCCGCGCGCATCCGGGAAGCGGTTGCCGAATTCATCGACGCCTTCCCTGGAGTTCAACCTTTCTACGCGACGAAATGTAATCCGGACCCGGGTGTGCTACGGCTGCTGGGCGAGGCCGGCTGCTCGTACGAGATCGCCTCCACCGCCGAGCTGCGCATGCTCGTCGGCCTGCTCGGCGTACGCCCCGCCGACCTCATCTTCAGCAACCCCGTCCGGGCCCGCGAGCAGACCGCCGTGGCCTGGGCCGCCGGCGTACACCGCTTCGCCGTCGACTCCACCGAGGAACTGCGGCGGACCGCGGCCGCGGCGCCCGGATGCGACGTCCTGATCCGGGTGGCGACCGCGCCCGGCGACAGCCTGGTGCCCAGCGAGGGCAAGTTCGGCGTCGGCGTCGACGATGCCGTCCGGCTGTGCACGGAGGCCAGCGAGCTGGGGCTCCGCGTACACGGGCTGACCTTCCACATGGGATCGCAGACGCTCGCGCCGGAAGCCCTGGGCCGCCCGATGGACGACGTCCGCCGGGTGATGACCCGGATCGCCGCCGACGGCCTGCGGATCTCGCTGCTCGACATCGGCGGTGGCTTCCCGGCGCGGTACTCCGAGCGGATCCCGCCGCTGGCCGAGTTCGGCCGGGTGTTCGCGCTCAAGCGCAAGGAGCTGCCGTACGAGGTCGACGTCGTCGCCGAGCCCGGCCGCTGCCTGGTCGCGAACGCCGGCACGTTCCGTTGCCGGGTGATCGGCGTGGCCGAGCGGCACGGGGTTCGCTGGGCACACACCGACCTGGGCGTCTTCAACGGCATGATGGAGGCGCTGGAGTCCGGTGGCGAGCTGCGCTACCCGCTCAGCGACAGCCGTGGCTCGGCGTCGCGGGAGCTTTTCAACGTGACCGGGCCGACCTGCGACAGCCAGGACACGTTCGCCACCGAAGCGCCTCTTTCGGCGGACCTGCGGGAGGGTGACGAGATCTTCGTGGGTGCGGCCGGTGCATATACCGCTACTTACAGCACTCGATTTCATGGTTTTCCGACCCCTCGGGTTGTCATCATCTGAAACTCGGGGGTCACCCGGTCGAGGGGCGGAGGCCGGGCGGGCGTCCTTTTCAGGCCGAGTCCGAGGTGAACGGCGGGCCGAGCTCGGGCGGGCGGTGGCCGGACAGGATCTCCCGAGCCGCCAGGCGGGCGGCGGTCGGGGCCAGACAGACGGCCGAGTGCATGGTGGCTCGGTAGGCGCCGCTCCGGTCGTACCCGATGATTGGCCCTTGTGGTGGCATCGGGCGGGTGCCGACCGCCCAGCTCAGCAACCGCACCCGCTCCGCCCGGGCCCAGGCGGCGCGGAAGCGGGCGACGATCATCTCCGGGTCGTGGCCGGCCTCGGCCGCGAAGAGCAACTCGCCCGGGCGGCCCTCGCGGACCTCGAAGCCGGGTGCCGAGACGATCGTGCGGACCAGGCCGGGCGGGGCCGACGCCCGGATCAGCACGGCCGGCGACGTTTCGGTCAGGGCCGCGCCGGTCGCCCGGACGACCACATCGGCCGGTGCGGCGCCGGGGGTGGGGAAGGACGATCCGAGGTGTACGCGGGCCCCGGCCCGGCGGGCGGCCTCGACCAGGGCGGCGGCCATCCCGGTGGCGTCGACGGCGCCGTCGGTGGGGGAGTGCACGGCCCGCTGGGGTGGCTCGCGCAGGCCCGGCTCCAGGGCGGCCACCGCATCCCGGCCGACATTCCGGGGGCCGGGGTCGAGCGGGGGCTGACTTCGCGAGTGGCCGGGGTCGGGTGGCGTCTGACTTCCTGGGTGGCCGGGGTCGGGTGGCGGCTGATTTCGTGGGTGGCCGGAGTTGGGTGGGGGCTGATTTCGTGGGTGGCCGGCGTCGGGTGGCGGCCAGACCAGTGAGCCGCACCAGCGGTAGGGGATCTCGGGGACCTCGGCGGCGAGGCGATGGTGGTCGGCCAGGATGTGCGGGCGGAGGCGGGCCGCCACGCCGGGCCAGTGGCCGCGTTCACCGTCGCCGATCCAGGCGAACGACTGCCGGGTGACGCCCGCGCCGGCCGTCGGCTCGCGTTCGACGACCGTGACCTCGGCGCCGTCGCGGACCAGCTGGTAGGCCAGGCAGGCGCCCACGATGCCCGCACCCACCACGGTCACCGACGTCGGCATGCGGTTGAGTCTACGGTCGTGGATGACTGGATCATGGACACCCGGACGTCGTACGACACGGTGGCCGCCGCGTACGCCGATCTGACCCGGGAGGCGCTCGCCGCCGAACCGTACCTGAGGGCCGGCCTGGGAATCTTCGCCGAGCTGGTGGCGGCCGCGGGTGGCGGGCCGGTCGCGGACGTCGGCTGCGGGCCCGGTCACGTCACCGCACATCTGCGCGGGCTGGGCGTGGACGCGTTCGGGCTCGACCTGTCGCCGGGCATGGTCGCGCTGGCCCGGCGGGAGCATCCGGGCGTGCGGTTCGGCGCGGGCTCGATGACCGATCTGCCGCTCGCGACCGGGTCGGTGGCGGGACTGATCGCCTTCTGGTCGCTGATCCACGTCCCGGACGACCGGGTGCCGGGCGTGCTCGGGCACTTCCGGCGGGTGCTGCGGCCCGGCGGCCCGCTTCTGGTGGGATTCCATGCCGGCGACAGCGCTTCGATCAAGACCTCGGGGTACGGCGGGCATCCCATGAACGTTCTCGTCCGCCGGCGACGGCCCGAGGTGGTGGCCGATCGGCTGCGGGCGGCGGGCTTCGCCGTTGACGCGGTCCTTTCTCTCGACGTCGACTCGGCTCGGCCGGGCGCCATCATCATCGCACGCTAGGTTCCTAGGATGATCTAGACGGTGTGCCTTGGGCGGCGCGGCATATGATCTTGGATCAGCGCAGTAGCTCACCCCTGGTGCGCGGAGCGGCTCTGAGCACCAGGCCGACGCGGTGCTCAACCCCTAGTACGCAGAGCGGCTCTGCGCACCAGGGGTGAGCGCGGGCGTGGAGGCAGACAGGAGCAGGTCGGCGCAGCGCTCACTCCTAGTACGCAGAGCGGCTCTGCGCACCAGGGGTGAGCGCGGGCGCGGAGGCAGACAGGAGAGAGTGCGGGCCGCGGACTGCTTCGGGGCGGCAGAGGTGGGGAGACGTAACAAGCCGCCTGCAGAATCCGAGTGTGGTGTCCTGGTAGCAGATGGGGGTGAGCGGCGGCGTGGAGCAGGTGCGCCTGGCTCAGGCCGACTCCGGCGAGCAGGCCTGGCGGGCCTGGGGTCCCTACCTGGCCGAGCGCGCCTGGGGGACCGTGCGCGAGGACTACAGCGAACACGGCACTGCCTGGGACTACTTCCCGCACGATCACGCCCGGTCACGCGCCTATCGGTGGAACGACGACGGCATGGGCGGGATCTGTGACGACCGGCAGACGTTCTGCTTCGCGCTGGGGCTGTGGAACGGCGTGGACCCGATTATCAAGGAGCGGATGTTCGGGCTCGGCGGGGACGGCGGCAACCACGGCGAGGACGTCAAGGAATACTGGTGGTACCTCGACTCGACGCCCACGCACAGCTGGATGACCTGGCGTTATCACTACCCGCAGGCGCCTTTTCCGTACGACCAGCTGGTGCGGGTCAACGGGCAGCGGTCGCGCGAGGAGCCCGAGTACGAACTGCTCGACACCGGTGTCTTCGACGAGGACCGGTTCTGGGCGGTGACCGTCGACTACGCCAAGGCGTCACCGACCGACATGTGCATCGTCGTCACGGTCAGCAACCGTGGGCCGGACGAGGCGACCCTGCACGTCCTGCCCACGCTCTGGTTCCGGAACACCTGGTCCTGGGGTCAGCCGAACCGGCCGGTGCCACAGCTCACCGGCGGGCCGGGGCGGATCGCCGGTGAGCATCGGAGTCTCGGCCACCTCACCCTGCGGGGCGAGGGCGAGGCGAGGGCGCTGGTCTGCGACAACGAGACGAACTCGCAGCGGCTGTGGGGCATGCCGGGCACCACGATGTATCCCAAGGACGGCATCAACGACCACGTCGTGAACGGCGCGCGGACGGTCAACCCGGCCGGCGTCGGCACCAAGGGCGCGCTGCACTACGAGGTGACGCTGGCGGCGGGGGAGACGCGGCGGATCCGGCTGCGGCTCGTCCAGTCCGACGTACCCCAGCCAGAAGTTGACCTTGACATTGACGAGGTGATGCGCGAGCGCGCGAAGGAGGCGGATCAGTACTTCGCCGACCTCGTGCCGGCCGCGGCCAGCAGCGAGGAGGCCGCCGTGGTCCGGCAGGCGATCGCCGGGCTGATGTGGGGCAAGCAGTTCTACCACTTCGACGTCAAGCAGTGGCTGACCGGCGATCCGGGCTCGGGGCCGCCTCCGCCGGGCCGCCGCTTCGGGCGCAACAACGCCTGGTGGCACATGAACAGCTTCGACGTCATCTCGATGCCCGACCCGTGGGAGTACCCGTGGTACGCCGCCTGGGACCTGGCCTTCCACTGCGTGACCATCGCCCGCGTCGACCCGGGCTTCGCCAAGTCCCAGCTCCTGCTGCTGCTCCGCGAGTGGTACATGCACCCCAACGGGCAGATTCCCGCGTACGAGTGGGCGTTCGGCGACGTGAACCCGCCCGTGCACGCGTGGGCGGCCCTGCGCGTCTTCGAGATCGACGGCGGCCGGGACTACGATTTCCTGGCTCGCGTCGTACACAAGCTGCTCCTGAATTTCACCTGGTGGGTCAACCGCAAGGACGTCGGCGGCAACAACGTGTTCGAGGGTGGCTTCCTCGGGCTGGACAACGTCGGCCCGTTCGACCGGTCGGCGGCGCTGCCGGTGGCGGGGGTGCTCGAGCAGTCCGACGGCACCGGCTGGATGGCCATGTACGCGCTGAACCTGCTGGACATGTCGATCCGGCTGGCGCTGCACGACCACACGTACGAGGATCTGGCGACCAAGTTCTTCGAGCACTTCGCGCACATCGCCGAAGCCGCGTACCGCCAAGGGCTGTGGGACGACGAGGACAGTTTCTTCTATGACGTGCTGCGGCTGCCCGACGGGCACCGGCTGCCGTTGAAGGCGCGGTCGATCGTGGGGCTGCTGCCGCTGGCCGCCACGACGACGTTGAGCGCGGCGACGCTGAACCGGTTGCCCGAGCTGCAGGCGCGGGTGCGGTGGCTGCTCTCCCACCAGCCCGAGGTGGCCGACGTGATCAGCGCGCGGCGGCTGTCGCGGAGCGGCGGGCAGCAGCGGTTGCTGTCCATGGTGGGTCAGGACCAGTTGCTGCGGATCCTCGGGCGGATGCTCGACCCGGAGGAGTTCCTGTCCGCGTACGGGCTGCGCTCGCTCTCGCGGTCGCACCTGGAGAAGCCGTTCCACGTGTCGCTGGGCGGGTCCGAGTTCACCGTCGGGTACGAGCCGGCCGAGTCGACCAGTGGCCTGTTCGGCGGCAACTCGAACTGGCGAGGCCCGGTCTGGATGCCGATCAACTTCCTGCTCGTGGAGGCGTTGCGCGAGTTCGCCGCGTTCTACGGCGACGACCTCAAGGTGGAGTATCCGACCGGCTCGGCCACCAAGGTGCCGCTGACCGAGGTGGCCGACGACATCTCGCGGCGGCTGGTTTCGATGTTCGTACCCGACGGGTCGGGCCGCCGCCCGATCTACGGCGCGTCCGTCCTGTTCCAGAACCATCCCGACTGGAAGGACCTGATCGTGTTCCCCGAGTATTTTCACGGGGACAACGGCGCCGGCCTGGGCGGGTGGCACCAGACCGGCTGGACCGCGCTGGTGGTCGACCTGATCCTGCAACTGCACCGTTAGGTCGTGGCTTGTGTCAGCCCCGGCTGACCCACAAGTCACGAGCCAGCCCATCGACGATGTCCACGATGGATGCCCAGCCGCGCGGGTCGGGCATGTGCGAGGTGGCCACGCTGCGGACGTCGAAGCGGTTGCGCGGGGTGCGGTGGTCGGCCTCGCGGATGAAGCGGTCCTGCAGCGGAAGCGGGATCATCCGGTCGGCGGTGTGCCGGATGTAGGTGCGCGGGATGCGGCCCCAGGTGTCCTTGTCGCCGCGGGCGTCGGCCAGCGGGACCTGGTACGACTCGTCCGGCTGCATGGTGTTGAGCAGGGCCAGGAACTCGTGGTCGGTGGCGCCGGCGCACAGCGCTTCCTTGAGCTTGGCCAGCACCTCCGGGTCGGCGGTGCGGAAGTTGCTGCGGGTCGCGCCGATCACCTCGGGGTCGCCGATGCCCGCGCCGCCGAGTTCGAGGATCATGCTGCCGGCGGCTTCCGGTTCCATCAGGTACGCGCCCGGGCTGGGCAGGTCGACGCAGCAGAACGCCGAGCTGTAGACGAGCCGCCCGATCAGCCGCGGTACCTCGTTGGCGACCCGGCTGACCGTGGCGCCGCCCATGCTGCCGCCCCACAGGATGACCGGCCCGTTGCCGGCGGCGCGGCGCACGGTCGTGACGGCCGCTTCGACATAGTCGTCGAGGGTGATGCCGGCCATCGGAGAGCGTTCGGTGCGCAGTTTTTCCAGATCTTGGGGGCATTGGTACGCGCGGCGGAACTGCCCGTCGCCGAGGCCGTGGCCGGGTAGCTCGACGCCGACCGTGCGGTGGCCGCGCAGGGTGAGCTCGGCGTCGCCGCCCGCCCCGCCGTTGGCCCCCGTGACGATGACAATCGTGACCGCCCCCGCCTTCCGTCCTCGGGCGTGCGTGGTCAGCGCCGCGGCCGACGTCATCGCGGCCGCGCCTCCGAGCATTCCCCGCCTGCTGATCTTCACGATCGCTCTCCTTCCAGGGCTACCACTTGGATTCGTGGTGGTAGGCCCGGGGTGTGGATACCGCCGGGGGCTACCACTTGGGTTTGGGGTGGTGGGTCGGGGCGGTGTCCGGGATGCGGATGCCGCCGGGGGCTACCAGTTCATTGGGCGGGGGGACGGGGGTGCGGCGGCAGGGGGAGAGGTCGGGAGGGGAACCTACTTTCGTAGGGTCGGCCCGGGTGGGCGGGCGCCGGTAGCGTCGCGAGGATGAGGTGGCGGGCACTGGTCGAGGGCGGGCTGTTGGTGCTGCTCGTGGCCGTGGCCGTGCTCGGCGGGCTGATCACCGCGCACGTCGCCGGGGGCGGGGTGCGGCTGTGGGTCGTGGTCGGACTGCAGGTGCTGACCTCGGTGGCGGTTCTGGGCCGGCGGCGGTGGCCGGTCGGCGCCGGCGTGCTGATCGTCGGTTCGGCGTTGGTGCAGGCCGTGGTGGTGCTGGGCGGGGGCCTGTTGTTCGCGGAGACGATGCTCGCGGTCAGCGCCTGGGTGCCGCTGGCCCTGTCGGCGGCGGTCGACACCATTGTCGAGCGGGGCGTGCCGGCCCGGCGTACCGCCCCCGTCTGGATCTTGATCGGTCTGCTCACGGGGGTCAGCGTGCGGCCCTGGGAGCCGACGTCGTCCCTGGTGGTGAACGGGCTGCTGCACAGCGCGGTGGCGCCGCTGTTCGGGCTCTATCTGGCGGCGCGGCGGCGGAGGATGCAGCTGCTGCGGGAGCGGGCCGAGCACGCGGCCGACCGGGCCCGGGCCGAGGAACGGACCCGGCTGGCGGCGGAACTGCATGACATCGTCGCGCACCGGGTGACGCTGATGACGTTGCAGGCCGGGGCGTTGTCGGTGAGCGCGCCCGACGCGGAGACCCGTCGGGCCGCGGACGAGGTGCGGGACAACGGATCCCGGGCGCTGGACGAGTTGCGGGAGCTGGTCGGTGTGCTGCGCCGCCCGTACGCACCCGACCTCGACGGGGCGGCCGCACCGGCGCTGAACAGGCTCGTCGACGACGCGGTGCGGGTGGGTCAGCCGGTGCGGTTGACGGTGGACGGGGCGCCACCGTCGGCCCTGTCACCGGTGACCGGGCGGACCGCGTACCGGGTGGTGCAGGAAGCTCTGACCAACGCGCGCAAGCACGCGTCGGGGGCCGTGGTGCGGATAGAAGCGTTCTACGGTGCGGAGGAGCTGCGGATAGTTGTCCGCAACGGTGCGCCGCGGGGGCGGTCGTCGCTGGCCGCGAGCGGGGCCGGCACCGGCCTGGCGGGATTGCGGGAACGCGTGGAGTCGATCGGTGGTTCGCTGAGCGCCGGCCCGGTCTCCGGCGGCGGCTTCCGGGTCGAGACGGTGCTGCCGGCTCGGGTGTTGTCGTGACTCCCGGGGCGCGGATCCGGGTGGTGATCGTGGACGACGAGCCGATGGTCGTCCGGCTCCTGACGACGATTGTCGAGGCGGCACCGGACCTCGAGGTGGCGGGCACGGCCGCGGACGGCGCGGAGGCGGCCGCGCTGGTGGAACGTGAGCGGCCGGACATCGTACTGATGGATCTGCGCATGCCCGGGGTGGACGGCCTCGCCGCGACCGCCCGGATCCGGGCCCGGCCTGATCCGCCGATCGTGGTGGTCCTGACCACGTTCGACGCCGACGGACTGGTGATCGAGGCGTTGCGGGCGGGGGCGGACGGATACCTGGTCAAGTCGACGCCGCCCGGTGAGCTGGTCGACCTGGTCCGGGTGGCGGCCCGGGGACACACCGTGCTGTCGCCGGTCGCCAAGGACGGCCTCCTGTCGGCCTCGGCGGCGGTCCGCGACGAGCGGCGGCGGGCGCGGGCCCGGCTGTCCGAGCTGACCGGCCGGGAGCGTGAGGTGCTGGCGGCGATCGGCGATGGCCTGTCCAACGCGCAGATCGCCGCCCGGCTGTATCTGTCCGAGGCGACGGTGAAGGGTTACGTGTCCGGAGTGTTCGACAAGCTCGGCTGCGCCAACCGCACCCAGGCCGGCCTGCTGGCCAAGCAGGCGGGCCTCTAGAAGCCGAGGTGTTTGAGGCCCTCGTCGACGGAGACGTTCAACGGTAGCGCCTCGACCCAGTTCCTCCACCGGTCGCGGTCGTGCCGCCATGCGGCCAGGTAGTCCGTACACAGCTTTGGCGTGATCTTGAAAAGGTTGGTGCGGGCCGCCTGCAGGGCGGCGACGATCTGGGTTCGGCGGAACTGGGACATCTCGATGTCGGGCAGGCGGCGGAGGATGTCCTGGATCAGCGCGGCCCGGGAGCCGAGGAACTGGGTCCAGAACAGCCGGTCGGCCGAGCGGAGCGGGAGTCCGGCGTCGAGCAGCGCGAAGATGCCCTCGCCGAGGACGTCGCCGAACTCCTGCGAACCGGCCCGGACCGGGTTTTTGTACGGGTCGAAGGCTCGCTGCGCGAACCGCCCGTGCACCGCGCACGACGTGATCGTGTCGCCGTCCAGCAGAAACAGCCAGTCCTCGTTGTAGACGTCCGGGAACAGTGAGGTGGTCCGGGAACCCCGGGTCAGCATCGCGCCGCCACCGATGAAGGTGCCTTGCAGGGCACCGACATGCCGGTAGGCGTGGCAGACCACGGAGTTGTCGGGGAAGCCGGTGTTCTCCAGCCCGATCACCTGGTATCGGTCGAGCAGGGAGGCCGCCCGCATCACCTCGGCGGCCGCCACCCCCTCGATGTCGTCGTCGAGGAACAGGATTCGCTCCCAGCCGGTCATCCGGGTCAGGGCGAGTCCGAGGTTGCGCTTGGGTGAGGTGTCGTTGGCGCGGGCGAACGGGGTGCGGGCCAGCAGCGCGGTGGTGAGCAGGGGCGGAAGCACGGTCGGCGCGGTCACGTCGACCGCCCTGACGTGTTCACCCCAGCGGGATCTGACCTCGGGTGCCCGTGCCGCGTAGCTGCACAGCACCACCAGGGTGGCGTTCAGGTCGTCGGCGATCGCGACGGCCGGGCCCAGTTCGGACGCGGGCCGGGCGGAGGGCACGATGACGGCGTCGACCGGGGCGGTGCCGGGCAGCCCGGTTACACGGTCGAGGAGCCGGCGGTGCGACGGGCGCTGCGGATGCGTGATCTCGTTCCGCGTTTCGTGGAGCGCACCAGTCAAGCGACGTCCTCCGGCCACTCGTGCAGGCGGTCGTCGGCCAGGGTCCAGTCCGGGACGACGACTTCGTTGGCGACGATCTTCACACGGCAGATCACGCTGTACGTTTGCTGCCGGTTCAATCGCCGGGCGGCGTGGGCGGCGTTTCGCTCCTGGATCTTCGGATCGGTCAGCGCGCGCACGACACCGTAGCTGCCCCGGCTGAACATGCCGTTGAAGATGGTCAGTGTGCGCTGGCGATTGTACGGATTAGGGGCCCGGAGGAAGTGCGCGACATCCTCCACCAGGGTGGTTCTGTCGCCTTCACGGCGTACCCGCGGGACCAGCCGACGCGGTTGCGACTCGCCGGTCCGCACGGTGAAGCCGCCCGCGTCCTCGTCGGCCGAGCGGGGGACCTGAGCCACCGGGATGTCGTGGAAGAACGGCATCAGCGCGCGGGTGACCCGGTTCCAGTCGACGCCGCCGAGTGCGATCAGGTGGGCGGTCAGGTCGTCGGTGGTCAGCTCGTCCGCGGTCCCGACGGTGATCGGGCTGACCGGGTTCAGCCTCAGCACGAACGGCAGCAGCTCGAGCAGGGCGTCCAGGTCGGCGTATTTGTACGATTCGATGAAGTTGGCGTCGGCCGGGTCGTCGTCGCCGAAGGTCTTGCGCCGCCCGGCCGGCAGTTGCGAGCACACGATGGTGACGGCCTCGCCCAGGCCGAACTGCAGTGGGCTGTCGACGGCGGGCGCCGGGCCGGCCACGTCGGTCTGCCGCAGTCGCAGCAGTTCGGCGTGCAGCCGGTTGTAGACGCCGCGCTCGGCCTCGGTGAACTGGTTGAGCGGGCGCAGAGCGGGCCGGCCCTCGGGAACGGCGGCGAAGATCCGCGCGAGCTCGTCGATGCGGCGTACCGGCGGAGTCGTCGTCTTTTCCCACGAGGAGATCAGCGGCACGCTGACTTTCAGTGCCTTGCTCAGTTTCAGCTGGGTCAGGCCCGCGCTGTCCCGAAGGGCGCGTAGACGCGCGGCCAGCGGGGTGACGCTCGGCATCGTCGCCGCTCCCTTCAGTGAAGTTCAGCCGCTCGGCTCGAAGGAGGTGCGCACAGGTTATGCCTTGCGGAGGGCGGAGTAAATGAGCCTGGGCCGGCGTCGGATCTCGGCTCTCAGGCTACTTCAGGTGAGGACTGAACAATCGTGCTGAAGTCCTTACAGGCCGGAGTTCGCCGCCCATTCGTGGAGGCAGTGTCCCGGCTGGGTCCAGTCCGGAACGACGACCTGGCGGGCGACGACCTGGACGCGGCAGACGATGCTGTAGGTGTCGCGGCCCGCGAGCCGCTTCGCCATGTGCGCGGCGTTGCGGTCCCGCACGTGCGGGTCGGTCAGTGACCGGACGATCCCGTGCGTGCCCTTGCTGTACATGCCGTTGAAGACGGTCAGAGTCCGGTCGCTGTTGAACGGGTTGGGTGCCCTGAGGAAATGAGCCACGTCCTCGATCAGCGACGCCCAGTCGCCATGCGGCTCGACCCGGGGGAACAGCTGCCGGGCCGCGCCGCCGTCGTCGACCAGGAAACCGCCGGTGTCTTGGTCGAGGTCGCGCTCCAGCTGCCGGATCGGCAGATCGGGGATGTGGGACAGCAGCGCGGCGGTCACCGGGTTCCAGTCGACGCCGCCGAGCGAGATGAGATGTTCCGCCCGGTCGTCGGGGCTCAGCTCGTCGGCGGTGCCCACGATGATCCGGCTTTGCGGGTTCTCGGCGCCGATCGCCGGCAGAAGGGCCAGCAGGGCATCGAGGTCGGCGAGCCGGTACGCGTCGATGTGGTCGGCGTCGCTGACGTCGACGTTTCCGAAGGCCCGCAACTTGTGCTCCGGCAGCGTCGAGCAGACCACCGTGATCCGCTGGCCCGGCGGGAAACGGAGAGGACTGGGCGGGCCCTCGCCGGCCGGCGGCGCCTGCAGGGCGAACAGGGTGAGCCGGAGCGAGTCGTATCCGGGGCTGTTGTCGGCGTCCGACCGGTCGAGGTCGGTGAGTCGCAGCGGGCCGTTCGGGAAATCGGCGAAGAGGCGGGCGTAGGCGTCCAGGCGGCGCTCCGGTGGAATGGTTCCGCTTTCCCAGGCCGAGATGAGCGAGACGCTGACCCCGAGAATTTCGCCCAGCCCGCGCTGGGTGAGATTGGCCGACGTGCGGAGGCCGCGGAGATGCTCGGCGAGCGAGGATGTTCCGGACACCGCTGGACTCCGTCCCATCCGGCCGGCTTCCAGGCCATGTCCAGGAAGTTCCGGCCAAGATCTGGATTTCAGTGAACGGCAGTGAATGTTCAGCCCTCCCCTGAAGGCTACCGTCCGGAGTGGTTCCAGCACTAGGCGTATCTGGGTTCGTGGCCGATTGCGCGCCTTTGGATCATTCAGTGAAAATCAATGAACGGGCTGCCGGTCGCCGAAATTCGAATAGCGTAATAGCAAATGGACGTTATTTGTACAGATCGGCGGGCGCCGGGGCCGGCGGCAATCCGCGCATTATGCTGATGGCTTGTCGAATTTGGAATCTGATCCGAGGACCGTGAATGAATATCGTTTGCCCTGCTCAGCGCCGTTGTTGTGGGCGCGCTGGACGCTCGCCGCCTCGGTCGTGGACCGCGGCAATCACTCGATGGGAGAAACCTTTCCCCTGATCGTGCGGCGTGTCCCAGCACAGTGGACCAATGAGTCGTCCCAGGTTTAGAGTGCGCCGTGCGTAGCGATCAGCCGGCTGAGGTCCGTCCTGCCGATGACAACGATGTCCACGGGGTCTTCGGGACGATGAGCCTCAAGGACCGGGCGGACTTCGGCGCCCGGCTCAAGGATCGGGAGACCGGCGGCGCCGTCATCGCCGTGATCGGCCCGCGCATCGTCGGGTACGTGATCGTCTCCTGGTCCGGAGCCGACGAGGACCAGGTACGCCGGCTGGCGCCGGACGTCCCGCTCATGTTCTGCCTCCGGGTCGACGAGCGGTACCGGTGCCGGGGGATCGGCACCAGACTTGTCCAGCGGGCCGAGGCGCTGCTGGCCGAGCGGGGCTTCGATCGTGTGCTCATCGGCGTGGACCACGCGAACGAGCGCGCGCGCCGGCTGTATCAGGCCCTGGGCTACCGGACGGTGGATGGTCTCGGGCGCCTGGGTGCCGAGGGCGAGTCCTACGAGGTCATGGCCCGCGCCACCGCCCGAGCGTGACACCTCGGCCGGTGAACGGTCCGGCCGTCCTGTGTCGAGCGAACTTCAGTGAAGTTCAGCTGGACGGACTCTGGATGCCCTGGCGCACGTCCAGGTACTCATCATCGGTGAGTGAATGAGTGAACGCGATCCGACAACGATGCATCGGCCGCGCTCTACTTCAGCCAAAAACTGAAGCTTAAGCTGAGGTTGTTGAACCTCTGAACGTGCCTTGGGGGTGACGGTTATGGCGGTAACCGCCGAGCGGGAACGCGGACCACCTCGCCCCCTGGTGCCCGCCGGCTTGCCGAGCCCCCGCAGCATCAATCGCGATGCACAAAATGGACGCCCCCAGGGGTAGGGCCCCGGGAGGCGTCCGGTAGCAGACTCACCTTTGGCCAGGGAAGGCCTGCATCATGTTTACGGTAGACCCCTTCTTGCCGATAGGAAATCACGACCAGGCATCCGTCGCGGCCGCCGGCGCGTCCGGCGATCTGCTCAGCGCCATCGCCGTCGCGGTCGTCATCATGTTGATGGGTTTCGCGCTTCAGGCACTCAAGAACATCGTCGGTGACTTCTGGTCCATGCTCCGGATGATGTTCTCGGCCCTCCGGGTGGCGGCTCTCGTGTCCGCCTCGCTCGCCCTGACGGTCGCTGTGCTGGTGTTCCAACTCGTCCGGCACTGACCTGGACGAAAGCCGTGCTCCGGCCGGGACGCCGGGGCACGGTCCGCCCCGTGGATCTAGAGTCGAGACCATGGAATTCGGGGTCGGATACTTTCCCACGCACGATGCTGTCGGACCGCCGCCGCAGATCCAGGTGATCTCGGTGCCGCCCGACCCCAAGGCGCTCGAGCGGCTCGACGCGATCGGCGTGGACCGGGCGCTGGCCTGGCTGCCGTCGGGGCCGTGGAGTGTGGTCGAGCCGGCCCTGGAGAACTGGGAGCGGGCGATCGGCGAGCTGACCGGGTCGTGACGCCGGCCGAGCGGTTCGCGGCGGCGCCGGTCGCGCGGCTCGCCACCGTCGGTGCCGATGGTGCTCCTCACCTCGTACCCATCGTCTTCGCTCTGGTCGGGGAGACCATCCACAGTGCCGTGGACGCCAAGCCCAAGCGGCACCGCGGCCTCCGGCGGCTGGCCAACATCGCGGCCGAGCCGCGGGTGAGCGTGCTGGCCGACCACTACGCCGACGACTGGACGACGCTGTGGTGGGTGCGGGCCGACGGCGTCGCCCGGGTGCTCGCCGAATCGCCGGACGGGCTCGACGCCCTGGTCGCGAAGTATCCGCAATACCGCGTGACACTGCCGCCGGGCCCGTTCGTGGAGATCTCCGTGCGGCGCTGGACGGCCTGGGGCGGGTGACGCTAGCGGCGGTCGGCGACGAGCTGGGCCAGGGCCTGGGCCAGGCGCATGGTGGCGGCGTGCAGGCGTGGCGGCTGCTCGGTGCGGCCGGGGTCGGCGTAGGCCTTCTGATGGGGGATGCGCAGGGTGGCCAGGAAGTCGGCGGTCGCGCGGAGTTCCTCCCACGACGCCGTGTCGACGGCCAGCTGCATGCCCAGGACGGCGGCCTCGTAACGGCGCCAGCCGGCGGGGCTCATCCGCTGCACGGCGACCTCGTGCAGGATACGTTCGGCGTAACGGTAGGTCGAGTCGT
Source organism: Actinoplanes sp. NPDC049265 (assembly GCF_043197135.1). Lineage (NCBI taxonomy): Bacteria > Bacillati > Actinomycetota > Actinomycetes > Micromonosporales > Micromonosporaceae > Actinoplanes > Actinoplanes sp. NPDC049265. The sequence goes on along the minus strand of NZ_JBICSP010000007.1, from coordinate 134,981 downwards.
GGTCCATCGGTTCTCCCGACCTCTTCCGGATGGTCAGCGCGCGCGGGCGATGATCGCTTCGGCCACCCGGCGCAGCTCGGCCTGGTCCGGTCGGAAGCCCGCGGCGATGTCCGGGTGCAGATGGGTACGCGTCTCGGTCAGCAACAGCTCGGTCAGCTGGGCGACATTCTGCCCGGCGTACCTTTCCGAAATCTTGTCGGCCGCCGTGGCCAGCGCCGACGTGAGCTGATCCTCGAGCGGACCGCGCAGTTTCCGCTCGACCGGGCTGAGTGACTGAGGGTCCAGCGTGACCTGCGGTTCGACCATGCTGGCCGGATACCCACCTACCCCGCGTCGGCAAACCGTCGATGCCGGCCGCGGAGCGGGTCGAAGTAGTAGGTCAACCTGCATGAACTCATCCTAGGTCCGTTCAAGGTCAACGATGCGTTACGCGTTTGTGAACGGTGACGTAGGGGCACGGGACAGCTACGAAACGCCCCACAGGCACGGATGGAGGGTCAATGGCTGACCTACACCGGCATCGCGCCCGGGTCCTCGCGGCCGGCGCCGCTCTCGCACTGCTGGCGCCGCTGGCCGCGTGCGGATCCGACGAGGACGGCGGCACACCCGTCCTCAACCTCTATCAGTTCCCCGTCGAGAACTTCCAAACCGTCGTCGACCGGTGCAATCAGGAGGCGGCGGGCAAGTACCGCATCGTCTATCAGGTGCTGCCCCGCCAGGCCGACGACCAGCGCGTGCAGATGGTGCGCCGGCTGGCCGCCAACGACGACAGCATGGACATCCTCGGCATGGACGTCACCTGGACCCAGGAGTTCGCCAGCGCCGACTGGATCAAGGAGTTCACCGGCGCCGACAAGACCGAGGTGGAGAACGGCACGCTGCCCGGTCCGCTCGCGTCGGCCCAGTACGACGGCAAGCTCTATGCCGCGCCCAACAACACCAACGTCCAGCTGCTCTGGTACCGCAAAGACCTGGTGCCCACCCCGCCCACAACCTGGGACGAGATGATCCAGCAGGCCCAGCAGCTCAAGCAGCAGGGCAAGAACCCGTACCAGATCCTGACCATGGGCGCGCAGTACGAGGGCCTGGTCGTGCTGTTCAACAGCCTGGTCGCCAGCGCCGGCGGGCACGTGGTCAGCGACGACGGCAAGAAGGCGGTGATGGATGCCGGCACCGTCAAGGCCCTCGAGGTGATGAAGAAGCTGGCTACCTCGGGTGTCACCAGCGCGTCGTTCAGCAACGCGATCGAGGACGACGTACGGCTGGCGTTCCAGTCCGGCGGTGGCGCGTTCCAGGTCAACTGGCCCTACGTGTACGCGTCCATGCAGGGCGACGCCCCCGATCTGCTGAAGAACGTCGCCTGGGCCCGCTACCCGGGCATCGACGCGAACACGCCCAGCGTCACCACCATCGGCGGCTCGAACATGGCCGTCAGCGCGTACAGCAAGCACCCCGACCTGGCCTTCGCGGCGATCCGGTGCCTGCGTGGCCCGGACAGCCAGGAATATCTGGCCGTCAACGCCGGTCAGGCGCCGAGCATCGAGCGAGTGTACGACCGGCCGGACATGCTCAAGGCCTACCCGATGAAGGCGGCCCTGCTCGACGAGCTGAAGAACGCGGCGCCGAGGCCGCGTACCCCGGCGTACCAGAATCTCTCGACCGTGGTCGCCGCCCAGCTCTCGCCGCCGTCGCAGATCGACCCGGAACGGACCGCCGCGGACCTGAGGAAGTCGATCCAGGACGCCATCGACTCCAAGGGAGTGCTGCCGTGACCCTGCTGAAAGAGAGAACAGAGAAGACGCAGAAGCCGGCCCTCAGCGAGGGCAAGCGGCAGGAACGGAGGCTCGGCTGGCTGCTGTGCGCACCGGCCGCCATCGTGATGGTCGCCGTCACCGCGTACCCGATCCTCTACTCGTTCTGGCTGTCGTTGCAGCGCTACGACCTGAAGTTTCCCGACGAGCGGCAGTTCGTCTGGTTCGAGAACTACGCGACGGTGCTGACCAACGGCTACTGGTGGACCGCGTTCGGCGTGACCATGCTGATCACGGTGGTGTCGGTGGCGGTCGAACTGGTGCTCGGCATGGGCCTGGCGCTGATCATGCACCGGACCATCGTCGGGCGCGGGCTGGTGCGGACCTCGGCGCTGATCCCGTACGGCATCGTCACCGTCGTCGCCGCGTTCAGCTGGCGCTACGCCTGGACCCCGGACACCGGTTACCTGGCCAACCTGTTCAGCGACGGCGCGCCGCTGACCGAACGGGCCTCGGCGCTGGCCATCATCATCGTGGCCGAGATCTGGAAGACCACGCCGTTCATGGCCCTGCTGCTGATGGCCGGCCTCGCCCTGGTGCCCGAGGACCTGCTCAAGGCCGCGTCGATGGACGGTGCCAGCGGCTGGCAGCGGTTCACCAGCGTGATGCTGCCGGTGATGAAACCCGCGATCCTGGTCGCGCTGCTGTTCCGTACGCTTGACGCCCTCCGCGTCTTCGACAACATCTACGTGCTGACCGCCGGGGCCAACGAGACGTCCTCGGTGTCGATGATCGCGTACAACAACCTGATCAAGGGTCTGAACCTCGGCATCGGGTCGACCATGTCGGTGCTGATCTTCCTGACCGTCGCGATCATCGCGTTCGTGTTCGTGAAGCTCTTCGGCACGGCCGCCCCCGGCAGCAGCGACGACGGGAGGCGCTGATGAACGCCAAACTGCGCTGGGGCCTGCTCGACGCCGTCGTGGTCGTCTTCGCGCTCGTACCCGTGCTGTGGGTCATGTCCTTGTCCTTCAAGACTACCGCGACCTTGACCGACGGCAATTTCATCCCCCGCGAGTGGACGCTGGACAACTACAAGCTCATCTTCCAGACCGATCAGTTCGTCCGCGCGCTGGTCAACTCGATCGGCATCGCGCTGATCTCCACCTTCATCGCGGTGGTGCTCGGCACGATGGCCGCGTACGCGATCAGCCGCCTCGACTTCCCGGGCAAGAGCCTGCTCGTCGGCGTCTCGCTGCTGATCGCCATGTTCCCGCAGGTGTCGCTGGTGTCCCCGCTGTTCGACATCGAACGGCGGACCGGCCTCTTCGACACCTGGCCGGGACTGATCCTCCCGTACATCACGTTCGCGCTGCCGCTGGCCATCTACACGCTGTCGGCGTTCTTCAAGCAGATCCCATGGGACCTGGAGAAGGCGGCCAAGATGGACGGCGCCACCCAGGGCGAGGCCTTCCGCAAGGTGATCGCCCCACTGGCCGCGCCCGGCGTCTTCACCACCGCGATCCTGGTCTTCATCTTCTGCTGGAACGACTTCCTGTTCGCCATCTCGCTGACCTCGACCGAGCAGTCCCGCACGGTCCCGGTGGCGCTGTCGTTCTTCACCGGCGCGTCGCAGTTCGAGGACCCGACCGGAGCCATCTCGGCCGCCGCGGTGGTCATCACGATCCCGATCATCCTGTTCGTGCTGTTCTTCCAGAAGCGCATCGTCGCCGGGCTCACGTCCGGCGCGGTCAAGGGCTAGGTGAATCCATGGCTGACATCGTTCTCGACAAGGTGACCAAGAGTTACCCCGACGGCACCACCGCCGTGCACGGCATCGACCTGGAGATCGCCGACGGCGAGTTCCTCATCCTGGTCGGCCCGTCCGGCTGTGGGAAGTCCACCACCCTCAACATGATCGCCGGCCTGGAGGACATCACCTCCGGCGAACTGCGCATCGGCGGCGAACGGGTCAACGACAAGGCGCCCAAGGACCGGGACATCGCGATGGTGTTCCAGTCGTACGCGCTCTACCCGAACATGACAGTGCGGGAGAACATGGCCTTCCCGCTGAAACTGGCCAAACTCCCCAAGGCCGAGATCGACAAGAAGGTCGGCGACGCGGCCAAGGTCCTCGACCTGACCGAGTACCTCGACCGCCGGCCGGCCAACCTCTCCGGCGGGCAGCGGCAGCGGGTGGCCATGGGCCGGGCCATCGTCCGCAGCCCCAAGGTGTTCCTGATGGACGAGCCGCTGTCCAACCTGGACGCCAAGCTGCGGGTGCAGATGCGCACCCAGGTGTCGCGGCTGCAGAAGCAGCTCAACACGACCACCGTGTACGTCACCCACGACCAGACCGAGGCGATGACCCTGGGCGACCGGGTGGTGGTCATGCGGGGCGGGCGCATCCAGCAGGTCGGCGACCCGCAGACGTTGTACGACCACCCGACCAACCTGTTCGTGGCCGGCTTCATCGGCTCGCCGTCGATGAACTTCCTGCCCGCGACCGTGGCCGGCGGCTCTCTGAAAACGGCGTTGGGTGACCTGCCGCTGGGTTCCCGTCTGCAGCGCATGCTGGCCGCCGGGGACGCGCCGCGCGAGCTGGTGCTGGGCATCCGCCCCGAGCACTTCGAGGACGCGGCGCTGGTCGAGGATCGCCAGAGATCCCACGGGTACGAGTTCACGGCGCCCGTGGATCTGGTGGAGTCGATGGGCTCCGACAAGTACGTCTACTTCAACGTCGAGGGCGGGGCGGCGACCGCGGCCGACCTGGCCGACCTGGCCGCCGACGCGGGCGGCGCCGACCTGCCCGCCCAGAACCAGGCCGGCCTGGTGACCCGGCTGTCGGCCGAGTCCCGCGTGCGTGACGGTTCCTCGCTGAAGGTGTGGATGAACCTCGACAAGATCCACCTGTTCGACCCCAAGGACGGCCGCAACGTGACCCTCCACGAAGGACGGGCGGCGGGCGTGGCAGCGTCCTGATCGAGCCGGCAGATGCGTATTTGTGCTCAGAGCGTTCTGAGCACGAATACGCATCGCCGAACCAGCGCCGCCGCGCCGGGTCCTGCACCTCCACCACCGCCGGTGGGCGTCAGCTGAGCGCGCGGTCGCGCTGGTCGACGCCCAGTTCGCCGTACGGGTAGTCCGGGGCGTGCAGGTCGCTCGCCTCGTCCAGGACGGCCGTCTCGGCGTCGGTCAGGTGCAGGCCGGCGGCGCTCAGATTGGTGGCCAGCTGGTCGACCGTGCGCGCGCCGAGGATCGTCGAGGTCACCCCGGGGCGGTCGATCACCCAGGACAGGGCCACCTCGGCCATCGAGACGCCGCGGCCCTCGGCGACCCGCTGCACCGCGTCGACGACGGCCCAGGTGCGGTCGGTGCCGCGGCGGTCGTACGCCTCCATGCCCCGCCGCGGGTTGTCGCCCAGCCTGGTGTCGCCGCTCGGCCGCTGGTCACGGGTGTACTTGCCGGTCAGCCAGCCGCCGCCCAGCGGGCTCCACGGCAGCATCCCCAGCCCGGCGTCCTGAGCGGCCGGCACGATCTCCCACTCGATCTCGCGCACCAGCAGGCTGTACTGCGGCTGCAGGCTCACCGGGGCGGCCAGCCCGAGCTCGCGGGCCCGGGCCACCGCCTTGGTCAGCTGCCAGCCGGTGAAGTTGGAGAAACCGTAGTAGCGGATCTTGCCGGCCCGTACGAACGAGTCCATCGCCCGCAGGGTCTCGTCGATCGGGGTCAGCGGATCCCACGCGTGCGCCTGGTAGAGGTCGATCGCGTCCACGCCGAGGCGGGTCAGCGACGCGTCCAGCGCCCGGGTCAGGTGGCGGGTGGACAGGCCCAGCCCGTTCGGGTCGCCGGCCATCGCGAACCGGCCCTTGGTGGCCAGCACGATCCGCTCGGTCACCTCGGCCGGGCGCGACGCGAACCAGTGGCCGATGATCCGCTCCGACTCGCCCTTGGAGTAGACGTCCGCGGTGTCCACGAACGTGCCGCCCTGCTCCACGAACAGGTCGAGCTGGGCGTGTGAGACCTTTTCGTCGGACTCGTTGCCGAACGTCATGGTGCCCATGCAGTGGGCGGAAACGGCGCAGCCGCTGCGCCCCAGCAGTCGATATTCCATGAGTTGAACCTATGCCCACCGAACGCAACACCATTCGACCCTGATCGAAAACGCCCGGATTGTTCGGAAGCTGACAGTCCAGGTGGTTGTGTGGGGAACTCGGACCCAACACAGTGGACGGATGCTGCGCATCCACTTCACGGAGGAAGATCTCGCCCGGATCCGCCTTTCCGATGAACCCGACCCGCTGTGGGAGACCCTGCTCAGCCTGCACCTGCTGCAGGAACGGCAGGCGCCGCCGATGTTCGCGGCCTGGCGGGCCCGGGTCGGACGGCAACTCGATCCCAGCATGCGCCCGCTGCTCGCGCTGGCCCCGCCCAAGGGCTACTCCCCGGACTTCCTGACGCCGGACGTCGGCGCCGGAGGGCTCCAGGCCGGGCTGGACGCGATCCGGCACACCACGACCACGACGTTCCGGCGCGATCTGTCCGTGCTGTCGGCCCATCAGCCGCACCTCGGCGGCCGGTTCAAGGCCCTGGCCGCCGGGGAGAAGGCCGCGGTGCGGGAGCTGACCGGCACCATCGAACGGTATTACGAGACGGCGCTGCAGCCGTACTGGATGCAGATCCGCGCCGCCGTCGGCGCCACCCGCGTCTCGCACGCCAAGGAGGTCGCCGGCGGTGGCCTGGAAGCACTGTTCAGCGGTCTGCACCCGGACGTGCGCTGGCGCCGCCCGGTCCTCGAACTGCACGGCTTCAACATCCACCGCGACATCCGGCTCGACGGGCGCGGCCTGCGCCTGATCCCGTCGTTCTTCTGCCGGCAACACCCGACCGTGCTGCGCGACCCCGACCTGCCGACGGTGCTGGTCTATCCGATCGACCCCGACCAGGTACGCCTGGCGCCGGCCCGCCGCGGCACCGACAGCCCGCTGGCCGCGCTGATCGGGCGCACCCGCGCGGCCATCCTGGAGGCGACGGCCGACGGCTGCACCACCACCGAACTGGCCCGCCGCCTGGGCATCTCCCCGGCCACGGCCAGCCACCACGCCTCGGTCCTGCGCGACGCCGGCCTGATCACCACGATCCGGATCGGCACCTCGGTCCTGCACACCATGCACCCACGCGGCGAACTGCTGGTCAATCAGTGAGAGAGGGTCGGTGGTCCAAGAGGAGGCTCTCGATCCGCTTGAACCACCGACCCTCCTTTCGCTACCCGCTGTGCGCCGGACTAATCACGCGGCCGGACAATGAGGGCAGCAAATCGGTGAGGACGGCGATGCCGTCCCGGCTGAGGACCGATTCCGGGTGGAACTGCACGCCGGCGAAACCCGGGCCGCGCAGGGCGTGCACGCTGCCGTCGGCCCGGTCGCGGGCGATCTCCACCGGGCCGTACGGCGTGAGCAGCCGGTCCTGGCCCGAACGGGCGGTGAAGCTGGAGTAGAAGCCGACCCGGCGCGGCGTGCCGAACAGGTCGATGTCCTTGGCCACGCCCTGGTAGGGGGCGTCGCGGCGGTGCAGTTCGAGGCCGAGCAACCCGGACAGGATCTGGTGGCCGAGGCAGACCCCCAGCACCGAGCGGCCGGCGGCCAGCAGGCCGGTGATCAGGCCGCGCAGGTAGGACATCTTCGGGTCGCGGAGGTCGCCCGGGTCGCCCGGTCCCGGGCCGACGATCACCAGGTCGGCCGAGATCAGACCCATGCGGTGGTACGGGGTGACGGACACGTCCAGTCCCATCGAGCGCAGCTGGTGCGCCAGCATGGCCGTGAAGGTGTCCTCGGCGTCCACGATCGCCACCGAGCGCCCGGTCGGCGTGCCGGTGAAGGCCGTCCGCTCGTCCAGCCAGAAGCGGGCCAGGCCGGTGTTGCGGGCGGCCAGCTCACGGCGTACCTCAGGGGTGTCGGTCGCGGGGGGCGGACCGGACGGCGAGGCCGGCGGCCGGACGCCCAGAGCGGCCAGAATCCCAGCGGCCTTGGTGTGGGTCTCGGCGACCTCGCCGGCCGGGGTCGAGTGCCGGACCAGCGTCGCGCCCACCGGCACCCGCAGCGCGCCCTCGGGCGAGATCTCGGCCGTACGGATCAGAATCGGCGCGTCCAGCGTCTGCCGGCCCGCCTCGTCGTGCCCGAGCAGCGCCAGCACCCCGCCGTAGTAGCCGCGACCGCGCCGCTCGTGCCGCGCGATCACCCGGCAGGCGTTCTCGATCGGGCTGCCGGTGACCGTCGGCGCGAACATCGTCTCGCGCAACACCTCGCGCACGTCCAGCGAACCACGCCCGGCCAGCAGATACTCGGTGTGGGTGAGATGGGCCATCGGCTTGAGGTACGGGCCGACGACCTGCCCGCCGTGCTCGGCCACGACGGCCATCATCTTGAGTTCCTCGTCCAGCACCATCATCAGCTCCTCCACCTCCTTGGGGTCGCGGAGGAAGTCGAGCAGATCGCCGCCCGAATTGTGCCGGAACGTGCCGCTGATCGGGTTCATCATGGTCAGTCCGTCGGCCACACTCACGTGCCGCTCGGGGGAGGCGCCGACGAGGGTACGGGTGCCGGTGTGCACCAGGAACGTCCAGTAGGCGCCCCGCTCGCCGTGCAACAGCCGGCCGAACGCCCGCACCGGATCGCCGTCCATCGTGGCCTCGTACACGCGGTGGATGACGAAGTTCGAGCCCTCGCCGCGGCCGATCTCGTCGCGCAGCACCTCGGTGACGATCTCGGCGTACGCGTCGTCGTCGAGGTCGAACGCGCCGCCGGTCACGTTCACGTCGCCCGGCGGATAGGCGCTCAGCGGCCGGCGTTCGCGCCCGGTGACGACCAGGCACTCCAGCGGCGCGTGGTCGTCGTCGCAGTCGAAACCGCGCTCGCTGATCTGCCGGTAGGGGATCAGCGCGAGCGTCTCGTGGTGCTCGTCCAGCGGGATCTCGGCGAGCGTGGCGACGGTGACGAGGTGCCCGGTCAGCACCTCGACATGGTCGGCGCCGTCGCGGTGCAGCAGTGCGTACGGTGGCATTCGGTCCTCTTCTCGGGTTGATTCCCCGGGACGGGCCACTAACGCACGACGGCCGCCTCGGGGAGGCGGCCGCGGGTGTCTGGTTACACGCGGGGTGGGTGGGCCGCCGGTCGGGCGGGCCACCACATGCTCAATCGCGCGTGCATGCCGCAGATGCTACTTCACGCAGCGCCCGTCCCTGGCCACGGCCTTCGCGTCGTCGAAGATCAGCCGGCAGGCCGCGGTGACGTCGGCCTTGACCGCGGTGCCGAGGAAGGGTTTGCACATCCACCTGCCATCCTGGAACTCGGCGGTGGTGAGGGGGCCGGTCGTGGCGACGCAGTAGCGCGTCATTCCGGCCTGGTCGAGCCGGCCGAGCACGGTGGGTGGGCGCTGTTTGCGGTGCTGTCGCTGTTCGCGGGCGGTTCCGTGTTCCGGGGTGTACGCCTTCGGCATGGTCACGGCGGCCGACCGGCTCTGCTGGAATATCGCGACCGGGCGGTGCACCTGGGCCTGGACGAGCCGGGCGCCGATCAGGGCGAGGCTGAGCAGACTGAGCGTGGCGCAGAAGGCGAAGACCGTGGCGGCGCGGACCGGCTGTCGATGCCGGGGCCGGAGGCGGTATCGGCCCCGCCCCCGGCCGCGATGATTCGACACTTACGTACGGTAACGTCACCGGGGCGGGATCCTGCCTGTCGTCACGGTGCGTATTCAATCGGCCGTCCGGCCGACGCTCGTCCCACCCGACTCACGCGTCGCCGGGGTGATGCGTATTCGTGCTCAGAGCGCTCTGAGCACGAATACGCATCAGCGCGCGGGCGACGGGTTCGGGAAGGCGTCGCGGATCGCGTGGCGGGCCCACTGCATGCGGCCGAGGGCGCAGTCCGGGTGCTCGCCGAACTCCTGCGCGACCAGCTCGGCGCAGCCGCCGGCGCCCAGGCGCTCGAGGGCGGCGATCACGGCCGAGCGGACCGACTCGGACGTCGGGCGCTGGGAGCGCTGCAGGTCCGAGGCGAACAGCGCTTCGGTGCGGACGGCGTCGTCGAGCAGTGCGGTCATCGGTTCCTCCTGCCGGGCGGTGGCTGGTCGGCGTCTGGGTTCAAGAAGACCGGCCGACGGATGCAGCGCCGCTGCGCGCGGGTTGCCATGCCGTTGCGGCGAACCCCGGCCGTAACCGAATTAACCGGATATTGTCGCGAAAGGTAGCGTCTGCGGGAGAACCGGGGGACAACCGTGACGGTGGTGCTGGTCGCCGACGATGACGCCGACATTCGCGACCTCGTGTCGTTCAAGCTCGAGCAGGCCGGACTCGAGGTGATCCCGGTCGAGGACGGGCAGGCCGCGCTGGAACAGGCCCGGGTACGGCAGCCCACGCTCGCCGTCCTCGACGTCTCCATGCCCGGTTTGTCGGGTATCGACGTGTGCCGGATGCTGCGCGCCGACCCGGCCACCGCCGGCATCCTGATCATCATGCTCACCGCCCGGGTCCAGGAGCAGGACGTCGAGGGCGGGTTCAGCGCCGGCGCCGACGACTACGTGACCAAGCCGTTCAGCCCGCGCGAGCTGGTCTCCCGGATCCAGGCCCTGCTCAGCCGAACCCGGGCCTGACCGGGCGCGGCATGCGCGGCGACGGGTCGGTCCGGTGGCTGCTCGGCCGGGCGTTCGGGCTGCTCACCCTGCTGATTCTCGGCGCCGGGCTGGCCGAGATGGTCACCGTGCTGGTCCAGCACCGGGTGGTCGACCAGCTCAGCACGCACGTCCAGCCGCTCCAGATCGCCAATGCGCACCTGCGCGGCGTCCTGGCCGACGCCCAGCGCAGCCTGCGCGGCTACCTGCTGACGGGGGACGGGCAGCTGCTGGACGGCTACTACATCGCCCGCAGTGACTACGGCCTGGCCGTGGCCCAGGTCGAACACCTGGTCACCGACCGGGAGCAGGGACCGGTCGCCGCCCAGCTCAGGCCGGCCGACCAGTGGTGGGCGGTGGCCGAGCGGCAACGGCAGGCGCCACCCCGGAGCGACGTGGCGGTCGAGTACGTCAACGAGGGCAAGCCGCTGTTCCAGGCATTCGCCGCGGCCAACCAGGACCTGGACGAGTCGCTGGCGGCCCGGGCGGCGAGCCTGCAGGACCGGTCGGCCACTCTCGAACGGCTGACCGTGACGGCGGTGGCGGCACTCACCGTGATCGCCACCGTGCTGGCGACGGTCACCGCCGTGCGTACCCGCCGGCGCATCACCGCACCGCTCGGCCGGCTCGTCGAGGTGCTCGACCGGCAGCGCGGTGGCGACCACGACGCCCGCGCCGACCCGGGGGCCGGGCCGCTGGAGATCCGGGCGGTGGCCGAGGCGGTCAACATCCGGGCCGACGAGGCCGACCGGGCGCGCACCGCCGACCAGGACGTGGCCCGGCTGCGGACCGCCGTGCGCGAGCTGGGCTACCGGATCCGCGGGCACCTGGTCGTCGACGACGCCATCCGGGAGGCGGTGTACGGTCTGGCGGCCACGCTCGGTGCCGATCACGTCCTGGTGCGGATGGCCGTGAACGGCGTACCCCCGGCCGTAAGCCTGCACGACGAACACCGGCCCGGCGGTCCTCTCGAAGAGCTGGCCGCCTGCGACATCACCTGGCTGCGCAGCGGCGACGTGTGGGCGACGGACGACCCGGCCCCGGCCGGCGACGTCCGCCCGACCGAGCAGGAGAAGAACGCGTGGCGGGCGGCCGGGGACGGGCCCGTCCTCACGGTCGCGGTCAGTGGCGGGGACGAGTGCATCGGCGCGCTGACGCTGATGCGGGACGGTCCGCCGCCGTGGTCGCCGGTCGAGACGCGGCTGACCGAGGTGGTCGCGACCGATCTGGGACGCGGCGTGCACCACGCCCGGCTCTACGAGCACGAGCAGCATCTGGTCGCGCGGCTGCAGGAGCTCGACACGGCCAAGACCGACTTCATGTCGACCGTGTCGCACGAGTTGCGTACCCCGCTGACCAGCATTTCCGGCTATCTGGAGCTGATGCTGGACGCGGAGGCGGGCGAGCTGAGCGACCCGCAGCGGCGGATGCTCGAGGTGATCTCGCGCAACGCCCGGCGGCTGCGCGAGCTGATCGAGGACATGCTGATCCTGTCCAAGATCGAGTCGGGCGCGTTCCGGATCAGCAAGCGCGACGCCGACCTGGCCGCGCTGGTCGAGACCGCGCTGGCGGCGGTCGCGCCGGCCGCGGCCAAGGCGTCGGTGCGGCTGCATACCGAGTTGCCGAGCCCGCTCGACCTGCGCGCCGACCCGGAGCAGATCGACCGGGTGCTGATCAACCTGCTGAGCAACGCGGTGAAGTTCACGCCGCCGGAGGGCACGGTCACGGTGCGCGCGGCGCGGGACGGCGACGAGATCCTGCTGGCCGTGGCCGACACCGGCATGGGGATTCCCGAGGCCGAGCAGCAGGCGCTGTTCGCCCGGTTCTTCCGCGCCAGCAACGCGATCCACCAGGCCATTCCGGGTACGGGTCTGGGCCTGGCCATCGTCCGCACGATCATCGACAACCACGGCGGCACGATCACGGTCGACTCGACCGAACGCGTCGGCACCACCGTGACCGTCCGCCTGCCCCTCTCCTGAAAGTGGTAGCCCTGAGCGGTATCCGGGCCCCGGAAACCGCCCAGGACCACCACTTTCGGTGGGGCGACCGACGCGTTCAGTCCAGGTCGGACAGATCGAGGACGAAGCGGTAGCGGACGTCGCCCTTCGCCAGCCGGGCCAGCGCCTCGTCGACCTGCGCCGACGGGACCCGCTCGACGTCGGCGGTGATGTCGTGCTCGGCCGCGAAGGCCAGCAGCTCGGCGGTGTGCTTGCGGCCGCCGACACCCGAGGAGGTCAGCTTCTTGCGGCCGAAGACCAGGTCCATGATGCGTACGGGCGCCTCCAGCGGCACCCCCAGCACGCTGAGCGTGCCCTCGAAGCCGAGCAGGGCGATCAGCGGCGAGAAGTCGTGCGGCGCGGCGATCGTGTCGAGGATCAGGTCGAACCGGCCCGCCGCCGCCTTGAGCTGCGTGTCGTCGGTGGTGATGACCACGTCGGCGGCGCCGAGCGCGCGGGCGTCGGCGGCCTTGCCGGGCGTACGGCTGAGCACCGTCACCTCGGCCCCCAGCGCGGCCGCGAGCTTGACCCCGAGGTGCCCGAGCCCGCCCAGCCCGGCCACGGCGACCCTGGTGCCGGCACCGACGCCGGCCGAGCGCATCGGCTCCCACATGGTGACCCCGGCACACATCAGCGGCGCGGCGGCGGCCGGGTCGAGCCCGGCCGGCAACCGGTAGGTGAACGCCTCGCGCAGCACGTACTCCCGGCTGTAGCCGCCCAGGGTCATCGTGCCGTCGACCCGGTCGACGCCGCCGTAGGTGCTGACCGCCCGCTCGTGGCAGAAGTTCTCCTGGCCGATCGCGCACATCGGGCAGCGGCCGCAGGAGTCGACGATGGTGCCGACGGCGACCCGGTCACCGGGCGCGAAACCGGTCACGGCCGGCCCGATCGCGGTGACCGTGCCGGTGAACTCGTGCCCCGGGACCAGGCCGGCGACGGGCTTGCCGACCATGCCGTTGAGCGCGTGCAGGTCGCTGTGGCAGACGCCGCAGAAGTCGACGCGTACGGCGAGATCGTCGGCCCGCAGCTCACGCCGCTCGATGGTGGCGCGCTGCAGCGAGGCGCCGGTGCCGGTGCTCTGCCAGGCGGTGGTGGTGCGCATGGAAGCCTCCCAAACAAACTATTCGGTCTGTCGGACCGTAACAGACCAACTCGTCGGTTTGCTAGGCTGAGTGACGTGCCCGACCTGCCCACCACCGCCCGGGGCGCCGCCACCAGCCGGCGCATCCTCGACGCGGCGCGCGAGGAGTTCGCCGAACGCGGCATCGCCGGCGCCCGCGTCGACCGGATCACCGCCGCCGCGCGCACCAACAAGGCCCAGGTGTACGGCTACTTCGGCAGTAAAGAGGGCCTGTTCGGGGCGGTGCTGGCCGACATGCGCGAGCGGGGGGAGCAGGTCCCGTTCGACGCCGGCGACCTGCCCGGCTGGGCCGTCACGCTGTACGACGCCCACCTGCGCAACCGGGAACTGTTCCGGCTGATGGCATGGGCCCGGCTGGAACAACGGCCGGTCGGGTTCCTGCTCAGCGAGGCCGAGCTCGCGCCCAAGATCAAGGCCGTCGCCGAGGCGCAGACGGCCGGCCGGATCCGCCCCGGCGACCCGGCCGACCTGCTGCTCATGGTGTTCTCGCTGGCCTCGACGTGGTCACCGTTCGGTGGCATGTACGCGGCCGCCGCCGACGAACCGGCCGCCACCCATGAGCGACGGCGGGCCCTGCTGCGCGAGGCCGTTGCTCAGATCCTGCGGTGATGCGTGCTTGTGCTCAGAGCGCTCTGAGCACAAACACGCATCACCCGGCGCGGCGCGGCGAGCACGTCCGGGGCCGGCCGAGCGCTCAGATCTTGCGGTACCGCGCCTCGGCCATTGAGAACAGGCCGTAGGCCAGGAAGCCGAGCGCGACCAGCAGCAGGAGCCACGTGCCGTAGGTCTCGGCGGCCAGCGTGCGCAGCGCCGCGTCCAGGCCGCGGGCCTTGTCCGGGTCGTACTGGACCGCGGCGACGATGAAGAGGGCGCCGGCGATCCCGTACGCGATGCCCTTGGTCGTGAAACCCACCTCGCCGAGCCGGCGCAGCAGATCGCGTGTCGCCCGGCTCATCCGGCTGACCCGCAGGTGCCGCTCGAAGCGCTTGGTCAGGCCCGCGACCGCCAGCCCGACCCCGATCCCGGCGACCACCACCCCGGCCGCGAGCACCGCGAACCGCCCGAGATCGGAGCCCAGCAGGCCCTCGGCCGCGTTCTGCTGGGTGTCGGCGCTGGACGCCGGCTTGCCGCGCAGCACCTTCACCCCGTTCCAGCCCAGGTAGAGGTAGAACGCGGCCCGGCCCGCCGACGCCACCCGCTCCCACGGCCGCCGAGGCTCGAAGATCTCCAGCACCTGCCACAACGCCATCGCGGCCAGCCCGATCACGATCACCACGATCAGCGCCGCCCCGAACGGCGACTCGGCCAGCTTCTGCATCGCGCCGGACTGGTCCCCGTCGGCGGCCGGGCGGCCCAGGGCGATGCGCACGACCACGTACGCGAACAGCAGATGCACGATGCCGTACCCGATGAAGCCCGCGCGGGTCAGCTTCTCGAGCCAGGTGTTGTCGGTCGACATGGCCCCGCCAATGACCGGATCCCGCCCCGGCGAAACGTGTATGACGCAGGCTTAACGTCCGCGCCGCAGGGTCGCGAACCAGACGTCGGCCATCTTGCGGTAGCCCCCGTCGGTCGGGTGGATGCCGTCGGCGCCGATGTCGTCGACGGTCAGGGAGCTGAACAGGTCGGCCAGATAGACGCGGTGGCCGGCCGCCCGCTCGTCCCGGGCGATCGCGGGCAGGGCGGCGTTGAACTCCCGGACCCGGGCGTTGTTGCCGGCATCACGGGACGGCACCAGCGTCGAGACGACCACCTTGACGCCGGGGCGGGCGGCCACGATGCGCTGGATCAGGGCGCGCATCCGGCCGGGCGCGCCGGGCAGGTCGTGGTTCTGGATGGTGTCGTTCGTGCCGATGTTGATCAGCACCACGTCGGGCCGGTAGGTGGCCAGCCAGCCGTCGACCTCGGTCGAGATCTGGTCGATGCGCCAGCCGGGGTGGCCCTCGTTGTCCTTGTCGGCCATCGCGCCGGAGCGCTGGGAGCCGACGTAGTCGATCGTGACGCCGGCGCCGGCCATGCGTTTGCGGAGTTCCTCGCGGTATCCGTTGCCGTCGCTGGAGTTGCTGCCCCAGGTGATGGAGGCGCCCAGCGGCATGACCTTGACCGGATCGGCGGCGGCGGGGGCCGGCGCGACCAGGCCGGCGAGGGCGAGGATGAGGGCGATCAGACCTGGCGGCACGTGACATCTCCCGACGCGGACATCAGCCCATCAAACCCGAGCCGGCGCCAGACCGGCCACGTCCCGGAAAGGGGGCGGTTCTGGCAGTCTGGCCGGATGAGCGAACAGCGGGGCGCCGCGGCCGAACGCCGGGTCTGGGGTGCGCTCGATGCGGGGGCGCGGCAGGCGTTGGAGACCGGCCTCGCGCCGACCGACCTGCAGACGCTTCTGATGTCGGTCGCGCGCACCCGGGCCCGGAAGGTCACCGCGGCCCGGGTGCGCAAGCGGTGGGGCGAGGACCGGTTCGTGCGCCCATCGTCCTGCGACCCGCGGCGGCTGGCCGAGGTCGAGGCCCGGCTGTGGCGGCTGCTGCCGGAGCGGTTCGCTGGGGTGGAACTGTCGCCGGTGGCGCCGCTAGGCACCTGTTCCGCGCTGGGGCCGGTCGATCAGCATCGTGTGGTCAGCACGGTCCTCGGCACCGAGGTGCTCAGCGACCCGAGCAACGCTCTGGCCGTCGAGGCGGCCCGGCGCCGCCGCGAGCACGACCGGGTCGACCTGGCCGCATGCCATCGTGTTCTGCGGGCCCAGGCCACGGGCCCGGGGCAGAGCGCCCACTTCCGGCTGTTCGCCCTGGTGTCGAGCGCGCGGACGGAGACGGACATGCTCGTCGACCATCTCGGCTTCTGGCAGCGGGCGCTTCCCGCCGGCGCCTGGGTCACCGTCACACCGTTCGGCGATCGGGGCCTGGTCGAACAGCTCCGGGAGAGGGTCGCGGTGCCGATGGTCGAGGACCCGGACCGGCGGCGAGGGTACGGCTACTACACCGGCCTGGCTCTCGGGCTGCGCGTCCAGGTCGACGGCCGTACCGTCGATCTCGGCGACGGCGGGCTCACCACCTGGACCGCGCAGCTGCTCGGCGACCGCAAGGAACGGTGCCTGATCTCGTGCGTGGCGACCGAGCGGCTGGCCGAGGTCAGCCGGTGACGAGCTGGATGTCGTCGACGTAGCCGCGGAACAGACCGGTGTTGCGGGGCTGGTCGTAGCCGATCCGGATCTGGTCGATCACGCCGCCCTGCAGCGGGGTCAGCCGTACGCGGATCTGGTTCCACTGGTTGAGGACCAGGTGGCCGCCCTCGCCCTGGAACTGGGGGTGGGCCCGGGTGCCGTACTGGTCGACGGCGCCGGAGTCGCGCAGGCTGCGGCCGTCGGTCAGGGACAGGTCGAGGGCGACCGAGGTCGCGTTGGCCTGCTGGGGATAGATCCAGTAGGTCAGGGTGGTCGCCGACTCGATCGGGATGTGGACGTCGAAGACCCGGTTGTACGAGTACGACTGGGTGGCGCTGGTGTCGTTGCCCGAGAACATCAGCGCGTACGTGTCGCTGTGCGCCGTTTCCGCCCGGCGCCCGGACTCCATCGAGGTCAGGCCGCAGCAGTAGCCGCTCACGTTGAGCGCGCCCTGCACGGTGTCGGTCCAGGTGACCGGCGGGGACGCCGGGTCGAAGGCGGTGCGGAACAGCGGCCACGCCACGCCCGCGCCCAGGACCGGCCGCAGCGCCGCGTGCCAGATGTTGGCCAGTTTCACGTACCCGGCGTCGGTCGGGTGGATGCCGTCGGCGCCGATGTCGTCGATGGTCAGCGAGCTGTTCAGGTCGGCTAGCCAGACGCGGTGGCCGGCCGCCGTCTCGTCCCGGGCGATCGCCGGCAGGGCGGCGTTGAACTGCTGGACCTCGGTGTTGTTGCCGGCGTCGCGGGACGGCACCAGGGTGGAGAAGACGACCGCGATGCCGGGGCGGGCGGCCACGATGCGCTGGATCAGGGCGCGCATGCGGGCGGGCGCGCCGGGCAGGTCGTAGTTCTGGATGGTGTCGTTGGTCCCGATGTTGATCAGCACCACGTCGGGCTGATAGGTGGCCAGCCAGCCGTCGACGCTCGCCGCGATCTCGTCGATGCGCCAGCCGGGATGGCCCTCGTTGTTCTTGTCGGCCATGGTGCCGGATTGCTGGGAGCCGACGTAGTCGATGGCGACGCCGGCGTCGGCCAGGTGTTTGCGGAGTTCCTCGCGGTATCCGTTGCCGTCGCTGGAGTTGCTGCCCCAGGTGATGGAGGCGCCCAGCGGCATGACCTTGACCGGGGCGGCGGCGGGGGCCGGGGCGGCGAGACCGGTGGCGGCGAGGACGAGGGCGACCAGACCGTGCAGCATGCGGCGCTCCTGACATCGATGTCAGGTCATCAAACCCCAACGCAGTGATGTACGTCAATGTCTTGCTTCGCGGGCCTGCTGCGGCGTGGTTCCCGACCACTGGTGAAAGGCCCGGTAGAACGAGCTCGGTTCGTCGTACCCCAGCAGCAGTGCGATCTCGGTGACGGAAACCTCGGGCCGGGCGAGATAGTGCCGGGCCAGCCGCTGCCGGGTGCTCCCGAGGACGGCCTGGAACGTGGTGCCCTCGCCCGCCAGCCGGCGTTGCAGGGTCCGGGCGCTGATCGCCAGCCGGCGGGACACGTGCGCGGTGGTGCCCTGCCCGGCCGGGAGAAGTTCGAGCAACACGGCTCGAACCCGGGCGGCGGTGGTCCGCGCCCGGTCCAGCCCAGCCAGGCGACGGCGCAGGTCGGCGTCGAAGAACTCCCACATCGGCGCGTTCGCGGTCAGGAACGGGCGCCGCGCGTCCAGCGTCGTGAACGTCACCGCCACCGACGGGCCACGGTCGATACGAACCCCGAGAAATTCCCGGTACGCCTCGGCGGCCGGCGGATCGGGCATGGTCACCCGGGCCGGGACGACCCGGGTCCGGGTGCCCAGCCGTGCCAGCGCCACCCAGAAAGTCAGCTCGTACGCGACCAGACTCCGCGGTGGCACCGGCGCCGGCGGCATCTCGGTGGTCACCCGCAACCCGTCGTCGCCGGCGCCGACGACCAGCCGCTGCGGGCCCATCAACCGCTTGTAGACCGCCAGCCGCTCGGCCGCGTGCCGCAGATCGGGGCTGCACAACGCGGCGAACACCGGCGGCTGGAACGTTTCGGCGGTCAGACGCGCGGCCAGCGTCGCACCCAGCGCGGAGTCGCCGGTGATCTCCTCGGCGGCCGTCCAGCACCGGTAGAACTGCTCCGCGGTCAGGCTGATCCGCGGATCCAGGAACAGATCCCCGGGCAGCCCGGCCGCCCGCAGCACCGGCCCGGCGGCCAGCCCCAGATCGGCCAGCGTGGCGCTGGTCGCGGACGTGAACGTGTACAGGCCGGCGGTCACGTGCGGGCAACCGCCGCGGCGACGTCGATGTCGAGCCCGGTCAGCTCCCGGGAGGTCGCCCACAGGGCCTCGATCGCGGGGCCGGCGCCGGGGCGGAACAGGCGGCGGGCCACCGGCGGCCCGACCATGAACCAGCGTGGCCCGTACATGGTCCCGCCCTCGGCCCGCGGATCGGTGGCCGCCCGCAGCTGGCTCAGCGCCCCGCGTTCCGGCGGCATGCCGACCCGGGCGGCGAACCGGGGCAGCAACCCGTCGCGGAGCCCCCGGCCGGTCAGGTGCGCGGCCAGCCCGGTGCCGGTCGCCCCGGGATGGGCCGCCAGCGACCGCGCGGCGAGGCCGGCCGCGCGGAACCGGCGGTCCAGACCCTGGGCGAAGTGCCGGTTGGCCAGCTTGGAGTCGTCGTACGCGCGGAAGCGGTCGTACCGGGCCGGTGGGGTGGCGGTGAGCGGCCGGCCACCGTGCTGGGCGTTGCTGGTCGCGGTGACCACCCGGGCATGCGGGGTGCGCACCAGCGCCGGAAGCAGCCGGGCGGTCAGCGCCCAGTGGCCCAGGTGGTTGACGCCGAACTGGGTCTCGAACCCGTCGGCGGTCCGGCCCTCGGGCACTGCCATCACACCGGCATTGTTGATCAGCAGGTCCAGCCGGGAGTGCCGGTCCAGGATCCGGCCGGCGGCCCGCTCGACCGATGCCAGCGAGCCCAGGTCGAGCCGGACGATCTCGGCGCCGTTGGGTGCGGCGATGGCGGCGGGGTCGCGGACGGCCATGATGACGTGCGCTCCCTTCGCTGCGAGCGCCGTCGCCGTGGCGCGTCCGAGGCCACGGGCGGCGCCGGTGACCACCGCGACGCGACCACTCAGATCCGGGATGTCAGCTTCCGACCAGGACATGCGTCCAACCTAGGAGCCGGACCGGCCGCTGTCGGTGGCCGATCGCGCCATCCCGGTGGCAATCAGCGCCACACGGGGAAGCCGGGCCACACGGGCCGGCGGGCGAAGGCGCCGGCCGGGCGGGTCACTGGCGGTAGGAGGCGAGGAAACGGGCCAGGCGGTCGACCGCGTCGTCGAGGACGTCGACCGGGGCCAGGAAGACCAGGCGCAGGTGGTCGGTGGTCGGCAGGTTGAAGCCGCTGCCGTGAGAGAGCAGCAGATGCTGTTGGTCGAGCAGGTCGACGATCAGTTTCTGGTCGTCGCTGATCTTGTGGACCTCGGGGTCGAGGCGGGCGAAGAGATACAGCGCGCCCTGGGGCTTGACGCAGCTCACGCCCGGGATCTCGGTGAGTTTGCGCCAGGCGTGGTCGCGCTGCTCGTACAGGCGGCCGCCGGGTTTGATCAGTTCCTGGATGCTCTGGTAGCCGCCCAGGGCGGTCTGTACCGCGTGCTGCGCCGGCACGTTGGGGCAGAGACGCATATTGGCCAGCAGGGTCAGCCCCTCGAGGTATTCCTCGGCCTGTGCCTGGGGGCCCGAGACGGCCAGCCAGCCGGAGCGGAAGCCGGCCGCGCGGTACGTCTTGGACAACCCGCTGAGCGTAAGCACGAGCAGGTCGGGGGCCAGCGCGGCGGCGCACTCGTGCACCGCACCGTCAAAGATGATCTTGTCGTAGATCTCGTCCGAGAGCACCAGCAGATCGTGCTTGCGGGCCAGGTCGAGCAGCCCGAGCAGGGTCGCACGGGAGTAGACGGCGCCGGTCGGGTTGTTCGGGTTGATGATCACGAGGGCCCGGGTGTTCGGGGTGATCGACGCGGCCACGTGCTCGAGGTCGGGCTCCCAGTCGAGGTTCTCGTCGCAGCGGTAGTGCACCGCCTGCCCGCCGCACAGCGACACCGCCGCGGTCCACAGCGGATAGTCCGGGCTCGGCACCAGCACCTCGTCGCCGGTGTTGAGCAGCGCCTGCAGGGCCATCACGATCAGCTCGGACACGCCGTTGCCGAGGTACACGTCGTCCGGCTGGACATCGCGCACGCCCAGCGTCTGGTAATACTGCGCGACGGCGACGCGGGCCGAGTAGATGCCACGGGCGTCGCTGTAGCCCTGGGCGTCGCGCAGGTTGTGCACCACGTCGGCCATGATCGGCTCGGGCGTGTTCAGGCCCCACGGCGCCGGGTTGCCGATGCTGAGCTTGAGCAGCCGGTGCCCGGCGTTCTCGAGCTCCTGCGCACGGCGCAGCACGGGACCGCGGATGTCGTACCGGACGTTCTTGAGCCTGCTCGCCTGCTCCACCATGCCCCCACCCTATTGCGCTCAACTCCCCGCCCGGAGAGACCCTTTACGGGTAGTTTGACCCATATGCTGCGGGTCTTCACGATCACCATCGCGGTGCTGGCCGTCATCGTGGCGGTCACCGCGGGGGCCATCGTGGTGGTCCGGGTGCTGCGCCGGCACCGCCGCCGCAAGCAGGCCGCGCTCGCCGCCGGGCCGCGCCGCGAGCTGCTCGCCTTCGTCGCCGACAACGGCGAGGAAGGCAGCCACGGCCTGGTCGCCATCCCGGAGGACGCGTGGAAGGCCGCCGAACCGGGCGCGCTCGGCCTGCTCGGCAAACTGCGCGGCGAAGCCCACCTGGCGCTGGTGTCGGTGTTCCTGCGCCGGGGAACGGCCCGCCGCGCCCTCTACGACCTGCGGTCCCGCAGCCACGTCCGGCGGGCCAAGGCGGCCCAGGTGCTCGGCGACCTCGAACTGCGGCAGGCCGTGCCCGAGCTGGGCCGGCTGCTCACCGACCGGCACGCCGAGGTGCGCGTGGTCGCCGTGCGGGCACTCGGCCGGATCGGAGACCCGACCGCCGCCTGGCGGATCATCGCCGGCCTGGACCGGTCCGACCCGGTGCCGTCCCTGCTGGCCACCCACACCCTGGTGCAACTCGGCCCGGAGGCGGAGGTCACCCTCTCGGCGGCGCTGGACCACCCCGAGGCGAGGGTACGCGCGGTCTGCCTCGAAGCCCTGGGCCTGCTCGGCGCCACCGGAGCCCTGGACCGGGTCGCCCGCGTGCTGCGCGAGGACACCGTGCTCGACGTACGCGTCGCCGCCGCCACCAACCTGGGCCGGCTCGGCACCCGCGGCGCCGTCGAACCCCTCACCCACGCCCTGAACCCGGCCCGGCCCACCGCCCTGCGCGCCGCCGCCGCCCGCGCCCTCGGCGACCTGGGCGCCCCCTCGGCCGTCGAAACACTGGTGGCGGCGCTCGGCGACGAGCACTACCGGGTGGCACACGAGGCCGGCATCGCCTTGCGCCGGCTCGGACCGCGCGGCCTCGCGGCGCTGCGGAAGGTGCTCGACGCCGACCGCGCCGCCGCCCGCGAGGAACGGGCCGGGGCGCACGCCCAGCCCTCGACCGCCGCCGCGCACGCCCGCGAGGCCCTGGCCATGGCCGAGTTCACCGCGTCGGCCGAACCGGTGGCGGTCGCATGAACGTCGAGCTGGCCCGGCACATCCTGCACGCCACCGACTGGGCCATCTTCGGCTACTTCGTGGCCCTCAACAGCAGCTATCTCATGCTGATCGTGCTGGCCGGTCTGGA
This sequence comes from Actinoplanes sp. NPDC049265, assembly GCF_043197135.1. Classification (NCBI taxonomy): domain Bacteria; kingdom Bacillati; phylum Actinomycetota; class Actinomycetes; order Micromonosporales; family Micromonosporaceae; genus Actinoplanes; species Actinoplanes sp. NPDC049265. The sequence continues at coordinate 112,518 of NZ_JBICSP010000007.1, read as the reverse complement.
GTTCGGGCGGCACCTGCGGCGCACGCCGTTCGCCGGGCAGGACGACATGTTCCGCTCGCCGCTCACGCTGCCGGTCTCGGTGATCGTGCCCGCACACAACGAAGGCGCCGGGATCGTCGCCGCCGTGCAGGCGATGACGTCGCTGCGCTACCCCCGCTACGAGGTCGTGGTGGTCGACGACGGCTCCGCCGACGACACCTTCGAGCAGCTGCGCCGGCACTTCGACCTGGTCGAGGTCCCGCGCGTGGTGCCGGACGAGGTCGCGTACACCGGCCAGGTCCTGTCGGTGCACGTGGCCCGGGCCAACCCGGAGACCCTGACCGTCGTCCGCAAGACCAACGGCGGCAAGTCGGACGCCCTCAACGTCGGCATCAACCTGGCCCGGCACCCGCTGATCTGCATGGTCGACGCCGACTCGGTCCTCGACCCCGACGCGCTGCTGTCGGTGGCCAAGCCGTTCGGCGACGACCCGCTGCGGGTGGCCGCCTGCGGTGGCGTGGTGCGCATCGCCAACGGCTGCCAGGTGGTCGGCGGTCGCGTGGTGGACGTCCGGATGCCGCGAACCTGGCTGGTCCGGGTCCAGGTGGTCGAATACCTGCGCGCCTTCCTGATGGGGCGCACGGGCTGGAGCCGGCTGGGAGGGCTGGTCGTCATCTCCGGCGCCTTCGGCATCTTCCGCCGCGACCTGGTCGTGAAGATCGGCGGGATGGCCCACGACACCGTCGGCGAGGACGCCGAGCTGGTCGTCCGCCTGCACCACTACCTGCGCGAGCGCGGCGAGGACTACCGCGTCATCTTCGTGGCCGAGCCGGTCAGCTGGAGCGAGGCCCCCGGCAGCCTGCGCGTCCTGGGCCGCCAGCGCCACCGCTGGCACCGGGGCATCGCCGAGATCCTGAGCAAGCACCGCCGCATGATCCTCAACCCGCGGTACGGCCGCATCGGGCTGCTCGCCCTGCCCTACTACGTGGCGTTCGAACTGCTGGCCCCGTTCATCGAGCTGTCCGCGCTGGTGCTGGTGCCGCTGGGCCTGTGGGCCGACGCGATCGACCTGGACTTCGCGTGGCGGTTCGCGCTCGTCGCGTACGGCTACGGCCTGCTGGTCAGCCTGGTGTCGCTGTTCATCGAGGAGGTGTCGTTCCACCGCTATCCACGATGGACGGACCTGCTGCGCGGCGTGCTGGCGGCGATCGTCGAGAACTTCGGCTACCGCCAGATCCTCGCCCTGTGGCAGGTTTCCGGCGCGGCCCACGCGTGGCGGGGCCGGCCGGCGGTGTGGGGCGCCATGCAACGCCAGGGCTTCGACACCATCCCCGCCGATGCCGCCGACCTGGCGGCCTAGGGTGAAGGACGGGCGGACGGGCGCGACACGCTCCTGACCCGCACCGAACTGGCCGCCGGCCACTACGGTTGAACCATGTCATTCGTACGCCGTTTCGACCACGTCGGCATCACGGTCGCCGACCTCGATGCCGTGACCGCGTTCTTCGTGGCGCTCGGGCTCGAGGTCGAGGGCCGCACGTTCGTCGAGGGCGAGTTCCTGGAGACGGTCTGCGGCATCCCCGGCTCCCGCACCGAGATCGTGATGCTGAAGTCGCCCGGCGACGGCGCCCGGCTGGAGCTGGCGCGGTTCGTACGCCCCGACGCGGTGCCCGGCTCGCCCGCCGCTATGGCCAACGAGCTGGGCCTGCGCAACGTGTCCTTCGAGGTGACCGATCTGCGGGCCGCGGTCGGCTGGGCCGCGAGCGAGGGCTACGGCCTGGTCGGCGGCATCGGAGAATACGAGGGCATGTGGCGGATGGCCTACGTCCGCGGCCCCGAGGGGATCATCGTCTCACTGGCCGAGCGCGTCGGCTGAGGCGGTCCGCGGGTGGCGCAGGCCGGGGTGGCCGGGCGGGAGGCTGCGGCGGATCACCCACCAGCTCACCGCGATCACGGCGGCGACCAGGGGCCAGGTCAGCGCGATCTGGGCCACGCCCAGGGCGACGACCTGGCCGGCGGCGTACAGCGGCACGAAGACCGCCAGCCGGACAACGTACTGCAGGACCCAGACCCAACTGCCCTTCTGGTACGCGGTGAGCAGCGCCGGATCGCGCCGCCAGCGGGTGCGCTGACCGAGGACGCCGCCGACGACCAGGCCGAGCAAGGGCCACCGGACCACGATGCTGACCATCCAGGCCAGGGCGCTGGCGCCGTTGCTGAGCAGGCGCAGCAGGAAGAAGTCCTCGGCGCGGCCGGTGCGCAGGGCGACCAGGGCGGCCACGACCACGCCGAGCAGTCCGATCAGGACCGCGCCGGGGCGGTCGCCGCGGCGTAGCCGCCAACCGGCGACCACCAGGGCCACCAGTAGCGCGGCGGCGGAACCCCAGCCGATCGAATGGCCCGCGGCCAGCCAGCCGGCCAGGAATCCGGCGACCGGTGCGGTGGCGTCCAAGGCCGCGCGGCGCCCGCCCAGCAGATCCGACAGAGACTCGTCCGCCACACCCCACCCCCTATGAGTTAGGTAAGCCTAACGGTTGTGCCACAACCGCGCGATTGTTCAACAACTCTTCCCAGATCGTTGAACAATCTCTACGGTCAAGGGACCGACGGCGAATCCCAGTCATCAGGAGCACCCCATGCCACCTGAGTCATCCGTACCGACCGCCACCACGGAATCCACCCCCAAAACCCGCCGCACCGCCCTGATCGGGGCGATCTTCCTGATGGCGACCAGCGCCATCGGGCCCGGCTTCATCACCCAGACCGCCAACTTCACAGTCGCGCTCGGCGCGGCGTTCGCCTTCGGCATCCTCATGTCGGTGCTGGTCGACTTCGTCGTACAGATGAACATCTGGCGGATCGTCTCGGTCAGCGGCAAACGCGCCCACGAGATCGCCAACACCGTCGTACCCGGCGCCGGCCACCTGCTCGCCGCGCTGGTCATCCTCGGCGGCCTGGTCTTCAACATCGGCAACGTGGCCGGCACCGGGCTCGGCCTCAACGCCATGCTCGGCCTCGACCCGAAGATCGGCGGCGCCGTCAGCGCGCTCATCGGCATCTCGCTGTTCGTCGTCAAACGCGCCGGACTGGCCATGGACCGGGTGATCATCGTGCTCGGGATGCTCATGATCGGGCTCACCCTGTACGTCGCGATCGTCTCCCAGCCGCCGATCGGCGACGCCCTCACCCAGGCCGTGTGGCCCGACAAGGTCGACTTCGCCGCGATCACCACCATCATCGGCGGCACCGTCGGCGGCTACATCACCTACTCCGGCGCGCACCGGCTGCTGGACAGCGGCACCACCGGCCCCCAGCACATCCGCGAGGTCACCCGGGGCGCGCTCACCGGCATCGCCGTCACCGGCGTCATGCGGTTCCTGCTCTTCCTGGCCATCCTCGGCGTGGTCGCCGGCGGCGTCGCGCTGAACACCAAGGGCAACGCCACCGCCGACGCGTTCGAGTCAGCCGCCGGCCAGTTCGGACTGCGAGCGTTCGGCGTCGTGCTCTGGGCCGCCGCCATCACGTCGGTGATCGGCGCGGCGTACACCTCGGTCTCGTTCTTCGACGCCTTCTCCCAACGCTTCACCGAAACCCGCACACGGAACTGGACCACCGTCATCTTCATCCTCGTCAGCGCGGTCATCTTCCTGCTCATCGGCACCGCGCCGGCCGCCCTGCTGGTCTTCGCCGGCGGCTTCAACGGGCTGATCCTGCCCATCGGATTCACCATCCTGCTGTACGCGGCATGGCGCCGCCGCGAACTGCTCAACGGATACCGATACCCCGGATGGCTCATCGTCGCCGGCGCGGTGGTCGCGGCGTTGACCTGGTACATGGGGGTGGTCTCGGCGCAGAACATCTTCCACTACCTGACCGCGTAACACTCACGGCTTGTCTGGCGGCCCGGGCGGGTGCGGCAACACCCGTCCCGGGCCGCTCCGGAGGACACCAATGGATCTCAACTCGGACCTCGGCGAAGGCTTCGGCACCTGGCGGCTCGGCGACGACGACGCCCTGCTGGACATCGTCACCAGCGCCAACATCGCCTGCGGCTTCCACGCCGGCGACCCGCGAACCCTGCTCGCCACCTGCGAACGGGCGGTCACCCGGGGCGTGGCCATCGGCGCCCAGGTCGGCTACCGCGACCTGCCCGGCTTCGGACGACGGTTCATCGACTACGACCCGGCCGACCTGGTCGCCGACGTGCTCTACCAGCTGTCCGCACTGGACGGGCTGGCCCGGGTAGCCGGCTCACGGGTGCGATACGTGAAGCCGCACGGCGCGCTCTACAACGCGATCGTCGCGCACGAACGACAGGCGGCGGCCGTGGTCGAGGCCATCACCCGCTTCGACGACCGGCTGCCGGTGCTGCACCTGCCCGGAACGGTCTTCAGCGACGTCGCCTCGGCCGCCGGGCTGCGCGTCATCACCGAGGCGTTCGCCGACCGCGGATACACCCCCGAGGGCACACTGGTCCCGCGCCGATCACCCGGAGCCCTGATCGAGGACCCCGCGCTCGTCGCCGAACGGATGGTGCGGCTGGTCACGGCGGGCGAACTGGTCGCGGTCGACGACACGACAATCCCCGTACGCGCGGACTCCATCTGCGTCCACGGAGACACCCCCGGGGCAGTCACCATGGCGCGAGCAGTGGCCAAATCGCTGGCTGACGCAGGCGTACCCCTCAAGTCGTTCGCAGTGTCATGACGGCCGCGCAGCTGCGGGCCGCGTTCCGCACCGGCGACACCCGTCCCACCGCCGGCCTGGCGCCCGGCCTCGCCCAGGCCAACCTCATCGCCGTACCCCGCGAATGGGCCTACGACATGCTGCTGTACGGGCAGCGCAACCCGAAACCATGCCCCGTGCTGGACGTTAGCGAAACCCCGTTCACACCCCTCGCACCCGGGGCCGACCTGCGGACCGACCTCCCGCTCTACCGCATATGGCAGGACGGCACACTGGTCGGCTCCCCGACCGACGCGACGCCGTACTGGCGCGACGACCTCGTGGCGTTCCTGATCGGCTGCAGCTTCAGCTTCGAGGCGGCACTCATCGCCGCCGGCATCGAGATACGGCACATCGCCCTCGGCCGCAACGTGCCGATGTACCGCACCGACGTCCCCTGCCGCCCGGCCGGACGCCTGCACGGCGAAATGGTCGTGTCCATGCGACCCATACCCGCATCCCAGGTCGCGCTGGCCGCCACGATCAGCGCACGCTTCCCCGCCGTGCACGGCGCACCCGTACACGTCGGCGACCCGGCGGCCATCGGCATCCACACGCTCGACCAGCCCGACTTCGGCGACGCCGTACCCGTCGCCCCCGGCGAAATACCCGTGTTCTGGGCCTGCGGAGTCACACCACAGGCGGCGGTCATGGCCTCCGGCGTGCCCTACGCCATCACCCACGCACCCGGACACATGCTGATCACCGACGTCCCCGACACGAAATACCAGGTATGAGCACACGTTTCCTGCGCTGCGGCCGCGAAGCCGTACTGATCGAAGTGGCCGACCTGACCGCGGCGATGGCCCTGTACGCGGCCCTGCGCGACGCCGCCCTGCCCGGCGTGATCGACCTCGTGCCCGCCGCCCGAACCGTGCTGGTCCGCTTCGACCCCGCCGCCACCTCACCGGCCGCCCTGCAAACCCTGGTCAGCGAACTGCCGGCAACCTCCCACCACACCACCGGCGGCACCGTCACCATCCCGGTGCGCTACAACGGACCCGACCTCGCCGACGTGGCCGCCGCCGTCGGAGTCGGCACAGACGAAATCGTCACCATGCACACGGCCGGAGAATGGACCGTGGCGTTCACCGGATTCGCACCCGGATTCGGATACCTGACCGGAGGCGACCCACGGCTCACGGTGCCCCGGCGGTCGTCACCGCGAACCAAGATCCCGGCCGGCTCCGTGGCCCTGGCCGGAAGCTACTCCGGCGTCTACCCCAACGAAAGCCCCGGAGGATGGCAGCTGATCGGACAGACGACACTGCGCATCTGGGACGTCGACCGGGAACCGCCGGCCTTGCTCCTGCCCGGAGTCCGGGTGCGATTCGAGGCGGTGGGATCGTGCGGTTGAAGGTTCTGCGGACCGGACCCAAGGTTGTGATCAAGGATGCTGGGCGGCCGGGACACGGGGCGCTGGGGGTGGCGCCGTCGGGAGCGGCCGACCGGGGGGCGTACGCGCGGGCCAACGCGCTGGTCGGCAATCCACGGGGGGCCGCCGTTCTCGAATGCACGCTGGGTGGGCTGCGGGTTTCGTTCGACGAGGACGTGGTGGTGGCGTTGACCGGGGCGGATGCTGGGCTCCTGGTGGACGGGGAAGCTCGGGCGGGGGAGCGGGCCGTGTCGGTTGCCTCCGGGGCGGTGGTGCAGGTGGGGATGCCTAAGCGGGGGGTGCGGTCCTATCTGGCGGTGCGGGGTGGGATTGATGTGGGAGCGGTGTTGGGGTCGCGGTCTACTGATGGGGCTGGGCTGGGGCCGGCGCGTCCCGGGGTTGGCGATGAGCTTCCTATCGGGGATGCCTCGAGCGCTGCCTTCGGCGCTGATGAGCCTGGGGCTCGCGCCGTTGAAAGCTCTGCCGCCAGCCCCGCTGTCAGCGCTGTCGAAGGTTCTGCCGCCAGTGTTGTCGACGGCCCTGCCGACAGCCCTCCCCGATGGGGGGTGGGTCGCGCTGATCGACGGTCCGCCGCCTCCCCCACCCCGGCACTGGGTGGGACTGAAGGTAGCGCGGCGGAAGGGCGCAAACCGCCGTTGTCCACAGGTGGCGAGGATCTCGTTCTAGAGGTCGACTTAGGCCCGCGGGACGACTGGTTCACCGCGGAGGCAGTCGACACCTTTCTGGCCTCGGCCTACACGGTCACCCCGGCCAGCGACACGGTCGGCCTGCGACTCGACGGTCCGGCGCTCGCCCGCAGCCGCACCGAGGAACTGCCGAGCGAAGGCGTAGTCCGCGGCTCGGTCCAGGTTCCGCCGAACGGCAAGCCGATCATCTTCCAGGCCGACCACCCGGTCACCGGCGGCTATCCGGTGATCGCCGTCCTGACGCCGGAAGCCGCCGACCTGGCCGCCCAGCTGCGCCCGGGCAGGACCGTACGGTTCGCCGAGGCCGCGTGAGGTGGCTGGATTCTCCGGGTGGGGGTGCGGCTGCTCTCGGCGGGTGTGGGGGCACGCGGGGGTTTACCAGGCGGCCGGGTGGTGGCTTGCGGTCAGGCGTCCTCGATGGTTATGGCCAGGGCGGGGCAGACGGCAGCGGCCTGGCGGACGTCTTCGGCCTGGGCGGGGGACGGCTCGGGGTTGAGGAGGAGGACGATGCCGTCCTCGTCGCGCTGGTCGAAGACGTCGGCGGCGGACATTACGCAGGAGCCGGCGGCCACGCACTTGTCCTGGTCGACGAACACCTTCATGGGGGACTCCTTCATGGGGCGAGCAGCTTCTGACGCTGCTGACGGGCCTGCTTGGGCATGTTCCAACCGAGGACGGCGGCGGGCCGGCCGGCGATGCGGTACGCGGCGACGAAACGGCCGGACGCGGGGTCGCCGTCCACGATGTCGACGGTCATGCCGGGGGCCGGCGTGCCGTACACCTGGATCCTGGTCTTGAACTGATCGGTCCAGAAGTGGGGGACGGGAGTGTAGGGGCGGTCGGCGCCGAGGATGTTCGCGGCTACGGCGGCGGCCTGCTCGGTGGCGTTGGTGCGGTTCTCCAGGCGTACCGGCCGGCCGTAGGTCTCGTGGTGGAAACGCGCGACGTCGCCGGCCGCCCAGATGCCGTCGGCGGCCCGGCAGCGCGCGTCGCACACCACGCCGTCGTCCAGGGTGAGGCGACTGTCGCGAAGCCAGCCGGTCGCGGGCGCGGCGCCGAAGGCCACGACCACCACGTCGGCGGGCAGCATGTCGCCGCCGGCCAGTTCCACGCCTCGGACACGAACGTCGGAGGTGACAAGGCCGGTCACCGCCGCGCCGAGCTTCAGGTCGACGCCGCCGTCGCGGTGCAGCCGGCCGAGCCGGTCGGCGACGTACGGGCCCAGCTGCAACTCCATCGGCGCCGCCTGCGGGCCCACCATGGTCGTGCCGACGCCGAGCGCCGCCGCGGTCGCCGCCACCTCGCAGCCGAGCACGCCGTCGCCGACCACCACCAGCCGCCGGCCGGGCACCAGGTCGGCGCGCAGGCCGACGGCGTCGTCGAGGGTGCGGATGACGTGCACGCCGGCGATGCCGTCCTGGCGGGGCAGTCGGCGGGCGGTGGCGCCGGTCGCGATCACCACGGCGTCGCCCTGGTGGGTGCGGCCGGCGGCGGTGTGGACGGTACGCGTGGCCACGTCCAGCGCCACGGCCGGATCGCCGAGGCGGATGGTCGTGTCCAGCGCCCCGAGGACGTCCGGTGGGCGCAGCGCCGCCCGGGCCGGTTCCCACTCGCCGGCCAGGACCTGTTTGGACAGTGGCGGCCGGTCGTACGGCGGGTGCGGTTCGGCCCCGAGCAGCGTGATCGTGCCGGTGAAACCGTGGCGCCGCAACGCTTCCGCCGTGGCCAGGCCGGCGGCCGAGGCGCCGACGACGAGGACGCGGTTCACCACCGTACGGGCACTGCCTTGAACCCACCGACCGCGAGGCCCTCGACCGGCTCGAGCTCGGCCGGGCCGACCGCGAGTTCGAGCGTGGGCAGCCGGCGCAGCAGCGCCGACAGCGCCACCTGCAGTTCGATGCGGGCCAGCGGCTGGCCGAGGCACGAGTGTGGCCCGGCGCCGAAGGCCAGGTGCGTGTTGGGTTTCCGGGCCAGATCCATCCGGTCGGCGTCGGGGTAGACGGTCTCGTCCCGGTTGGCCGCGCCCATCGAGCACATCACCGACGTGCCGGCCGGCAGCGTCTGCCCGCCGATCTCGAGGTCGTCGGTCAGGTAGCGCATCATGCCCAGCCCGGGGTGTGCGTCCAGCCGCAGCGCCTCCTCGACGGTGGTGGCGACCAGCGTGGGGTCGGCGACCAGGGCCTCCCAGCGGCTGCGGTCGGCCAGCAGCATGGCGACCATCTTGCCGATCATGTTGGCCGTGGTCTCGTGGCCGGCCACCAGCAGGCCCTGCCCGGTGTAGGCGAGCACGGCGTCGTCCAGGCCGCCGCCGGCGATGAGATCACTGAGGAGATCGTCGCCCTGGGCGGTGCGCTTGGCTTCGATCAGATCTTTCATGTACGCGAGGAAGTCCGACGCCGCGGCCCGCATCTCGTCCTGCGTGTAGCGGGTCAGGCTGAGCATGGTGTCGGACCAGTAGGAGAACTTGTCGCGGTCGCTGTCCGGTGCGCCGAGCATGTCGCAGATGACCCAGACGGGCAGCGGGAAGCCCAGCCCGGCCTTGAGGTCGGCGGGCGCACCGGCGGCGAGCATGTCGTCGATCAGCCGGTCGGCCATGGCCTCGATGCGGGGCCGCAGCGTGCGCATCCGCTTGACCGTGAACCACTTGCTGATCATCCGCCGCCACTGCTGGTGTGCCTCGCCCTGTTGCGGCAGGGTCTGGGCCATCTCGGAGTTGAACAGCCCGCCGTCGTCGGTGTCGGTGAGCCGGGCGGCGTCGGCGCCGGCGCGGGGGAACCGCGGGTCGGACAGCACCTGCCGCACGTCGGCGTGCCGCGTGACCAGCATCGCGGGGTCGCCGCTGGGCAGCGTCACCGGCGCCACCGGGCATTGTTTCCGCAGCTCAGCCCATTCGTCGGGTGGGGTCAGGGGTGCCGGGTTCCGGAACGGGAATCGACGCGTCTCCATGGACATCAGTCAACGCACCGCACCCTTTTAAGTCAAGTGCCTGATTTAAGCAGTAGGGCCCGGAGCCTGGTCGGGCCGTGCTGAAATCAGACGTGGTCAAGATCGCCGCGGTCGTCGTCTGCTGCCTTCTGTCGTCCTGCGGCACCGGCGGGACGCCCGCCGGTACGGCCGGCGACCGGGTCACGCTGACCTTCGCCGCCTATGGGGGCGCCGGACAGCAGGCGATGATCGACAAGTACCAGCAGCCGTACACCGCGGCCCACCCCGAGGTCACCTTCGTCAACACCTCGCCGCCCGACCTGGCCCAGGTGAAAGCCCAGGTGATGAGCCGGAACGTGAAGTGGGACGTGGTCGCCGTCCCGCCCGCGGCGGCCACCCAGGGCTGCGGGACGCTGTTCGAGGAACTCGACTTCCCCGGCCTGGACACCACCGACCTGCTGCCCACCACGGTCGGCCGGTGCTACCTCGGCAACTGGATCAACGCGACGCCGGTCGCCTACCGGACCGAGGCGTTCCCCGACCCGGCCACCGCGCCCAAGCGGGTGGAAGACTTCTTCGACCTGCGGAAGTTCCCGGGCCAGCGCGGCATCCTGCCCTCCCTGCAGAACGGCATCCTCGAATACCCGCTGCTGGCCGACGGCGTGGCACCGGAGGACATCTACCCCCTCGACGTCGACCGGTCGCTGGCCAAGCTGGCCACGATCCGCAAGCACGTCACCTTCGCGCCGAACGTCGGCGCCCTCCAGCAGGCGGTCGGGGCCAAACAGGTGGACATGTTCCTGCTGCCCGACTCCCGGCTCGTCCCGCTGATGAACGACGGCAACGACCTCACCATCATCTGGGACAAGACCGTGACGACGATGAACGCGTTCGCCGTACCGAAGGGGTCGCCCCACCTGGCCGCCGCCCGCGACTTCATCCGTAGCGTGGTCAGCACCCAGGCGGTCGCCTCCATCTCCGAGGCCCTCGGCACCGCGCCGGTCAACCGGGCCGCCAAGCCGGACCTCCCGCCCAACGCGTTGAAAGTCCAGGTCTACGGTCCGGTCAACACCGGCGAGATCGTCCGTCAGGACATCGACTGGTACGCCGCCAACTTCGACCAGGTGACCGCCAAGCTGAGCACCTGGCTGACCGGCTGAGCTCAGCCGCCGGCCAGCACGTGCTGCGACTTGCCGGACGTCTTGGCCTCGTACATGGCCAGGTCGGCGGCGCGCAGGACGGTGTCGGAGTCGTCGCCCGGCCGGCTCAGCCGGATGCCGACACTGGCGCTCACGCGTACCTCTGTCGCACCGACCTGGATCGGCGCTCTCAGCTCGGCCACGATCCGGTCGGCGACCGCGCACGCGTCGGCCGCGGGGCCGTCGGCCGACCCGGCCAGACGCTCGAGGAGAACGGCGAACTCGTCGCCACCGAACCGGGCCACCGTGTCGCTGCCCCGGACGCAGCTCCGCAGGCGGTCCGCGGTCACTCGCAGGACGAGGTCGCCGGCGCCGTGCCCGTGCCGGTCGTTGACCTCCTTGAAGCCGTCCAGGTCGATGAAGAGCACCGCGAAGACGCCGGCCGGGGCGGCGTGAGTGACCAGCGCGCCGGACACCCGCTCATAGAACAGGCCACGGTTGGCCAGGCCGGTCAGCTGGTCGTGGAACGCCATCTCGTGCAGCTCACGCTCGCGTTCCCGCAGCTGTTCCTCGACCTCCTGACGGCGTTCGATGTCGCTGCGCAGCGCGGCGGTGGCCCGGTCGACCCTGTCCATGGCCCGGTTGCGGGCCCCGGTCAGCACCGCGACCAGCGCGGCCAGCAGCAGCGTGAACGCGCCACCGGCGAACGGGGTGAACCGGCCGAGCCGGCGGTCGCCGTCGCTGAGCAGGGTGGTGGTCGGCTGCAGATCGAGGCGCCAGAGCCGCTGGCCGACGTAGAGGTCCTGACCGCGGCGCAGGCTCGGCTCGTCCATCGCGGTACCGGTGTCGATCTGCACGATGGTCCGGGGCGCGTCCGGGTCGACGTCGGTGAGCGTCAGGTTGACGTGCTCGCTGATCCGGCCGCCGAGGATCGACCGCAGGAAGTCGTCGGCGTACACACCCATCACGATCCAGCCGCGGAAGGTGCCCACCCCGTCCAGCACCGGCACGGCCATGGTCACCGAGAGCTTCTGCTGCGCGGCCGGCATCCCACGGTCCCGGAGGGCGATGTGCGCCTGGCCCATCGCGAACGACCAGACCTGCTGGGATTTGGCCAGCGCCTCGGCCGTGGCCGGTGTCTGGGCCAGGTCGCGCCCCGGCGTCGGCGCCCGCGAGCTGAACGAACGGCTGAAGACCACGAACTGGTGCTCGGCCCGCGCCTGGGTGCGGTAGAGGCTGAGCGTCGGCACACCCCGGGCCCGCCAGTAGGCCTGGGTCGCCGGCACCCCCGCGTCCGAGGCCGGCACGACGAACGAGACGCTGGTGGCCCCGGGCAGCCGGTCGGCGGTCAGCGCCGCGCTCAGTTGCGCGAACGTCCGCGCGTTGAGCTGGGCGTAGCCGGCCCCGAGGGCGGTCGCCACGTCCTGCAGGGCGTTCTCGTAGCCGTCGATGCCGTTGCCGAGGATGCCCGCGGACTCGTTCATCGACTGGGTCATCGCCTGATCGGCCAGCCGCTCCTGCCCGCGCCCGACCGTCGACGACGCCAGCGCGGTCGCCACGCCACCGGACACCAGCACCAGGAGCACCAGCAGCACGCCGCCCGCCCGCCGGGCACGTCGGTTCAGCAGCCCTCGCACATTTCTCTGATCGGTCACCGGGAGCTGGACTTGAGAACCGGCGGACCCTCGGCGCTCGAACATCACCAGGAACCGCCTGTCGTCGTTCGCCACCGCGTGACCGAGCCGGATCGCGCCGGTGTGGCCGGGTTCGGCGCTCCGGCCGAGGCGCTGCGGAAGATCGGGCCGGCCGCGGACCCAGGACTCGGCCGCGCGCATCCGGCCGGGCTCGGAACACGGCCTACGTGATCGGAGATCGCCAGGTCAGAGGATTCATTCTTCTCATACATCTCGATATTGGCATGGGTCACGCCCTAGTCTGACCTGCATGCGGCCGCAGGCGGTGTTCTTCGACCTGGACGGAACGCTGCACGACAGCGACCCGGTCTGGCAGGACGCCATGTTCGCGCTGGCCGAGCGGCATGAGGCCGTCGCGGTCACGGGTGCGTTCGACGGACTTCAAGGCCTGAGTACGCCCGAAGCGGTCGCCCTGGTCCGCGGCCGCCTCGGCGTGGCCGGTGGCGACGTGCCCGGTGACGTCCGCTGGCTGGAGGAACGGGTCTCCCGGGCGCTGGCCGAGCAGCCCGCCTGGCATCCGGGCGCGCTCGACCTGGTGCGTGAGGTGCGGGCCGCGGGCGTTCCGACCGCCCTGGTCACGAGCAGCAGCCGGATCCTGGTCGACAGCCTGCTGACCGGGCCGGCCGCCGCCCTCTTCGACATCGTGGTCAACGGTGACGACGTCGCCCGGGTCAAGCCGCACCCCGAGCCCTACCGGCTGGCCGCCGCCCGGCTCGGGGTCGACCCGGCCGGCTGCGTGGCCGTCGAGGACTCACCGGCCGGCACGGCCAGCGCCGCCGCGGCCGGCTGCCACGTGGTCGACATCAGTCGCCTGCCCGACCGCGTCGCCCTCAACCTCGACCTCCTCCGCCTCTGAGCTGGGCGGTGTCGAGGCTCGGGCTGCCACCGGGGGTTGGGGTGGGCTGGCCGGCCGTACCGGGGGACGGGCTGGTTGACTTGAGGGCGTGACCACTGCTTCTGACCGGACCGAGACCGGTGCGGCGCGTGCGGTGTCCCAGCTGCGTGAACGGATGATCGCGGGGGAGCTGCAGCCCGGGAAGTCGCTGCCCGAGAGCGTCTGGACGGTCGAACTGGACGTGTCCCGCAACACCCTGCGGGAGGCCTTCTCGACGCTGATCGAGGAGGGCCTGCTGGTGCGCTACCCGCACCGGGGCGTGTTCGTCGCCACGCTGACGCCGGCGCAGATCGCCGACATCTATCGGGTACGCGTCCTGCTGGAATGCACCGCGCTCCGGCAGGCGCCCACCGATCCGCCGCTGGCCGCCCCGCTCCGGGCCGCCGTCGCCGATGGCCGGGCCGCCGTCGCCCGGGGCGAGTGGCGGGCCGTCGGCACGGCCAACATGCACTTCCACGAGCAGATCGTGGCCCTGGCCGGCAGTCCCCGGCTGGACGGCTGGATGCGCCAGCTCACCGCCGAGCTGCGGCTGGCCTTCGCCGCGGCGCCCGACGTCGAGGCGCTGCACCGGCCGTTCGTCGGCCTGAACGACGAGATCACCCGGGTGTACGAGGCCGGCGACGCGCTCCGGGCCGCCGACCTGCTGCGCGACTACCTGCTCACCTCGGAGCGGGTCGTGCAGGGCCTGCTGCCCTGACCGTGGCCGTGACCTCGTCGTCCTCGACCAGCCAGGTCACCCGCAGGCCGGCCGCGGCGCACATCGAGCCGAACTGCTCGGTCGAGTACCAGTGCAGGATCCACGGGCGTTCGACGCTCTCGATGCCGGCCGGGGTGATCCGCTCGTAGCGGGTGGTGGTGACCCGGGTGCGGGCGTGCGCGTCGTACACCTCCGAGACGGCGGTGTAGCGCAGCAGCGCGCCGTCCTCGTCGATCGCCTCGCGGGCCGCGCCCAGCTCCTCGGGCGGCGTGGGCCCGGGAATCCACAGCGGGACGAGCGCCGTGCCGTCCGCGGTCAGATGCGCGCCCACGGCCCGCAGCGTGCGCCGGGCGGCCGCGTCGTCGGGCAGCAGGTTGAAGGTGGGCCCGGCGAAGTAGATCGACCGGTAGCGCCGGCCCAGCGCCAGGTCCTGCATCCGCTGCTGGTGCAGGACGACCTCGACGCCGAGGGCGGCGGCGTTACGCCGGCACCGCTCGACCATGTCGGCCGACGAGTCGACACCTTCCACGTCGAGGCCGCGGCGACGCAGTTCGAGCAACGGATTGCCGTCGCCGCAACCGATCTCCAGGCCGGGCTGGCCGGTGTGTGCGACGAACCGGGCATACGGTTCAGGGTCGAAATCGGAGGACTTCAGCTTCGCGTACGCATCGACGACGATGCCCGTGTAGAACGCGGCCGCATCCATCCCCCACCCCCTGCCTTCACCATAGGCCGATCGATCCCGTGTTAGACACCTCGCATGACAATCGCGCGGCGTGCCGTCCTGCTGATGACGGTGTGCGGCGTCCTGGGCGCGTGCTCCGGTCCACCGGCGAGGACCGAACCGGCCGCCGGGCCGGCCCCGTCGGCGCCGGTCGCGGTGCCTTCCACGAGTCCGAGCCCCGCGCCTGACCTGCGCAATCGCTCCGTTCCCACGGTCGACGAGCTGCCGCCACCGGCCGACGGCGCTTTCCATTCCACGGTCGGGGCGGTGCCGGCCGAGGTGCTGGCCCGGTCGACCTGGTCGCGGCGGTGCCCGGTCAAGGCCACCGATCTGCGGTACGTGACGGTCGGCTTCCGTGGCTTCGACGGCCGCGCGCACACCGGTGAGCTGCTGGTCCACCGGCGTGCGGCCGGCCCGCTGGTGACCGTGTTCGGGCGGCTGTTCGCGGCCGGCTATCCGATCGAGCGGATGCGGGTGATCAGCTCGGCCGAGCTCAACGCGCCGCCGACCGGGGACGGCAACACCACCGCGGTCTTCGCGTGTCGGGCCGTGCGAGGGCAGAAGGCCTGGTCACAGCACGCGTACGGGCTGGCCGTGGACGTGAACCCGTTCCAGAACCCGTACCATCGGGGCGACGTGGTGCTGCCCGAGCTGGCCACCTCGTACCTCGATCGCGGAACCGTGCGACCCGGCATGATCCGGGCGAACGGGCCGGTCGTGCGGGCCTTCGCCGCGGTCGGGTGGAAATGGGGCGGCAACTACCGCTCGCTGAAGGACTTCATGCACTTCTCGGCCAACGGCGGCTGACGGGACCACCGATCCGGCGCCCGCGAACTATTGTTACGGCCGCCCCTCATCCACGCCGCCTGGAGTAACACATGGTCGTGCCGCCCGCGCCGGCGCCGAAGAACCGGCTGCCGCTCATCCTCGGCATCGTGGTCGGCGTGTTCGCATTGTGCTGCGGCGGCGGGGCGGTGACCCTGGTCGTGGCCAGCACCGGTGGCGGCCCGCTGGCGTCGATCAGTCTGGACCAGCCAGGCGCCCGCGCCTCCCGGACCCCGCCGTCCGACCCGGATCCGGCACCCAGCGCGACGCCCAGCGCGACCCCGGCGCCGAGCACGCCGGCGGCGCCCGCCACCCTCCCGGCCGACGAGGTCTACCAGGGCCGGGGCGGCAAGACGGTCAAGCTCAAGCCGTTGTCGCCCGACTTCGGCCACTACCTGGTCGCCACCCACCGGGGGAGCAGCAACTTCGCGGTCTGGGCGATGGACGACGACGGCGTCCGGCGCGACCTGGTGATCAACGAGGTCGGCCGGTACGAGGGTTCCCGCCCGCTCGGCCTCGAACAGATCCCGTCCGCGCTGAAGGTCGAGGCCGACGGCTCCTGGAAGATCACCGTCCGGGTGCTGGAGAAGGCGCCGTCGTGGCCGCGCAAGACCTCGGGCAAGGGTGCCACGGTGCTGCGCGTCGACCCGTCGTCGGCCCCCGGCAGCGCCAAGGTCACCCACCAGGGCCGGTCCAACTTCGTCGTCCAGACCTACGGCGACAGCCCCGATCTGCTGGTCAACGAGATCGGCAAGTTCTCCGGCGACATCGACATCGCCCCTGGCACCCGCGTCATCGCCATCGAGGGTGACGGCTCGTGGACCATGAAACCGAGCTGAGCCGCCGATCGGCTATCGTTCCGACGTGGACGACAGCGTGGCAGGCCCCCCGGGCATCGATGTCAGCGTGCCGCACCCCGCGCGGCGGTACAACTACTGGCTCGGCGGCAAGGACCACTTCGCGGCCGACCGGGCGTCCGGTGACGAGCTGGAGCGTCTGTTTCCCAAGGTCCGCGACGGCGCTCTGGCCAACCGGGCGCTGCTGCGCCGGGCCACGCGGTTCCTGGCCGCCGAGGCCGGCGTCCGACAGTTCCTCGACATCGGGACCGGCCTGCCCACCGCGGACAACACGCACCAGGTCGCGCAGCGGGTGACGCCGGCCAGCCGGGTCGTCTACGTGGACAACGATCCGCTGGTCATGGTCCACGCCCGCGCGTTGCTGACCAGCACGCCGGCCGGGCGTACGGCGTACATCCAGGCCGATCTCAACAATCCGCAGTCGATCTTGGACGATTCGCAGTTCCGGGACACGCTCGACCTGAGCCAGCCGGTCGGGCTGATGCTGATCGCGGTTCTGCACTTCATCCACGGGCACGGCGCGGCCAAGCCGATCGTGCGTACGCTGCTCGACGCGCTCCCGTCCGGCAGCTTCCTGGTCGCCACGCACGCCACCTCCGATTTCGGCACGCCGGAGCAGCAGACGCTCTACCAGCGCCTCGTCGAGGAGGGCAAGTCCGACGTGTGGACCCGGCCGCGGGCCGAGTTCGCCGACCTGTTCGAGGGCCTCGAGCTGGTCGAGCCGGGTGTGGTGCCGGCCAGCGAGTGGCGTCCGGAGGCGGGCGAGGCGATCCCGCCGCGTTCGGACATCAACGTGTGGACGGCGGTCGGACGGAAACCATAGACCTGCCAGGTAGCCGATCGACGGGCATGCGTACGCTGCGCCTCTGAATCTGAACGAGAGGCGGCTGCGTTGGGTGACGAGAAGTACCGATCCCGTCACGTAAGGCCTGGTGAACGAACCCGCATTCGCGTGACGAGCACGTTGCTGGCCGTCATTCTGCTGGGTCTGGCCGGTGCCGGTGGTTACGCCGCGTGGGACAGGTTCAGCGTCCCCGATTACAGCGGCGAGGGCACGGGAACGGTCCGCGTCGACATCCCGGAGGACTCGACGCTCACCGACATCGGTGTGGTGCTGCGCGGCCAGGATGTCGTGAAGAGCGCCGAGGCGTTCACCCGGGCCGCCGCCGGGAACCCGCGCGGCCAGCAGATCCAGGCCGGCTCGTTCAACCTGCGGGCGCAGATGTCGGGCCAGGCGGCGGTGGCGCTGCTGCTCGACCCGAAGTCGCGGATCAAGGGCGGCGTCACGGTTCCCGAGGGCAAGTACGCCAACCAGGTGTACGCGATCCTGGCCAAGGCCACCGACGTGCCCGAGGACGACTTCAAGGCGGCGGGCCGGGATCCGCTTGCTCTCGGCGTACCCAGAACGTGGTTCGAACGCGATGACGGGCAGAAGGTCGCGAAGTCGATCGAGGGCTTCCTCTTCCCCGACACCTACGAGTTCAAGGAGGGCTCGACCGCGAAGCAGATGCTGCAGGAGATGGTCAAGCACTTCCTGGCCGTGGACAAGAAGATCAAATTCAGTCAGCGGGTACGCGCGGAGCGCAAGATCAGTCCGTACGAGGCGTTGATCGTCGCGTCCCTGGCCCAGGCCGAAGCGGGTAACTCCGACGACCTCGGCAAGATCGCCCGGGTGGCCTACAACCGGATCTACAGCGGCAACTTCCCGTGCGACTGCCTCGAGTTCGACGTCGGGATCAACTACTACTACCAGCTCACCGGGCGGGCGACCAAGCCGTCGAAGAAGATGAGCCGCGACGAGCTGCGCGACCCGAAAAATCCGTACCGCCTGCACGGCAAGCCCGGTCTGACCCCGACACCGATCAACAACCCGGGCGCGGCCGCCCTGCAGGGTGCGATGGATCCGCCCGAGGGCACCTGGCTGTTCTTCGTCGCGATCGACCACGAAGGCCATTCGGCGTTCGCGACAACCGACGCGGAACACGAGAAGAACAAGGATCGGGCGCGCGAGGCCGGCATCATCTGACGACTACTGGTTCTCCGTCATCAGTCGTATGGTCGCGAGCGGGAGTGATCACCTCGCTGGAGGCCAGCATGGACGTGGAATCGACGAAATCGGCGCATAGCCGGACCAGGCGCCGCGGCCTGGCCGACGTCTTCGGCCGGCGCTACGACGAATACTTCCGGAACCGCACCCCGATGCCGTTCGAGGTGATCGCCCGCGACGGCGCCACCCACGCCTTCGGGGTCACCGGCGCCGATCCGGCCCGGTTCACGCTGGTGGTGCGCGACGACGCCGGCCAGCGCGCGCTCGTGTCGCTCGACCAGCTGCAGGTGGCGCTGGCCTACCTGGGCGGCCACCTGGATGTCGAGGGTGATCTGGCCGCCGCGCTGAGCATGCGCAAGTTCTTCTCCGACCTGCACCCGGTGGCGTTCCTGGGCCGCTGGACGCCCGCGCTGTGGCAGGGTCGCACCGGCCACGACCGGCGGACCATCTCGCACCACTACGACCTGGACTCGGACTTCTTCCTGACCTTCCTCGACACCCGCCACCGCTGCTACACCCAGGGCGTGTTCGCCGGCAACGACGAACCGCTCGAGGACGCCATCACCCGCAAGCTCGACCTGGCCCTGGACGCGATCGGCGCCAAGCCGGGGGACCGGGTGCTCGAGGTCGGCGGCGGCTGGGGCGCGTTCGCCGAGCACGCCGCGCGGCGGGGCGTCGACGTCACCACCGTCACCCTGGCCGCCGAGTCCGAGCGCTACCTCAAGGACCTGTTCGACCGCGAGCGGCTGCCGGTCACGGTCGTGCGGGAGCACATTCTGCGGTACGCGTCGGAGCGGCCGTACGACGCGATAGTCAACATGGGTGTGACCGAGCATCTGCCCGACTACGCGGCCACGCTGCGCGCGTACGCCCGCCTGCTGCGCCCCGGCGGCCGCGTCTACCTGGACGCGCTGGCCATGCGCCGCAAGCATCACGTGTCGACGTTCTTCAAGCAGCACGTCTATCCCGGCCGTTCGGCGCCGCTGCTGCTGCACTCGTACCTGCGTCAGGTCGCCCGCTCGCCGTTCGAGCTGCTGAACGTCCAGGACGACCGGCACAACTACTACCTGACCTGCCGGGCCTGGGCGCAGCGCCTGGACGCCCGCCGCGAGGAGATCACCGCCCGCTGGGGCGAGGAGCTCTACCGCCGTTTCCGCATCTTCCTGTGGGGTTCGGCCTCGGGCTTCGACAGCCGCCTGGTTCAGGCCTACCGCTGGACCCTCCGCCGGGTCCCGCCGGCGACCACCTGAGCCGCTTCGACCGGGGGTGTCCGCCCCATCTGCCCCAGTTCGTCACCGACGTCTACCGGCAGACCGTGCACTTCGCCCACGTACGCTCGGCCGCCCCGGCCGCCACCCCGCTGCTGATCAGCCACGACTTGAACAGCCCGCCCTCTTCGCCGCCGACGTCACCGCCCTTCTTCCGCACCCTTCACGCGTAGGCGGGTCACCAGCCGAGGTAGCTGCGGGTCAGGGCGGCCACGTTCTCGACCGCGTCGATGCCGCTCTGCTTGTCCTTGTGGCCGTGGGACAGGACCGAGATCGCCACGTCGGACTTCTCGCCGGCGACGCGGCCGGTGCTGTTGATCACCCAGCGGTTGTCCTCCTTGGACGAGGCCAGCCAGCCGTTCTTCAGCGACGTCTGCTCGCCGGCGAAAGCGGCCGCGCTCACGCCCCACGTCTGGTCGGCGTTGACCGAGGACATCAGTTGCAGCATCTGGTCGCGGGAGGTCTTGGTCAGCGGGCTGGTGGAGCTGGTCAGCGCCTCGACCATCCGGGTCTGGTCGAGGGCGGTGGTGGTGCTGGAGCCGAAGGACGCGGCCGGGACGGTGTCGTCGAGGCCGAGACGGCGGCAGGCGTCCCGCAGCGGGCCGGGGCCGCCGATCGCGTTGTAGATCTGTTTGGCCGCGGTGTTGTCGCTGGCCCGGATCATCTTGGTGGCGCGGGACCGTTCGGTCGAGGTGAGCCCGCGACTGGCGTCCTGGGCCCGCAGGAGCAGCGCGGCCAGCAGCTCGACCTTGATCACGCTGGCGGTCTGGAACGAGCGGTCGCCGTGGTAGTCGTACCGGTGGCCGGTCTTGCGATCGACGACCGACACGGCGAAGTCGGGGGCGGTGGCCGCGTACTGGTCGAGTTCCTTGGTCAGCCGGTTGACCCGTTGCGGCCAGGAGCCGGTGGCCTTGGTCTTGTCGACCTTGTCGCCCTTCTGCGGGCCCGGATAGACCACGCCGTAACCCTTCCTGAATCCCGCGTCGAGACCTTTCAGGGTCTTCGGGTCCTCGCCGGCGCGCCGGCCCACCATCGGCGGCGCGGCCATCGGCCGGGCGGGCTGCCCGTGCAGCGCATCGCCGAGGAAGTCGCGCCAGATCCGGTACGGCATGCCGTCGCCGTTGATCGACTTGCCGGTCTTCTCGCGGATCGGCCCGGGCTTCTCCCGGCCGACCCAGATCACCGCGGCCAGGCCCGGCGTCCAGCCCGCGGTCCAGGCGTCGGATGAGTCGAGCGTGTCGCCCCACTGCTGCGAGCCGGTCTTGGCCGCCGCGTCGACGCCGGGCACCGGGCCGTCGTGCCGCACCACCTGGGCCAGGACCGAGCCGATGTCGGCGGCCACGTCGGCCGACATGACCCGCTCGGCCTTCGTCGCCGGCCGGTAGAGGACACCGCCGGCCGCCGTGGACAGGGACTGGACGAAGTGCCGGTCGGGGCGGCGGCCGCCGTTGGCCAGGGTGGCGTAGACGGTGGCCAGGTCGGCCGGCGCGACCGGGTAGCGGCCCAGGGAGATGTCCGAGCGGGTACGGCCGGGGGTCGGCTCACCCTTGGCGTCGACCAGGGTGGGCTGGTCACCGTACTTCGCGGGGATGCCGAGGCGCAGAGCGAGGTCGCGTACGGAATCCGGGCCGATCTGCTGGGTCAGCGCGTAGAAGGGCGTGTTGAGCGAGTAGACCATCGCCGTGTCGAGCGGGCAGATCGGGCACTGCAGGTTGTTCTGGTTGTACAGCGGGGCGCCACCACGGTCGGGGAACAGCCGGGGCGACGTCCCGTTGTAGATCGACTGGAACGCGATGCCGCGCTCCTCGGCGGCGGCCAGGGCCAGGGGCTTGAACGTGGAGGCGGGCGGGCGGGCGGCCAGCGCGTCGTCGAAGTAGCCACGGCCGCGATCACCGCCGTAGTACGCCCGTACCCCGCCGTCGGCCGGATCGATGGCGACCAGCGCGGTCCGCAGTTCCTTGGGCTGGCCCTCGAGGGCGGCGGCGGTACGGCGGACGGCTGCCGCCTGCGCGGTGGCGTCGATGGTGGTCGTCACCTGCAGGCCGCCGATGCGGATCTGCTGGTGGCTGTAACCGGCCCGGGTCAGCTCGTCCTCGACCCGGTCGGCGATGAGCCCGAGCGGACCGTTGACCGCGGTCGTGGTGACCGATTCCGGGGCGACCTTCGGGTACGGCGTACGGTCGGCCGTGGCCGCCGGCAGCCAGCCCTGGTCGGCCATCGACCTCAGGATCCACCGCCACCGGGCCGCCGCCCATTTCGGGTCGGCGGCCGGGTCACCGCGGGTGGGATCCTTGACCATCGAGGCCAGCACCGCGCCCTGGGCGGCGTCGAGCCGGTCGACGTCGGTGCCGAAGAAGGCGCGGGCGGCGGCCTGGATGCCGTACGCGCCCCGGCCGAAATAGATGGTGTTGAGGTAACGGACCAGGATCTCGTCCTTGCTGTACCTGTTCTCGACCTTCAGCGCGAGCGCGGCCTCCCGGGTCTTTCGGCTGACGGTCCGATCCTGGGTCAGATACGCGTTGCGTACGTACTGCTGCGTGATGGTCGAGGCGCCCTGACCGCTGTCGTGGAAGATGTTGGTCCAGAGGGCGCGGGCCAGCCCCCGGATCGAGACGCCGAAATGGTCGTAGAATCCGCGGTCCTCGGCGGCGAGAAAGGCCTGCCGGACCGGCACCGGAATCCGGTCGAGGGCGACGTCGGTGCGGTCGGTGGTGCCGATCCGGGCCAGCACCGTCTTGCCGTCCCGGTAGAACAGCACCGAGGCCTGGGGCGCGGTCGGTTCCGGGGGCAGATCGACGCTGGCGACGTAACCGGCGGCGACGATCGTGAGAACCACCGTCAGCGCGAGCAGACCGGCCGTGGTGCGGCGAGCCCATCGGGGCAGCCACATCCACCACCGGAAAAGCTTGGTCCGTTTCCGGTGCCGAATCGGTTCAGTTCCTGTGCTGGCCGCCACCGGCAGTCCTTTCGCGATTCATCGTGGGCCGATCATCGTCCAAGGACACGGAGGAAAGGGTCAATGAGTTCAACGTCGCTAAGTTGTCAGGAACATGTTTGATTCCGATGACTGCGCGTGCGAACCCGTGCGCATTGCGCTCAATTCCGCTGGTCAAATGGCTTAGGAAGAGTCGCGTCGAAATAGCGTACGGTTGCCATTCAATTCGTCCTGCCGTAAATGACGGCGACCGGGGCGCGGCCTCAGCGTCGCCGAGGCCGCGCCGGCAAGGGTTGATCAGCCCTGGCGGCCGTTCCAGCGCGGGTTCTTGCGGTTGATCACGACGAGCCGGCCGCGCCGGCGGGCGATGACCGAACCCGGCTTGCTCTTGAGGGACCGGAGAGAATTACGCACCTTCATGACGAACCTCGATCCTGGCCGGCCCGGGGAGGGCCGGCGCCGCTGGACGGAACGTCGGTGTCCCGGCCGGCATTCCCCCCGGCGATGGTCGCTTTCCGTATCCACGGATAAACAATGCGTGGTTAAGAGCGGCGGCGACTCCTACGGTGACCTTCATGGGTCAGGCCACGGCCGGGGACGGCAGGCAGGAAGTCGATCAATTCATCGCCAGTAACGCGATCGAGACCGTCGAACTCGCTGTAGTGGACATCATGGGTGCGGTCCGCGGTAAACGGATCCCGGCCCAGGTCTTTCGGCGGAGCACCGAGTTCGCGATCTCGTCCGGACTGTTCTGTCTCGACTACGGACTCGACGTGCTGCCGCCGGGGGGACGGTTCACCTGGGCGACCGGATATCCGGACGTCTTCCTCGTTCCCGACCTCGTCACGCTGCGGCTGGTGGCCTGGCGCCCGGGCACGGCCCTGGTGTTCTGTGACGTCGTGGATCGCGCCGGCCGGCCCGTCCCCCTGGACCCCCGCCGGATCCTGCGTCGCGCTCAGGACCAGGCGCGGCAGCGGGGATTCGAGCCGGCGGTCGGCCTGGAGACCGAATTTCATCTGCTCGATCCGGACGACCTGCGCCCCCGCCGCTCGCGCAATCCCATCTACAGCCTGCACGACGACTCCTATCTGTGGCCGGTGATCCGGGACGTCCGGGCCGCCCTGGACGCCGCGGGCGTGGTGGTCGAAGCCAGCGAGGCGGAGTACGGCGCCGGCCAGGTGGAGATCAATCTCGGCCACGCGGCGCCCCTCACCGCCGCCGACGACCTGCTGTTCTTCCGGTACGCGGTCAAGCAGATCGCCGCCACGCACGGCTACCTCGGCACCTTCATGGCCAAGCCGTGGGCGGACTCGTCGGGCAGCGGCCTCCACGTGCACCAGAGCCTGCGGTGCCAGGACACCGGCGGCAACGTGTTCTGGGACCGGGCGACCGAGGGCCTGAGCGAGCGGGGACGGTGGTACCTGGGCGGGCTGTTGCACCACGCCGCCGAGACCTGTCACGTCGCCGTCCCGACGCCCAACGGCTACAAGCGGGCGGTGAGCTACTCGTTCGCGCCGACCCACGTCACCTGGGGGGTCGACAACCGCTCGGTCGCCGTCCGGGCGCTCGTGCACGGCGACGGGGGAACCCGCCTGGAGCACCGGGTGGCCGCGGCCGACGCCAATCCCTGTCTCGTCGTCGCCACGCAGTTGCTGGCCGGTCTGGCCGGCCTGGAGAAGAAGCTGGAGCCACCGCCGGCCGCGACCACCGACGTCTACGCGACAACCGAGGCGGAGCCGCTGCCCCGGAGCGCGGCCGAGGCCATGACCCGGTTGCACGAGAGCACCTTCGCCCGGTCGGCGCTCGGCGACGAGGTGACGGAACTGCTGTACCGGCTGGGGGCGGCGGAACAGGCGGCCGCGGACGCCGAGGTGACCGACTGGGAGCGCCGCCGCTACCTCGAATCGGTCTGAGCACCGCCGATTTCCTCGCTCGAGAGAATGGGGCACGTACATGTGTGGTGTCGTCGGCTTCGTCGGCAGCGGAAAGCGGAAGCAGGACCGGATCACCAGCCTGCGCCGCGGTATCCGGGCCATCGCCCACCGCGGGCCGGACGAGATCGGAATCTACGACGACGACGAGTTCAGCCTGGGCACGGTCCGGCTGTCGGTGATCGACCCGCTGCTGGGCAAGCAGCCGATGGTCACCGCCGACGAACGGTACGTGCTGGGCTTCAACGGCGAGATCTTCAACTATCTCGAACTCCGGCGCGAGCTGCGGGACCAGGGCGTCGCGTTCGCCACCAGGTCCGACACCGAGGTGCTGCTGAACAGCCTGGCGTTCTGGGGCGAGCAGGCGCTGGACCGGCTCAACGGCCAGTTCGCGTTCGCGTTCTACGACCGGGAACGACGCGAGCTGCTGCTGGGACGCGACCCGTTCGGCGAACGTCCGCTCTTCTACACCGAGCAGGACGGCGTCTTCCGCTTCGCCTCCGAGATCAAGGGACTGTTCGCGTTCCCGGAGGTACGCCGTGAGCTGTCGGCCGACGGCATCCGGGCCAACGGCCGGTACTGGACGCCGGTACCGGGTGACTCGTGTTTCACCGGCGTGCGCAGCCTCCCGCCGGGGCACGTGGCCCGCGTCCGGTCCGGCCGGGTGACGGTGTCGCACTACTTCGAGACACCGATCGACCGAGGTGGACCCGTACCCCGGAACCTGTCCTTCGACCACGCCAAGGCGGAGCTGCGCGACCGGCTCGACGAGGCTGTCCGGTTCCGGCTGCGGGGCGACTACCCGCTCGGCGCCTTCCTCAGCGGCGGACTCGACTCGAGCATCATCGCCGCGATCGTCCGCCGGCACACGACCGGGCGCCTGCCCACGTTCTCCATCACCGTGCCGGGTTCCTGGGCCGACGAGTCGGGCTATCAGCGGATCATCGCCGAGAAGCTCGGCACCGAGCACTCGTCCGTGGTGGTCACCGGCGGCGACATCCGCGAGAGGTTCCCCAACCTGGTCCGCAAGTGCGAGGCGCTCCTGCACTTCTGCGCCCCGGTCGCCAGCGAGATGCTGGCCGAGCACGTGGGGCAGGCCGGGGTCCGGATCGTGCTCGGTGGCGAGGGCGCGGACGAGTCGTTCTTCGGCTACGACATCCTCAAGGAGGCGACGGTTCTCGACGCGTGCCTGGCCGGTGGCTTCACCGCCGAGCGGGAACAGGCACTGAACGCCGGCCTGAACGACGTGCTGCACACCGATCCGATGACGCCGGGCGACATCCTCCGCTTCTTCCGCGAACGGGCCGGCGACGACGGTCCGGTGCTGGGCGCGCACCTTCGCCGGTTCGACTCCGAACTGCTGCCCGGCCTGTTGTCCACAAAAGACGGTGTGCTCGACGCGGACCGGCGGCTGGCCGGCTTCGCGCGTACCCGGCTCAGCGGTTTCGACGATCTCGACGCCGTCGGCCGCTCCCAGTGGCTGGACTTCCAGACGTTGTTGAGCGGCTACGGGATGACCTGCCTGGCCGACCGGCCCGGTGCGGGGTGCCGCATCGAAGCGCGGTACCCGTTCGTGGACCGCTCGGTCGTCGCGTTCGCCGCCGGTCTGCCCCGGGCTTGGAAGCTGCACGGACCGACCCGCGAGAAGCACATCCTCCGGGAGGCGTACGCGGACGTCCTGCCGGCCGAGATCCGGGACCGGCCGAAGTTCGGGATGCGGGTCCCCGGGGCCGAGCACCTGCTGCCGGCAGGCACGGGCGACTGGGTCGACGAGCTCCTCTCGCCCCGCCGCGTCCGCGACACCGGCGTCCTCGACCCGTACGCCGTGCGTCAGCTGGTCGACCACGTCACGTCCCGGCCTGACGGGCCGGTGCCGTTCCCGTACAACCACGCGTATCTGCAGGTCTTGAGCACCCTGCTGCTGCAGGACAGTCTCGTCGACAATCTCGTGCTGCCGGAGGTGGACATCGACCGGGTTCTGCTACGCGAGTTCGACGGCACCGGCGAGGCGCTGGTCACCCGATGACCGAACAGTACGACGCGATCGGCGCCCGGTTCGAGGAGTCGAAGTGCACCGCCGCGTTCTCGGCCGCCGACACGTTCAGTCTCGGTCGTGCCCTCGGCGACGTCACCGGGACGCCGGTGCTGGATCTGGCCTGCGGCTATGGCTTCAACACGCGTCTGCTGGCCGAGCGCGGCGCCCGCCCGCTGGTCGGGGTCGACGTCTCGGTGGAGATGATCAGGCTCGCCCAGAAGTACGAGGCGCGATGTCCGATGGGCATCGACTACGTCATCGCCGACGTGGCCGACCTGCCGCCGCTGGGGCGCTTCGACCTGGCCACCGCGGTCTACCTGTTCAACTACGCGTCCAGCCGGGCCACGCTGCGCGCGATGTTCCGGAGCATCCGGGCCAACCTGACCGGCCACGGCCGGCTGCTGGCCATCGTGCCCCGGCCCACACCGTTCCCGGAGGGCAACTACGAGGAGTTCGGCCTGCGCATCCTCGAACGTGTCCCCGGCGCCGAGGTGCCGCTCATCCGCCAGGAGTTCACCACCGATCCGCCGACACCGCTCGAGGACTACGAGTGGCCGCTCGCCGACTACGAGCTCGCCGCGACCCAGGCCGGCTTCGCGCGGGTCCGATGGTCGCCCATCCGTACGCCGCCACCCGACGCGGTCCGCGACGAGACGTTCTGGCGCCGGTACCGGGAAAACCCGGTCAGCTGCCTGATGACCGCGACCGGAGGCGACCGTTGACCAGTCCCGTCCTTGTCCGCACCCGTACCGAACTGGCGCGGGCCGTCGACCGGAGCCGGGGTGCCGTGGCCCTGGTGATGACCATGGGGGCTCTGCACGCCGGGCACGCCGCGCTGATCCGGGCGGCCCGGCGGGAGGCGGCCACCGTCGTGGTGAGCATCTTCGTCAACCCGCTCCAGTTCGGCGCGGGCGAGGACTACGACCGCTATCCGCGCGAGCTCGGCCGTGACCTGGAGGTGTGCGCGGCCGAAGGGGCGGACGTCGTGTTCGCGCCGGCGGTGGACGAGATCTACCCGGCCGGTGAGCCGATGGTCCGCCTGAATCCCGGCCCGATCGCCGACACGCACGAGGGGGCCCTGCGACCGGATCTGTTCCCGGGGATCCTGACCGTCGTCACCAAGTTCTTCCACGTCGTACAGCCCGATGTGGCGGTGTTCGGCGAGAAGGACGCGCAGCAGATCACGCTCGTCCGCCGCATGGTCGCGGACCTGAACTTCCCGCTGCGGATCGTCGGTGTCCCGACCGTCCGTGAGCCCGACGGGCTGGCCATGTCGAGCCGCAACGTCTATCTCGCACCGGCCGAGCGGCTGACCGCCCGGTTCCTGCCCCGCGCGCTGTACGCGGCGCAGCACCGGCGCACCTCGGTGACGAGCGCCCTGGCGGCGGCGTCCGAGGTGCTCGAAGCGGCGGGCCGGGTGGATCCGCCGGTACGCCTGCGAGCGCTAACCGTGGTCGACGCGCGGACGTTCGCTCCCGCCCCGGCGGACTTCCGTGGCGACGCGGTCATCGGTGTGATCGCCCGGGTCGGTACCACCCATCTGATCGATCACATGCCCATCGTCATCGGCGACTGAGCGTCGAGGAGCGGTTCCGTGCCGGCGAACAACACCCTTGAGAGCACCAGGTTCCGGGCGTACGGCCCACGCCACCTCGACACCATCGCGCGCCGGTACGGTCTGCCGCCCGACCTGCTCGACTCGATGCGAAGCACGTCGCTGGTGCTGCCGTTCC
The DNA here is from genome assembly GCF_043197135.1 of Actinoplanes sp. NPDC049265. Taxonomy (NCBI): domain Bacteria; kingdom Bacillati; phylum Actinomycetota; class Actinomycetes; order Micromonosporales; family Micromonosporaceae; genus Actinoplanes; species Actinoplanes sp. NPDC049265. The sequence continues at coordinate 84,027 of NZ_JBICSP010000007.1, read as the reverse complement.
GGGTCAACGACTACGTCCTCGACAACCTCATCGACTGGCGAAACGTGCCGGACGATCCGATCTTCCAGTTGACCTTCCCGCAGCCCGGCATGCTGACCGGCGAGGACGAACGACAACTGGCCGTATCGACCGGGTCCGGGCGGCGCGAGGTGGTCACGGCCATCCGTGGCCGGCTCAATCCGCACCCGTCCGCGCAGGCGTCGAACGTGCCGGTCCAGGGCGGCGAAGCGGTGCCCGGACTGCAGCACAAGTACCGCGAGACGGTCCTCTATTTCCCCGGCCAGGGCCAGACCTGCCACACGTACTGCACCTACTGTTTCCGCTGGGCGCAGTTCGTCGGCGACCCCGGGCTGCGGTTCGCCGCCGCGGACCCGTCCGGCCTGATCGCCTATCTGCGGGTGCATCCGGAGGTGTGCGACGTCCTGGTCACCGGCGGCGATCCGATGGTGATGTCGGCCGATCGGCTGCGCTCCCACCTGACGCCGTTGCTCGCGCTCGACACTGTGCGGACGATCCGCATCGGCACCAAGTCGGTCGCGTACTGGCCGCACCGTTTCACCACCGACAGCGACGCCGGCGAGGTGGCCCGGCTGTTCGAGGACATCGTCGCCAGCGGCCGGCACCTGGCCGTCATGGCGCACGTCAGCCACCCGCGTGAGCTCGCCACCGGCCCGGCCCGGCGCGCGCTGCGGCGGATCCGCGCCACCGGCGCCGCGGTGTACGGCCAGGCGCCGCTGATCGCCCACGTCAACGACGACGCCACCGTGATCGGTGACCTCTGGCGTTCCGAGTACGGGGCCGGTGTCGTGCCCTACTACCTGTTCGTCGCCCGGGACACCGGCCCGCACGGGTACTTCAAGGTGCCGCTGGCGAAAGCCCTGGACATCTTTCAGACGGCCTACCGTACGTTGCCGGGGCTGGCCCGGACGGTGCGCGGCCCGGTCATGTCGGCGTCGCCCGGCAAGGTCGTCGTGGACGGCGTCGAGGAGACCTCCGGCGACCGCCACTTCCAGCTGCGGATGGTGCAGGCGCGCGACCCGGCCCTGGTCGGCCGGCCGTTCCGCGCCCGCTACTCGGCCACCGCGGCCTGGCTCGACGAACTCGACGTCGTGTCCGCCGTACCCCGGGACCTCGCCGCGGCGTTCCGCTCCACCGCGAGCCGTCCATGACCGGCCGCATGTCACCCAACCTCGCCCTCAACCAGATGGTCGACCGGCGCCGGGCGGCCGGGGAATCCCTGGTGCACCTCGCGTTCGGCGAGGCCCGGCTGCCGCTGCTGCCGGGGCTGGCCCGGGAACTCGCCGAGGGCGCCCACCGCACGGCGTACGGGCCGATCGCCGGTGCCGAGCCGGCCCGGGCCGCGGTGGCGGGCTATTTCCGCCGGCGGCGGCTGCCGACCAGCGCGGACCAGATCGTGCTGGCCCCCGGCAGCAAGGCGCTGTTGATGGCGTTGCAGCTCGCCGTGCCCGGGGACGTGGTGCTGCCGCGGCCGGCCTGGAACAGCTACGCCGCCCAGGCCGGGTACGCGGGCAAGCACGTCATCGGGATTCCGGTTCCGGCCGCCTGCGGTGGTGTCCCGGACCCCGCCGCCCTGCGGCTCGCCGTCCTCGCGGCCAAGGCCCGCGGCCGCGATCCGCGACTGCTGGTGCTCACTCTCCCGGACAATCCCACCGGTACGCTCGCGCCTCCCGCCCTGGTCCGTGAGGTGTGCGCGGTCGCGGCGGCCGAGGACCTGGTGATCGTCTCGGACGAGATCTACCGCGACCTCGTGCACGACCCGGTGGCGACGCCGTTCCTCAGCCCGGCCGAGGTCGCACCGGACCGGACGGTGGTGACCAGCGGCCTCTCCAAGGCTTTCGGCCTGGGCGGCTGGCGCATCGGTGCGGCCCGGTTCCCCGGCACCGACAGCGGTCAACGGCTGCGGGACGCGGTGGTCGCGGTGGCCGGCGAGGTCTGGTCGGCTCTGGCTGGGCCGATGCAGCACGTCGCCGAGTACGTGTACGCCGAGCCGCCCGAGATCCAGGCGAGGGTGGCCGCCGGCGCCCGGCTGCACGGCGCGGTAGCCCGGGCGGTGCACGATGTCGTCACCCGGGCGGGCGCCGGTTGCCGGCCGCCGACCGCCGGGTTCTACGTCTATCCCGACTTCGAGCCGGTACGGGAGCGGCTGAGGGACAACGGCATCGGAGACTCGGCCGGGCTGGCCCGGCGGCTCCTGGACGACTCGGGCGTCGTCGTGCTGCCCGGTCACCTGCTCGGCGACGATCCCGGCGGGCTCCGGTTCAAGGCCGCCACGAGTCTTCTCTACGGCGACGACGAGCAGCAACGGCTGTCCCTCGCCGCCGACGAACCGGCCCGCCTGCCGCACCTGTCGGCCGTGCTGGACCGCCTGGCCGAGGCTTTCGCCCGGCTGACCGCGCCGGCGACCCGCCGGTGAGCGGCTATCCGCCCTGACCGGCCCCGGCCTCCGCTCCGGTCAGCAAGGGCGCGACGGTGTCGCCGGACAGCTCCGCGAGCCGGCTCATCCGCTGCTCGGTGGGCGTGCCGGCGACGGCGTGCATGGAGCAGAGACGTTGACGTGACCGCGCGTTGGTCAGTTCCACGCAGTCGAAGTCGAGCCGGCCGACCCGGTCGTCGAGGATGCTCAGGCTCGGCTCGGACGGGGTGTTGACCCGGTGCTCGTCCCACATCCGCCCGAAGTCGGCGCTCACCGCGCGCAGATCGGCCACCAGCGTCGCCGCGGCGGCGTCGTAGCCTCGTTCCGCCACGCCGACCCGCAGACGGGCGACCAGATTGCGCCCGATGACCTCCTGCTCCTCGGGCGCGTTCAGGACCGATCGCCGCCACCGGCCCGGGCCGAACCAGTTCCCGAAAAGGTTGCCGCCCAGGCCCACCGGATCGGTGACGAGGCCGAACAGCGACACGTGCGACTCGTTCTGTGCCCGGATGGTGCCCAGGTCGTCGGTCACGCAGGCCGGAAGCGTCAGCCCCCGCATGACCCACAGAATGTGGGGGTCGACGGCATCGTCGGGCCGGGCGCTCAGGGGCTGGGCCTCACCGGCCAGCAGATAGAGGTAGGCCTGGCCGTCCGGATCCAGTCGCAGGGCGCGGGCGAGGCCGACGAGGATGGCGTTCGACGGCTGCGGGCCACGGCCCTGCTCCAGCTGCTCGTAGTAGCTGGTCGACATGCTGGCCAGGCGAGCGACCTCGTCCCGGCGCAGTCCGGGCGTGCGGCGCCGTTGACCGCTCGGCCTCCGCACCATTTCCGGTGACAATTCTTCGCGTCGGCGGCGCAGAAAGTCGGCGAACGCCATCCGTGTGGTCCAGTCGGCGATCTTTCGCATTCACCATACCCCCGGGCGCGGCGAATGAAAAGCTCGGCAATCGCCACTCGGTCGTTCCGGAAATGCGATTTTCCTATCCATGTCGCCGTTCCTGAATCACGCGACAAGCACACATCGTGCGCTGACCGAGGTCAACGCATTCGCGGCTTTCTGCCTCGTTCGCACTGCGGAACTCCGCAGTCTCGGTGACACAACGTACCGGTAACAATGCGGATAGTTATATGTTCGAGGGGTTCGCATTGCGGGATTGTTGAACTCCGGGTACCCGGAGTCGTCGTAGTGGCGTGACGACGCCGGGAGACCAGACCTCACGTTCCGACGGCGTGGCAAGCGGTTTCCCGCGGGCGGTCGGAATCACCGCCCACCAGTTACGCATTGCGCAGCTGGTGGTCGCCGGAAACACCAACGACGAGATCGCCGCCCGGCTGAACGTCAGCCGCCGAACCGTCGAGTTTCACCTGACCAACCTCTACCGGCAACTCGCGATCAGGCGGCGAAGTCAGCTCGCGCTGGCGCTCAACCGCGTCGGCCTGCTGGAGTGGTGACTGCCGGGCGGGCCCGGCCGCGCGGGCGAGGGGTCACGGCCGGCGATCCCGGAGCGGACCGTCCGGCCGGGCGCCGGATCGAGCCGGGCTACCACTGAAGATCCTCGACGGGAACCGCCGGCGCTGCCCGGCGGGGGAGCGGCCTGACGCTACCGGCCCAGGGCCGGGCCCAGATGGGTGGTCATGTCGGTGAGGATCTGGATGTAGTCGTCGGGCCGGAAGGTGAACGGCAGGGCGAACGCCACCTCGTCGATCTCGCGGAACGCGGCGTGGGCGTGCAGGCGCTCGGCGATCTCGGCCGACGGGCCGACGATGTCGGGGGCGAACATCATCCGCGCCGGGCCCTGCGGGGTGGCGGTGCGGGGCGTACGGGCGGCGGCGTACTCCTGGTAACGCCGCACCTGGTCGGGGGAGGCCGAGTCGGTCGGGATCACGACCAGGCCCTGCGACACCCGGGCCGCGTCGCCGTCGGGGTGAGCGGCCCGGAAGGCGCGGATGTGCGAGAGCTGGATCTGGGCGAAGTCCTCCGACTCCTCGGCCCGGACCACGCTGCTGGTCAGGAAGTTCATGCCGTGCTCGCCGGCCCACCGCGCCGAGCGGATGCTGGCGCCGCCGTACCACATCCGGGCGGCGAGACCGGGTGAGTACGGCTGGACGCGGTCGGAGAAGTCCTCGAAGCCGACCCGGCCGCGGAAGGCGGTCGCGGGCTCACCGCGTACATGGGAAAGCAGCCTCTCGACCCGGTGGTAGGTGAAGTCCTCGGCGTCGGCCGTGTCGGGATAGAGCGCGTCCTTCACGTCGTCCCAGCGCATCGGCGGGCCGACGCTCACGCCCGGGTTGATCCGGCCGCCGGAGAGAATGTCGACGGTGGCCAGGTCCTCGGCCAGGCGCAGCGGATTTTCCCAGCCCAGCGGGGTCACCGCGGTGCCCAGCTCGATGCGGCTGGTGCGCTGCGACGCGGCGGCCATGACGGCGATGGGGGACGAGATGCCGTACTGCAGGTGGCGGTGGCGCAGCCAGGCGCTGTCGAAGCCGAGTTCCTCGCCCAGCCGGATCAGTTCCAGGGTCGCCTCGTGGCCGGCGGCGGGGTCGTTCTCGTCGAACAGCCCGATGGTGAGGAAGCCCAGCTTGCGCAGCGGTCGTGAATCCACGTGATCACGTTAGCGCGGAGAAGGGGCTGGGTATGGGCGAAACCAGCGTGGTCCACAAGGGACCGCGGGCGCTCAGGGGGAAGAACGTGACTGTTACGGGGAACACTCTCGATGTGCACGTCACCGGTCGCCGGGTCGTCGCCACCCTGATCGACGGGGTGATCTTCGGGGTGATCAGCTGGATCGTGACCGTGCTGTTCGGGACGAAGGTGGAGACCAGCGGGTTCAAGCTCACCACGCTGTCGCCCGGCGGCAGCGTGCTGCTGCTGGTCGTCACCCTGGCCTACTACATCGTGCTGGAGGGAGTGCTGGGCCGGACGGTCGGCAAGATGGCCACCGGCATCAAGGTGGTCCGCGAGGACGGGGCCACGCCGCCCGGGGTGGGCGCCGCGGCGATCCGTACCCTGCTCCGGGTCGTCGACGGCCTGTTCGGCAACCTGGTCGGCTTCATCATCGTGCTGGCGTCGCAGAAGCGCCGGCGGCTCGGCGACATGGCCGCGAAGACGCTCGTCGTACGGGCCTGACCGGCGGCCGCCGAGGGCCGACCGCTCAAGTCTGACCGTTCGGTGCCGATTGCACATGAGTGCGGCAGGGGCGGATCTGGCAGGGGTGGCTGGCACTGGGCGTGCTGGCCATCGGTGGGTGGCGCCTGGTGCCGGACGGCCTGCCGCGGGATCTCGCCTACAACGTGATCGGGCTGGCCTCGGTGGCGGCGATCGTCGCCGGGCTGCGGATCCACCGGCCGGCCCGGCCCGGCATGTGGCGCTGGTTCGCGGCCGGGCAGTTCACCTGGGTGCTCGGCGACCTGGTCTACGAGTTCTACGAGTACGCGCTGGAACTTCAGCCGTACCCGTCGGCCGCCGACGGCTTCTATCTCTGCGCGTACCCCATGCTGATCGTGGGTCTGCTCCTGCTCCTGCGCGGGGTGCGTAAGGGGGCGGGGCTGGTCGACGCCTCGATCGTGGGTACCAGCCTGGCCCTGGTGCTGTGGATCTTCGTGATCCAGCCGATCGCCGCCGACTCGACCGCCTCGCTGCCCGAGCGGCTGATCGGGGTCGCCTACCCGGCCGGCGACGCCATGATCCTCTTCCTGCTGGCCGGCCTGTTCACCGACGACCGGCGCGGCTCGCCCAGCTCCCGGCTGCTCGGGGCGGCCGCCCTGCTGCTGCTCGCCTCCGACATCGGCTTCGCGGTTCTCTCGGTCCACACCGACGGCGACTCGGCCGTCCTCGACGCCGGATTCCTGCTCTCGTACGTCTGCTGGGCCGCCGCCGCCCTGCACCCCTCGATGCGCGGCTCCCAGGACGCGGTCGCGGACGGCCCGGCGGCCCGGATGACCCGGCGCCGCCTGACCCTGCTCGCGGTCACCTCGCTGTTCGCGCCCGGCCTGCTCTTCGTGCCCGGCGTGGGGTCCGACGCGCCGGCCCGCTACGCCGTCGGCGCCTGCGGAATCGTGCTGTTCCTGCTCGTCGTGCGGCGGATGTCCGGTTTCGTGGCGACCGTGCAGCGGCAGGCCGGCCAGCTCGCCGACCTGGCCATGCAGGACGACCTGACCGGGCTGGCCAACCGGCGCCGTTTCGAACAGGCCGTGCGCGACGCGCTGGTCGCCGGTCGCCCGGCCGTGCTGCTGCTCGACCTCAACGGCTTCAAGGAGATCAACGACGACCTCGGCCACGCCGTCGGCGACCGGCTGCTGACCGTGCTGGCCGGCCGGCTGCGCCACGCGGTCCATCCAGACTCGGTCGTGGCGCGGATGGGCGGCGACGAGTTCGCGGTGCTGCTGCCCGACGCGCGCCCCGGCGACCTGCCGGTGGTGGTCGACCGGCTGGCCGGGACCCTGCACGAGGCCATCCGGGCCGGGGACCACGACCTGCTGGTGTCGGCCGGCATCGGCAGCGCCGACGGCACCGGGCTGGACGACCCGTTCGAGGTGCTCCGGCGGGCCGACATCGCGATGTACGCGGCCAAGCGGGACGGCGCGCGGTACCGGGCGTACGACCCGGGGCTGGACGAGCGGGCCGGCGCGGAGGCACAGCTCGGCGCCGAGCTGCGGGCGGCCCTCGACGCCGAACAGTTCCGCCTGGTCTTCCAGCCGATCGTGACCCTGCCGGAGGGCCGGATGGTCGCGGTCGAGACGCTGGTCCGCTGGGAGCATCCGGACCGTGGCCAGGTCAGCCCGGCCGACTTCATCCCGGTGGCCGAGCGCAACGGCCTGATCGTCGAGCTGGGCGGGTGGATCCTGCGGTCGGCCTGCTTCCGGGCCGCGGCCTGGCGACGGGAGTACGGGCCCCGGGCGCCCGAGAAGATCAGCGTGAACGTGTCGGCCCGCCAGCTGACCCAGCCCGGCTTTCCCGACACCGTCCGCGAGGCGCTGGCCGCGAGCGGGCTGCCCGGCGCGGCCCTGGCCATCGAGGTGACCGAGACCGCGGTGTTCACCGGCGGCCGGGCCGTCGAGGCGCTGCACCAGATCCGGGCGCTGGGCGTACGCATCGCGCTCGACGACTTCGGCACCGGACACTCGTCGCTCGGTCTGCTGCAGTCCGTACCCGTGGACATCCTCAAGGTCGACAAGTCGTTCGTCGACAACATCACCGATGCCGGCCGGCACTCGGTCATCGCCACCTCGCTCATCGACATCGGCAACGGGCTCGGCCTGACCACCGTGGCCGAGGGCGTGGAGACCGCCGAACAGGCCGCCGAACTCCACCGCCTCGGCTACCGGCTGGCGCAGGGCTACCACTTCGGCCGGCCCGTGCCCGATCCGATGGCACAGCTCACGGTGACCGCGGCCGCGACATAGCGCAGGATCAGGGGGTGTTGCCCTCCCGTCTGCTGCGGTCCAGCGATCACCTGGGCTGGCGGTCGGTGCGCGCCGAGGTCTACCGGGACCCGCCGGTGGCCGAGTTCGCCACCGCCGCCCGGCCGGATCTGCTGCTGGTCATGGTCACCGGCGGCAGCTACGACATCGAGAGCCGGCACGGGCGGTCGTGGCGGCGGGCCACCTATCGCCCCGGGTCGATCGGTGTCACCGTGCCCGGGCACGCCGACACACTGCGCTGGCGCGCCCATCCCGGGCCGCCGCTCGAGTCGCTCCACCTGCATCTCGCTCTCGACGCCGCGCCGGCGCTGGACACCCTGCAGCTGGACGACCCGTACGTCAGCGCTTCCGCATGGGCCCTCGCTCGCGCCCTGCTGGAGGGCGCGCCCGCGCTCTACGCCGACACCGTCGCTCAAGCGATGGTCACGCACCTCGTCCACCGGTCCTCCGCGCCGGTTGTGTCGCACGGTGACCTGGGCCCGGTTCTCGACTACCTTCGTGATCATCTCGGCGACGACGTGACGCTCGACGACCTCGCCGCTGTTTCGGCGATGAGCAAATACCACTTCCTCCGAACGTTTCAGCGCCGCCTCGGCGTGACGCCGCACCGGTATCTGACCCGGCTGCGGATGAGCCGCGCCGCCGAACTGCTGACCGGGACCGGGCAGAGCGTTCAGCAGATCGCCTTCGCCTGCGGCTACCGCAGCCCCGGGCAGTTCGCCGCGGCCTTCAAACGGGAGTACGGGGTCAGCCCGCGCAATTTCCGGCGCTAGCCGCGCAATCGCGGGGGAGGACCGGCCCGCCGGCCCGGGAAAGGTCCACCGCATGACGATCAACGCACCCCTCGCCGGTAAGACCGCCCTGGTCACCGGCGGCACCGCCAACCTGGGCCGGCTCTTCGCCGAGGCCCTCGCCGACGACGGCGCCAACGTCGTCGTCCACTACAACAGCCCGTCCCGGGCCGACGAGGCCGCCGAGACAGTCGCCACGCTGGAGAAGCGCGGCGTGCAGGCGCTGGCCCACCAGGGCGACCTGACCTCCGTCGCCGAGATCACCCGCCTGGTCGACACCGTCGTCGAACGCTTCGGCCACTGGGACCTCCTGGTCAACACGGCCGGCATCATCATCCGCAAGCCGGTCGCCGAGACCACCGAGGAGGAGTACGACGAGAGCTTCGCCATCAACGCGAAGATCCCGTACTTCTTCATGCGCGAGGCGGCCGGGCGGATGGCCGACCACGGCCGCATCATCAACATGGTCACCACGCAGGTCGCGGTCACCGCGGCCACCTATTCGGCCTACGCCGGCAGCAAGGCCCCGGTCGAGCACTTCACCAAGGCGTTCGCCAAGGAGATCGGCCCGCGCGGCGTGACAGTGAACTGCATCGCACCCGGCCCGCAGAAGACCGATTTCTTCTTCGACGTCGAGACCCCGGAAACGATCAAATGGCTGGCCGGCATGACAATCAGCGGCGACCTGGGCGAGCCGCGCGACGTGGTCCCGGTGATGCGATTCCTGGCCCATCCCGACGCCCGCTGGGTGACCGCACAGACCATCTACGTCAACGGGGGAATGATCTCCCCCATCAACTGACACGCGCGGGTCGCCCGGCGACCCGTCCGGCTGCGGGAAAACGTTCGCATGAACAGTTTTCCCATTTTGCCGGCCCAGCCCACCGGCGAGGAGGTCCGCCGTGCGGCCGACCTCCTCGCCACACTCCCGACCACGCCGCTGACCTGCGCCATGGCCCAGGTCCTGGAAACCGCCGCCACCGAGATGAACGACCACACCGGCCCCCGGCCCGGCTGGACCGCCGCCCTGGCCCTGGCCCGAGCCGTCCTCGACGACAAGCTCGAGATGCGCCTGGTGCTGCCCCACCCGATGCAGGAAACGCTGGAGGCGCTGGCCGACGGCGCGCACGCCCCCGACATCGCGGCCCGCTACTGGGTCTCGGAGAACACGGTCAAGGACCGGCTGAAAAGGTTGTACACGCTGCTCGGCGTGAACGACCGGGCGGAGGCGGTGGCCGTCGGCTTCCGCATCGGAGTCCTCTCCGGCAGCCAGCCCGAGCCGCCGTTCCTGCACGTCACCGACGTCCCGCTGCACGAACTGGTGGCGGCCCGCGAGGCGAAGCAGATCCCGGCCGCCGAGATGGCGGCCGTGCTCGGGGTGTCCAAGACCTGGTTGTCCCGCCGTGAACGCGGCGAACAGCCGTTCCCGTTGCCGCTGCTGCGCCGGTACGTGGAAACGGTCGGGGGCCTGTAGAGAACCGTCGGGTCAGCTTCGTTACTCCGGTGACCGAGGCTGACCCGACACCGCCGATCGATCACCGATTCCGACTATTCTCGGGTGCGTGGGTCTGAAAGTGAGCCGCGTCCTGACGGTCGGCGAAAGTGACGAGTACGCCTGGTTCCTGTACTACGTTCCGTCGAGTTCGATCGAGTACGACTGGATCAACACCTGGATGGCGACGCATTTCGATCGGGTCGCCGAAAGCATCGGCTCGGGAGCGCTGCTGATCGCCCCGTTCCCGAGCCGGCAGGAAAGGTACGTCGAGGATCTGGCCGAGGCGATCGACTGGTTCGGCCTGAGCGAGGCCGGCCGCGAGATCGGCTGGAACCCGGCCCTGGTCGCCACCCGGGTGCCGTTGCGCGCGGACACCGGCTCGGAGGCGACGGTCATCGATCTCGCCCAGGCGGCGTCCGAACAGCACCTGGCCCGGCTGCTGGACACGGTGGCCGGGCAGATCCGCGACGGCGGTGACCTCACGCGCCCGTCGGCCGGCCGTTTCGACCGGGCACTGAGCCTGCTGGGTTTCCTCGAATTGAAGCCGAACGTCGCCGGCGTCGGCCTCAACGTCAACGCTGTCGCCGAATGGTATCGCCGGCGCCGCGGAGAGGCCCGCCGGCCTCGCCGCGGCAACTGACGGCGAGCAAGAACCGTAGGTCAGCCGAGGAGCGCGCGCACCGCCGTTGCCGCCAGTCTTCCGCTTGACGGAGGGGCCGACAAGGGACGAGCAGGCCATCCACGGGGGTTACGGCACCGGGCGGGCGCGGTCTAGCATCGGCGGCTGTGGATAAACTCAAAATGGTTGCGCCGCTGGTAGCGGCCGGGTTAGTTGTGGCCGCGGCGACGCCGGCCCACGCGGCTCCGGCCGCCGTGCCGGACGGTCTGCGCCAGGTGCAGGTGCGGCAGTCGCTGCTCGGCACCCACACCTGGTACCAGCAGCTCTATCAAGGCATTCCGGTGCTCGGCGGCTATTACGCCACGCACACCTCGGCCGGCGGCACGCCGGCCGTCACCGACGGCCGCAAGCAGGTCGCGGGGCTGGCCACGAAGGCGGCCGGCATCTCCGGCGACCGGGCCAAGTCGGCGGTGGCGAGCCGGCTCAAGCGCCAGCCGGCCGGCGCCGAGCTGATGGTCGTACCCGGATCCCCGGCCAAGCTCGCCTGGGTGACCTTGACCGCGGGCCCGGGCGGCACCACCCGGTCGGTCCTCGACGCCTCCTCGGGCGCGCTGCTCAAGGAGGAGCGCACGATCCGGCACGCGGACGGCAAGGGGCAGGTCTTCGACCCCAACCCGGTGGTACGCCTGCAGGACGAGTCGCTGACCGACGAGGACGACGCGGCCGCGGCGGTGCCCGCGAAGGCGTACAAGAACGTCACGTTGACCAACCTCGACCGCGGGAAGACCACCCTGCAGGGCGCGTACGCCGACAACATCAGCGCCAACGCGGTCACCTCGCCGCGGCGGGTGTACAAGTTCGACCGCGAGAACGACCACTTCGAGGAGGTGATGGCCTACTACAGCATCACCGAGACCCAGAAGTACATCCACCAGCTGGGCTTCGCCGACGTCAACAACGAGCCGCAGGACTTCCGGACCACCGGGTTCGAGGACGACAACTCCTTCTACGACGACTCGGACGACTCGATCACGTTCGGCACCGGCGGCGTCGACGACGCCGAGGACAACGAGGTGATCTGGCACGAGTACGGCCACGCCATCCAGGCCGACCAGGTGCCCGACTACGGCCTGTCCGAGGAGGCCGGCGCGATCGGCGAGGGCTTCGGCGACTACTGGGCCGTGACCATGTCCCAGGCGACCAGCCGGAACACCCGGGTCACGCCGTGGGCCTGCGTGATGGACTGGGACTCGACCTCGTACACCGCGGACGAGCCGCACTGCCTGCGCCGCACCGACGGCACCAAGGTCTACCCGGCCGACCTCGACGGCGAGGTGCACGACGACGGTGAGATCTGGTCGCGGGCGCTGTGGGACATCAACTCCGCACTGGGCCGGCGCAACGCCAACCGGGTGATCCTGGAGGCGCACTTCTTCTTCCCGCCCGACACCGACATGCCGACCGCGGCCAACCTGACCGTGATCAGCGCCCGTTCGCTGTACGGGGCGGGCGCGGCGGCCAAGGTGAAGGCCGCCTTCCAGAACCGCGGCATCCTCTAGCCGTACGCCAGTTTTTGCGGCGGTGGAGTGAACGCTGGGTAGCCGCTGTCGCGCGCAGCCTCACGCAGGGTGCGCGCGACGGCGGTGACCACCCGTGACTCGACCCCGCTGCCGACGTGGTCGGACGGGTCCTTCGGGTCGTTGGCGATGCCCGCCGCCGCGACCACGGGCGTGAACCCGGCGAACGTCTCGGTGGTGTTGTCCTCGGTGCTGCCGGTCTTACCGGCCACCGGCCGCCCGCCGAAGATCTGATCGACCTGCTCGGCCGTGCCGCCGTCGCACTGGTGCCCGGCGCTCTGCTGGCCGACCGGGCAGCGGGCCGCGTCGGCGGCGGCCCGGGCGATCTCCGGCGGCAGGGCTTGCCGGCAGTTGTCCGGCAGCGGCACCGTGTTGCCGTCGGCGTCCCTGATCGAGCGGACCGGCGTCGGCGCGCAGTATTTCCCGTCGGCCGCGATCGCCGCGTAGGCCGAGGCCAGTTCGAGCGGCGTGGTGTCGGCGACACCGAGCGTGAACGCGCCCCAGTCGTCCGGGGCGGCCGCCAGCCGCGCGTCGGCCGGGGCGGCCAGGCTGATCCCCAAATTCCTCGCCTCGGCGACTGCGGCGGCCGGCCCGACCTGCTCCTCCAGGTGCACGAAGTACGTGTTGACGGACCGCCCGAACGCGTCCCACATGGTCCGGTGCCCGTCCATCCAGTCCGGGTTGTCGTTGCCCGGGCAGTATCGGCCGCCGCAGTTGCCCGGCCCGTCGTCGGCCCAGGGCGTGACCAGCTTCGCGGGCGCGTCGTAGCCGGTGTTCAGCGGCATGCCGGCCCGGAGCGCGGCCAGCATCGTGAACAGCTTGAACGTCGAGCCGGACGGATAGCCGTGCACGCCGCCACCGCCGCTGATCAGCGGGGCCACGGTCTCGCCCCGGCCCACGCCGTACCGCCGGTTGACCGCCAGCGCCAGCACGTGCCCGGTGCCCGGCTGCACGACCGCGATCGGCAGCGCCCGACGGTTCCGCTCCGAATAGACCGTGCGGGCCTGCGCGTCGGCCACCTTCTGCACCGCCGGATCAAGCGTGGTGACGATCGAGTACCCGCCGGTGCGCAGGTTGCCGAGCCGCGGCTGGGCGTTCCACCACCGCTGCACGTAGTCGCAGAAGAAATCGCTGCAGCCGCTGGCTGTGGTCGTACCCGTGAAGGAAAGCTTCTCCGCCGCCGCGGCGGTCGCCTGCCCCTGGGTGATCAACTTGGCGCGCACCATCGCGTTCAAGACATACATCTGCCGGGTACGCGCGGAAGCACGGTCCCCGGTGACCGGATTGTCGGCGTCGGGCGACTGGACGACCCCCGCGATCAGCGCCGCCTGGGCCAGATCGAGCCGGCCCGGCGTCACCCCGAAGAACCGCCGCGCCGCCGCCTCGACCCCGTAGGCGCCGTCGCCGAAGTAGGCGATGTTCAGGTAGTTCTCGAGGATCTGCTGCTTGCCGAGGCGCTGTTCGAGTTCGACCGCGTACTCCGCCTCGCGCACCTTGCGGGCCGCGGTGTCGGCGGTGGCGGACGCCCGCTCGGCCGGCGTCAGGCCCGGATCGTTCTCGAGCGCGTTCCGGACCAGCTGCATGGTCAGCGTCGAGGCGCCCTGCCCGGCCCTACCGCTGCCCGCGTCGGCGACCAGCGCCCGCAGCACGCCCCGCACATCGACCCCGCCGTGCTCGAAGAACCGGACGTCCTCGGCCGCCACGATCGCCTGCCGCATCACCGGCGCGATCGTCCCGAGGGCGACGTCGTGCCGATCCTCGTCGTAGAAGGTGGCGATCAGCGTCCGCCCGTCGCCGGCGTACACCCGGGTGACCTGATCGGTGACCGGGTCGAGGACCTGCTGAGGCAACGCCGGCCGCCGCGCTCGGGCCACCGCCCGGGCCACCAGCCCGACCGGCACGGCCGCGGCGACGGCGAGCGCGGTCACGAGCAGGAGCAGGCCTCCGAGGCGGGCCAGAACACGCATGTCGCCAGGCGTACACCCGAATCCTGAGATCTACCTGTCAGCGGCCCGATGCCACCGGTGACCCCTCCGATCGCCCCGCTGGCCGCGTTCCGCCTTCCGTCCACCGGCCGCGAGGCTGTCATCAGCCTGATCACGCCGCGTCCGGCTGCTGGCCGGAGCCTGATCAGAGTTCGTATCGTGGGTCCGTGGAGCATGTCGATGCCGGCCGGTTGTCCGTCGCCTACCTCGAGGACGGCCCGCCGGAGGGCTGGCCGGTCATCCTGTCGCACGGCTTCCCCTACGACGTTCATGCCTACGATCAGGTCGTTCCCGTGCTGACGGCGCGGGGTGCCCGGGTGATCCGCCCATACCTGCGAGGCTTCGGGCCCACCCGGTTCCGTTCCGCCACCACCATGCGCAGCGGGCAGCAGGCCGCCCTCGGCTCCGATCTGATCGCGCTGGCCGACGCGTTGGGCCTGGACCGGCCGATCGTGGCCGGATACGACTGGGGTGGCCTGGCCTCCTGCGTCGCGGCCGCGTTGTGGCCGAGGCGGGTGGCCGGACTGGTGGCGCTGGCCGGTTACGACATCATCGACATCGACCGGCAGCGCCACGCGTTCGACCCGGCGGTCGAGCACGCCGTGTGGTACCAGCACCTGTTCCAGACCGAACGCGGCCGCGAGACGCTGACCGCACACCGCCGGGAACTGTGCCGGATGCTGTGGCGGCAGTGGTCGCCGCGATGGGCGTTCGACGACGAGACTTTCGACCGGACAGCCACATCGTTCGACAACCCCGACTTCGCCGACGTCGTCGTGCACGCCTACCGTCACGCGCTCGGTCAGGCCATCGGCGACCCGGCCTACGAAGACCTGGAAAATCGCCTGGCCGCCCGGCCGAGCATCACCGTGCCCGCGGTCACCCTGGACGGCACCACCGACACCCTGAAGCCGGGCGGCACGGCCGGCCACGCCCCCATGTTCAGCGCCCGCCACGAGCACCGCGTGGTCGACTCCGGCCACAACCTTCCGCAGGAGGCGCCCGAGGCCTTTGCCGACGCCGTGCTGACCGTGCGAGCCTGGCCGTTTCCCGCGCCGACGCCGTGCTGACCGTGCGAGCCTGGCCGTTTCCCGCGCCGACGCCGTGCTGACCGTGCGAGCCTGGCCGTCTCCCGCGCCGACGCCGTGCTGACCGTGCCGGCAGGGGTCGGAGCCATGCCGGCGCCGGGTTCCCGCACCACGCCTGGTGCGGATCAGGACGCCGGCGGGCTCTGGTTCTGGAACTGGAACTGCACCCGGACCGAGTCGTTCAGTGGGACGACCAGCGTGGAATTGCTGGCCGACCAGGTTTCGGGGACGAGGAACATCCGGTTCCGCCCGACGATCAGCAGGTGCAGTCGCCGGTAGCGGTAGCGGAACGACTGGCCCGGCGACGGCGGCAGGGTGGTCTCCTCGACGCCGGGGCTGCGCAGGAAGAGCCGTTCCTTGGTGTCCAGGATGACGCGCGGGAGGCGGTCGAGGTGCCGGGCCGCGTCCTGGGCCTGGCCACGACCGGACCACTGGGCGATGGTGGCCGCGCTCCAGAAGACACTGACGGCGACCGCCGCGTACGTCAGGATGGTCACCGCGCGGTGGGAGGAGGCGGCGGGCACCGGTTGACCGGGTCCGGGCTCTTCGTCGTACGCGTTCCGCAGGAGCGAGCTCACCCGGGACGCGTACGTGACCGTCCCGCCGCCGACGACGAACAGCAGCGGTGTGACCAGGCCGTACAGTGGCCATCGGCGCAGCTCGGAGTAGGACAGCAGCACGACGACGGCGAGGCCGAGAACCACCGCGCCGGCGATCGTCGCGGCTCTCGTGGCCCGGTCGATCCTCCGCCTGAACGCGGCGGCGTTGTCCGAGGCTCGCGCGGCGACGATGCGATTCCGGACGCGTACGTGCAGGGCCAGCAGCCCGGCGCCGGTGAGAGCCAGCCCGAGCAACGGCACCAGCAGTGGTTGAGGGCTGCGCATGATGTATTCCTTGGTGCTCAGCTCGATCGTGTCGACGTCCACGCCGAAGTACTCGTACTTGGAACGGGCCGACACATATCCGAAGTAGAACAGCAGTGCGCTGAGCGCCCCGGCCGGCGCCGCGACGCTCACGACCGAGCTGATCCATCCGGTGAGATGGTCCTGGGACACGGTTCCGGACATCGGGTCAGCCGGTCGGATCCGACGGATCGGTGTCCTCTGGTTGGCTTTCCGGGGTCCCGCCGCCGTTGTCGACACGGGTGTCGTTCAGCTGGGCCGCCCCGTGGGAATTCTTCGCTTCCTCGCACCACGCCTTCCGCTCGGCCGAGCAGCGTGCGTCGCCGTCCAGGATCACCGACGCGTGCGCCCCAGCCGGTCCCACCGCGGTGGCGGCGACCCTGCAGCTCTGGCGATCGACCGTGAAGGTGAATGACGGCCGGCAGATCGGTCCGTCGCAGCCGGACCCGGACAGTTCGAACTGGTCCTTCGGATCGATCCGTACGTCGGTGATCTTGACGGACACGCCGGTCCGCAGGGAGGGGCTCAGCCAGGTGGCGCCGGTGCATCCGTCTTCGTCCGGGCCGACTCCGCCGACCGGCAACGAGGCGATCGGCACGGCGGGCAGGCCTTCCAGGGCCGGGGCGGGTGCTTCCGGGCCGTTGCCCTCTGGCGCGGGCGGCTCCGCGTCGACGCCCTCGGGCGCCGGTACGGAGGCCGGTGCCGCCGTGTCGGGCGATCCTTCGTCGCACCCGGCGGCGAGCGGCACAAGCGTCAGGAGCAACAGGAGGGTACGGACACATCTCTGCTTCACTGGCGACTCGGGCATGCCTCCAGCGTGGCGACGCGCCTTGCAGCGACCTTGCGCACGCCTTGCGATCCTGCATACGCCCTTTCCGGCCGGCGGCCCGAGCCTCCCGGCGCGGATGTCCCTTCGGCGCTGCGGCTGACGGTACTGGATCATGTCTGTCATGGCCGTGCTGGTGGAGATCCACTTCCCGATGACCGCTGACGACGAGTGGATCGACGACGTCGGTGACTACATGATCGACCTGGAGGAGGAACTCGGTATCGAGGAGCACGACGACGGCGAGGAGTACGGCGACGCCTACATCTTCTTCATCGCGGGCGCGAGCTTGAAGACGCTGCTGGCGGCGGCGTCCAGGGTGGCGACCCGCGACGGCGTGCCCGCGGGCGCTTTCGCCATGGTGACGGACACCCAGGCTCCTCAGTTCGGCATGGGCCGGCGGGTCGAGCTTCCGGTGCGGTGACCGCGAGCCTGTTCGGGCCTCTGTCCGCCGGCTTTCGTCATGTGGGAACTCTGGAACTGTCCGTATAGCTCAAGATTGATGGCGATCTAGGTCTCGCGTCTCTAGCCTCCGTGGACAGTCGGGCCGGAAGGGCCGATTTCACGGACGGTCGAGCAGGCGGGGGAGCCATGAGATCGACGTCAGCCAAACATTCAATCAGCGGGACGGCCCGGTGGGCCGTGGTCACGTTGTCGGTCGTGGCTGTGGTGGCCGCGGCGGTGCCCGCGGTCGCCGCTGAGCCCGTGCTGGTCACCCGGCCGGCCGTGGAGCTGCTGGGCCAGCACCCCGGATTCGGGTTCACCGGGGTTGGCGTCAACACCGCGACCGGCAACTTCACCACCGCGGAGACCGACCTCACGACCTCGTCCGGCTTGCTGACCTGGGGCCGCTGGTACAACTCGCTCAACCCGGCGACCGGGCCGTTCGGCAAGGGCTGGACCGGCGCATTCAGCCAGCATCTGACCCGGGGCGCCGACGGCGCGGTGGCGTTCGCCGACAGTGACGATCGCACTCTCACGTTCGTCCGCGACGAGTCCGGTGCCTATCGTCGGCCGGCCGACCTCGACGCCGACCTGATCGGCGGGCCCGATGAAGGGTGGACGCTGCGCTACCCGGGCGGCCGGGTGCTGATCTTCGCCGCCGACGGCCGACTCGACACGGTTGCCGCGGAGGGTGAGCGACTCTCCCTCGCGTACGCCGACGGCCGGTTGGCCACCGCGACGCACTCGACGGGCGGGAAACTGACGTTCTCCTACGACGAGGATGGGCTGCTCACGACCGCCGCGTCCAGCGACGGCCGTACGGTGACCTACACCTACGCCGGCGGCGCGCTGGCCTCGGTCAAGGTGCCCGGCGAGGCGACCGTGGCCTATGAGACGACGGGGGACGGGTTGCTCGGGTCGGTCGTCGACCCGGACGGTATCGCCTCGCTGACCAACACCTATGACCGCGACGGCCGAGTGACCGCGCAGGCTTACGGCTCAGGTGGCGCCCTCACGGTCGCCTACGACCTGACCGCCGGCACCACGTCCGCCACGGTCGAGGGGTCGGCGGGTGCGGTGGTCTATCGCCATGATTCGGCCGGGCGGCTGGTCGCGGCGGCCGACCCGAACGGCGAGACGGTCACGTCGGCGTACGACCAGGCCGGCCGGCTGGTCGAGGTGAACGCCCCCGGTACGGCACGAACCACGCTGGCGTACGACGCCCGCGGCAACGTGCTGCGGCGCGCCCAGGGCGACAGCGTCGCCGGGTACACCTATGACGGCAGCGACCGGTTGACCAGCGCGACCGACGCGGCCGGGGGAGTGACCCGCTACGCGTACGACGGTGACAGCACGGTGCCGAGCGCGGTGACCGGCCCGTCCGGCGAGGTGACTCGCTCGACGGTGCGCGACGGCCTGGTGACGGCCAGCGTGGACGCGGCCGGCGGTGAGAGCACGTATGCCTACGACGGTGAGCGCCGCATGATCGCCGCCACCGACCAGGCCGGCCGGGTCGTCCGGTACGCCTACGATCAGGCGGGACGGCGGACCCAGGTGACCAGCCCGTCCGGCGTCGTGCAGAAGTACGGCTACGACGGTGCGGGCCGGTTGACCTCGTCCACCGATCCGTCGGGAGCGGTCACGGCGTACGCCTACTCGGCCGCCGGCCGCCTGCTGCGCACGACCGATCCGCTGGGCGCGGTGACCACCAACCAGTACGACCGGTCGGGCAACCTCACCGCCACTGTCGACCCCCTCGATCGCCGTACGGTTCACGCCTACGACGGCGACGGCCGGCTCACGAAGTCGACCGACCTGGTCGGGGCCGATACCACCTACACATACGATCCGCTGGGCCGGATCAGCACGGTCACCGACCCGGCCGGCGCGGTGACCCGGTACTCCTATGACGCGGCCGGCCACCCCACCGAGGTCAGCGACCCGGCCGGCACCAAGGTGACCGGCTACGACGAGCGCGGCAACGTGACACGGCTGACCGACGCGACCGGTGCCGTCACCAGCTACGAGTACAACGGGCTGGACCAGCTGGTGGCGACGGTGGACGCGCTCGGCAACCGTACGGTCACCGCCTACGACGCGGCGGGCCGGATCGTCGCGCTGACCGACGCGCTCGGTGCCGTGACCAAGTACGAGTACGACGTGCTCGGGCGGCGTACGGCCGAGATCGGCCCGCTCGGCGCGACCACGCGCTTCGGCTACGACGCGGTCGGCAACCTGATCAAGAAGACGTTGCCCAACGGCGGGGTTTACCACTACACCTACGACCAGGACGGCCGGAAGACCTCGGAACGTACGCCGGCCGGACTGCTCACGTCGTACGCCTACGACGCCGCGGGCAACCTGATCAGGACCACCGATCCGCGGGGCGGGGCGACCGCGTACGCCTACGACGCGGCCCACCGCAGGACCGGGCGGACCAATCCGTCCGGCGCCCACCGCGGCTGGACCTACGACAAGGCCGGCCAGGTACTGTCCACTGTCGATGCCGCCGGGGGAGTCACCGCGTACGGATACGACGCGGGTGGCCGGCTGACCACGATGACCGACGCCAAGAACGCGGTCACCAGGTACGGATACGACAATGCCGGGCACCAGACCGAGGTGACCGACCCCTTGGGGCGCACGACCCGGCAGCAGTACGACGCGGCCGGTAACCTCATCAGGATCACCGACCCTGCCGGGCGGGTGGTCGCCATGAAGTACAACAGCAACGCGCTGCTCACCGAGCGGACCGCCGCCGATGGCACGTCGGTAACCTACGCGTACGATGCCCTCGGCCGTCGTACCGCGATGACCGACAGCACCGGCACCACCGCGTACACCTACGACAAGGTCGGCCGCCTGCTCACCACCACCGGGCCCGACAAGGCCGTCGTCACCTCGGCGTTCGACCGGGCCGGGCGGCGTACGTCGCTCACCTATCCCGACGGGCTCAAGGTGCGCTACACCTACGACGCTAACGGCTGGCTCACCGGGATCGCCGATCCGAAGGCGGGAGACGTCAAGTACAAGCTCGACCCCGACGGCCGTACCCTGACCGAGGACCTGCCGGGCAAGCAGTCGCGCACCTACCGCTACGCCGGCGGGCTGCTCGCCGCTTACCAGGAGAATGTGAGCCACTGGCGGTCGTTCGACACCACGATCGACCGTGACGCGGACGGCCGGATCGTCGGATACACCGACCCGGCTCCGGGTCACCGGATCACCTACGAGTACGACGTCCGCGGCCAGCTGGTCCGGGTCAAGGGCAGGCAGAGTAAGCACGACATCCTGACCGCGACCTACGACGCGGTGGGCAACCGGACCAGCGTCACCGAGAACGGGCGCGTCACCGACTACACCTACGACGCGGCCGATGAGCTGATCGCGGCCGGCCCCGGCGGCAAGGACCTGACCGGCCACGGCGACCAACACGTGACCTACAGGTACGACCCGGCCGGCCGGCTGGTCGAGAAGTCGTCCAAGCACGACGTGCTGACGCTGACCTACGACGGATTGGGGCGGGCCGTCGCGATCACCCGTGGCGCCGGCAGGGCATCCCGTACGAGCACCGCAACCTACGACGGCAACGGTCTGCTGGTCAGGTGGACCGACGACGCCAGGAAATCGACCGGCGCGCACGCCGTCACCTACCGCTGGACCGGCGGGGAGGGCCAGACCCCGCAGATCCTCACCCAGGGCGGGCGGGACGAGGCCGACTTCGTCTACGGGGTGGGCCGGGTATTCGCCGACACCAGGAAGGACTCGGCCACGTTCTCGGCCGACGCCCTCGGCTCGGCGATCCGCACCTCCGACACGGCGGCGTGGACGCAAGCTGACCACTATGACGTCTTCGGTGACGCGGAGGGAAGCTCGGCCGGCGATCCCGGGTTCGGCTATCGCGGGGAGCTGGCGCTCGACGGCGAGCTCACCTACCTGCGGGCCCGGCTCTACGATACCGACGACGCCCGGTTCACCGCCCGCGACCCGCTCACCACGATGATCGGGCAGAGCGACACAGCCAGCCCCTACGCGTACGCCGAGAACAGCCCGCTGAACTTCACCGACCCGAGCGGCAAGGTTTCGATCGGGGGCCTGATCAGCGGGGTCATCGCCGGTCTGATCGGAGGGATGGCCCGGCTGGTCAGCGACAATTGTCCGCCGGTGATCGACTCGATCGAGGCGCACAACAAGTGCTTCCAGGGCAGCCTGGTCAGTGTTCGGGGCAACATCCCGCAGGACTGCCTGGACGCGCGCTTCCACTGCCTGAACGACCTGTGGAACAAGGAACCGCGGGCGGAGCGGGAGAAGGCGGCCCAGGCGTTCACGCTCAACGAGTTGAACAAGCGGCGTGAGGGCGGTTTTCAGCGCTTCCTCGACAACAACCTGGGCTGGGGCACCTCGGTCAGCGACGCCGTCGACTGGGAGGTCAAGGCGCCCCGGCTAAACGACAATTTCCCGCCGCGGATCCAGTGGGGCTACGACCCCGACCCGTTCAAGGTCGACATCGTGACCGACGAGCGGAACGCGTTTGAGGTCAAGGACTACAAGGACCGGGCCAAGGTGGAGGCCCAGCTGGGCGGCTACATCTTCCAGGCCTGGAACCACCACATCAACATGGTGCGCGGCAGCGAGCTGATGGGCTGGGCCAACTCGTTCCTGGTGCTGGACAGCTGGGACGATTACTTCATCGGCGGCGACGAGGTGATTGTCTGGGGCGCGGAGGAGGCCGCCGGGCACGTCTACTTCGCCAAGGAGGACCAGGCCCCGGCCGGTGTGAAGGCCAAGGCCGAGCGTAGGCGGGACACGCACGACGAGGCCCACCAGACGTGCATCATCTGCGTTCCCGCGATACCGATCATTCCGCTGGTGCCGGTGCCGGCGGTCTGACCACGAGGGTTGTTCCGCCGGTGCCCCGGATGTCTGGGTGCCGGCGGTTCCACCTGCCGGCAGAGGAGGACGGTTGGCGGTCACGATCCTGCCCGAGGTGGGCGTCGCGCTGCGCACCGATCAGGGCGTTTCGCTCATGGTGCGGTCCGGCGACCCCGACGTCGCCGCGGCGATGGCCGGCGTCCGGGACGAGCTGGGCCGCCTCACCGCCGGCGGCGAACGTGTCGCCTACCTGTCGCCGGTGATCGCCCTGCCGGGGGCGTACCTGCTGGTGGTCGACTTCGGTTCGCTGCCGGCCGAGCCCGTCCTGACCGTCCCGTCGCTGCTCGGCGGGTGGCTGCGGGACGGCGGGGTCGACGACGCCGAGGTCGGTTTGGGGCGGCCGGGCCGGTTGGGCGAGTTGGAGGGTTACGGGCCGGCGGCGCGAGCCTACCTGCGTGGTGGAAGCGCCGTACCCGTCGACCCGGTCCTGGACTGGCTGGGCGACGGGGACCTGACTCTGCTCGTGTACGGGGTGGAGGCACACGTACCGGCCGGGGAGGTCCGGCCTGCGGTGGACCGCATTCCGGCCGACCGCACGCTGGTGTCCGGTGACCCCGGGGTCTCGCTCCGGGCGGCCACCCTGGCCGGGCCGGTCTCGGCGATCGGTGCGGACGCCGCCGCGCTCGTGGCGGCCGGTCGCGACGCGGCCCCGGTCGAGGTGGCGGCTCAGATGCGGGCCATGCGCGAGGTGCTGCGGCGACACACCGGGGCGCTCGACCGGGCCGGCGTCCTCGCCGAGCCGCACACCCGGCGGGTGCTGTTCCCCGGCACGGGCGACGGCGCGATCGGACCAGCCTGGTGGCAATATTTCTCCGCTGGCGCGATCCGGCGGCGGGGCGGCGTGCCGGACGGCGCGACCACCCGGCCGGACGGCGGCGTGGAGCTGACAGTGGGCGTCCCGGAACAGTGGCTTCCGGGCCATCCGGACGGTCCGGCGGTCCGAGCCGCCGCGGCCGGCCGTTGAAGTGGGCTCGGCCGGGTGCGCCGCTCGATTCACCATCCGCCACTGAGATCGCGCGCGGCGGGAAACGACGGGGCGGCCGTCGCGTCATGGGATCGGTCCGATCCCACCCGGCCGCACCGGATCGTCGATGCGTTGCGTGGCGCGCCGGGCGAACTGGGACCGGGCGATCGCATTGCCGGCGAGGGCCGGTGCGGGAGACGCCGGGATCAGCGGGGGGTCGCTCCGAACTGGCGGCGGTACTCGGTGGGGGTCAGGCCGGTCTCGCGGCGTAGCAGGGTGCGCAGGTTGGTCGCCGTGCCGAGGCCGCTGCGGCGGGCGACCACATCCAGCCGGGGCTCGCCCCGTTCGAGGATGCGGCAGGCCAGGGCCACCCGCTCGCCGGTCAGCCAGGCCAGCGGGGTCGTGCCCAGCTCGGCCCGGAAGCGCCGGTGCAGCGTCGCCGGGCTCACCGCCACGCGGGCGGCCAGGTCGGCGATCGTCAGCGGGCGGTCGAGGTGCTCCTGGGCCCAGGCCAGCAAGGGGGCCAGCGAGTCGTCGGGGATGCGGGGGATCGGGCGCTCGATGAACTGGCGCTGGCCGCCGTCGCGGTGGGCGAAGACCAGGCGGCGGCTGACCGCGTTGGCGATCTCGGCGCCGTGGTCGCGCCGCACCACGTGCAGGCCCAGGTCGAGGGCGGCAGCACTGCCCGCCGCGGTCAGGATGTCACCGTCGTCGACGAACAGAACATCGGTCTCCAGGTGTACGCGCGGAAAGCGTTCCTTGAACCGATCGGCCCACTGCCAGTGCGCGGTGGCCCGCCGCCCGTCGAGCACCCCGGCCTCGGCCAGCGTGAACGCCCCGCTGCAGAGGCCGATCAGCCGGGCGCCGCGGGCGTGGGCGCGGCGGATCGCGTCGAGGACGGCGGGGCGCCGCGGGACCTCGATGTCGGGGCGGTTGGGGACGATGACCGTGTCCGCCTCGTCGACCGCGTCGAGCGGGGCGACCCGGGTCAGGCTGAAGAAGCCGTCGCGCATCCGGGTGGTGCGGGTGGCCGCGCAGAGGCGGAGGTCGTACAGGTCGCGGTCGAGTTCGGGGCGGTGCAGCCCGAAGACCTCGGTGACGCAGCCGAGCTCGAACGGGTTGGAGCCGGCGTCGACCAGGGCCACCACGCGGTGCGAGGATTCTTGCGTCATTCGCGATTCCTAGCACTCACGGCGTACCCGCGAAAGGCCTCACGATGAGAGCGTGACCGAACCGATTTCCCTGACCACAGCCCTGGCCTCCTTCTCCGACCGGTGGAGCCCGCGCATCGTGACCCGCGTCAACGACCACGACATCCGCGTCGCCAAGGTGCGCGGCGAGCACATCTGGCACACGCACGACGACGCCGACGAGTTCTTCCTGGTGCTCGACGGCGAGTTGACGATCGCCCTGCGCGACCGCACGGTGGAATTGCGGCGAGGCGACGTCTTCACGGTGCCCCGCGGCGTCGAGCACAAGCCGTCGTCCGAAGGCGGCGCGTCGATCCTGATGGTGGAGCCGACCGGCACCCTCACCGTCGGCGACCGGCACGAAGACGTGCCCGACCACATCGACGCGACGATCGGGCACGCCCTGTAGTACGGGCCGGATCAGTTCACGCCGGCTGACGAGGCCGGTGTGGCGGAACTGCTTCAGCCCAGGGTGGCCTGGTATCGGCCGGGCGTCTGGCCGACGACCTCGGTGAACGCGTCGATGAAGCTGGACGGGTTGGACCATCCGCAGGCCATCGCGGTGTCGGTGACCGACCGGCCGCCGGTGAGGTGGATCAGCGCGTGGTGGATCCGGAGGATGGTGCGCCAGCGGTGGAAGCTCATCCCGAGCTCGGACCGGAACAGGCGGCTGAGCGTACGCTCGCTCGCCCCGGCGGTCCGGCCGAGCTCGGCCAGCGTCGCCGAGCCGCCCGGGTCGGCGTGCATGAGCTCGGTGACCGCCCGTAGCCGGTCGTCGCGGGGTTCGGGCAGGTGCAGCGACTGCTCGGGGGTCTCGGCGAGCTCGTCGACGACGACGGCGAGGAGGCGTTCGTACGCCGCGGGGCTCCTTTCCTGGTCGAGCAGGGCCAGCAGCGCCTCGCGCAGCAGCGGGCCGACCGTGAACACGCTCGGACGCGGGACCAGGGCGGCGCACAGCTCGACCGGGATCGCGACCAGGCGCACGTCGGTGCGCCCGTAGAAGCGGTGCGAGTGCTCGAAACCCGGCGGCGTCCAGGTCACCCGGTTGGCCGGCGCGACCCAGGTGCCGTGGGCGGTGGTCGTGGCCAGGGCCCCGGCGGCCGCGTAGACGAGCTGACCGTGCGCGTGCGAGTGCCCGTCGAGCCGGAAGCCGTGCGGGAGCCAGCCCTTGACGCTGGGAGTCTGCTCCAGCGACGCGGGCATTGGCCATGGCTGGCGAGTTCCCGGCATGACGTAACAGGCTATCCGACCATCCGCCCGGCCCGGACGCCCTCGGCGCTACCACCCCACAGACAAAGTGGTAGCCCAGGGCGGTGGATGGGGCTGGGGCGACCACTGGGGTCGGGCCGGCGAGCGGTAGCTCGGGGCGGTGGATGGGCCCTGGGCGGCGCCCGGGGCTACCACTGGGGTTAGGACGAGGCGGTTAGCGGGGTTCGGAAGATCTCACTGACCGTCAGATACGCCGAGGAAGCACCGGCCGACGCGAAGAACAGCACCACACACCAGCAGGCGGTCATGCCTGGTACGGCGCCCGGCGATCGGACTCCAGCCGGCGCCAGAAGGCCAGCGTCCGCCGCGCGGGCTCCTCGTTGCCGGCGACGCCGGGGAGGCCGTGCCGGGTCAGCCAGTGGTTGAGATGCCCGCGGACGTAGTCGACGTCGTAGTCGCGGTGCCGATCGAGGAAGGCGCGCTCGTCGGCCTCGAGGTCGAAGCCCTCGTGCAGCGCCAGCCCGAAGTCGGCGAAGTAGACCCGGTGCCCGTCGGTCAGCAGGTTGTCGAAGTGCGCGTCGAGGTGCAGCAGACCGCGCGACCGCAGGAACCCGGCGCCCGTCCGCAGTTCCGCGTCGGCCCACTCCGGGGCGGGATGATCACTTAGCCAAAGATCCATGGTGTACGGGAGAAGCTCGAGAAACAGCGTCACGACGGCGGGCGCCCCGGCCAGCGCCTCCAGCCGGAGCCGGATCGCCGGGTCGTGGTGCCAGTGCGCGGCCCAGTGCTCCACGTCCACCGGCGGCGGCTCGTGCGGAAGGACACGTGAGTGGTACATGACCGGGAATCCGGGATACGTGCCGTCCAGCACCCAGCCGGTGGTCATGGTGTGCACGGCCAGCTCGCGCCACGCCCCGAACCCGGCCGACCCGATGCCGTAGTGGTAGTTCATCGGCAGCCCGAAGAGGTTGGCCGTCGACCCGGGGTGGTCGAGCTCCAGCCCGGTCACCGGCACACTCTTGACGAAGACCGGCGTCCCGCCGACCGTGACCGTGCCGGTGTGCCCGCCGACCCCGCGTTTCCGCCCGGCCGCCGTGGCCGCCAGCGCCTCGATCTCCACGTCACTCATCCCCGCGAGCACCGCCGAGATCCGGTCGTAGCTCAGCGCGGTGTTCGGGCCCCGGATACCGCTCAGGGCTGTCGCTTTCGGGTTTGGCACGCCGTCGACCCTAGGGCGTCACGGTGGCCCGACGGGACCGCACTCCTTGACCACCGCGCTGAGGCTCGGCCCGTCGACGTACTCGACGACCAGGTACGGCCGCCGTTGTCCCCGGTAGGGAGTCAGTGGTGCGGGCGCGGCGGGAACGGGAAGCGCGGCGGCGGGAAGTGCGGCCGGCGCGGGGCGTGCGCCTTGGCGCGCTTCTTCACCGGCTGGCTCTTCTTGGCGGTGTGCGCCTTCCGCGGCTGCGCCTTCTTCGCCGCCGACGTCGTGGTCTTCGCGGTCTGGTACGTCACCGGGCCCAGCACCGAGAGATCCGACCGGCAGGTGACATCGTTCAGGGTGAAGTTCTCGGGCATGACCGCCGCCTCGCCCCGGCCGGCGTGGACCGTGGTCACGACCGCCTGGCCCGGCGCCAGGGCCGGGCCGTTCGCCCGGATCGTGTCGCCGGTCTGCTTCCAGGTCAGGCCGTCGCCCGCGGCCGGCCGCTGGTCGCCGGGCAGCCGGAAGGCCAGGGTCCAGGCGCTGATCGCGGTCGGGGCGGTGTTGGTCACGGTCAGGGTCGCCGTCGAGTCGCCCGACGCCCGTACCCGCATCGCATAGGAGACATGGCAGGCCACCGGGGCCGGGCCGGCCACGGCCGCCGGTTGTTCCTGGGCGGCGGCGGGCCAGCACAACCAGCCCACGGCGAACGCGGCCACCAGTACGACACCGCCGGCGGCGACCCGGTGCCGGGTGGGGGCGGCCAGGATCCGCCGGCTCAGCGACGGGCGCGTCGCCGGCTCGGTCGGCACGTCCGCCGGGCTCGGCCGTGGGCCGTCCTCCAGGCCGGGGAGCAGGGTCAGCGGCGGGAGGCCGGCGGCCGTGCGCAGGACCCGGGCGGCGGTCACCGCGGGCGGGCGGTCCGACGGGGCCTTCGCCAGGCAGCGGCGGACCAGGTCGGCCACCTCGCTGGGCAGACCGGGCACGGCGGGCAGCGCGGCCGGGTCGCGGTAGCGGTGGGCGATCAGCATCTGCGTGGTGGTCGACGCGTTCCACGGCAGGCGCCCGGCCAGCATCATGTAGACCAGCAGGCCGAGGGCGTACACGTCGGTCGCGGGCCGGACCATCCCGTTGGTCAGCCGTTCCGGCGCGAGATAGGCCGGCGTGCCGAACAGCTGCTCGGTGACCGTGTCGCTCTCGCCGACCGCGGCCGAGATGCCGAAATCGACCAGCTTGACACCGCCCGAGGCGACCATCACGTTCGCGGGCTTCACGTCGCGGTGCACCACGCCACGGTCGTGTGCGGCCGCCAGCGCGGCCGCGACCTGCGCGCCGATCAGCATGGCCAGGCGCCACGGCAGCGGGCCGGCGCTGAGCAGGGCGCTGAGCGAGCGGCCCTCGACCAGTTCCATGACCACGTACGGCACGGGCACGCCGTTGACCTCGGTCTCGCCGTAGTCATAGACCTCGACGACATTCTCGTGGCGCAGCGCGGCGGCGGCGCGGGCCTCCGCGTACAGGCGCTTGAGGGAAGCCGGGTCGGCCGACACGCCGGCCGACATCACCTTGACCGCCACCTCACGGCCGAGCAGGACATCTTCCGCCCGCCAGACCACGGACATGCCGCCGCTGCCGAGCGGCTCACGCAGTCGGTATCGATCCCCGATCGTCCGCCCAGGCTCCACGGTCGACGGTTGCCCCGGGCCGCCCGTCCCCAAACCACTGTCATTCCGGGCAGCCGCCGAACCATCGGTGCCGGCCCCCGTCAGGGTGGGCATGGTCTCCTTCGACAGCCAGGAACAACCGCAGTACCTGCGCGACTACCTCGCCGCCGCGGCCGGCTCGACCGGCGTCCGGAATATCCGCGCCGCCGGCCTGGCCCGGTGGGAGGTGCCGTGGACCGGGCGGCTGCTCGACGCCGGCTGCGGCAACGGCGAGGTCGCCCGGGAGCTGGCCGGCCTCATGCCGGACGCCGAGGTGACGGCGGTCGACTTCTCGGCCGACGCGATCGCCGAGGCGACCCGGGGGCACGACGGGAGCCGGGTCAAGTACGAGGTCGGCGACCTGCTCGATCTGCCGTACGAGGACGGCGCCTTCGACGGCGTACGCACCGAGCGCGTCGTTCAGCACGTCGCCGACGCCGACCGGGCCATCGCCGAGCTGACCCGGGTCCTGCGCCCCGGCGGCCGGATGTGCATGATCGACACCGACTGGGACTCGCTGCTGGTCGACGGCTCGCCCGAGGGGTTCAACGACCGGGCCCGGACCCTGGTCAACGTGCTGAACGCGAGCCGTCCGCCGCACTCGATGGCCTCCGGTCGTGCGCTGCGCCGCCGCATGCACCAGGCCGGCCTCACCGACCTCCGGGCCGAGCCGTTCGCCGGCGTCCACACCGACCTGGACCAGGCCCGCCAGGTGTTGCCGCTGTACCGGGACTCGCCGATGACCGCGGCGATCGGCCCGGCCTTCGATGACCTGATGGACGACGTCGAGGCGGCTGCCGCCGACGGCACGTTCCTGCTGACGCTGACCATGTGGGTGGTGGTGGGAACGCGGGCCCGCTAGCCTGCGGCGATGGGCCGCATCGACGTTCGTCGTCTCCTCGCGATCATGCTCGTCGGCGTTGTGGCCGGTTCGGCCGCGGCGCCGGCGCCCGCCCTGGCCCACGGCACGCTGGTGACCAGCACGCCGGCCCAGGGCAGCACGGTGGCCGAGCGGATCGAGGCGGTCACGCTGACCTTCACGGAAAAGCCGCAGACGTACGCGTACTTCACTGTCACCGCGCCGACCGGCGTACGCGTCGACAGTGGATGGTCCAACGGCGAGCCGCGGCGCCTGGCCAAGCCGGTCCAGGAGTACCAGCTCAAGGACGGCACGTGGCAGCCGCTCCGCTACGACATGGGTTTCCCGGTCAAGGTGGCCGTGTCGCACTGGCCGGCGCCCGGCGCGTACGTGGTGACCTATCACAACGTGGCCTCGGACGGCGACGCGGTGAAGGGCGAGTTGCGCTTCACCTACCACGGCGCGGTCACGCCGCCACCGCCCGGCTGGCAGGCCCCCGTCGACCAGCCGAAGCCGGAGTTGCTGGCCGCGGCCGGTAACGTCCGCCCCGCGGCCGCCGCCGAGCCGTCGCCGCAGCCCCGGAGCGCGGCGGCGGCCCCGGGCGACCGAGGCGTCTGGGTCTGGCTCGTGCCCCTGCTGCTGCTCGTGGCGGCGGCCCTGTGCGCCGTTCTGGTCGTACCCCAGCTCCGCCGCCGATAGCCGTTCCTTCCGGCGCTACGCGTTGTCGATCGCCTTGGCGAGCAGAGCGTGCAGCTGTTCCTGCTCCTCGAGCGTCAACCCGGCCAGGGGTGAATGCTTCATCACGGTGCTGAGCAGCCGTTCGCGCACGTCCTCACCGGCCTTGGTCAGGACCAGCGTGCGAACGCGGCCGTCGCGCGGGTGCGGGCGCCGCTCGGCCAGGCCGCGTTGCTCGAGTTTGCCGCTCAGCAGGGTGACGTTCGACGGGTCGCAGTGCAGCAGGCCGGCGATCTTGCGCAGCGGAAGCGGATCGGCGTCCGGTCGCAGCAGCCAGAGGACGTTGGCCAGTGGCGCGGTCAGGTCGAGCCGGTCCAGGCCGTCCTGCATGCGACCCGAGATCTGCCCGGCCAGCGCCATGGTCTGGTGCAGCAACGACGCTGCCAGTTCCTCGGACATCGGACCACTTTAACTTGACTTTCTTCAGGACAATCTCATCCATGGCGTCTAGAGGCTAACCACCAGCTTGGTGGCCGAGACACCCTCGCGCTGCTGGTCCATCGCGTGCTGCAGGTCGGCCAGGGAGTCACCGACGACCGTGGCCGGGGGTGCGATGCGGTAGCGGCCCTCGGCCAGCGCGGCCGGCAGGAAGTCCCGGAAGATGGCCGGGCCGACCTCGTTCTTACGCAGGCCGGCACCGTTCACGAACTTCGTCCGTACGCCGTGGCGCCGGGCCGACAGCTGCAGCCCGGCCATGCCGCCGGCCATTCCGGTGATGGTGCGCCCGAGTGAGAACCCCTTCTCGAACGTGACCGGCGCGGTGGCGGTGGTGACGAACCGGTTGCCCCGGGCGGCGCCGGCGATCCGGATACAGGCCGGTCCCGACCCCGGGCCGATCGCGAGCGCCCCGGCCAGGGTGCGGCCGCGGAAGGCGTCGACGATGTCCGCCTCGGCCGTCGGGCTGCGGTAGTCGAACACCTGACCGGCGCCGAGTTCCTTGAGCGGGCCGGCGTTGCGGGGCGAGGCGGTGGTGATCACGTCGTACCCGGCGGCCGCCGCGAGCTGGATGGCGTTGCTGCCCACGCTGGTCGAGCCGCCCCAGATCAGCACGGTTTCGCCGGTCAGCGCGGGCCGGGCCGCGGGCAGCCGCAGATGGATCTGGCTCGGCTGGAACAGCGCGCTGGCCGCGGTGGCCAGGGCAAGCGGCAGGACGGCGGCGTCGGTGTGGGACAGGTCGTCCGGGATCGGGCTGGCCAGCATCTCGGAGGTGGCGGTGTAGTGCTGGAACGCGCCCTGGGCGGCGCTGTTGATGTCGCGTTCGACGCCCACGGTCAGGGCCAGCACCCGGTCGCCGGGCCGGAACCGGGTGACCGCGGAACCGACCTCGACCACCTCGCCGGCGACGTCGGTGCCGAGCACGAACGGGTACTTCAGCCAGCTGTAGGCCACCCGCCCGGCGACCTGGATGACCCAGTCGAGCGGGTTGACGGCCACGGCGCGGTTGCGGATCACGATCTGGTCCGGGCCGGGCGTGGGGTACGGGGCCGGGCCCACCTCGAGCGGACGGTTGCGGGCGGGGATCCAGGCGGCGGTGTTGGTCGGCATGGCTGCTCCTCAGTGATTGCACTTGGTGCAGTCCGAGTGTGGCACTCTATTGCACCAAGTGCAATAGGAGTAGATTCGGAGGCATGGCCCGCTGGCAACCGGACGCACGCGGCCGCCTCCAGCAGGCGGCCCTGGACCTGTTCCGCGAGCGCGGGTACGCCGAGGTGACAGTGACCGAGATCGCCGACCGGGCCGGGCTGACCAAGCGCACCTTCTTCAACCACTTCGCCGACAAGCGCGAGGTCTTCTTCGCCAACGCGCAGGCGTTCGAGGCCAGCGTGCTGACCCACCTGGCCGGCGCCGACCCGGCCCTGAACGCCATCGACGCGACGGTCGAAGCCCTGACCCGCTGCGGACTGGAGCTGGCCGAGCTGAGCACCGCCGACGAGGCGCGGGCCCGGTTCAGCCTCATCGCGTCGACACCGGAACTGCGGGAACGCGACCTGATCAAGACGGCCGGCCTGATCGCCGCGATGATCGAGGCCCTTGGGCGGCGCGGCGTCCCGCCCCGGGCCGCCGGTTTCGCGGTGCGGGCGGGCATCGCCGTCTTCAACGCCGCCATCGCCGACTGGCTGGCCGAGCCCACCGCCGCGTTCCCCGACCTGATGCGAAAGGTGCTGGCCGAGCTGCGCGACGCTGTCGCCGCGCCGGTCTCATGAGGCCGGCCCGGCCGCGGGCGCGCCGGACGGGGTAGCGCGCCCGGTCAGCTCGCGCCGCGGGCGGTGTAGACGACGACGCGCAGGTCACCCGGGTTCAGCGTCAGGACGTCCAGGTCCAGGTAGAGGTGGCCGTGGTCCGGGCTCGGCACCCGCAGCCGATCCGCGTGTCCGGCCCGGGCCGGCGGCGCGTCCCACAGCTGGGCGAACTCGGCGCTCCGGGCCCGCAGGTCGGCGATCATCGAGGACAGCTCGGCGTCGGCCGGGTAGCGATGGGCCGCCTCGCGCAGTTCGGCCACGACGGTGGCGCGGAACCCGTCCAGCCGTTCCGGGGCCTCGAAAACCGAGGGGCCGGCGTCGGTGAACGCCCGCCACACCACGTTGCGCCCGCGTCCCGCCTCCGGCACCGAGCACACCTCGGCGTGCCAGAGCTTGTTCGCCGCCAGCACCGTCCACGTCGCGTCGCAGACGCAGACCGCGACCTCGGTCAGCCGGTCCAGCATCCGGCGGGCGGTCTCGGTGATCTCGCGGGGGACCAGGCCGTCCGGCTCCGGGGCGGCGGCGAACCCGGCCAGCATGCGCAGCCGGTCGTGTTCGGGCGAGGTCAGCCGCAGGGCCCGGGCGAGCGCGTCGACCACGTCCGGTGACGGCCGCCGCCGGCCCTGCTCCAGCCGCTTCAGATGCTCCTCGGAGACACCGGCGATGCCGGCCAGCTCGTCGCGCCGCAGGCCGGGCACACGCCGCACGGCGGGTAGCGACGCACGCAGCCCGGCCTCACCGGGAGTGAGCCGGTGGCGCAGAGTCCGCAGTGTCGTACCGAAGTCGTCGTCCCGCCGCACGGCCCCATCATGTCAGTCCCGGGCGAGTCGCGGCCCGCCCGGAACCGCGGCGCCGGCCGCGTCGATCGGCTCCATGTAGAACCGCGACCGCCGGATCAGGCCGTCACGGACCGTGATGATGATGACGCCCTTCAGATCCTGCCCGGCCGCCTCGGTGTAGTGCCACTCACCCCACACGTCGTCGCCGGCCTCGACCGCGTGAGTCATCGCCACCGTGATCTCCGGCGACAGCTTGAAGATCATCTCCCAGTTCCGTCGCACCTGCTCGGGCCCGCGGAAGTCCCGGCCCGGATGCGCCGGCCACTCACCCGAGAAGTCCGGGCCGAAAAGGGCCGCCACATCGTCGAGATCGTGCCTGTTCAACGCGCCGATCAGGCGCTCCACCACAGCCTTGGTCATGGATCAGAACGCTAGTCAGGCCCCGATGCTCCGGCCGGGGCCAACTTGTACCAGCCTCAGGGCTGCGCCGGGAAGTCGGCGGGCGCCCACGGCATGCTGCTCGGCTGGACCGCGGGCGTGTCGCGACGCTCGGCGGTGGCGAAGCCGGACGACCGGTAATTTTCCCGCGGCCAGCCACCGGCCTGGTGGAAGAGGTCCAGGGCGGTCCGGGCGACCTCGTCCAGCGCCGCCTTGGCCTCGACCTCGATCGTCGCGCCGGGCGTCTCGATCCGGACCTTGGTGGTGTGCGAGACCGGCACCTCCGCCGCCACCGCGACGGCGGTCACGGGGGTCGGTGCGGCGCCGTCCTGCTCAGCCTCGTCTTCGCTCACCGCTTCATCGTGCCCGACCGCCCCGGTGGCGGTACAGGCGTGATTTTTCAACCGATCTTCACCACCCGGGCCCAGTCCGGCGGGTGCTCCTCGGCCGGCCGGGGAAACAGCCCGACCACCGTGCGGCAGGGCGGGCGGGACGACGGCCAGGGCGTCTGCCCGTCGGTCAGCGCCACCACCACGTCCGGCCGCGGCTTGGACCGGATCGCCTGGTCGAAGCCCTCGCGCAGGTCGGTTCCGCCGCCTCCGATCAGGGGGATGTCCTCGGCCCGGCACAACGGGTAGGCGACACCGGCGGCCGCGTCGCAGGAGATCACCGAGACCAGGTCGCGACGGCCGCCGACCGCCCGGGTGATCGCCGCGACCTCCAGCAGGGCGCTGCCCAGTTCCGCGTCGCTGACCGAACCCGAGGTGTCGATGACGACGCAGACCCGGGGCGGGGTGCGGCGCAGGCTGGGCAGCACGACGCGGGGGAGGGCGGTGGCACGGCGGGCCGGTCGCCCGTACGAGTAATCGCCGCCGGCCCCGGCCGTGGCCGCCGCCCGCACGGCCGAGCCGAGCAGCTCACGCCACGGCCGCGGCGGATGGAAAACCTCCTCGGCCCAGCGCTTCCAGGTGTCCGGCACGGCGCCGGGCCGGCCGGTCAGGCCACGCGCGACCCGGAACCGCACCGCATCGCGCTCCTCCCGGCTCAGCCCGTGCCCGCCGTCCGGGCCGAGATCCCACGGGCGGCTCCGGCCGTCGGCGCCGCTGCCGCAGTCCAGCCAGGCCACCCGGTCGCCGAGCGCGCTCAGCCGGAACTCCCCGAGGTACTCCTCCATCAGCAGGCCCGGGGCCAGCCGCAGGTCGGCCGGGCGGATGGCGCCGTCCGGGACCGGTAGCCCGTCGCCGTACACGTCGTCGTTGATCTCCATGTCGGCGGCGACGTTCATCCGCAGACCCTCGCCCGGCCCGGCCGGCTCGCGCTTGCGGGCGTAGCGCTCGCTGCGGCCGTGATGGTCGCGCAGCAGGTGCGAGACCTCGTGCACCAGGACGCTGGCCAGCTCGGGCATCGGCATGCCGTCCACGAACGACGGCGACACGTAGCAGCGCCAGTGCTCGTCCACAGCCATCGTCGGAACCTGCCGCGACGGCACGAGATTCAGGGCGAAGAGCGCGGTCGCCAGGTACGGGCGCTTCGCCGCCGCGTGCAGCCGGGCGGTGTAGAGCTTGTGGGTGTTCATCGGGCCGCCTCGGCGATGGCGATCGCCCCGGCCAGCCGCTCGATCGCCGCCGGCACCGACCAGTCGTCCCGGCGCAGGGCCGCGAGCGTGGCCGCGGGCGCCACGACCAGGTCCGGCGCGCCGGTGTCGAGGGCGCGGACCAGCACCGCCCACGCCGCGTCCCAGCGGTCCACGGCCGGTTTGCGGCGGACCGCCTCGACCACGCCGTCCAGGACGGCCTGACGCAGGTCGCCGCGCTCGGGCAGGTCGGCGCCGGCCGGGTCGGCCAGCAGCGTCTCCGGGTCGGGCAGGTCCATCCGGTCCAGCGAGGCGAGCAGTTCCAGCCCCGGGCCGTCGCCGACGGTGCCCCGGACCAGCATCGACAGCACCTCGCGGGAGGTGCCGGCGGCGGTGGCGAAGGCGACCAGTCGCAGTGTCATGTCCCAGGTGCGCGGCGACGGCCAGGCGCCACCCCGCCGGGACTCGGCCCCGGGCAGCTTGTGCACCAGCGCCGGGCGGACGGTGAGCAGGCCGCAGACGGCGCGCCGGGCGTACGCCACCGCGTCGGTCAGTCGGTCCGGGTCGAGGCGGGGGAGTGCGGCCCGGGGCCAGGTGCCGCCGAGTCCGCGTACCACCACCTCGGGGTCGAAGGTCCACTGTAGGTGAACGAAACGGTTGGCCAGCGGAGCGCTGAGCTCCCAGCCGTCGGCGGCCGAGGCCTTCGGGTTGGCGGCGGCCACGATGCGTACGCCGTCCGGCAGCCGCAGCGCGCCCACCCGGCGTTCCAGCACCAGGCGCAGCAGCGCGGCCTGCACGGCCGGCGGCGCCGTCGACAGCTCGTCCAGGAAGAGCAGGCCCTTGCCGGCCGAGGCGAGGCGAACGGCCCAGTCCGGCGGGGCCATCGGCACGCCCTGGGTGGCCGGATCGTCGCCGATCACCGGCAGGCCGGCGAAGTCGGACGGCTCGTGCACGCTGGCGATCACGGTGGTCAGCGGCAGGTCGAGCGACGCGGCGAGCTGCCCGATGGCGGCCGTCTTGCCGATCCCTGGCTCGCCCCACAGCAGCACCGGCAGGTCGGCCTGCACGGCCACGGTCAGCGCCTCCAGCTGTGGGTCGACGCGGTCCTCGGTGCCCGTGGCGGTCAGCCGGCGCAGCAGGTCAGAAGCAGTATTCACAGTCATCACCGGGTGTGGGTCGGGCGCGCTCCCTTCACGGGTGGCGGGCAGTGGCGGGCGAGTCCGGTACGGAAGAGGCCATGGTCGATCCGGCGTTCGGCCGCCGCCGCGAGCTCGTCGCGGAGCGGGCCGTCGCGCAGCAGAACGTCCGGGCCGAGGAGGCGTTCGACGGCGGCCAGAGCGCCGGCGGTGTCGCCGTGGTCGAGGCGGGCGCGGATCGCCGGCAGCTCGTCCGGCCGCCGGATCGCCCGGTCGATGGCCCGCAGGCAGGGCATCGGCGGGCCACCCAGGGCGGCGAGCAGCTCCTCGCGGCGCAGCTCGACCGGATCGTGGTCGAGCGGGATCGGCCGGCCGGCGTGCAGCCCGATCCGGTGGGTGGCGCCCCGGCAGGCGACGAGCATCGGCCCGTCGACGGTCCGGTCCGGGGATGTCGCCGGCGCCCCGAACGCCGCCGCCACCAGGGGATGCAGCCGGTCGGCGTCGATCATCCGGGCGCGCCGCAGCTCGACGTCGGGCGGCACCCAGGTGGCGGCATAGGGCAGCAGCGGCACCGACCGTGGCTTGGGACCGCCCCGGCCGTCGAGGTCGAGCACCACGTGGCGGCGGGCCCGCACGGCGACGTACCGCTCACCGCGCCCGTCGGCCCGCAGCATGATCTCCGCCTCGGCCGCCCACCGGTCCTGATCCGGCCGCGGCTGGAGGCCCGGCCGGTGCCGGAACTCGTGCGCGCGCCCGGCGTCCCAGAGATGCCGATGCAGGTCGAGGCGGTACCGCGGGTCGGAACGCCGGGACAGGGTCAGGCTGATCCGCTGGCCGGCCTCGGCCCAGGCCGGCGGCGTACGCGCCACCAGCTGGAGCCCGCCCGGATAGCGGGCCAGGGCGGCCTGGACACCGGGCCGGAGCAGCCCATCCGGGGCCACCCGGGGCAGATGCCAGCGCAACAGATCGGGGGCCAGCCGCCGCAGATCAGCGCGCAGCAGAGGGCGAAGGTCGCGGGCGACAGCCCGCGGATCGAGATCGACATCCACGTGGGCGGCCGCGCAGGCGCCGGCCCAGTCACCCGACTCACGGCGGGCGGTGGCGGTTTCGATCATCGAGGGCGGTACGGCGAACTCACGCACGCGCCGCCAGCACAGCAACCGGGTCTCAGCGTCCGTCCAGGAGAGCATCAGCGCTCACCGGTGCCGAACGAGACCTCCGTTCCTTGCTCGAAGATAATCATCGCCGGAGATCATAGCCGCCTCAGGCTTCGTCGGCCAGATCTTCCGCCGTGCCGTCGAGGTACTGATGTTGGCGGGAGATGTGCTTCTCCAGCGCGGCGCGGTAGCCCTGGGCCAGCTCGGTCAGCTCACCGATCTCGCGCAGCACCTGCTCGCGCCGGGTCTGCAGGCCGGCGATCGCCTCGCCCTGCTTTCGCCGCGCGTCCTGCTCGAGGTCGCCGGCCGCCACCCGCGCCTCGCCGAGCAGATGGTCGGATTTCTCCCGGGCCTCGGCCAGCACCGCGTCGGCCTGCTCGTGAGCCTCGCGCATGTGGTCGTCGGCCGAGCGCTGAGCCATCGCCAGGACCGGCCCGCTGCCACTGCCGCCGCTGTGCCGGCCGGTGTCACCGCGGCCGGCGTCACCCCGAGTCGCCTCGGCCCGGGCCTGGTCGAGCTCGCGGCGCAGGTCACGGGCATGCGCCTCGGCCCGGTCGCAGGCCGAGCGGGCGCGGTCGAGCTCGGCCGCGACAGCGTTCAGCTCGCTCCGGTCGGCGCGCGGCGCGGCCGGCTCCGGCGTGGAACCGGCCCGGCGCTGCAGGAGATCGTTTTCCTCCAGCAGGCTGATCATCTCTTGGCTGATCTCGTCGAGGAGCGTGTCGACCTGCTCCTCGTCGTAGCCACGACGGCCGATGGCGGCCTTCGGGAACTCGACGTGGTGGATGTCGGCGGGAGTCAACGGCACGAATGCACCCTACGCCGCGTCGAGGAACATGAGCACCGCCAGCACCCGGCGATTGTCATCGTCGGACGGCGGCATGCCCAGTTTGGCGAAGATGTTGTTGATGTGTTTGCTGACCACTTTCTCGGTGATGAACAGCCGCGAGGCGATGGCCGCGTTCGACCGTCCCTCGGCGATGTGCCGGAGAACCTCCTGCTCACGGGGTGTGAGCGCGCGGAGCGGTTCGCGCCGGGCCAGCAGCTGCGTGACAACCTCCGGATCGAAGGTCGTACCCCCGCTCGCGACCTGGTGGACCGCCTGCACGAACTGTTCGACGTCAGAGACCCGCTCCTTCAGCAGGTAACCGACGCCACCGTTGCTGTCAGTGAGTAACTCGTGCGCGTACAGCGGCTCGACGTGCTGCGACAGGACCAAGACCGGCAGGCCGGGGATGGCCGCGCGGGCCGCGATGGCCGCCTTCAGCCCCTCGTCGGTGTGGGTCGGCGGCAGCCGTACGTCGATGATGGCGACGTCCGGCCGATGCTCGAGCAGCGCCGGCAGCAGGTCCGGGCCGTTGTCCACGGCCTCGACCACGTCGAAGTCGAACGCCTCGAGCAGACGGGTCAGGCCGTCCCGCAGCAGCGTCAGATCCTCGGCGATGACAACGCGCACGCTAGCTCCATGATGACGATGGTGGGTCCGCCCCGGGGCGAGAAGACGCTCATCGTCCCATCGAACGCGTTCAACCGTCGGGTGATCCCCTGCAGACCGGTACCCCGCCCGGCGTCCGCCCCGCCGACACCGTCGTCGCCGACCTCGACGCTGAGCACCCCACGGTCGTGCCGGACGCTCACCCAGGCCGACCGGGCGCGGCTGTGCCGGCCGATGTTGGTCAGCACCTCGGCCACCGCGAAGTAGACGGCCGACTCGACCGGGGTGTCCAGGCGGCCGGGCAGATGCGAGATCACCTCGGTCGGCACCGGCAGGCTCATCGCCAACGCCTGGACGGCGCCCTCCAGGCCGCGCTCGGCCAGCACCGGCGGGTGGATGCCGCGGACCAGGTGCCGCAGCTCGACCAGCGCCTCGGTGCTGGACGCGCGAGCCTCGGCCAGCAGTTTGAGCGCGGCCGCCGGATCACGCCGGACCAGCCGCTCGGCCAGCCCGATGGTCATGCCGACCGACACCATCCGGGCCTGGGCGCCGTCGTGCAGGTCGCGTTCGATGCGGCGCAGCTCGGCGGCCTGCGCGTCGATGGTGTCGGCCCGGGTCGTGGTCAGGTGGGCGACACGCAGCCGCAGCTCGGCGGCCCGGGTCGGCGCGAGGAAGAGCCGGGCGAACTTGAGCCGGGTGGCGCGCAGCAGCGGGGCCAGGATCAGACCGCCGGCCAGGAACACCAGCCCCTGCGGCAGGGCCAGCCAGGCCTCGAGGTTGTTGGTGGTGGGCCAGAAGACGCCGTAGCCGAACCACGCGCCGCCCAGATGCAGCCAGAGGGGCAGCAGGCCCACGCCGGCCAGGCCGTACACCGGCAGAGCGAGGGTGACCAGACCGAGCACCGCCCCGGCCAGCGCGCCCGGCAGCAGCCACGCGAAGTCCCGCCAGGTCGCCGGGTCGGTGATCACCCATCGCAGCCAGTCGCGAGTGCCACGCTCCATACCCCCCGGCGCCGGGGGATAGGGACGCCGGATGGGTTCACCCGCACGGGTGCCGATGCGGCGTTCGAGGTCGGCGCGCCATCGCACCACCCGGGTGCTGACCGAGAACAGTTCGGCGCCGAGCACCGGCACCGGGCTGAGCACCAGGCCAGCCAGCCAGAAACCGAGGACGAGCACGTTCAGCAGCGCCAGGACGATCGCGAACAGGCCGTCCGCGATGGCGTCGAGGCTCCGGCGTACCCGGGCTCGGTGTGTCATCGAACCATCATGCCGCGCCCGCCTGGGGGTGCTAGCACCCCCTCGGAATCCGGGGGCTCACACTCCAGACCGGGCGTCCGCGAGACCGGATACTCAATGGGCATGACAGCCTCCACGCTCCGGCGGAGCACTACCGGCAGCGACTTCGCGGAACTGAACCGACGGATCAACGCGCTCGACCTGATGCGGCGACGACCGGCCTACTACGTGGTGCGGTTGACCCTGGTGGGCCTGCTGGTGGCCGGCGGCTGGACGGCGTTTTTCCTGGTCGGTGACTCGTGGTGGACGCTGGCGGTGGCCGTGGTCATGGCGGTGGCGTTCGCCCAGCTGGCCCTGGTCGCCCACGACCTGGCCCACCGGCAGGTCTTCCGGACCGCCCGGCCGAGCGCGTTCGCCGGCCGGATCGCCGGCAATCTCGGCGTCGGCATGAGCTACGGCTGGTGGATGGACAAGCACACCCGCCACCACGCCAACCCCAATCACGACGACCTCGACCCCGACGTGGCTCCCGAGGTGCTGATCTGGGCGACCGAGTCGGCGCTGGGCCGGCGTGGGCTGGCCGGCTTCGTCACCCGCCACCAGGCCGGGTTGTTCTTCCCGCTGCTGACCCTGCTCAGCACCGACCTCAAGGTGTCCAGCGTCAAGGCGCTGCGGTCCGGCCGGGTCAAGCAGCCCGCGCTGGAGGCCACGCTGCTGATCGTCCACGCCGTCGCGTACCTCGGCGCGCTCTTCCTGGTCCTGTCGCCGCTGCAGGCGATCGCCTTCCTGCTCGTGCACCAGGCCCTGTTCGGTGTCTACCTGGGCATGACCTTCGCCCCCAACCACAAGGGCATGCCGCACCCCGACGGCACCGAGGACTATCTGCGCAAGCAGGTGCTGACCTCCCGCAACGTCCGGGGCGGCTGGTTCGTCGACGTCGCCCTGGGCGGCCTCAACTACCAGATCGAGCACCACCTGTTCCCCGGCATGCCCAGCCCCAACCTGGGCAAGGCACAGCCCATCGTGCGTGAGTACTGCGCCGAGATCGGCGTGCCCTACGAGCAGACCGGCCTGATCGAGTCCTACCGCCAGGCGCTGCGCCACCTGCACGAGGTCGGCGCCGCTCTCCGCGAGAAGAGCTAGGTGTTCGGCCCGGCAACGCTGACTTGATTGTGTGACAGTTGAAGGCCTCCAACGGTGCGGTGAGCTGACTATGACGCCACTGACCAGGCTTGGGGGCCTTCATCTGTGCACGCTGGGCCCGCCTTCGACCGCGCTCACCTGCGATCGCGAGGCATCCGAGCGACCAGGACGTGCGGGGTCGGAAGGTGGTGCTCGATGGTGGGATCGGGGATGATGGGCGTTCCGCAGTCGGGCCGGGGGTTTCATGGCAGCGTTCGACCGGCCGGACTCGTCCGGCGAAAGGAAGTCGCCGGAAACGTCCGATGAGCGTGCGGAGCCGGGTGGCGTCACCGACGAGACCAGCGCGGATTCGGTGTCGCGCCAAACCCAGGCCCGTTCACAGGAAGGCGACTCCTCGTTCCGGCTGAGCATCTACTCGGCTGACTCCCGCGGGCCGCAGACACCGCCGGAGGACCCGGGCGACCAATCGTCGCGACCGGACGAATCCGGTCAGGAAGTCTCGCCCGAGGGGAAAGAACGCGCTCTGACGACCATGTATCAGAACGCGGACGCCAAGAACGACTCCACCAGCTTCGGCAACACCCTGTCCGGCGGCGCGCAGGGGGCCCACGACGGGTTCAACTCCCACACCGGTGTGCCCTCGACGCTCCCGGAAGCGCACGGGGCCTCGGCGGACGGTGTGGATCTCGGCAAGACGGCATCCGTGGCGGCCGACCTCGCCGGCACCTATCAGGACCGGAAGTCGGCCGGGACGATGAGCATGCTGGGCCGGCTGAGCGGGTCCGGCTACAACGCCGAAACGGCGCACAACAACGTCGACGCCGCGATGAACCACCAGGGCCCGACGGTGCTGGAGCGCCGGGGCCCGTCGCCCGGAGTGCCCGCCGACAGCTCCGACCCCATCGGGGAGATGGGCGATCCGGTGCAGACGATCGACCTGAGGCGCGGCGGCGCGGACGGCTCGGGCAGCGACGGCGGCGGCGATAGCGGTGGCGGTGCCGATGGCGGCGATAGCGGTGGCGGTGCCGATGGCGCCGGGTCCGGTGGGTCCGCTTCGTCCGCTCCGGATGGCGGCTGACGCCTACCCGTCAGCCGGCGGAGGCGGAACGTCGGAGTGCCTGAGGGCTTCCTCACCGCGGGTCGGGCCGCCCAGGACGAGCTCCTTCAGGACGCTGAGCGGAGGCCCGCCGCGGCCGAGCGGAGGCAGCGAGGGGAGCCGAGCTTCCGGCATGCAGTCTTGTTCCGCCCCGTCGGCGGCCCGGTCGCGGTCGGTGCTCTCGGTGCTCACTGTCGCTCCCTACGCGGCCACGATCATGCGTCGTCGGAGGTGGTTCTACGCCGAGGGT
This sequence comes from Actinoplanes sp. NPDC049265, assembly GCF_043197135.1. Classification (NCBI taxonomy): domain Bacteria; kingdom Bacillati; phylum Actinomycetota; class Actinomycetes; order Micromonosporales; family Micromonosporaceae; genus Actinoplanes; species Actinoplanes sp. NPDC049265. The sequence goes on along the minus strand of NZ_JBICSP010000007.1, from coordinate 41,170 downwards.
AGAGGCCGCGCAGCCGATCGGCGACGCGTGGGGCCGACCCGGCCAGGGCCTTTCCGGCCTGCTTCCACGGCGAGTGTTTCACCCGGGTGATCACCTCCGGGTACGGTTCCATGCTGACAGCGGGGATCGTCGCCAGGTCGGGGTTGCAGTCGACGGCGGTGATTATGGGTTCGGCGCCGTGTTCGACGAGCACCATCCCGTAATCGGGCAGGCCACGCAGCAGGCTCGGTTCGATCATCAACTCGTAGACCCGGTTGGTCGCCGTGCCCTCGCTGCGTCCGATGCTCGATGTCTCCTGCCGGGTGCTGCCCCAGGTGCGGGAGACGTTCCAGGTGCGGGACTCGTCGGCGCTCCAGTTCCGGCTCAGGGCCAGGATGTCGTGGTAGTCGCCGGACTGGCCCTGACCGCTGTTGCGCCCCTGAGCCTCGTCGTGTCCGGTGCTGGTGCCATGCGCGTGGCTCTTCTCGCCGCTGACGGTGGTGCTCTGCTGGCTCAGGACGAACTTGTGTCCGTGGCCGATGTAGGAGGCGGCGTCGTCCGCGTCGGTACCCAGGCGCATGAAGGCCTTGAGGCCGCGGCCGAGACCCTGCCGGAGGCTGCCGCCCATGGTCCGCGAGATCGTGACCAGGCGGATGCCGCGCCGCTCACATTGGTCGGCGAGTTCGCGCAGGTGCGGCGGCGTGATGTCGTCGGCGCCGACCAGGATCACGGTGAACGGGGCGTCGTTGCCCGGCGTGGCCGGTGGAACGGTCGTGACGATGCGGCGGGTGAGCCACTGGACGACCAGATGGGGCAGCAGGTCGGTGTCCGTGCCGACGTCGTCGGTGGGCATCGCGAAGCAGGTCAGCGTGCTGTTCCCGGGTGTGGCCCGCGGCCGCAGGTGCCGTAGCGGCTCGAGCGCGGCCTCGAGCCGTGGCAGCCGGGGCTTGATCAGTGCGTAGTACTCGCTTCCGAACAGGTGCTCGGACAGCCGCAGGCGCTCCTCGTCGCTGAGCAGGTCCGTCGTCGGCTCGGTCAGGAGCCGGCGGACGCCCGCCCACAGGCGCTCGACGGTGATGTCGGGGCCGAGCTCGCCGGCGATCGCGCGCAGGATGCGGCTGTCCAGTGAACGCTCGTCGCGGGTGGCGGCCCGGCGGGCGCTTTCCTCCCGGCTCGGCGTGCCGAACAGGGCCGGCGCGTTGATGCTCTCGACCAGCACCTTGATCAGCTCGTCGGTGCTCAGGCCGGCGAGCAGGTCGGTGTCCGTGGCGTCGGGCCGCAACAGCTGGACCTCGCGGGACACGTCGGCGGCAGCGGCCAGGCGCACCAGCTCACGGCAGGCGGCCTGGCCGGACAGGTCGAGGACGACCAGGGCGTGATCTTGGCCGAGCAGGGACCCGCCGTACACGGTCAGCAGCGCTTCCCAGCCCCAGACGTTACCGCCGACGACATCGAGGAACCTGCTCTTGCCGGCGATCGAGACGGCGCTCCACTCGGGCACGTGCGACAGCTCCCGGCGCTCGCGCTCCTCGAACTTCTCGCGGCGTCGTTCGTAGCCGGCCACCGCCTGTTCGTGCCGTTTCTCGGCCCGGAGACGCTCGGTGGCGGGCCGGTTGACGGCGCCGCGGTAACGCCGGACGGCGATGACCACCCCGCCGACGGTGACCAGGGCCAGCACCACCGCCAGGAGCCGCATCCGCCCCTGCAGCTCGGGCATCGAACTGCGGCCGGCCAGCCCGGCCGAGCCGGCGAACACCGCGGTGAACCCGGCGCCGACCAGGATCACGGCGGTGATGGCGCGGGCCAGCCGGCCCCGCTCGGCGCGTACGTCCACGGTGATCGGCGGCGGTTCGCCGGCACGGTCGGGTCTGGCCTCGGGGAAGTCACGGAAATGGCGGCGCCGGTCATGAAACGTCCACCCGACGCGCTCGCCCGCTGTCGCCAGGCGGGCCAGGGCCGACTCGGCCGGATCGGGATCGTGGCTCGGCACCAGTGACTGGTCAGCCATAGTGGACTCCCCGGTGTCCAATGGACACGAAGACTAGCATCGATTGCTACGTTCTCCGGCATGACCGTTCAGCCGTCGCGAGCGCCGGATGCCCTGCGTCTGCTCGCCTCGGCGCCGGCCGGCCGGCTCACCGAGCTGCCCCGCCCGCCCCGCGCCGGCGACCGCGGAGGCGCCGGCGATCCCGCGTGGCGTCTGCGATTCGCCGGGGTGGTCGCCGCCTATCACGGTGCGATCTCCGCCGGCGCCGACGTGCCGCTGGTGATCGGCTGGCGGCGCGAGCAGGCGACCAGACCGATCGACTTCTACGTCGGCGGCGCCGCCCTGAGCGCCACCGGGCCCGGCCGGGCCGCGACCATCGTCCCGCCGGGCGGTCTGGGCCGCATGCTGCCCGAGGGCCGCCTCCTGACCGACCTCGCGGCCGTGCCGTGGTGGGTGCGGATCGGTGGCTCCCACGACGGGATGCTCAGCCGGACGGCCCCGGGCGGGCCGGCCGGCGCCGTGCGGCTGGCCCTGGCCGACGGTCTCCTGCGGGTCTGGCGGGAGCCGTTCGCATGGGTTCTGATCGCCGAGCCGCTGACCCCGTCCTGGGTGGCGGCCGAGGCGACCCGGGTCGGCGAGCTGGAACGCGACAGCCGCAACCGTGACTCGCCGGTCAACGCGATCCGCAGCGCCAGGCTGGGCAGCCGGCACGAGGAGCTGCGGCGCGCCGAGTCGACCGGCCTGTGGCGGGTGCACCTGCTGGCCGGCGGTGAGAGCCCCGGGGCCGCGGCGGGCGTCGGGGCGCTGGTCACCGCCGCGGCCGATCTGGCCGACCTGCCGTACGCTCTCGCGACCCGATCCGACGCCGGCCCGCTGACGTCCAGCCTCGCCGCCCCCGCGCCGTCGGACCGGTGGGAGACCCCGTTCGTGGCCGGCTCGGAACTTCTCACCGCGCTGATCCCGGCCCTGACCACCGAGATCCCCGGCACCAGGTTGACCTTGCGGTCCACGTTCGACACCACTCCCGAGACCGGCACGGTGGCCGGCTCGATCCGGCTCGGCCGGGTCCTCGATCAGCACCATGCCGAGACCGACGACCTCGCGCTCGCCCGGGAGAGCCTCAACCGGCACACCTTCGTGGCCGGTGCGACCGGCGCGGGCAAGTCGCAGACGATCCGCGCGCTGCTCGCCGCGGCCACCGAGGGGGGTCTCCCGTGGCTGGTGGTGGAGCCGGCCAAGGCCGAGTACAAGCTGATGGCCGCCCGGCTGGGCGCCGGTTCGGTGATCACGATAAGGCCGGGCGGTGCGGATCTGATCCCGGCCGGCATCAATCCGCTGGAGCCGGCGCCGGGATTCTCGTTGCAGGCCCACGCCGACATGGTGCGCGCGCTGTTCACCGCCTCGTTCCAGTCCGAGCAGCCGTTTCCGCAGGTGCTGGCGGCCGCGCTGGCCCGCTGCTACGAGGGTCTGGGCTGGGACCTGGCGCTGGGTGAACCGGCCACGGCCGGGTTGCGGCCCCGCTATCCGACCCTCGCCGACCTGCAGCGCGTGGCCGAGCAGGTGGTTCTCGACACCGGTTATGGCCCCGAGGTCCGGGACAACATTCTCGGCTTCATCCGGATCCGGATCGCCAGCCTGCGTCTGGGCAGTCCCGGTCGTTTTCTCGAGGGCGGGCATCCCATCGACTTCGCCGCCCTGCTCCGGCGCAACGTCGTGTTCGAGATCGAGGACGCCGGCGACGATCAGGACAAGGCGTTCCTGATCGGTACGGTGCTGATCCGGCTGGTGGAACACCTGCGGGTGCGGCAGCGTGCCCGCGAGCACGCGCCGGTTCACCTGGAGCATCTCAGTGTCTTCGAGGAGGCGCACCGGCTGCTGCGCAACTCTCAGCAGGCGGGCTCGGCGGCCCACGCCGTCGAGTTGTTCGCCTCGCTGCTGGCTGAGATCCGCGCGTACGGGGAGGGTCTGGTGATCGCCGAGCAGATCCCGGCCAAGCTGACCCCCGATGTCATCAAGAACACCGCCGTCAAGATCGTGCACCGGCTCCCGGCCCGCGACGATCGCGACGCGGTCGGCGCGACAATGAACCTGACCCGGGAGCAGTCCGAATACCTGGTGACGCTGACGCCCGGCACCGCCGCCCTGTACACCGACGGCATGGACTACCCGCTGCTCGTGCGGATGCCGGACGGGACCGGGACCGAAGCCGTCAACCCGGCCATCACCGCGGATCCGGGCGAGGTCATCGGCCGGCGCAGCCCCTCGTGCCCGGCCGAGTGCCGCACCACCGCGTGCACGCTGCGCGAGATGCGCGCCGCGCAGCGGCTTCCGGACCGCGTGCCGTGGCTGCGGCTGTGGGCCGAGCTGTCGGTGCTGGCCCACCTCACCGGGTGGCCGATTCCGCTACCCCTCGGCCACGTCTGGCCGGAGCTGCTCGCGGTCGCGCCCCGGTTGCGCGGCTGCGCCGTCTCGCACGCGGTGGACGCCGCCGTGCACGCCCGGGGTCACGCCATCGCGGCCACCCACTCGCCGGGCGACCTGGCGACGCACGTGACTGAGGCGATGCTGGGCCGGTCCGCCGGCCGGCCGGTGTGCGCGATGGAGGAACCGCGCTGGCTGGCCGCCCCGTACCGCTGGTCGCTGGTCTTCGACGCGCTGAAGGACCTGCGCAACGAGCAACCCGACGCCGGGCGGCACCCGCGCAGCCGGGAATGGGAGACCGCCCATCACCGGCCGATACCCGGCGCGACGGTGGCCGACCAGTTCGTCGCGGTCAGATCGTGGTTCGAGGCCGACCTGCGCGATGCGGAGGCCCGCCGGACGATCGCGTTCGGGGGCACCGCGCCGTCGGCGATCGAGACGGCCGTCGGTGTGTCCCGGTCGGCGCCGGAGTGGAACGAACGGCTCACCGACGGCCTCAGTGTCTTCCACCCCGCGGAATGGCCACACCGCTACCTCGGGCCGTGAAGCACACCATCGAGTGGTAGCCCGGGCGGCATCCGGAGGCGCGACACCGCCCTGGGCTACCACTCGACGGCCTGGTCATGGGTGGGGCGTGAGCTCACGTCTCGGCGTCGCCGAGATCTGGTCGGCCGGCATCGGCCGGGCGAAGTGGTAGCCCTGGGCCAGGTCGCAACCGATGGTGCGGAGCGCGCCGGCGGTTTCGGCGTCCTCGATGCCTTCGGCGACCACGGTCAGCCCGAGCCGGTGCCCGAGGGTCACCGCCGACTCGACCAGCGCCAGGCTGCCGGCGTCGACGATCATGTCGCGTACGAAGGTGCGGTCGATCTTGAGCTCGTCCAGCGGCAGGCTCTTCAGGTACGCCATCGACGAGTACCCGGTGCCGTAGTCGTCGAGTGACGTCTTCACGCCCAGCTCCCGAATGCGGCGCAGCGCCCCGATCGTGGTCTCCGGGTCGCTCATCACGGTGTACTCGGTGATCTCGACGCAGAGCAGGTGGCCGGGCACCCCGGCCGACCGCAACAGCTCGCCCACCCGTTCCGGGAAACCCCGATCCAGCAGGGTACGGGTGGAGATGTTCACCGACACCGGCAGTGCCTGCCCCGCATCATGCCAGCGCCGCGCCTGCGCCAGCGCCGCGCTCAGCGCCCAGTCGGTGAAGTCGTGGATCAGGCTCGTGGTCTCCAGCACCGGGATGAACTCGGCCGGCGAGACGAACCCCCGCTCCGGATGCGTCCAGCGGGCCAGCGCCTCGACGCCGGCCCGGTCGCCGCCGGCCAGCACGATCTTCGGCTGGTAGTGCAGTGTCAACTGGTCGCCGACGGCCAGCGCGCGGCGCAGATCGCCCAGCATGGTCAGCCGCGCGGCGTACTCCTGGGTCGCCTCGGGGTCGAACCGCCGGAAGCCGGACCGCTGCTCCTTGGCCTCGTGCATGGCCAGATCCGCGTGCACCAGCACCGCCGCGGCGTCGGCGCCGGGCTGGGCGGTGGCCGCGCCGACGCTCACCTCGATGTCGACAGTGACACCGTCCAGCGCGAACGGCTCCCGGAAGGCCTGATGCAGCCGGTGCGCGAGCGCCTCGTCGAGGCCCGAGTCGCAGTCGGTCACCAGGATCGCGAAGTCGTCACCGCCGAGCCGGCTGACCATGTCGTCCGCGCGTACCGCCCCCACGATGCGCTCGCCCGCCTCGACCAACAGCAGATCGCCGGTCTGGTGGCCGAACTGGTCGTTGACGTCGCGGAAGCCGTCCAGGTTGACCAGCACGACCGTCGCGCAGGCGGGCATCGCGCGGATCCGGGCCGCGAACCCGGCGCGGTTGGGCAGCCCGGTCAGCGCGTCGACCGAGGCGAGGTGCTCGATCTGCCGGCGGTGCGCGCGGGTCGAGCGGGCGTAGAGAGCCAGCAGGGCCAGGGTGAGCAGGAAGATCGCGACGCTGCCCCAGAACAGGGTGCGCGAGTCGTCCTCGGCCGCCGTCCGGGCCCGCAGGTAGCTGGCCGACTCGGAGGCCGCGATCGTCTGGAGGTTGGCCGCGACCGTGTCCAGGCGCAGCTCGATGTCCTGCTCCAGGATGTCGGCGGCGGCGTCCCGGTGGCCCTGGTCGATCTCGCTGAGGTAGCCGCGCAGGGTCGGTTCGAGGGCGGCCTGCCGGCCGGCGATGGCCTCGGCCGAGGCCCGTCGCCCGGCGTCGACGGTCTGGGCCAGCTGCTCGATCGCGCTGTGGGTCCGATCGTGCAGCGAGAGCAGTTCCTGCCGTTCGGTCCCGTCCGGCTCGTTCAGTACCGCCTGCACGAGTTCCATCTCGCGCTGGGAGAGCAGGATGGCCTCCTGGAAGGCGTCGATCTTGTCGGCGTCCGCGGCCAGGTCGGTGACGATGGTGGCCTGCCGCCAGCTGCCGAGCACCGCCAGACCGGACAACACGGCCAGGACCAGCCCGAACGTGACGGCCATGGCGCGAGGGGAGCGCCGGCCACGGTTCGATCGCATTGCGCCTCCAGCCATTCAGCAATCTGCTGTTCGGCCGTACGGCGGCGGATCTGAGTGTTCAGAGCGTGTACGGCCCCCGGAACAGCCGCCGCGGGTCGGCGGCGGCACGGACGCGGCGCAGCCGGGCCAGGTTCGCGCCGTGGCCGCGGGTGAGCTGGGCCGGATCGGGTTCGAGGTAGTTGACGTAGCGGCCGGAGGACCAGGCGGACAGGGCGCGGTGGCCGCGGTCGATCCAGGCGTACGCGTCCCGGACGGTCGCGGCGTCGCCGGCCGCGGGCATGACCAGCCACTGCATCATGGTGTGGGCGCCGCGCCAGGGGAACGCGGTGGCGTCGGGCCGGATCCGGGCCGGCGCACCGGTCAGCTGCTTGAGTTTGGCCACGCCGGGCCGGCCGGCGCGGGCCCGCTCCTCGACCACGGCCAGCATCGCCTCGACCGCGGTGGCCGGCAGCGGCCGGGCGAAGACGTCGCTGCCGACCAGTTCGGTGCGGTGGTCGCCGGCGCCGGCCCGGTCGTGTATGACGTCCAGATAGGACCGTCGGCTCAGCTTGACCGACAAGGGTTCGCGGCCGACGGCCCGCTCGATCGCCTCGGCCGCGGCGGTCGCGGTGTCACCGATGACAAACCCGTTGACGCGTACGCCCAGACTCCGATCCGCCTCGGCCACGAACTGGCAGGTCGACCAGGCGCCGCCCGCGCGCGTGATCGCGGCCTGCCACCCGGCGGCCACGGCGGCCGCGTCGGCCCAGCGGTAGGAGAGGGTGAACTGGCCGGTCGCCGCGGCCGCGAAGGTGCGCATCCGCCACTGGGTGACCACGCCGAACTGCCCACCGCCACCGCCGCGCAGCGCCCAGAACAGGTCCGGCTCCCGGGCCGCGTCCACTGTCCGTTCCCGGCCGTCCGCGCCGACCAGCCGCGCCGCTGTGACCGCGTCGCAGGTCAGCCCGTACGCGGCCGACGCCATGCCGATGCCGCCGCCGGAGGTGATGCCGCTGACCCCGACCGTGCCGCACGACCCGGACGGGATGGACACGCCGCGGGCGGCGAGCCGGTCGTACACGTCGATCAGCCGCGCGCCACCGCCGATGGTGGCGGTCCGCGTGGCGGCGTCCCAGCTCACCGCGGCCAGCCGCCGCACGTCCAGCACCAGCGCGGACGTGCTCGTGGAGGCGCCCACGTACGAGTGCCCGCCGCCCCGGGTGACGATCGTGACACCTTCGCGGCCGGCGAACCGGATCGCCTCGGCCACGTCTCCGGCGTGGGCGCAGCGGGCGACCGCGGGCGGGCGTACCCCGTCGAACCGGGGGTCGTAGAGCCGGCGGGCCGCGTCGTACCCGGTGGTGCCCGGCCGCTCGACCGGCCCGTCGAGCGAGGCGTCGAGCGCGCCCCAGTCGGGTCCGGCCGGCGCGACTGTGATCAGGGCGCCGGCGGCGAGCAGGCTTCGTCGGGTGAGTAACACGCTGACATATTCTCATAACGTGTCATACCGGACACCGTTTAGGGTTTTGCGGATGACAGAGAACTGGCGTCACCTCCCGGCCCCGGCCCGGCCGATCGCCGCCGCGACGGTCGAGGCGGTGACGGCCGTCCGCGCCCGCGACGCGGCGGCGCTGGACCAGGCGTCGGCCGAGCTCGGTGCGCTGGACGCCGCTCAGACCGGCCTGATCCTGGGTACGACCGTCCGCCTGCTCCTGGAGCGGGCGCACCCCGACGGGGTCGACGGCGACGACGTACGCGCCGTCCTCGAGCGCTGCGCGCGTACCTCGATGACCTGGCTCCCCGGCGTCGACCCGCACGTGCTCCTGATCCTGCTGGCCGGCGCCCTCGGCGTCCTCGACGAGGACGACACCGCGGCCCGGCCCCCGGCCGAGTCGCTGGCCCAGCACGCCGCCCTGCTGCTGGCCGACCTGTCCACCGGCGACCCGGCTCCGCACCTGACCGCGGCCCTGGCCGAGATCGAGCGGGCCCAGCTCAACGACTGACCCCGGCGGGCCCCGGTGGACTTGTCGGCGAAGGCGACGTGGCCGCGGTGGTTGGCGCTGTCGACGTTCCTGCCGTCCCGGCAACCGGGGAAGTCGCGGACCCGTCGACCTGCCGGGTGGGCAGTCTCGGCCAGTGCGGCCCGGGCCCCGGCGCCTGACCGCACCGATTCGTCGATGCGGACGACGGGCCAGAAGTGCGAGGACTTGTCGTCGTTCTTGATGCCGGGTTGGGCGGGGTCAGCGGAGTTCGACGTCGCTCGCTTTGACGTACATGAACCGGTGATTGAAGGAGATCCGGTAGAACGTCGCGGCGCCGCGGATGACCGTGTGGTTGAACGGCACGTCGTTGCCGTCGAAGCGGGCGTAGTAGATCAGCGCCGGGCCGGCGTCGGCCAGTTCGTACCGCTGGTCGCCGGAGATCGTGTAGACCGGGTTCAGGGCCGGTGGTGTCGCCGGGTTGCCCGCCGGGGTCCCGGCCGGCCACTCGTCGGGGTTCGGCAGGTTGGCCGTGTAGACCGGCACCTGAACGCCGGCCCGGGGGCGCACCAGCCGGCCGGCCGCCGGACGGGTGACGTTGGTGTGCAGCCACGCCTTGCGTCCGCCGAACCAGACGGCGGTCCACCGGCCCCGGCGTTCCGCGACGGCATACGTCCGGCCGTACGCCGCCTTGTCCGACCAGTCGGCCGCATCGGTGCTGCCGCCGCCGAGCACCGGATCGGTGATCAGCGGCGCGTCGTCGCGCGGCTCGGCGCGAAGCAGCGTGGTGCTGGACGGCTGTTTCGGCAGGGTGCGGCAGCCGCTCGTGGTGCAGTAGGTGAGCTCCTGCTGGTTGGCCGCGAAGTTCGGAGCGAGCGTGACCAGCCGGCTCCCGGGCCGGGTGGCCGGCGCGTGCAGCAGCTTCATGAAGTACGACCAGTTCCAGAACGGCCCCGGGTCCCAGTGCGAGCCGGTGTAGTTCCGCTGGTGGGCGATGTCGTCGTGGCCGACGATGTGGTCCCGGTCGAGCGGAATGTGGTAGCGCGCGGCCAGGTAGCGGACCAGCGCGGCCGAGTTGCGGTACATCGCGTCGGTGAACCAGACGGAGCCGTCGGCGGCGTACCCCTCGTGCTCGATGCCGATCGACTCGTCGTTGACCAGCGAGTTGCCGGCGTGCCAGGCGATGTCGCTGGTCCGCACCATCTGGGTGACCTCGCCGTCCGACGACCGGATCACATAGTGCGCCGAGGTGTACGCCGTCGGGTTCTGGAACGACGCGAGGGTGCTCTGGTAGCTGCTCTCGGTGTCGTGGATGACGATGTACCTGATCGGCAGGTCGCGCGGCCGGTCGGCCGGATCGTAGTTGCCGTAGGCGTTGGCGTCGGCCGGATTGTTCGACGCGTACGCCGCCGGCAGCCACCGGCAGTCGAGGTCCCGTGGGCACTCGGCCCGATCGGGTACGTGCGCCCCGGCCGAGGCCGCCGGGCCGGGCGCACCGGCTGGGATCGCCGGGCCGGGCGCACCGGCTGGGATCGCCGGGCCGGGCGCACCGGCTGGGATCGCCGGGCCGGGCGCACCGGCCGAGGCCGCCGTGGCGCCGGCGATCGAGGGGGCCACTGTGGCCAGCACCGTCGCCGCGGTGAAGAGCAGTCGTCGCACGTCTTTCCCCGATCGGCCGGTGACATGGGGGCGACTCTTGGTGCGCAGAGCGGCTCTGCTTACCAACAGGGGACGTTCGAGGGGGCAGAACGTCAGATGCAGGCTATAACCGGCATCGCCGTGCCGCACCCGGAGAGGACGCTCGGCCCGCCGCCGGCGTCAGAAGCCGTACGGGCCGAACCGGCCCCAGGCCACCACCGCGGCCAGGATCAGCAGCACCCCGCTCGGGGCCAGGGCCGGGTACTCGCGGCGCCACAGGTGCATGACCACCGCGCCGGCCATCACCAGCACCAGCCCGGTCGCGGCCACCGGGACCAGGGACGGAGCGACGCTGAGCAGGGCGGGCAGGATGACGCCGACGGCGCCCAGCACCTCGAGGACGCCGATCGCCGCGGGGGCCCAGCGTGGCGCGTCGGCCGCCCACGGCTGGGCCTCGATGTACTTGTCGTGCGGCAGGGCCAGCTTGAAGATGCCGGAGAAGAGGAAACCGGCGGCGACCACGCCGGCAATGACCCAGAGAGCGATGTTCATGATTCCCCATTGAGCTCGATGACTTAAATGCTTAAGTCAAGGCTAGGCCTGGATGACTTAAACATGCAAGTGTCCTGGTAGGGTGACGTACGTGACCGACGAAACACCCTGGCTCGATCAGGACGAGCTGAACACCTGGCTGACGCTGTTCTCCGTGCTGACCCGGCTGACCGGCTCGCTCGACACCCAGCTCCAGCGCGACGCGGGGATCAATCTGTTCGAATACATGACGCTGGCCGCGCTGTCCGTGCGCCCCGGCCGCCGGATGCGGATGAGCCTGCTCGCGGCCATCTCCGAGGGCTCGCTGCCGCGCCTCTCCCAGGCCGTCGGCCGCCTGGAGAAACGAGGATGGGTACGCCGCGAGCCCGACCCCGAGGACGGCCGCTTCACCCTGGCCATCCTCACCGACGAGGGCTACGAGAAGGTCGTCGCGACCGCGCCCGGGCACGTCGGCGAGGTCCGCCGTCTGGTCTTCGACCCGCTGACCAAGGCGCAGCCCCGGCAACTGCACGACATCTGCGGCCGCATCATGCGCACCATCGACCCGGACGGCCCGTACCCCGGATCTCGTCCCTATTGATCCGGCCCGGCGGCGTTGCCGAAATCGCCGAATCGCGCCCACACCGGGCCGGGGACTCGCATAGTGAAGGTCGGCAAGCTCGATGCGGGCGGTGACGCCCGGAGCGCTCAAGGGACGAGACGACGATGAGCATGACAGATCACCGACCTCGTCGGGCTTCCTTCGCCGACCTCAGCGTCAGCGTCAAGGTGATCGCCGCGGTCGCGACGGCGGCCCTGGTGGCCCTGGCCGTCGGCATCGTCGGCCTGGTCTCGCTCGGCCAGGCCAGTGACTCCGCGCAGCTGATGTACCGCAGCAATGTCGCCAGCATCAGGGCGGTCGGCCAGCTCAGGTATGTGGTGACCCAGGCTCGGGTGGACACGGCTAACCAGGCGCTGTCGGTGGACGCGGCCTCGACCAAGAAGTTCGGCGATGGCTTCCGCACCGACCTCGAGTCCTTCAAGACCGCGATGACCGCCTACCGCGACAGCGAGCCGTCGGCCGATCCGCGGCTGCTCGACACCCTGCAGACCAACTGGGACGCCTACGCCGACGTCGCGTCGACCAAGCTGATCCCCGCCGGCGAACGAAACGCCCTGGCGGAATGGGCCCAGGTCCGCGACCGCGAGGCGTTGCCGTTGCTGACCAAGATCTTCGCCGACCTGGTCACCATGGAACAGGCCGAGACCGCCGACGCGGCGAAGAACGCGGCGGCGGCGCGGTCGGGCTACGAGTCGAGCCGCACCACCTCGATCCTGACCCTCGTCCTCGGCCTGTTGCTCGCGCTCGCCCTGGGTCTTCTGGTGGCCCGCAAGATCGTGACCTCCCTGTCCAAGGTCAAGTACGTGTGCGACGGCCTCGCCGAGGGCGACCTCACCCGCGAGACCGGCCTGACGTCGTTCGACGAACCCGGCCGGATGGCCCGTTCGCTCGACACGGCGATGGGCCGGCTGCGCAAGACCATCGCGACCATCGAGGGTTCGGCCGCCTCGCTCGCCGGCGCCTCCGAGCAGATGACCAGCACCGCCGCCCAGATCGCGGGATCGGCTGAGCAGACGTCGGTGCGGGCGCAGGCCGTCTCGGCCGCGGCCGAGGAGGTTTCCCGCAGCGTGGAGACGGTGTCGGCCGGCAGCGAGGAGATGGGTGCGTCGATCCGGGAGATCTCGCAGAACGCGTCCGAGGCCGCCCGGGTGGCGACCGAGGCGGTCGCCGTCACCGCCGCCACCTCGGCCACGATGAACAAGCTGGGCGACTCCTCGGCCGAGATCGGCAACGTGATCAAGGTGATCACCTCGATCGCCGAACAGACCAACCTGCTGGCGCTGAACGCGACGATCGAGGCGGCCCGGGCCGGTGACGCCGGTAAGGGCTTCGCCGTGGTCGCCTCCGAGGTCAAGGACCTGGCGCAGGAGACGGCCCGGGCCACCGAGGACATCTCCCGCCGGGTCGAGGCGATTCAGGCCGACACCGGAGGCGCCGTCGCCGCGATCGGGGAGATCTCCATCGTGATCGAACGGATCAGCGAGTTCCAGACCACCATCGCCTCGGCCGTCGAGGAGCAGACCGCCACCACCGCCGAGATGAACCGGAGTGTGTCCGAGGCGTCCGGCGGCACGGGGGAGATCGCGCAGAACATCACCGGTGTGGCCGAGGCGGCCCGGGTCACGAACCAGGGCGTGGCCGAGACCCAGCAGGCCACCGCCGAACTCGCGCGCATGTCGACCGACCTGAGCGGGCTGGTGTCCCAGTTCCGCATCTGAGCGGCCACCTCAGGACGTGACGGTGACCGCCGACCGGCGACGGATCCGGCCGTTGCGGGCCGCGTGGCGCAGCAGGAAGAACGCGGCCGTCAGGCAGATCAGCAACGCGGCCAGGCTGGCCTCGGGGCCGAAGGTGCCGCCGGTCAGCAGGTCCGGTCCGGCCAGCGTGGTGTGCAGCAGGCCGGTCTCGGCGGCGCCGACGCTGCTGGAGGTGGGCAGCCCGAAGACGCCGATGTGGGTGAAGTCCCAGGCGAAGTGGAGGCCGATGGGCAGCCACAGCGAGCGGGAGATGAGGTAGCAGGCGGCGGTCAGGGTGCCGCCCTCGATGCCGAGCGCCAGGGTGCCCCACAGGGTGGCGTGGTCGTTGACCAGATGGGTGAGTCCGAAGATCAGCGACGAGACGACCACCGCGATCACGCCGCCGGTCCGCTCCTCCAGGATGCGGAACACGACGCCGCGGAACAGCAGCTCCTCGTTGACCGCGATGCTGGCCGACGCGCCGATGCTGGCGACGAAACCGGCGAACGATCCCCAGCCGAGGTGCTCCCATCCGCCCAGCGCCCCGATGACCAGCATCATGGTGAGGAACAGGCCGGAACCGAGCGCGGCGCCGCGTCCCAGGCCGGACCACCGCCCGGTGCCGGACAGCTCGGTGACGGTGTCCCGGGCCTCGACCGTGCGGGACAGCCAGTGGTAGCAGAACAGGGCCGCCGCCGCGGTGCCGAGGCCGACGATCAGCGCCAGGAACGCGTGGTCGGCGGCGAGCACGTTGAGGCCGCGGGTCGCCGCCAGCACGACCAGCAGGGCGACCACCAGCACCGGGACCCGGAAACGGCGCAGCCGGCGGCGCGCGGGGGAGATTTCGGTCATGGCTGACGAGACTAGGAGCGACGAACGGCCACGCCATCCCTCCGCAGTGGACAAAAGCGGTAGCTCGGCCGGGGGATGGATGGTGCGGCGTCAGCGGGGGCCGGGCACCAGACCGATCCGGTACGCCAGGATGACGGCCTGAACCCGGTCCCGCAGGCCGAGTTTGGCCAGGATCCGGGACACGTACGTCTTCACCGTCTCGACCGAGATGAGCAGTTCGGCGGCGATCTCGGCGTTGGACCGGCCGGCCGCGATCTGCCGGAACACCTCCAGCTCGCGGGACGTCAGCGCGGCGCTGACCGTCTCCCGGGCCGGGGCGGAGGTGTCGGTGGGGCGCAGTCGTTCGGCGAAGTGGCCGATCAGCCGGCGGGTGACGGCCGGGGCGAGCAGGGACTCACCGCGGGCGACGGTGCGGATGCCGTCCACCAGTTGCCCGTGCGGCGCGTCCTTGAGCAGGAAGCCGCTGGCGCCGGCGCGTAACGCCTCGTACACGTACGCGTCGACGTTGAACGTGGTCACCACCAGGATCTTGACCGGCTCGTCGACCCCCGGACCGGCCAGCCGCCGGGTCGCCTCGATCCCGTCCAGGATCGGCATCCGGATGTCCATCACGGCCACGTCCGGGCGCAGCTGCTGGGCCAGCCGCACCGCCTCGCGGCCGTCGGCGGCCTCGCCGACCACGGCCAGGTCGGGCTGGGCCGAGAAGATGGTGGCGTACCCGGTCCGCACCAGCGCCTGGTCCTCGCAGATCAGCACCCGGATCGGTGTCATTCGGGACTCCTCGCCGGTAGCACGGCCCAGACCCGGAAGCTGCCGTCGGGGCGCAACCCGGAGACCAGCTCGCCGTCCAGCAGCCGCACCCGTTCGCGCATGCCGGCGAGCCCACGCCCGCCGGACGGGGAGACCGCCGTGGTGGTGGCCGGACCCATCGTGGTGACCTCGATCTCGACGTCGTCCTCCTTGGTGCGTACGACGACCGTGGTCGGCCGTCCGGTGGCGTACTTGATCGCGTTGGTCAGCGCCTCCTGCACCACCCGGTAGGTGGCCAGTTCCACGTCCACCGGCAGTGGGCGCGGCCGGCCCTGCTCGGTCCAGTCGACCGGCTGCCCGGTCAGTCGCGCCCGCTCGACCAGGTCGGCGATGCGGCCCATGGTGGGCGCGCGGTCGGGGGTGGCCGGTTCGCCGGTCGCCTCCAGGGTGTCGAGCAGGGCGCGGAGCTCGGTCAGGGCCCGGCGGCCGGTCTCGCTGATCGCCGACAGGCCCTCGGCGGCGCGGTCGGGCGTACCCGGAAGAAGGAACTGCGCCGCGTCGGCCTGGACCACCATCGCCGTCACGTGATGGGTGACCACGTCGTGCAATTCGCGCGCGATCCGGGATCGCTCGGCCGAGGACGCCACCTCGGCGGCGAGCCGGCGGTGCTCGGTCTCCTCCGCCCGCCACCGGCGCATGCCCGCACCGGTCACCCAAATCACCACCAGCACCAGGTAGAACGCCGTGAAATCGAGGAACTGCTGGGGCGATCCCTGTCTGTGCAGGACGATCGCCAGCGCCACGTAGCCCGCGGTCAGCGCCGCCGCGAACGTCCGCCGGTGCCGGGTCAGGTGCGCGCCGGCGGCGTACAGCGCGAGCAGCATGGCCACCTTGGCGAACGTCTCCGGGCGGCCGAGGATCTGACCGGCCGCCCACGCCGCCGCGATGATCGTGAGACCGATGGCCGGCCACCGGCGGCGCAACGCCGTCGGCAGGGCCAGGGCCAGGGTCAGCGCCAGGTCGACGACCGTGCCGGCCCCGCCCAGCGGACGCCGGGGCAGGTCACCGATCTCGGGCCCGATGTGCGACACCGTCGGTACGAAGGCCAGCAGGGTGACCACGGCCGTCAGAACAAGGTCCTTCGTGGACGTACGCCAGCGAGGCACCCCGAGAGTTTAGGGTCTGGCACGACGCAGGGGTACCAGGTTGCCGCGCCGGCTCGCGGCGATCAGCATCGGGATCGCGAGCAGCAGGCTGACGATCACCGGGATGATCGACGCCTCCAGCCCGAACTGGCCGCCGGTCAGCAGTTCGGGCCCGGTCGGGCGGGTGACCAGCAGGCCCTCGGCCGGGTGGCCGGACACGGGAATGCCGAGCAGCCCGACCGCGGTGTTCCAGGCGCAGTGCAGGCCGACGACCAGCCAGATGCTGCGCCGCCAGAGGAACGCGGCGCCGAGCAGGACACCGGCCTCGATCGCGATGGCGAGCGAGCTCCACAGGGTCGCGGCCGGATTGGCCAGGTGCAGCAGGCCGAACGCGAGCGCGGTGACCGCCAGCGCCACCCAGCTGCCGAACATCCGCTCCAGTGCCTGCAAGGCCAGGCCACGGAAGAGCAGTTCCTCGGTCACCGCCGCGCCCAGGGACACCGCTGTCATGCTCGCCGCGATCGACACCGGGTTGCCGGTCGCCCGGCCGAACGAGAACTCGGTCAGCACGGCCAGGATCGACACCCCGATGAAGACCAGGCCGAGAACCACACCGATCAACAGCTGGGGTACGGCGCCCCGCCCGGCGATCTCCGGTGTGTCCCGCCGCGCGACGTGGCGCATCACGAGCTTGTAGACGACGACCGCGACGGCCGCGCCGACCAGCCCGAGAATCGGCCCGCCGAGCGACAGCGTCGACGCCGCCCCCACGCCGACGATCCCCACGACCAGCCAGATGACCGGGAACCGCAGGAAGCGGCCGGCTTTCGCCTCGGCCGGTGGATTCGTTGCCGCGCTCATGGTGACCTCCCGTAGACCCGCGGGCCGCATGGCCCGACCGGAACCCTAGGGAGACATCCACGTTCGCGAATCACCATCGAGTGGACATCCCGGGTAGCTCTTGAGGGGGATCAGCCCGGTCGGGAACGACGACGGCGAATGGTCCGAAAGTTTCGGAATGTGAGATCCGCAAGCCCGGGATTCGCGATTCCGCGTCGGGCGCCCTCCAGCACGACGGAGAATGCCGCTGTAGGCATGCTGAGCGGGGGCTTGAAAATGGGTGTGGCGCAGGCGTTCGACAACCGTTCACTACGGGTGAAGATGAGCGCCGCGATGCTGGCGGCGATCCTCGGAGGTCTGGTCGTCGGCATGGTCGGGCTGTATACAGTGCGGCAGCTCAATCACGACGCCGAGGCGACGAACGAACAGACCATCGTGATCGAGACGGCCGTCGGCGCGTTCGCCAAGAACGTGGAGGCGTTCGGCGGCGGGATCTCCGCAGCGCAGCTCTATCCGACCCTGGCCAAGGACATCAACCTCGGCCTGGAGGCCAACAAGAAGGCGATCAACGACGCGCTGGGCCAGATGCGGGGCGCGCTGGCCGCCGACGAGGGCGGACCGGAGGCGGTGGCCAAGGCCGACCGGGACTGGCAGGCCTTCCTGGCCTTCATCACCGCCTCACCGACCACCGCGAAGCAGGATTTCAACGCGGCGCTGCAGCAGTACAACACGCTGTACGGTGCGCTGACCGCGGACGAGACCGCGTTGCAACAGCACGCCGTCGCGGCCACGACGGCCCGCGCCGACGTCGCCGAGGCGCATGCCCGCACGGCGATGTGGGTGATCGCCGGCTGCCTGGCCGTCGGTGTGCTGCTCAGCGTACTGATCGGGTTGCGGGTGATGAACGGCATCCGCCGGGCCGTGACCGGGGTGTCCCGGCTGGCCGAGGGCCTGAACCAGGGTGACCTCACCCGCACCTCGGGGGTGACCGGCGGCGACGAGATGGGCCGGATGGCGCGGGCCATGGACGACGCGATCGCCCGCCTGCGCACCGACGTCGTGCAGCTGGCCGGCACCGCCACCACGCTCAAGGACGCCGCCGGCCGGCTCTCCGCGGTGTCCGGCGCGGTCGACGCGGCCGCCTCCGAGGCCTCGGTGCAGGCCGGCAGCGTGGCCCAGGCGGCCGGTACGGTCTCGGACAACCTGAACGTGGTCTCGACCGGCGCCGAGGAGATGGGCTCGTCGATCCAGGAGATCTCGGTGTCCACCACTGAGGCGTCCGAGGTGGCGGCCAAGGCGGTCGAGGCGGCCAACACCACCAACACCATCGTGTCCCGGCTGGGCGAGTCGTCCAACGAGATCGCCACCGTGATCAAGGTGATCACGTCGATCGCGGAACAGACCAACCTGCTCGCCCTGAACGCCACCATCGAGGCGGCCCGGGCCGGTGAGGCGGGCAAGGGCTTCGCCGTGGTCGCCGGCGAGGTCAAGGACCTCGCGCAGGAGACCGCCAAGGCCACCGACGACATCTCGCGGCGGGTGCAGGCCATCCAGTCCGACACCGACAGCGCGGTCACCGCGATCGGCGAGATCTCGGCGATCATCGAACGGATCAACGGCATCCAGGTGACCATCGCCTCGGCCGTCGAGGAGCAGACGGCCACGACCGGGGAGATGAACCGGACGATCTCCGACGCCGCCAGCGGTGCCGGTGACATCGCCGCCGGCATCAACGGCGTGTCGCAGGCCGCGCGGCGCACCACCGAGACGGTCGGCGACACCCGCCGCGCCGCCGACGAACTGGCCACCACGGCCGACCAGCTCAAGGCGCTCGTCGGCCGATTCAGCTACTGATCGGCCAGGGCGATCGAGAGCAGCGTCGCGCGGAACGCATCGGTGTCGACCCGGACGCCGGCCGCCACCCGGATCTGCAGCCCGCTCACCGCGCAGATGATCATCTCGGCCCGGTGCTGGGCGGTGGGGCTGGGGTCGCCGGCGGTCCGGTCGATCGCACGGGCGAGCCATCGGCACACCCCGGTGTGCCGCTCGGCGATCAGCGATCGCAGTGGCGCCGCGCTGGTGGCCCGGGCCCACACCTGGTTGCCGATCTGACCGCGCCGCTCGTCGATGGCCGCCGCCATCAGCGCGGCGATGGCGTCGGTGAGCGACGGCGGGTCACCGTCGCCGGTGTCGAACCGGAGGCCGAGCGCGCTCTCGCTCGCGGCCATCACGACCGCGTCCTTGTTGTCGAAGTAGCGGTACACCGTGCCGGTGGCGACGCCGGACGCCGCCACGATGTCGGCCATCGACGTGCCGGCGAAGCCCCGCTGGGCGAACAGCGCCGAGGCGGCGTCGAGGATGGCCTGGCGCCGGTCCTGGACGCGCCGGTCGCTCAGCTTGGCCATGGTGCGGCGGTGTAGCGCATGGAACAGACCTCATCGGGACCGGTGGACGGCATGGAACATCCACATGCTCTCACCACCGCGCCGGGGATCCCAATGATCGGGCCCGTGCCGGCCGACCGTGGCGCCGTGCTCGGCGAACGTCGACTCGGTGACCTGCCAGTCCGCCGCCAGCCACCGCGCGGGCGGGAGGCCCGGGCCGGGCGCGGCGTGCGGGAGGATGCCGTCGCTGATGATGTCCGGGTCGCCGGTGGCCGGGTCGTCGGTGCGGTTCCGCGCGGTGAACGCCGCCCGTCCTGGGGCGTGGACGTCGCGTAGTCACCGGCCAGCCAGACCACCGGGGCCGGGCCGCCGGCCAGCGTGACCAGGAACCGGGCGAGCGGGTCGTCGAACAACGGCCCGGGCCGGGCCCCCTCGGGCGCGCGCATGGCCGCTGTGGCCACACCGCTGCCGGCGATCGATCCGGGAATGCTCAGCTCACTCATCGATGATCCTTGCTCCGTGTCGGCCGTTTCGCATCGTTCGCTACTGTGCACCATTGTAAGAATGAACGTTCATTCCGGGTAGGAGGCAGCGTGGCATCGCAGGACGCAACGGGCGAACGGGTTCGGACCGCACTCATCACCGGATCGACGAGTGGCATCGGCCGGGTGACCGCCGTGGCACTGGCCGCGGCCGGCCTGGCGGTCGTCGTGCACGGCCGGGACGCCGAGCGCGGGAAGCGGGTCTGTGCCGAGATCCAGGACACCGGCGGCACGGCCGCCCTCGTGCTCGCCGACCTCGCGGACGCCGGGCAGGTCAGCGAGCTGGCCGAGCGGGCCGCGGCCGTCACCGGCGGGGTCGACGTCCTGGTCAACAACGCGTTCGAGCCGGGCGTCTACGCACCCAGCGCGGACACCTCGCTCGACGACTTCGACCGGCGCGTCGCCGTCAACGTGCGGGCGCCGTTCCTGCTCACCGCGGCGCTGGCCCCGGCCATGGCCGCGCGGGGCGAGGGAGCGGTGATCAACGTGTCCATGGCCGCCGCGAGCAAGGGTGTGCCCGGCATCGCGCTGACCTCGGCGACCAAGGCCGCGCTGGAGGCGCTCACCCGGTCCTGGGCCGCCGAGTACGGGCCCCAGGGCATCCGGATCAACACGGTCAGCCCGGGTGTCGTCCTCACCCCGGCCAATGAGCACCTGCTCGACCAGATGAACGCCTTCGCGTCCGGCACCCCGGCGCGGCGGCCCGCCCAGGCGGCCGAGATCGCCGCCGTGATCGCGTTCCTGGCCTCACCGGGGGCGTCCTTCGTCCAGGGGGCGAACATCGCGGTGGACGGCGGGATGCTCGCCGTCTGATCCGGCCGGTGCCGGGCTCAGTCGCTGACCCGGTGCCGGGCTCAGTCGCTGACCCGGTGCTGGGCTCAGTCGCTGACCCGGTGCTGGGCTCAGTCGCTGACCCGGTGCTGGGCTCAGTCGCTGACCCGGTGCTGGGCTCAGCCGCCGACCCGGCGGTGGGCCCGGCCGCCGAAGTGCAGGTAAGTCGGTCGCCCGCCCGGCTCGTCGGGGTTGAAGAACACCGCCAACAGGTCGCTGTCGGCGATCGGGAGTTTCAGGAAGAACGAGTCGTCGCGGGCGACCGGCTTCAGCGGCAGGTCGTTCATCGGCGGCAGGTTCTGCACGTCGGCGGTGTCGCGCGAGATGGTGAAGGTGGCGCGCAGTTCCGCCGCGTCGGTCGCGGTGACCTCGAAGCGGATGCCGGCCCGTTCCCAGGTGCCGGTGTAGCGGGCCGGGTCGGCCACGGTGGCCGCGTCGACGAGCTCCGGCTCGGGGCGCGGGCCCACGCCCAGGCGCTCGCCGAACAGCCAGGCGGCCACCTCCTGGTAGAGCGACAGGGCACTCTCCACATTGGTCTGCAGGCAGAAGCCGAACCGTTGCTCGGGGGCGACCCGCAGGAACGCGTTCTGACCGATGGAGTTGCCGTCGTGGCCGATCACCGCGACGTCGCCCCAGTGGTCGAGGATCCAGCCGAGGCCCCAGCCGTCGCCCAGCATGCTGTCGTCGACCAGGCCGATCTGCCGCGTCCGCATCTGGGCCACGGCGTCGGCCGACAGCAGCCGGGTGCCGTCCGCGGTCACCCCGCCGTTCAGGTGCAGGGTGATGAAGCGCAGCACGTCGCTCGCGCTGGCCACGACCGACGCGCCCATCGGGCCCGACGAGCGGAACAGCCCCCAGGTCGGGCTGACCGACAGCGTCGCCGGGTCGGCCGGGTCGGGAACGTGCCCGACCGCGAGCGGGTGCGGGATGGCGTCCTCCGGGAACGACACCGTGTGTCGCAGATCAAGGGGCACAAAGAGGCGGGTACGCAGGGCCTCCTCGTAAGTCAGCCCGGTGCTGACCTCGATCAGCCGGCCGAGAATCGCGTACCCGCTGTTGCTGTAGCTCCAGATCCGGCCGGGCGCGCAGATCTGCGGGAGGTCGGCCAGTTGCGCCACGTAGCGTTCGAGGGCGTCGTCGCCACGGCCGGTGTCGAGGAAGACGTCACCGTCGAAGCCGCTGGTGTGGCAGAGCAGATTGCGTACGGTGACCGTGTCCCGTGCGGTGGTGTCGGCGACCTCGAGGCCGGGCAGGTAGTGGCGGACCGGGGTGTCGAGGTCGATCTTTCCCTCGTCGACGAGCATCAGCACCAGCGTCGCGGTGTAGAGCTTGCCGATCGAGCCGGGCAGGAACAGCGCGTCGGTGGTGGCCGGGGTGCCGGTGCGCAGACTGAGCACGCCGGCCGACGCCTCGATCAGGGTGTCGCCGTCGAGGACGGTGAGCTGTGCGCCGGGCACGCCGTGCCGCTCGATCAGCTCGTTCAGTTTCTTCTCGAGTTCCATCATCGGCTCCTTGTGGCCGGGAAGGGCTTACCTACAATGTAGGTTAGAGTGACCTACGTTGTAGGTAACGTCAAGAGTTCGGAGAGAATGGCCGCATGCCCTCGTTGACGCGTGACCAGATCCTGCGTACCGCGATCCGCATCGCCGACGACGACGGCCCCGACGCGGTCACCCTGCGCCGCATCGGCGCCGTGCTCGGCGTACACGTGACCTCGCTCTACAACCACGTGCCGACCCGTGAGGCCATCACCGACGGCATCGTCGAGACCCTGCTGGTCGACGCCAAGCTGCCGGTGCACCTGGTGCCGTGGGAGGAGTGGGCGCGCGGCTTCCTCGCGGCGATCGCCACGATCGCCACCACCCACCCCGGTGCCTTCCACGCGCTGCGGCAGCGGCCCGTGCAGGGCCCCCGGGCCACGGCCTCGTTCGAAGTCGCGCTGGCCGCGTTCGCCCAGGCCGGCCTCGGCCCCGCCGACGCCTACGCGGCGGTCAAGACCATCGCCCTGCTCGCCGTCGGCGTCGGGCTCGAACGCAGCCAGGCCGCCCGCGGCGACGTGCTCGAGACCCGCCTGGACGAGCTCCCGGCCGACGGGTTCCCGCTGGTCCGCGCGGTCGCCTCGGCCACCGGCCCGGAGGCGAGCTGGACGTTCGCGGAGGAGACGATGATCGCCGGGCTGCGCGCGAAGATCGCCGGGGGTTAGAGCCTCTCGCGGTGGATCGGCCCGGTGAGACCGCTCAGCCGCCGGCCGGTGGAGCCGCCGCGTACCGCCAGAATCTCGGCGGCGACGCTGACCGCGGTCTCCTGGGGCGTGCGGGCGTTGAGGTC
Organism: Actinoplanes sp. NPDC049265; assembly: GCF_043197135.1. NCBI lineage: Bacteria > Bacillati > Actinomycetota > Actinomycetes > Micromonosporales > Micromonosporaceae > Actinoplanes > Actinoplanes sp. NPDC049265. The sequence goes on along the minus strand of NZ_JBICSP010000007.1, from coordinate 18,103 downwards.
GAGGCCGGCCGGCGCGGCCAGGCGGCCGAGCTGCGCGTCGGTCAGGTCGGTGTCGCGCAGGCGGTGGAGCCGGTCCTCCTGGGTACGCCGGGAGCCCATCGCCCCCACGTAGGCCAGCGGCAGCCGCAGGGCCACATCCAGCACCGGCACGTCGAACTTGGCGTCGTGGGTCAGCACACACACCACCGTGCGCGCGTCCACCCGACCGGCCCTGACCTCGGCCTCGAGATAGCGGTGGGGCCACTCGACCACCACCTCGACGGCGTCCGGGAACCGCTCCGGGGTGGCGAACACCGCCCGGGCGTCACCCACGGTCACCCGATAGCCCAGGAACGAACCCACCCGGGCCAGCGCGGCCGCATGGTCGGTGGCGCCGAAGACCAGCATGCGAGGCGGCGCCGGGAACGAGTTGACCAGGACCGACATCTGCTCGAAGCGCAGCACGCCGGTCTCCCCGGCGGCCAGCATCCGGCGCGCGGCGGCCACCGCGGCGGCCTCGGCCCAGTCGCCGCCGAGGGAACCGTCCGACTCGGTCGCGGTCAGGACCAGGTGCCGGCCGACGCGTCCGGCCTCGCCGGTCACCACGGTCAGCAGCGCGACCGGTGTGCCGGCCGCGACCAGCGCGGTCAGGGGGTCGAGCTGCGCGAAGCCGGCCGGTTCGACCAGCACCTCGATCGATCCGCCGCACGGCAGGCCGACCTCGAACGCGTCGTCGTCGGACACACCGAAGGTGGCCAGCCGCGGCTGCCGGGACTCGCCGACCGTACGGCATAGCTCGTACACCGCCCCCTCGACACAACCGCCGGAGACGCTGCCGGCGACCGAGCCGTCCGCACGTACCAGCATCGCCGCGCCGACCGGCCGCGGCGCGCTCGACCAGGCGCCGACCACGGTGGCCAGCCCGGCCCGCTCGCCCGCCCGCCACGCCGACACGACCTCGGCCAGGATCTCCCGCAAAACGGCCTCAGCCCGCCTCGATCAGCGCGGGTAGCACCCGCGCCGGGGTCATCGGCAGGCTCCGCAGGCGGATACCGGCGGCGTTGTGGACGGCGTTGGCGATCGCGGCGGCGACCCCGGTGATGCCGATCTCGCCGACGCCGTGCCCGCCCATCGGGGCCAGCGGGTCGGGATGGCCGAGCCAGTCCACGTCGATCGGCGGGACGTCGGCGTGCACCGGGACGTGGTAGTGCGCCAGCGACGGGTTCATGATGCGCCCGTTGCGGCCGTCGACCGCCACCTCCTCGGTCAGCGCCTGGCCCAGGCCCATGACGATGCCGCCGCGGAACTGGCCGGCGGCGGTGGTCGGGTTCAGCACGCGGCCGGTGTCGAAGACCCCGAGCCAGCGGTCGACCCGGATCTCGCCGGTGACCTCGCTGACCCGGACCTGGCAGAACTGGGCGCCGAAGGACTGCATCGAGTACTTCATCATCTCCAGTGGTAACGACTCGGTTCCCTCGGCGGTCACCTCGTCCCGGCCGGCCGCGTGCAGCAGCGCCGGATAGGGGAGTCCCGGACCGCCGTCGCGGCGGTACAGGCCGCCGTCGCGTAGCTCGACGTCGCGGGGCCGGGCGCCGGCCAGGACGCTGCCCCCGGGCGCGAGGTCGAGCAGCGTCTTGACCAGTCGCCCGGCGGCCGCCGTGACCGCGGCGATGATCGAGGCGGTCTGCGCGGAGCCGCCGGCCGGGATCCCGGCCGGCATCGCGCTGTCGCCGTACTCGAAGGTGACCGCCCCGATCGGCAGGCCGAGCCGGTCGGCGGCGTGCTGGGCCTGGACGGTCGCGGTGCCCATGCCCATCTCGTGCGCGGCGGTACGCACAACCGCCCGGCCGTCGGCCCGCAGCGTGATGGCGGCCTTGCCGTTCGGCATCCGGACGTACGGGTAGTTGCACACCGCCATGCCGTGCCCCACCCACCACTCGCCGCGCCGGGTCGAGCGGGGTACCGGGTCGCGCCGGTCCCAGCCGAACCGGTCGGCCCCGTGGGCCAGCGCCTCGGGCAGGTGCCGGGCGGAGAACGGTCGCCCGGTGGCCGGGTTGCGGTCCGGTTCGAGCCGGGTCCGGAACTCGACCGGATCGACGCCCAGCCGCTCGGCCAGCTCGTCGATCGCGCACTCCAGGGCGAACGAGCCGATCGAGTCGCCGGGTGCCCGCATCGACGCGTTGGCCGGCATGTGCAACTCGAGCACGTGCTGGTCGACCAGGAGGGTGTCGGAGGCGTACAGGTTGCGGGCCGGGAAGGTGAACTGCTCGGCGAACCCGTTGTCGTCGATCCCGATCGCCGTGGTGCCCTCGTGGCTCAGCGCCGCCAGCCCGCCGGCGGTGTTCGCGGCCAGCGTGACGCGCTGCTCCGACGGCGTCCGGCCGCCGGTGACCCGGAAGACCTCCTCCCGGGTGAGCACGGCCCGGACCGGCCGGCCGAGCAACCTGGCCGCGCCGGCGCAGAGCAGCTGATGGCTCCAGATCATCTTGCTGCCGAAGGCGCCGCCGACGAACTTGGCGATCACCCGGACGTTCCCGGCCGGTACGCCGAACACCTCGGCCAGCGTCAGCTGCGTGTGGGTGACCGCCTGGGTGGCGTCCCACACGGTCAGACGGTCGGCGTCGTCCCAGCGGGCCACTGTGACGTGTGGCTCGATCGCCGCGTTGTAGTGCATCGGCGTCCGGTAGAGGTGGTCGACCACGTGCTCGGCCGCCGCGCGGGCCCGGCCGACGTCACCCTTGGCGATCCGGGTCCGTTCGCCCTGCACGTTCGCGGCGCGCCGGGCCCGGCCCAGCTCGGCCGCGAAGTCGACCACCGGCGCGGGTCCGTTCCCGGCGTAGCCGACCTGGATCAGGCCGGCGGCGTGCCGGGCCTGCTCGGCGGTCTCGGCCACGACGACCGCGACCGGTTCGCCGTTCCAGCGGATCCGGTCGTCCTGCATGACCGGTGCGCGGGTGAACGAGGCGCCCTTGAGGGTGATCAGCAGCGGCGGCGCCTTCATCGGCGGTGCGTTGCGGTGGGTCATCACCAGCAGTACGCCGGGCGCGGCCTCGGCCTCGGCCACCTCGATGGTGGCGATCCGCCCGGCCGGCCGCGTCGCGCACACCATGGCGGCGTGGGTCAGGCCCGGCACCGTGACGTCCTGGGTGAAGGGCGCCTGGCCGGTCACCTTGAGCGGCCCGTCCAGGCGGGTCAGCGCCCGGCCCTGCACCAGATCGGTCCGCCCGAGCAGCGGATCGGGGTCGCGGTCGGGCAGCAGCCGCGCCGCCAGCTCGACCGCCCTCCGCACCAGGCTCACCGCGCCTCCTCGTCCGCGCCGGCCAGCTGGGTCAGCGCCGCCACTATCGACCGGGTGGCCAGCGGGATCTTGTAGGCGTTGTCGGGCAGCGGGACCGCGTCGGCCAGCGCCGTGCGGGCGGCCGCCAGGAACAGGGCCGGGCCGGCCGGTTGCCCGTCGAGCACCCGCTCGGCCTCGTACGAGCGCCACGGCTTGGCGGCGACCCCACCCAGGGCCACCCGCGAGCGCCGGACGACGCCGTCGTCGATGTCGAGCGCGGCGGCCACCGACACCAGCGCGAACGCGTAGCTGGCCCGCTCCCGGACCTTGCGGTAGACGCAGTGGCGGGCCCACGGCGCCGGGGGCACGGACACCGCGGTGATCAGCTCGTACGGTTCGAGGATGGTCTCCCGCGACGGCTCGTCGCCGGGCAGCCGGTGCAGATCGGTCAGGGCGACGACGCGTTCGCCGCCGGGCCCGTGCAGGTGGATGCGGGCGTCCAGGGCGGCCAGGGCCACGCACAGGTCGGACGGATGGGTGGCGACGCAGTGCGGGGAGTGGCCGAGTACGGCGTGGTTGTGCGTACCCCCGTCGACGGCGTCGCAGCCGGCGCCGGCCTCGCGCCGGTTGCACCGGGCCGCGGTGTCGTAGAAGTAGAGGCACCGTGGCCGCTGCAGCAGATTGCCACCCACGGTGGCCATGTTGCGGATCTGCCCGGTGGCCCCGTTCAGAATCGCGCGGGAGATCAACGGAAATTCCGCCCGCACACGCGGATGCCCGGCCACCGCCGAGTTGGTGACCCCGGCGCCCAGGAGCAGCGTGCCGTCCGGCTCGACGTCGATCCCGCGCGCCAGCGACCGGACGTCGACCAGCACCCCGGGCGCCTCCACGCCCTGCCGCATCAGGTCGACCAGGTTCGTCCCGCCGGCCAGGTACCGGCCGCCGGCGCCGGCGGCGAGCTCGACCGCGGTCGCGGCGTCGTCGGCCCGCAGGTAGGTGAACGGCTTCACGATCCGCTCCGCGCCGGGTCGGCGAAATGCTCCACGATGGCGTCGACGATCCCGTTGTACGCCCCGCACCGGCACACGTTCCCGCTCATCCGCTCGCGCACCTCGGGCGGTGACCAGGCCGGCGCTACGGCCACGTCGGCGGCGGCCCTGCTGGGCAGTCCCCGCTCCAGCTCGGCGGCCATGCCGACGGCCGAGCAGATCTGTCCCGGCGTGCAGTACCCGCACTGGAACCCGTCGTGCGCGATGAACGCCGCCTGCACCGGATGCAATGCGCCCGGCTCGCCGAGACCTTCGATCGTGACCACCTCGCGCCCGTCGACCTGCACGGCGAGGGTCAGGCAGGACAGGATCCGGTCGCCGTCGACCAGCACCGTGCAGGCGCCGCAGCCACCCTGGCCGCAACCGAACTTGGCCCCGGTCAGCCCGCGGTCCTCGCGGAGGAAGTCCAGCAGGGAGCGTCGCGGGTCGTCGACCGGCGCCTCGACGGCCGTCCCGTTGAGGACGACCCGAATGGTGGTCATCGCGGCCCCCTTGTTTCGATGATCGACTCGCCGAGCGTGACACGGGCGATCAGGGGCTCACATGGACACTCGACGCAACTACTGTGCGTCAGGCAGCGCTGCTCAGCGTGAGGATGAGCGCTCGGACGTGGTCCCGGCGGAGCCCTTCGCGTTCCAGGATGGGACGCGAAGGGCCACCGTGGCTACTTGGCCGCTGGGCGGATGGTGAAGCCGGAACCGTCGGCCACCACCCTCTCCAGGTCGCCGTAGACGAAGGCGTTGGAGCCGTCGCCGTTCTGCAGGCCGATCAGGGCGTTGTGGCCGCGTACGTACCAGCTGCCGCTCTGGGTCCGGTAGTTGACGGTGAACGTGCCGTCCGGACGCATCACCAGGCTGACCGAGATGCGACCCTCCGGCGTGCGGTTGAGCGGGCGCAGCACCTGGACGTCGCGCCACTCCACGACGACCTGGTCGGCGCTCGTGCTGGTGTAGATCCCGGCCGCGCCGTCGACGTCCAGGACCGAGTAGAACGGCAGCACCGCCCCCACCGGAAGGGAAGAGTCGGGCAGTTGCGGCAGCACGTCGAAGAACGGCGGCGGGATCGGGCCGGTGACGCTGAGCGCGCCGTTGGTGCTGATCCACGCGGTGGTCGACGACGTGCCGAACACCTTGACCGGGAAGGGCAGCGACACCTGGGCGACGGCGCCGCCGGCGCCGGAGAGGGCGAGCTTGGTGGTGCCGGCCTGGTAGCCGACGGCCGGCCGGGTGCAGACGTAGTCGGCCCCGTTGAGGTCGGTACGCGCGGGCAGCCCGACATCCAGCGTCGTGTCGGCGGTGACGGTGACCGTCTGGTTCACCGGCAGCGCGCACCGGCTGGGCGACTCGACGGTCAGCCGGTAGCCGCCTCCGGTCGGCAGCCGCAGCTGGTAGCGGCCGTCGGAGCCGGTGCGGACCCGGACCGGGGTGCTGTCGACGGTGACCGTCGCGCCGGTCACCGGGCCCTCGGATGACCGGACCACCCCGGACACTGTCGCCCGCGGCACCGGCCGCATGTCGATCGGCAGGGTGGCGGTTCCGCCGCCCGGGACTGTCACCTCACCGGTGGCGTCCTGGTACCCGAAGGCGGTGGCCCGGTAGGTGTACTTCCCGGGCACCATGCGGGCCAGCTCGAACCGGCCGCTCCCGTCGGCGCTGAGGTTCTTCGGCTTGGGACCGGAGAGCTGGATGCGGGCGTCCGGCCCGGCCGTGCCGGTCAGCGATCCGACGGTGCCCTTCGGGGCGGCCCGGAGCGCGGCGGCGATGTCCAGCAGGCCCTCCCCGGCCACGTTGTTCTTCCCGGCCGTACCCCCGCAGGTGGTGTCGTTGATGTCGTGCGCGGTGTCGCCGAGCAGTTTGCGGGTCGCCGCGACGTCGCCGTCCAGGGCCGGTACGGCCGACCAGAGCAGGGCGACCGCGCCGGCCACCTGCGGAGCCGCCATGGAGGTGCCGTCGAGGACGTTGAACTCCGGACCGATGTACGCCGACCGGATCGACGTGCCGGGGGCGGCGATGTCCGGCTTGATCCGCCCGTCGGCGGTGGGGCCACGGCTGGACGACGGCGCCACCGCGTCCTCGGGGGTGGTGTTGGCGACCGCGAAGGCCGAGTCGAACGAGGCCGGCCAGGTGTTGGTCGAACAGGCGCCGCTGCTGCCGCCGTTGTTGCCGGCCGCGACGACCGGGAAGATCCCGGCCGCCACCCAGGCGTCCAGGACGGGGCGGAACAGGTCCTCGCCGCCGTTGCCGAAGTACCACGAGATGTTGACGACGTCCGGCGCCAGGTCGGGCCGGGGGTTCTCGCCGTTGGCGTCGGTCGGTGCGAGCATCCACTGCGCGGCCCGGACCCGGTCACTGACCTCGCTGCCCTTGTTGGCCGCGATCCACCGGGCGCCGGGGGCCACGCCCATCTGGGGGTTGCCATCGGCGGCACGTCCGGCCTCGAGCCCCATCACGTGGGTGCCGTGGCCGTCGTCGTCACACGGGCCGGGGCACAGGCCGGTCGGATCGAACCAGTTGTAGCCGTCGTCGGCCGTGCCGGTGCTGAACCGGCCGCGGTAGGTGCCGGCCAGCGCGGGGTGGTCGCCGAGCACGCCGGAGTCGATGTTGGCGACGACGATGCCCTCGCCCTGGCTGCCGCCGACGTTCCAGGCCTGGTCGGCGCCGATGCGGTGCAGGTTCCACTCGACCCCGGCGACCGGTGGCGGAACGTCGTCGGCCGTCGCCTTCGGTGGCGTCACCGACAGTGCGGCTGGCTCCGGTTCGATGTGGGCGACCTCGGGCCGGGCCGCGATGTCGCGCAGCAGGGCGGAGTCACCGACCACGCGGATCGCGTCGGCGATCCAGAACGCCTCGAAGGTGGCCTTCCGCTCGGTCAGGAGTTCGCGCAGCCCGGCCTGCGTGCTCGTGGCCCGCTGGGTGAGCTGCCGGTGTACGGCGCCGGCGGTCGACCGGGCCGGCAGGCCGGGCGATCCGCGCAGGAACACCCAGAAGGGTGTGGATCCGCCGTGGGCCAGCTGCTGCCGCACCGCCGGTGCCACCTCGGCCGATGCGTTCGCGGCGCCGGCCGGCAGTGGTCCGGCCACCGGGATCACGCCGATCGCCACAGCGGTCGCGAGGATCAGCCAGCGCCGCTGCCGGGAAGATGATCTCTGCATGGCAGCGACGGTAATCAATCGTTTTGCCCCTGGCGCCGGGTTTGCGCGGTGGCCGGCGCGCCGGTGCCGAACCGTGACGGTGAACGCCGCGGCCGGGCAACGACCGGTGTGCGGTCACCCCTCGTCCGGCCGGGCGGTCAACTCGTACCTGGCCCGGAGCCAGGGGAGGAGCGTGCGGTACGCGGCGATCGTGTCCGGCTGGCCGCGGTCGTGCGACAGGATGATCGAGCCGCGGCGGGTGTGCTTCTGCACCGTCCTGATCAGCCGGTCGATGTGGGCACGGTCGGACTCGCCGGCCGGGTGGTCCCAGTCGCGCGGGTCGAGGTCCCAGTAGATCGAGGTCATGCCCAGGTCGCGGCCGGCCTTGACCAGGGCCGGGGTGAAGTTGCCGCCCGGCGCGCGCAGGTAGGCGACGGGTGCGTCCGGTGCCGCGGCGTGGATGGCCTCGTTGGTCCGGGTCAGGTCGGCGCGGATCGCCGCCGGGCTGGTCCGGCCGAGCGTCAGGCTGTGCGACCAGGAGTGGTTGCACAGGGTGTGGCCCTCGGCGGCGATCCGGTGGACCAGGGCGGGGTACGCCCGGGCCTGCCGGCCGACGAGGCAGAACGTGGCCTTGACGTGCTGGTCGGCCAGCAGGTCGAGCAGGGCCGGGGTCTGGACCGGGTCGGGGCCGTCGTCGAAGGTCAGCGCCACCCCGGCGGTTCCGGTCCGCATCAGGCTGTTGGCCGGCCCGCCGTGCCGTACGACCGGTTTCGACGAGGGCTTGGTGATGGTGGGCTTCGGCTTCGGCTTCGGCGTGGGCTTCGGCTCGGGCTTGGCCGTCGGCTCGATCGGGGGTGCGGCCGCGGCCGGGGGATTGACCCACGCCGACGGATTCTGATTCGCGTACGCCGTACCGCAGCCGGCCAGCGCCGCCAGCGCGAGCCCGGTCATCATCAGCTTGATCGTTTGCGTCACCGGGGAAATATCGACCCGCGTGGGCCCGGGAAGCGGCGCCCGGGGCACAGGTGGCACGGACCGGGGAGACGGTTCTCCGCCCGGCGGCCGTCCGGCCTGGGCCGGAGGGGATAATCAAACGCGGTGGAGGCGGCCGGCGGGGGAGGCGAGAGACATGGACCGGAACGGCGAGGCGATCGACGCCACTGACCGCCGCCTGCTGGAGCTGCTCATCGAGAACCCGCGCCTCTCCAATCGCGCGCTCGCCCGGTCGATCCAGATGTCACCGACCTCGGTCGGCGAGCGCCTCGACCGCCTGCAGAAACGCGGTGTGCTGCGAGGCTTCCGGGCCGACGTCGACCCGTCCGCGCTGGGGTACGCGGTCGAGGTGATGGTCGCGATCCAGCTGCGCCAGGGCAAGCCGGTGCGCGAGACGGTGGAGGCCCTGCGGGCCATCCCCGAGGTGCGGTCGGTCCAGCTGGTGACCGGTCAATGGGACCTGCTGCTGACGTTTCTGGTCCGCGACCAGCACCACCTGCGGGACATCCTGCTCGGTGACGTCTGGGCGGTGGCCGACTTCCAGCACAGCGAGTCCATGATCATCTTGCAGTCGTGGAACGCGACCCAGCCGCTCACCGAGGCGCTCAAAGACTCCTGAGGAGGCTCCTAGAACCTGAACGAGCGGTCGACCGCGTCGAGCACCCGGTCCAGGTCGGGCAGATACTGGTCCTCGAACTTGGACGGGGGATAGGGCGTGTTGAAGCCGCCGACCCGCAGCACCGGCGCCTCCAGGTGATAGAAGCAGCTCTCCGAGACGGCGGACCCGATCTCGGCGCCGAGCCCGGCGAAGGTCGGCGCCTCGTGCGCGACCACGCAGCGGCCGGTCTTGGCCACCGACGTGGTGATCGTGGCCAGGTCGAGTGGCGACAGCGAGCGCAGGTCGATCACCTCGAGGTCGCGCCCGTCCTCGCGGGCCGCCTCGGCCGCGTCCAGGCAGGTCTGCACCATGCCGCCATAGGTCAGCAGGGTGAGGCTGGTGCCCGCGCGGACCACCCGCGCGCGGTCGAAGGGCAGCACGCGGGCGTCGTCCGGGTCGTCGGCCACCTCGGCCTTCGTCCAGTACCGCCGCTTGGGCTCGTAGAAGATGACCGGGTCGTCGGACTCGACCGCCTGCCGCAGCATCCAGTGCGCGTCCTGGGCGTCCGAGCAGCACACCACCCGCAGGCCGGCGGTGTGGGCGAAGTAGGCCTCGTTGGACTCGCTGTGGTGCTCGACCGCGCCGATGCCGCCGCCGACCGGGATGCGGATGACCACCGGCACGGCCACCTTGCCGCCGGTGCGGGCGCGCAACTTGGCCAGCTGGGCGACGATCTGGCTGAAGGCGGGGTAGACGAAGCCGTCGAACTGGATCTCGCAGATCGGGCGGTAGCCGCGCAGGGCCAGCCCGATGGCGGTGCCGACGATGCTGGCCTCGGCCAGCGGGGTGTCGATCACCCGGTCGGTGCCGAAGTCCTTCTGCAGGCCGTCGGTCACCCGGAACACGCCGCCGAGCCCGCCGACGTCCTGGCCCATGACGATGCTCTTCGGGTCGTCCTCGAGGATTTGCCGCAGGCCGGTGTTGATGGCCTTGGACAGGGCGAGAGTGGTCATCGGAACTCCTGTTCGGCGCGCGGATCGGTCAGTCGAGGTACGACGCCACCAGTTGCTGGTACTGCGTCCGTTCGGCCGTCAGCAGCGGGGTCTCCTCGGCCAACACGGTGCGGAACAGGTCGGCGACGTCGCCCACCGGCATCGCCCGGCAGACCCGTGCGGTCTCGGTGGCCAGGGCCTCGGCCTCGGCGTCGACCTCGGCCCGGAAGTCGTCGCCGAGCCAGCCCCGGCGGACCATGAGCTTCTCCAGCCGGGCGATCGGGTCGCGGGCCGACCACTCGTCCAGCTCGCTGGCCGATCGGTAGCGGGTCGGGTCGTCCGACGTGCTGTGGCCGGCCACCCGGTAGGTCATGGCCTCGATCAGCATCGGGCCGGCGCCGGAGCGGATCCGCTCGGTCAGTGCCTTGGTCATCGCGTGGACGGCGATGACGTCGTTGCCGTCGACGGCGTACCCGCCCATGCCGAAGCCGGTCGCGCGCTGGTGCAGCGGCGCGCGCATCTGCGTCGTGGTCGGTGTGGAGATGGCCCATTGATTGTTCTGACAGAAGAACAGCAGGGGTACGCCGGCCGTGGCCGCCCAGTTGAACGACTCGTTGGCCTCGCCCTGGCTGGAGGCGCCGTCACCGAAGTAGACCGCGACCACCTCGTCGGCCCCGTCGCGTCGCACGCCCATGGCGTACCCGGTGGCGTGCGGCAGCTGAGCGGCGAGCACCAGCGTGTAGATGTGGAAGCGGTGCCGGTCGGGGTCCCAGCCGCTGTGCCGGACGCCGCGCCACTGGGCGAGCAGGTCGGCCGGGGACACGCCGCGCACCATGGCCGCCGCGTGCTCGCGATAGCTGGGGAAGACGTGGTCGGTGGCGCGCAGGGCCGTGATCGAACCGACCTGTGCCGCCTCCTGCCCGAGGCACTGGAGCCACAGCCCCAGGTCACCCTGCCGTTGCAGGGTCAGGGCGGCCTCGTCGAAGCGACGGGCGAGGCGCATCTGCCGGTAGAAGCCCTGGCAGAGATCGGGCGTGACCTCGATCGGCCAGTCTGGGTCGTAGCGGAGTTCACCATCGGGGTCGAGCAGCTGCACGGGTCGCATGCGGTGCCTCCAGGCGTGGACCGTGGTCAGCCGCCTGTCCGGCGTCTGGCACGGGTGTGCGCCCGCCTCGTGAGCGGACTGGACGATCGTAACCGCGATTGGCCCCGAGGTGAACAGTTGATCAGCTGAACATCCGGCATCTGGACGAATGACGTCAGCCTGGTGCCCTACGTCGCACCACGCCTTGACACGGTCGACGCGCCGGGTGAGCCGGGACAGGAGGATGACGCGGATCGATAGCATAGCCACATGGCCACCGCGGTTCAGATCGTGCAGGTCGCGAAAGACGCGACGACGGCGCTGGCCGTGATCGTCGGTGGCGGCTGGGCCTACCTGAAGTTCGCTCGCGGCCGCCTGTTCGCGCCGCGTGCGGAGCTGTCCGTCGCGGCCGCGATGTACGAGAGCGTGGACGGCCTCATGGTGGTCGCGACGGTCACGCTCGTCAACCGCGGCGTACGCCGGTTCCGGCTGAAGGACGACGGCAAGGTTCTGTACGTCTACGAGCTGCGCTCCGATGCCGGTGCCGGGCCGGCGCTGCTGTCCGAGGAAAAGGTCGCCCTCGTGCCCATCCTCACCTCGCACGACTGGCTGGAGACGGCCGAGCAGGTACAGGAGGAGACGACCGTCCAGCTCGGGCGCGGCGCCGGCCACGACCGGGCCGGCTTCCGCCTCGAGGCGCAGGTCTGGTCACCGCCGGGCCTCGGCCGGCGATCCGGGTTCCGGTGGATCTCCTCGGTGACCGCTCCGGGACCGGGGTGGACAAAAGTGAAGGACAGCCCATGACCGATGACGAGGAGTCCCCGGCGAAGTTCCAGCGGCGCTGGGACAGCTCCGACGAGCGGCAACTGAACGAGGACCGCCGCCGGCTGCTGCTGCGCCGGCCGGCGGCCGCATCCGACCCGGCCGGGCCGGGCGACCAGCCGCCGTCCACCGCGCGGCCACCCCTGGAGGACGAGGCCGGCCGGTCAGACGGTTGACCTCCCGATACCGGACAGCAACTGCCGCACATCGTCCAGACCGTCGGTGACACCGGCCGCGAGGATGTCCCGTTCGGCCTGCTCGGCATAGACCCGGGCGTCCTCAGTGCGGCCCGCCTTCAACATGATCAACGCCAGCAGGTGCCGGGCCTGGCCGGCGCGGGCAAGGTCGCCGCGGCGGACGTAGGTGGCGAGCGCCTGGTGCAGATGGTCGGCCGCGCGCCCGAGGTCGCCGATGATGCGTTCGATGCCGGCCAGGCTGTAGTGCAGCGGCGCGAGAAGGTCCGGCCGGTCGGCGACCGCCGTGATCGCGTTCTCGTAGTGGCGCCGGGCCTGCCGGACCAGTTCGGCGGCCTCCGGCGGGAACTTGATCTCGATCATCGAACCCGGTCCGCCGGCCAGCTCGCCGGCGTCGTACCGGCGCTGCGCGTCCTCCTGCGCCAGGATCTCGGCGCGCCGGATCGCCGTCGCGCCGAGGCCCTCGAACGCCCGGGCGATGACCGAATAGTCGCGGTCTCCGACGATCCGGAGGCTCTCCAGGAAACAGGTGCGCGCGACCGACGCCGACCGGGCGTCGCCGGCCCGGCGGTGCAGATGGCCGAGCTGGATCAGCATGGACGCCTCGAGCTGCTGATCGCCGAGGCGGTTGGCCAGGTTGACCGCCTCGCGGACATCGGCCTCGTCCTCGCTCCGGCCCAGTTCCAGCGCCCGGGTGCGGGTCGCCGCACCGCCGGAGCGGTCGGCGCCGGCCGAGTCCCGAATCCGGGCGGCCAACGCGGCCTCACCGCGGCCGGTGGCCCGCTCCAGGCAGTAGCCGCGCAGAATCGTCACGGACAGCGGCGCCCGCAGGGTCAGATCGGTGCGCGGCAGCCCGTCCGGGCCGATCATCGCGGGCACCAGCAGGTCGAGCGCCGCGAGCCACGCCTCCGGCCGGCCTTGTCCGGCGTAGAGAGCGCGGAGCGCCTGCATCGGCCCGAGCGCCGCCTCGGCGTGGCCGCCGCGCAGGCTCGCCGGCACCGCTTTCAGCAGATTTTCCTCGTCCGCGGCGATGAGCCGCAGAATGGCGCGTTCGCCGCTCTGATGGCCCCAGGACAGCGCGTGCCCGTACGCGTCGAACTCGGCGCCGCACGCCTCGCCGGCCCGGACGGGATCCGGTGGAGCGACGTCGGCGGCCCGCAGGACTGCCGGAAGGAGCGGGTGGACGGCATAGAAATCGGCCGGTCGCGGGGCCAGCAGACCGCAGTCGGCGACGCGTTCGAGCAGTTCGCGGGCCGGCTCGTAGGTCAACGGCGAACCCAACCGGGTGGCGCTCCGGCTCAGGTGCAGTGCCGATACGGTGCCGCGGAACCAGCCCACCAGGCTCAGGATCAGCTTGTCGCCGCCGCCGAATCGGTGCCGCAGCACCCGGGCCGCGGCCCGGACCGCCGGCTCGGTGACCGCCGGCCCGTCGAGCACGCCCAACAGCGCGAGAAGGTTGCCCCGCGATAGCTCCGCCGCCGACGCGGCGCGGCCCGCGGCCACGGCCGAGCAGTCGGCGGACGTCAGCACCTGCGTGTTCACCCGCTCGACGCGGACGCCGAGCCAGTCCAGCCCGCCGCACGCGATCAGCAGCACCTTGGCACCGCCACCGGTCAGCCGGCCGACCAGGTCACCGAGACGCTCGCGGTCGCCATCCGACCGGCCGGCCGGATGCCACGGGGCCGCGACATCGACGTCGTCGATGATCCACAAAGCCCGGTCGGCCGGGCCGGCGGTCGAGACGGCGTCGTCGTCGGTCAGCGAGACGCGTACGACCGTGCCGATGCCGCCGGTGCGGCGGTACCAATCGCCGAACACCCGCGCGACGGTGGACTTCCCGCTTCCGATCAGGCCACCCAGGTGCACCACGTCGGCGCCGTCGAAAGCCCGGTCGAGCAGGATCATCACGTCGTCGGCGCTGTCGAGTTCCGCGGGATCGGCCGCAGCCGGTGGCCCGGTGGTCAGCGCCGGCGCGCCGGTCGTCACCCACATCGGGCCGTTCGCGTGAACGACGGGCACCAGCCAGTCGTCGTCCCGTTCGCCGGCCCGGGGCCGGGCGAGTTCACGCCGGGCGGCCGACACCGCCTGCGCGAACTCGTCGCCCTCGACGATCCGCCGGTACAGCTCCTCGACGAAGACGGCCGCGGTTCCGACATGGACGTCGTAGCGCATCGCGACGACACCCCGCACACCGCCGTCGAGCGCGGCCAGGGCCAGCGAGCCGAACGTCGCACGCTGATCGGCCGCCGGCTCGGGTGACGACTCGTCCCGGGCCCACGACGGGACGCTCCGGGCCGAGCCGCAGGCGTTCAGCGTCAGCAGCGGTACCCCGAACTCGGTGAGCACCCGTCCCAGCCGGGCCCCGCCGACCGGCATCATGTTCTCCGCCACCTCGGCGTCCTCGAAGAGGAAGAACCCCTGCGTGACGTCGGCCTCCGGAACGTGTTCGCCGTCCGCCGCCGAGATCGTGCCGAAAACCCCGTGCCCGTCCAGATGAACCAGATCGAACGGCCGGCCGCGCTCCGCGGCGTCCCGCAGGGTGTCGGCGAGCCGGCCGAACGTCGGTGGCCGGAGCACCTGAACGTCGAGATCCGGGAACCGCCGGCCGAGAGCCACCACGCGACCGGCGACCGAGCGGAACGGGACGTCCCGATCGAGCCGGGGACGGCAGATCGCGAGCAGGATCCGCAAGGGTCCCGGCCGTCGCGGCGGAACCGGCGCCGCGCCGGCCGGCTGATGGACGAACGCGCGGGCGGCGACCGCCGGGACCAGACCGGAGCCGGCCTCGCGCAGCATCTCCAGCGGAAACCGCACCGCCTCGTCGCAGGCCGGATCCACTTCGATCCGCAGATCCGCGATCTCCGGGCCGGCCGCCCGCCACAGGTCGGCGCCCGCGCCGGTGCCGAACAGGGCGGCGAACAGTGCCTCACCGAGCTCGTCCAACCGGCGTGCGGCCCGGGCCGCGATCGTCGGCGCGGGCTCGGCGGGATAGCGGCGGAAGTCCTCCAGATACCACCGAATGAGGAGTTCGTCGGAGCGTTCGAACGCGATCGACGGCACCGGAGCCTCGGCCCGCCGCGACAACCCCGGCAGCTCGAGGGAGATCGAAATGCTCGGCCGATCCCCGGCGGTGACGCCGAACCGGAGAGTCTTCACGACCGATCGCTCGTGTTGCCCCGCGGGTACTGTCGCGTGCATGGGGACGATTGCATCATGACGTCCGAGGACACGCCATCACCCGCCGAGCTCATCGCCGCCGGCATCCAGTACGCCGAACTGCCACACGGGAACCGCGCCGACAACCTCGAACGGTCGATCCAGCTCCTCAAGGCCGGCGTGTCCACGTTGCTCGACGGGGATCAGCCGGCGGTCCTCGCGTTCGGTCTCTATCAGCTGGCCATGAGCGTCCAGGAACGAATCCACGGCGACCGGCCGGACAACCTCGACGAGGCGATCGGCTACTACGAACTCGCCGTCGCGGTCCTCGACCGGCTCGACGGACACGAAGAACGGTTGCTGCGGGGACAGACGCTCGGCAACCTGGGTTCGGTGCTGATCGCGCGGGACGACCACGAGAAGGCGCTCTTGATGTTGCGGGCGGCGCTGCGGATCCAGACACCCGAGACGAGCCGCCGCGAGTGGGGCGTGAGCCAGCAGAACCTGGGATCGGCGTACATGTATCGCCGCGAGGGGAACCGGCGGGACAACATCGCGGCGGCGATCGCGGCCTACGAGGCGGCCCTTCGCGTACGGACACCGGATGCCGAACCCGCGCTCCACCACCGCACCCGCGCCTCTCTGGAGGCAGCGCGCCGGGAGTTCGACGCCCTCGACGCCCCGGCCATCCCGACGCCGGGCGCCTCGTCGGCCGGATTGGTGCAGCGCGCGATCGACCTGCAACTGCGGGGCGCGCGGAACACCGACCGGGCGACGAGAGAACGGCTGCTGGAGGCCGCGGTCGCCGGCTTCCTCGAGGCCCTCGACGGCATCGACGAAGAGGCCGACAGTGCGTTGTGGGGTACGGGCATGCACAACCTCGGCATCTGCTATTCACTGCTCGACCAGGATCCGGAGAACGGCGAGCGGGCCGTGCTCGCGTTGCGGTCCGCGCTGCCCGCCCGGCTGCGTGCCGGTGACACCCCCCGGTGGGCGATGACGCAGTACACCCTGGCCTTCGCGTACGCCAACCGTAAGCTCGGCGATCCGATGGAGAACACCGAGGCCGCGATCCGGGCGGCCGAGGCGGCCCTGGAGATCATCACCCCGATCTTCAACGCCGAGCAGTGGGCCAAGGCGTCGCTGAATCTCGGCCTCGCCCTTCTCCGCCGCTTCGAGCTGGCCGGCGGCGACGGCGACGTGAACGACCTGCGCGCGGGCATCACGCACACCGAGAACGGCCTGAGCCACACCGACGAGCTCGGCCACCGGTCGACGTCGAACTCGATGGCGCAGCTCGCGATGGCCTACCGGCACCTGGCCGAACGGGAGGACGACCGCGTGCTCCGGCTCGAATACGAGTCTCTGTCCGCGTTTCATCTCAACGAGGCGATGGCCGCGGAGCCCGACCATGAATTCTCCGCCGACGAGACCGCCGCGGTCGCCCTGTTTCAGGGGCGGCAGGCGGAGCGGGACGCGGGCGACGCCACCGAGTTGTTCCTCGACCGGGCCGGGAAGACCCTCGGCCTGGACCTTCCGCCCACCACCCTGCGGCTGGAGCTGCGCAATCAGTACGGCCGCGCCCACCTGCGCCGCCTCGCCGGCGACCCGGACCGGAACGCGGCCGCGGCGATCCGCCAGTTCGAGCTGGTACTGACCGAGGCAAGCGTCAGCCCGGACGATCAGCGGGCCCGCTCCTCCGCCCATCGGGGGCTCGCCGACGCGTACGCCGAGCTGGACCGGTTCGGCGACGCGGCGCGGGAATACCGGCTGACGATCGGCTCCGTCGTGGCCGAGGCGAAACGCGACCGCGAGTACGAGATCGTCGCCGCGCTCGCCGCCCTGCACCGGGTGTCACGCTGAACGTGACCCGGCGTGCTCAGTCCGGTCGTTCGGCCCCGAACAGCGTGTTCAGCCGGCACGATCTCGAGCATGGCGACGACCTCACCGCCGGTCAGAGAGAACGGTGAGGTGCGGCGGTGTCGAGCTGCGCGGTCAGCAGCCGGGGCGCGTCCACCAGGCTGGGCCCGTACCAGGTCAGCAACCGGCCGTTGACCAGGGCGGCGGGCACGCCGGGAAAGGCTTCCGGCCCGTCGTCGGCCGTGAACAGGTACGGCTCATCCGGCAGCACGACCAGGTCTGGTGTGGCGGCGAGCAACTCGTCGAGCGGGACCTTGGGATAGCGCTCGTCGTGCCCGGCGTAGGCGTTGACC
This sequence comes from Actinoplanes sp. NPDC049265, assembly GCF_043197135.1. Lineage (NCBI taxonomy): Bacteria > Bacillati > Actinomycetota > Actinomycetes > Micromonosporales > Micromonosporaceae > Actinoplanes > Actinoplanes sp. NPDC049265. Next base: position 616 of record NZ_JBICSP010000007.1, on the reverse strand, counting down.
ACGCCCAGCCGGGACAGGACGTCGCCGGTGAAGGTGTCCCGCCCGACCACCATCCACGGGCGGCGCCAGATCGGGACGACGGCACGGCCGCGGGGTACGCCGGACACGCCCGCCCACGCCCGTTCGGCCGCGGGCAGCCAGCCGGGTACGTCGAGCCGGCAGGCGGCGGTCAGCATCCGCAGCAGCGAGGTGAAGGCCTCCGGCACGGTACGTACGCGGGTGACCCAGACGGCCAGCCCGGCGTCGCGCATCGCGGCCAGGTCGGCCGCCCGGTTCTCCTCCTCGTTGGCCAGCACCACGTCGGGGCGCAGCGCGGCGATCGCGGCGACGTCGGGGTTCTTGGTCCCGCGGATCCGTGGCACGTCCAGGCCGGCCGGATGCGTGCACCAGTCGGTCGCGCCGGCCAGCAGTCCGGGCGCCGTGACGGCGACCGTCTCGGTGAGCGACGGAACGATCGACACCACCCGGCGGACGGTGCGCGGCACCTCGACGTGCTGACCGAGATCGTCGTCCACCCGGTCAGTCCTTGAGGAGTTGGCGGGCCATGACGATGCGTTGGACCTGGTTGGTGCCTTCGTAGATTTGGGTGATTTTGGCGTCGCGCATCATGCGTTCG